>NZ_BMYS01000001.1 GCF_014652395.1 Advenella faeciporci
CCTTACTTCTTCATTTCAAGTGAGCGCTTAAAGTATAAATTTAGCATCACCAGCATTGCTGGTGTGGCCTCTTACATTCCAAGCGCCCACACTTATCGGCTGTTATATTGTTAAAGAGCATACAACACGACCCAACGATCATGAGGCTGACATAAACCCGCGATAAACTTCATTCAGGTCTTGTCGCATTCAGCTCAACCCGATCCAAACCCGAAGGTTTATTACATCAGACTGACTTGACTGCGTTGCTGTGTCAGCAGCAGAGAAACGAGATTATGAAGCATGTGGTTTTGTTTGTCAAGAACTTTTTTAAAGAATTTTTAAAACCGTTCTTTTTAAACCACCCGGCCAATCGTTAAAACCAATCTGCCAGACCACCTTCTTCACGTTGCCCAGATTAAACTAAATCGTTAACACCTGAACTTCGTTTCGCTTTTCACCGCCTGGCGTTTTGGGGTAAACCCTAGTGCTGTTGCTGCGAAAGAATGAACTATAGCATGACGTTTTCAATTTCCGCAAGCTTTTCGCCATTTTTCATCCACCGAAAAACCACACAAAAGCCTACCCCATTGATTTAAATGAAAATATCAAAAATAACTGTTTGTCGTTTTTTTACACCACAACCAGGTTTACGTTTTCTCACCGCCGCACGCCTTTCACGACTCACAGGCAAAGGTGAGGTTTTTTTCAAACATTGATCGCTTTACCGGCACCCCGCTACACTCCATTGAACAATAAAAATGCAGCGTGCCAATTTACAACATAAACATGTATTCACACTATCATTAAGTAGCTATATCAGCCTTCAATTTTTCGTAAGTGTTTTTTTGACACTTTCATAAGCACCTTTATTAGTCACATTTGTATATCCCATATTCAGTAATGTTTGTCTGGCAATCTCTGAACGACGACCACTCCTACAATATAAATTAATTGATGCGTCCTTATTAGGCACTATGGACATAATTGCTGAACCAAGATTTTGATATTCAATGTTTATAGCATCGCTCACGTGACCGGACTCAAACTCAGCCGGGGTGCGCACATCAATCCAAATGGGTGCCTGTTCTTTAGTTTGCTGTGAAGTTACCGCTTCAACTTGTGCATGAACATATGTAGTTGTATTAAAACCCAATATAAAAACAGCTACCAATACAGAATTTTTAAATCCAGCCATCACACTCACCTTCTTTCATTAATTAACCAATTCAATCAGGGAGCCATAACCCTCGACTTCCATTTGCTCAAGGGGAATAAAACGCAGGCTTGCACCGTTTATGCAATAACGCAACCCACCCCGGTCTTTTGGTCCATCAGGAAAAACATGCCCCAGATGAGAATCAGCAATACGGCTACGTACTTCAATGCGCTGCATGTTGTAACTAAGGTCTTTGTGTCTGGTTACTGCATTTTCATCTATTGGCTTGGTGAAACTGGGCCAGCCACAACCCGAATCATATTTATCCCTGGAACTGAACAAAGGTTCATTGCTGACAATATCCACATACAGACCCGGTTCGAACAAATTATCATAAGCATGACTGAAAGCAAACTCGGTACCGTTTTGCTGGGTAACTCGATACTGCTCTTCAGTCAGTCGTTGACGCAACCATTTATCTTCAGGCTTTTGAAACCTCTCCCAAGCTGTCGCTTCGCTTGTTGAGATCTGTTTTTTTAGCGGTATATCAGCCTTTTTCAAATCAATATGACAATAGCCGTTGGGATTTTTTGCCAAGTAGTCCTGATGGTATTCTTCAGCGTCATAAAAATGCACCAAGGGCTGATTCTCCACAACCAAAGTCTTGCGATATTTTTTCTGCTCTGCATCCAATGCAGCCTGAATGATGGATTTTTCAGCAGGATCCGTAAAATAAACTCCGGTACGATATTGTGTACCGCGATCATTACCTTGCTTATTCAAGCTGGTAGGGTCAACAACACGAAAATAATATTCCAGAATATCGGACAAACTCAGACGATCCGCATCGTAAGTGACTTTAACCGTTTCGGCATGACCTGTTTGCCTGTAAATAACATCCTCATAGCTTGGGTTATCCGTACGACCGTTAGCATAACCGGAGACCGCATCAATAACACCAGGAATACGTTCAAAATAAGCTTCAACACCCCAGAAGCACCCCCCCGCCAGATAAATGGTTTTCTGATTCATGGCTATTGAGGCCGTATCTTTAACCGGCTTGTAAAATGGCTGGAGAGCTTTCTTTAAATCAGCCTTTGGATCTTGCACCAAAGCAATTGCCTGATCCCTGTGCAAACTGCCTTTCACAACCCGAACCAACCGATTGTCTTTATCAAATAAAGCCCAACTTGGGTACACGGCAACACTGGTATTTTTAATTATCTTGCCTTCAGGATCCAGAAGCACTGGAAGATTGGGGTAATTTAACCCAGCATACCACTCATTAAAATCAGCCAACGATTTTTCTCCGAGTTTACCTGGAGAAACAACAGAAACCAGATTTATATTATCAAAAGCCTTGTCTTGCGTCCAAGCTTGGGTAGCGTCCAATTCAGACAGACATAATGGACACCAACTTGCCCAAAGTTTTACTAAGGTGGGACGCCCTTCCTGGATCCATTTTTTTGCCGGTTGCCCTTTACCATCTTGCAATGTCAATAATTGCTGTAAGCCAGCTGCTTCATTTGCATAAGCCTTGTTTGAGGCAAGAGATAATATTGCGAGCGCCAATATTAAAAAACCAAAGAAAAACATTCTCACAGAATCACACTGCCTAGCTTTCATGATTGAACCCTGAAAAGATTAAAATAAGATCTTTTAGTTGGATCAATTTTCTTACAAGTCGTTCAAGAAAGCCTCAAGTTTATTTAGAATTGATTGCAACAAAACATTACTAAAATCCTGATTTGCGTATCATTTATGCAACATAATCTTATGATGGCAATAAAAAAGCCGCTATAAAAGCGGCTAATTTATTGAATACAAAGCGTTTTATTGGTCCCCCCGACTGGACTCGAACCAGTGACCAAAGGATTATGAGTCCTCTGCTCTAACCAACTGAGCTACAGGGGGACAACCTGACCAAAGGATTATGAGCCCTCTGGGCTTAACTTTTGCATAAACTTTCCTGAATCACTCATTACTTTCAGAAAGATCAGTATTAAACCACACTTATTACTGATTTTCAAGAAAGCTTTTAAGTTTATCGGCCCGACTGGGGTGACGCAACTTCCTTAAGGCTTTTGCCTCAATCTGACGAATACGCTCACGAGTTACGTCAAATTGCTTGCCCACCTCTTCAAGCGTCTGGTCTGAACTGATACCAATACCAAAACGCATTCTTAACACTTTAGCCTCGCGAGGCGTTAACGAGTCAAGCACCTCCTTAAAGGCATCGCGCATTGAACCATATAGCGCAGAATCAGAAGGAGCCAGTGTAGCGCCATCTTCAATGAAATCGCCCAAATGAGAGTCGTCGTCGTCACCAATCGGGGTCTCCATGGAAATGGGCTCTTTGGCAATTTTAAGGATCTTGCGAATTTTATCCTCGGGCATATCCATTTTCTGGGCCAAAGTTGCCGGATCGGGTTCCACACCGGTTTCCTGCAAAATTTGGCGATTGATACGATTCATTTTATTGATGGTTTCAATCATATGAACCGGAATACGGATCGTACGGGCCTGGTCAGCAATAGAACGGGTAATTGCCTGGCGAATCCACCAAGTGGCATAGGTAGAAAACTTATAACCACGGCGATATTCAAATTTATCCACGGCCTTCATAAGACCAATATTCCCTTCCTGGATAAGATCCAGGAACTGCAGTCCGCGGTTGGTATATTTCTTGGCAATTGAAATCACCAGACGCAAGTTGGCCTCGATCATTTCACGCTTGGCCTTCTTGGCCTTGGCTTCACCCGTAACCATGCGCTTGTTAACTTCTTTAAGATCCTTGATTGGAAGAATAACAGCCGTTTCAAGGTCTATAAGTTTTTGCTGGATTTCGTGGATATCCGGAATTGATCGCTCTAGCGTAGCCGCATAAGGAGGTTTTTTCGCCACTTCCTGGTGAACCCAATCCAGATTCGTTTCATTACCAGGAAACACCTTGATAAAATAAGCACGTGGCATGCCAACACGATCAATACATGTGTGCAAGATTGTTCGCTCAAGGGCGCGCACCTCTTCAACCTGCATACGCAGGGAATCAGCCAAACGCTCTACCATTTTAGCGGTAAAACGCACCCCAATCAGCTCATCAAGAATAGCCTGCTTGGCTTCCATGTACGCTGCCGTTTTGTAGCCACCTTCTTCGTAGATGGTTTTCATCTTGCCAAACCAGTGCTCAACAATGTCAAATTTGGCCAGCGCCTCATCACGCAAGGTCTCTATCTGCCTGCTGCTCATACCACCGGCGGGCACATCTTCCTCGTCTTCCTCGACCACACCTGAACCGGCATATTCTTCACCATCTTCAGACAACAGACCGTCTACGACCTCATCAATTTGAGCCTGGCCATCACGAACGCGCTGGATATGATTCAGAATCTCTTTGATCGTTGTGGGGCAAGCAGCAATTGCCATGACCATATGCTTAAGGCCATCTTCAATTCGCTTGGCGATTTCAATTTCACCTTCCCTGGTCAGCAGCTCTACCGTACCCATTTCACGCATATACATACGGACCGGATCGGTGGTACGGCCAAAGTCCGAGTCAACCGTTGTTAATGCCGCTTCCGCCTCATCCTCAACGTCATCATCAGGTGATGCCATTGCCGCATTGTCGTTTAAGAGCAACGCTTCGGCATCGGGTGCCTGGTCATAAACAGAGATGCCCATATCACCAAAGGTACTGATAATGCCGTCAATCGCTTCGGCATCGACCAGATCATCAGGCAATTGATCATTGATTTCACTATAGGTGAGATAGCCACGATCTTTACCCAGTTTGATCAGTTGCTTGAGCCGATTACGACGTGCCTCAAGCTCTTCAGCTGAAAAGGGCCCGCGAGTTCCACCCGTAATAACGTCTTTGGCATCTTTACCACGCTTGCCACGTTTTACAGGCTTAAGCTCAGGAACCTCTTCCGCCTCTTCATCACCCGCATCAAGAAAATCGTCCTCGTCATTCTTGGGCTTTGACGGACGACCAGGTTTACGGCCGCCAGAGGCCGATGCCTTGGTTCTTTTGCCTGAGAGCTCCTCATCTTCCAGAAAATCGTCATCAAAATCATTCAGCGAATCATCTGTGTCAAGATTTTTACTGGAAACACGAGTCTTTGTCGTTGTGTCTTTAATTGATTTAGCCACCGTATTACTTGCTGCCTTATTAACTACTTTTGAAGATAGGGATGCATCGCCCTGGCGCTGCCGTTCTGATTGAACACCTGCAGGCATCACAGGCCTGGATGCTGAAGATTCTGGTTTAATTATACTTTTTGTGTCAAGCTTCGCCTTGGTTGGACTCTTGCTTACCGTTTTTGTTGCTGTTTTTTTTACTGCTGTCTTGGTAGAAGTTGGCTTACTACTGTCTTTGATCATATTAGATTCCGAAAGTGACAAAACAACCACAAAACAACACTAACTTATGAATTTTTTATAAAAAAAGCTATAAATTAGAATTGGCGAAAAAGCATGAACAACCGTACATTGTACATCATTTATCGTTTTACCACACGACTCAATAATAAAATACGTTTATTCAATGCCTGGTAACGTTGGCGCGCCAATTCGGAATTCAGTCCTTCCTGAACCAGCTTAGCCTGTTCATTACGTAAGGTATCCATTTCAATACGCTGTAAAGCATCATTCCACTCATCAACTGGATGAGGCAACTCTTCCATATCCATGGTTTCTACTGAAATAGAAGACAAAATGGCATACAGGTCTGAACCTTCATCGACGGCCTGCAATAATGCACCCATATGCCGTGCACCACTTGAAATTGCCAATGAAATAAACTCACGCACCAATCCCAGATGGGGGCTATGACTCAAAACTTCAAGTTGCTGATCTGCAATTTGATCCACCAATACAGGATGCATGGCCAATAATCGCAACAATCGTTTGGCCAAGGGAGTTACCTGCTTGCCCGACCCTTTTTTGCCATTAATGGCATAAGGCTTTGCTTTTCTGGACTGAACCAGAGCAAAATCATCAAATGGCACGACATCAACATCTTCATTGAACCCATCAAATGCAGAAGGCTCAAAAGAAGGCATAACCGAGCCGGAAGACATGACAGGACTATGCACAGCCTGAGGCTGCAGCGACATCGAAGCACGTGCGGCAATTTCTTCCTGGTAAAGCGCAAGATCCTTAAGCAACTCTTCAGAAGTGAGTGAAACCAGCCTGGCAAAATCGTGCCCTATCTGGGTTTTAATGCCCGATTCAGGAATTTGCGTCATTAAAGGCCTTGCCTCATGAAGACATGCTGCCCTGCCCTCTGCTTCATTTAGAGGGTGACGTTCTGCCAATGTTTGCAGCATAAATGAAGACAAGGCCACTGATTCCTGCACTTTTTCCCGGAAAGCATCAGCACCGAATTCTC
Organism: Advenella faeciporci; assembly: GCF_014652395.1. Classification (GTDB taxonomy): domain Bacteria; phylum Pseudomonadota; class Gammaproteobacteria; order Burkholderiales; family Burkholderiaceae_B; genus Advenella; species Advenella faeciporci. The sequence continues at coordinate 6,531 of NZ_BMYS01000001.1, forward strand.
TAATATAAGAATCGGGATCATGCTCTGGCGGTAAAAACAAAAACCGGATGGAAACGTCATCGCGTAACAACGGCAGACAGGTCTGCAATGCTCGCCACGCCGCTTTCTTGCCAGCGTTATCACCATCAAAGCTGAAAACAATCCGGTCACTTGCCCGGATTAGCTTCTGAATATGCTGAGGGGTAGTAGCTGTACCCAAGGTGGCAACCGCATTATGCATACCCTGCTCTGACAAACCAACCACATCCATGTAACCCTCAACCACCAGAACAAATCCTTCCGCACGGATTCCCTGGCGATTTTCCCACAAGCCGTATAATTCCAGACCTTTAGAAAACACAGGCGTTTCAGGTGAGTTAAGGTATTTAGGCTCACCCTTACCAATGATACGCCCGCCAAAACCAATTAATTTCCCTTTTGCATTAAAAATTGGGAACATGATCCGCTCACGAAAGCGATCGTACCGGCGTCCGTCTTCTGATTCTATAACCAGACCAGACTCAAGTAAAATTGGTTCTTCGTAATTGGCAAAAACCTCTTTAAGCCCCTGCCGGTTAGTACCAGACCATCCTAAACCAAAACGCTTGGCCGTTTGCCCGCTTAAACCGCGTTGCTTTAAATAGGCAATGGCCTGTGTACTGGTTCTTAACTGGGACAAATAAAAAGCATGCGCCTTTTCAAGCACTTGCTGGTGCAGCATGGTTTCGGTTTGTTTTTGTCTGACCTGTTTTTGCTGGAAAGCAGTGCGCTGCTCTTCAGGCACAACCAGGCCCACCGAGCCCGCAAGAGATCGGACCGCTTCCGGAAAGCTGGCGCCGGTATGTTCAATAAGAAAAGAGATGGCGGTACCATGAGCTCCACAACCAAAACAATGATAAAACTGTTTAGTGGGGCTGACCGTAAATGAGGGAGATTTTTCGTTATGAAAGGGGCACAGACCAAGTAAATTGGCCCCGCCCTTTCTTAACTGAACATACTTGCCAACCACATCGACAATATCGACACGGGCCAGCAAATCCTGAATAAAACCTTCAGGAATCAATATAAGCGTGGAGGCAGTTGCTGACTACGAATGCGTTTGTAGTGACGCTTAACAGCAGCGGCGTGTTTACGCTTGCGCTCTGCAGTTGGCTTTTCGTAGAATTCGCGTGAACGCAATTCTGTCAGCAAACCGGTTTTTTCAATAGTGCGCTTGAAGCGACGCAATGCAGCCTCGAATGGCTCATTCTCTTTTAATCTTACTTGTGGCATGTATATGAAAGCAATTAAGCTCAGTTAATGGTAAATAAAAATTAGCCCGGTAAATAAATAAAATCACATAACGTTGTTGGCTGGCTATGCCAAGTTTTGGGGTTTCGCTACACCAACTTCACGCCATGGTTATGATCTTATCTATTCCCAACTAAAAACTTGCGTTTTCCTTACGTTTTATTAGCCTTGCCGTTTCCAGCAAAGCCAACTTAAAACTGAAGTAATCTCGGATTATAACATAAATTAGTTATTTTCCACACCTTTTCTAACCCAGGCTTCCAATTGGTGTGGCCTTAAACTGTCATAATCTTCGAAAGGCTGGTGAATCCAGGGGTTTGTAGGCAGTTTGTCAACATAATAATTCGGCTCAACTTTGGCGTGACCTTTCCACCACAAAACCGCTGAACGCAACTCTATGATACTTGGAAATTGCTTTAACAGATGCTCTTGCACCTTGCTAAAGGTAAGGCCTGTATCCACCATATCATCTACCAGCAAAACACGCCCCTCAAGGGTACCTTTCGTGATAGTTATGAACTGGGCGATATCCAGCTGGCCCTGAACCGTACCAGCAGCCTCACGGTAACTGCTGGTAGCCAAAATACCCAAGGGAACATCAAACACACGGGAAAGCACATCGCCCACACGAACACCACCGCGTGCCAGACAAACTATGCTATCAAACTTCCAGCCAGATTTGTAGACGATCAGACCCAGTCTTTCAACCAGGTGATGATACTCATCCCAACTGACCCATAAATCGCTATCAGTACTTGTTGGCAACGACATATATTCACCTGTACCGGTTAATCCAGGAATGGATGACGACGAAGAATGGTTTCCATGCGATCTGGACCCGTTGAAATCATATCAATAGGCACTTCGCAAATTTCAGCAACACGATCAAGGAAATGACGGGCATTTTCGGGTAACCGGTCGTACTCTTTGACTCCAACAGTAGATTCAGTCCAGCCTGGCATCATTTCAATGATGGGTTCCGCCTTGGCAACTTTATGAGCCCCATAAGGGAGAAGATCTACCCGCTCGCCATCAATATGGTAACCCACACACAGGCCAATACTTTCGATACCATCAAGAACATCAAGTTTAGTAACGCACAAACCTGAAATACCATTAACAATGACCGAACGTTTAAGGGCAGCACCATCAAACCAGCCGCAACGTCGCGGACGACCGGTTACCGCACCAAACTCATTACCCACTTTGGCTATGTGCGCACCTGTTTCATTATTGAGTTCGGTTGGAAAAGGCCCTGATCCCACACGAGTTGTATACGCCTTGGTAATACCCAAAACATAGTTCAGACGCTGTGGACCAACGCCCGCACCCGCTGATGCTGCACCCGCCAGACAATTGCTGCTGGTAACGAATGGATAAGTACCATGATCGATATCAAGCAAGGCTCCCTGCGCACCTTCAAACAGCAGCTTCTGGCCTTCTTTTTGAGCCTGATACAGCAAAGCGGAAACATCCGCAACCATTGGCTCGATAATGGGAGCCAGCGCCATGGCCTGTGCCTTGACATCATCAAAAGAGATGGCTTCGGCACCCAGATGCTGGGTAAGAATGAAATTATGGTATTCGAGCACTTCATGCAATTTAGCATCGAATAGAGCCGGATTATAAAGATCCTGTACACGCAATGCGCGACGGGCAACCTTGTCCTCGTAGGCAGGCCCAATACCACGACCGGTTGTACCAATTTTGTTATCGCCTTTTTTCGCTTCACGTGCCTGATCAACCGCAACGTGATAAGGCAGTATCAAGGGGCATGCCTCTGAAATTTTCAGGCGTGAACGAACATCCAGACCCGCACCTTCCAGCTCTTCAATTTCTTTCAGCAGCGCCTCGGGAGACAGCACGACACCATTACCGATATAACATGTAACGCTGGGATGCATAATGCCAGATGGAATCAGACGCAAAACAGTTTTTTTACCATTAATCCACAAGGTATGACCTGCATTGTGACCGCCCTGGAAACGCACAACGCCTTGCGCAGATTCGGCCAGCCAATCAACAATTTTTCCCTTGCCTTCATCACCCCATTGGGTACCGATAACAACTACGTTCTTGCTCATATTAAATCATATAAATAAAAATACATCGTTCGTCACTTGCCGGCAGAAATGCCCCCGTCAAGACCTAGTTTTACTGAATACTTTCCAGGATCCAGTCACCCTCACTGTAGACCAACTCACTTTCAAAAATGAATTCATCAACACTTTGCGTACTGTTTGGAAAAATCTGTACTACCACATGTCCCTGATTTCGCAATTCGCGAATCCGCTCGACCAGATCCACATCGAGCCCCCATGGCGCCTTGATGGCCCTTGAGGGCTGGGCAGGTGAAAGACCTGCAGAAACCTTGCGCAAATCAAGACTGAAGCCGGTTGCAGGACGCGCCCTGCCAAAAACCTTGCCTACGTTATCATAACGGCCACCCCGCACGATGGCATCATGCCAGCCCGGTGCGAAAATGGCAAAACTGACGCCTGAGTGATAATCGTAACCACGAACATCAGCCAAATCAATACCCACACAAGCATTATCCAGAGCACCAACCAGTTCACGCAAAGACTGTAGCGCCTGACTGATACCCGGCAAATCAGGCAGGCTTTCCTGGGCCTCATCGAGCACATTAACCGAGCCATACAAGCTTGGCAACAAAATTAACGCATTGGCTATGTCTTGTGGCACATCCTGACAACCCTCAAGCAACTCTTTCAAGCTTGGTACATCTTTGTCATTGAGTAAAGAGAAAATCTCACCAGCCCGCTCGGAAAGCGATGGAACCGAATCCACCAGAACACGGGAAACATTGGGATGATTCAGGTCAATGCGCGGCTTTTGAACGCCTGCCATTTCAAGGCTATCAAGGGCCAATTGAATAATTTGCAAGTCTGCCTCAAAACCGGCATGCCCATAAATTTCCGCCCCAATTTGCAGCAACTCACGATCAGACAGCAAGCCGGATGGGCGAGCGTGAATGACACTACCACAATAGCAAAGGCGCGTAACGCCTTCGCGATTTAGCAAGTGTGCATCAATGCGGGTTACCTGCGGTGTCATATCCGCCCTCAAACCCATCGTGCGGCCAGATAACTGGTCTACCAGTTTACAGGTGCGCAATTGCAAATCAAGACCTTTGGCAGCCAGGAGTGAATCGGTATATTCAATTAATGGCGGCGCAACCATTTCAAAACCGAAGGTACGGTAAAGATCCAGCAATTTACGTCGAAGCTCTTCAATACGCCGCGCCTCTGCCGGGAGAATATCCGACAAGTGTTCGGGCAATAACCAGTTACTTGTTGTCATGGCAATTTATCAAATAAAAATGCGGCTCGTTGCGTAAGCAATGCGAGCCGCATTTAGGAATAGTTTCTGAACTTACACGGCATTGTACAACTAATTAAGCATAAATTCAGCAAATAAACCCGTTTTTCAATTTATTGTGTACTGGTCGACACATTTCCATCTGATTGCTTGAAGAAGCGGAAGAAATCAGAATTCGGATCAACAACCAATAAATCTTTTTTAGAGCCGAATATTGATTTATAGGCATTCATGCTGTTGTAAAAGCTGTAGAAATCAGAATTTTTTCCATAAGCATCAGCATAAATGGCTGCCGCCTGCGCATCACCCTCACCACGAATGGCCTGGGCCTTGGCATTGGCTAAAGCAAGCTCTTCCTGGACTTTACGATCAGCCTCAGCGCGAATTTTCTCGCTTTCAGCGGCACCATTTGCCCGCAAGCTGTTTGCCTCTTGTTTACGCTCTGCCTGCATTCTTGAGTACACGGAATCAGACACTTCCTGTGAAAACTCGATACGTTTCAGACGGACATCAACCACCTGAATACCTAAAGGCTTGGCTCGCTCTTCCACATTATTCAGAATTTCGGCCATTACCACATCACGCTCCTGAGATATAACAGCGCGAACGGTACGAGTGTTGACCGAGGCATTCAGTGCATCACGAATTTGCGCACCCAGACGGTTCTGCGCGGCAAAAGTGCTATCTCCGAAAGACACATAGAATTGCAATGGATTTGAAATACGCCACTTGATATAAGAGTCAATGATCAGGTTTTTCTTTTCTGATGTCTGAATTCTTTCAGTATCACCGGATTCGATAGTCTGGATCCTCTTGTCAAGATAAACCACGTTTTCAAGCGGTGTCGGAAGCTTGAAGTAAAGGCCAGGCTCCTGGATGGTGCGCTGCCATTCACCCAACTTGAACACCAGGGCATAGTTCCGCTCAGAAACAACAAAAATTGATGATGACAGCAAAAGGGCCGCCACAAAAAGTACGATACCCACTACAGTATTACGATTCATTATATCCACCTCCTAGCGACGATCAAAGTTATCACGGGTCAGACGATTCCGTGATGCTGCACTGGCATCACTGCCAGAGGCTGACGCAGTACTGCTGGAGGAAGTAACGGCACTGGATGACGCCGATGTTGTAGCTGATGCTGGTGTGGGGGCCGATGTTTGCTCGATCAGTTTATCGATGGGCAGATACATCATATTATTGCCGCCTTCAGTATCGACCATCACTTTGGATGCGTTTTTAAAGACATCTTCCAATGTGGAAATATACATACGCTCACGTGTAATATCTGGCGCCTTCGAGTATTCCTTTTCTATGCTTTCAAAACGAGAAGCCTCACCTTGGGCCTTACCCACCACAGTGGCACGATAACCTTCTGCATCCTGCATCATACGAGAAGCCTGACCACGCGCCTCGGGAATGACCTTGCTGGCATAAGCATTACCTTCGTTTTTCTGACGCTCGTTATCCTGACCGGCCTTGATAGCATCCTCGAATGCAGCCTGGACCTGCTCGGGAGGCTGCACGTTTTGAATGGCCACTGTAGTGACCTCTATACCAGATTGGTAGCGATCAAGAATTTGCTGCATTAACTTCATGACATCCATGGCAGCAGCCGTACGGCTTTCATACAGGATTTTATTCATTGACTGTTTGCCAACCACTTCACGCATGGCCGTTTCTGCAGCCTGACGCACTGACTCATCCGGAGAAACCAGACGGAAGATATAGTCAGCAGCAGGACTGTAGTCACCGGCCTCAAGCGGCATTTCCGCCTTAAGACGGTACTGGACATCAAACTGCACATCAACGATATTCTCGTCTTCAGTCAGCATTAAGGCCTCAGGCAAGACTTTATTGCGGGAATTGTCGCGATAACCCACCGAGAAAGAACGAACACTCGCGATATCAACCAATTCAACGCCTTGCACAGGCCGAGGAATATGCCATTGAAAACCAGGCTGAACCGTTTTCAGGTATTTTCCAAATTGCGTTACCACACCCACCTGACCTTCGCGAACGATATAAAAGCCGCTGGCCAGCCAAAGTAACAAGGCAACGATAATAATAAAAACAATGCCGAATTTGGCCGCTTTGGGAGAAGGATTGAACCCCCCGGTACGTGGAGGCTTGCCAAAGCCGCCGCCACCGCTTTTTTTATTACCAAAAACACTCTTGATTCGATTGTTGAAATCCGCCCAGACCTGATCAAGATCGGGTGGCCCGTCCCCCTGATTGGAGGGACGCTTTGGTGGCTCATTCTGACCTGAACCATTTTGATTACCACGACCCCAACCCGGATCGTTCAAATTAAATATTTTTGAGACTCGCAACATTATTTCCTATTTTTTCTTTGGCTTCAGCGATTGCCCCGCGCAATCCGTCCAAGCCGGTTCGATCTAATGCACTGACAAAAACGCGGACTATTCTGCCCTCTTCGTTTCGTTCAATTTTTGGTTCATAACCCACTGCATCAATCTTATTGTAAACAAGAATGCATGGTATGTCTTTAGCACCGATCTCTTCAAGCACTTTATTCACTTCCAGAATCTGTTCATCGCGCTGCGGACTGGAAGCATCTATAACATGCAAAAGTAGATCGGCCTGAACTGTTTCTTCAAGGGTTGCCTTAAAGGCGGCAATCAAGGTTGTGGGCAAATCGCGAATAAAGCCAACCGTATCCGAAACAACCACCTGCCCGGCACCTTCAATCCATATTCTTCGTGTTGTTGTATCAAGAGTGGCAAACAACTGATCAGCCGCATAGGCGCCTGCACGGGTTAAGGCATTGAACAACGTAGACTTGCCTGCGTTGGTATACCCCACCAGGGAGACCGACATGGTACCTCCCCTTGCCCTTGAGCGACGTTGCGTGGTGCGCTGGCGTTCGACTTTACTTAGCCGTTCCCGCAACACCTTAACCTTGTCCCCAATCATCCGCTTGTCCATTTCCAGCTGGGCCTCACCCGGGCCACGCATGCCTATTCCGCCACGCTGTCGCTCCAGGTGAGTCCACATGCGTGTAAGCCGGGTCATGAGATGCTGTAATTGCGCCAGCTCAACCTGCAGCTTGCCTTCATGGCTTTTGGCACGCAAGGCAAATATATCAAGAATAAGCGCCACACGATCAACAACCCTTAAATTAAACGCCCTTTCAAGGTTTCGCTGCTGGGCCGGGCTAAGCGCCTGATCAAATAAAATGATATCCACATCGGAAGACTGGGCCAGCAGAACAGCCTCTTCAAGCTTTCCAGAGCCAATAAAATATGCCGCATCGGGTTTGTCCCGTTTGGCCATAACCGTTGCCACAACTTCTGCCCCGGCACCTTTAGCCAGCATTTCAAACTCTTCGGCATGTGCCTGGTAATCGGGTTTACCGAAATTTACACTGATAATTAATGCGCGCATACACCCCTAAAAAGGAAAATGCCCGCACAGGCTAACCTGGCGGGCCATGTTTCTGCGAAAAGATTGTTTTTCTTATTCAGCAGGAACATCAACCTGAAAACTGACAGCACGAGCTGGAACCACAGTGGAAATAGCGTGTTTGTAAACCATTTGGGTAACGGTATTTCTTAGTAAAACCACATATTGGTCGAAAGATTCGATTTGTCCTTGTAATTTGATCCCGTTGACCAGATAAATAGATACGGGAACATGCTCTTTACGCAGTGCATTTAAGAAAGGATCTTGTAGTGATTGCCCTTTAGTGCTCATTGGCGAGGCTCCATTTTAATGTTATTAATAGGTGAATTTTATAAAAATAGTACTTTACCGACATTTTAAACAACTTACCACCTAATAAGTAAATTCCAATATTTTCGGTAATTTTTTTATTCAGAACCAATATTAGTTGAAGTTAATATTTCAGACAATGTTTTTATTAATACTTCACATTGTTTTCGGGTTCCTATGGTAATTCTCAAGTATTGAGAAATACGATTCTGGTCAAAATGCCGTACCAAAACAAGATGCTGGCGCAATTGCGCGCTTAGCACAGCCGCATCAATCCGGGGGTGCGAAACAAACACAAAATTGGTTTTTGATGGCAAGACCACAAAACCCAAACCGGCAAGTTCCTGACTGACAAACTCACGTGAAGAGATAATCTCTTGCCGGGTTTGTTCAAAATAGGCATCATCTTCAAAAGCGGCAATAGCACCCACTTGGGCCAGCCTGTCTAGCGGGTAAGAATTAAAACTGTTCTTAACCCTGACAAGGGCTTGCAACAAATGGGGCTGCGCCATGGCAAATCCAACCCGCAAACCCGCTAACGAGCGTGATTTGGACAAGGTTTGCAACACAATCAGGTTATCGTATTTTTCCAGTAACCTGACGGCTGAATCCGCGCCGAAATCCACATAAGCCTCGTCAATAGCCACCACAATATCAGGCTGTGCCTGCAGTAATTCTTCTATTTTTTCCAGACTTACTGCAATCCCGGTAGGCGCATTCGGATTGGGAAAAATAATACCACAGACATCTTCTGAAGAAACATTGATGTAGTCATTGATATCAATTTCAAATTGGCTGTTTAATGCAACCGCTTCAAAATCAAGGTCATACAATTTTGCATACACCCGATAAAAACTGTATGTAATATCAGGGAACAGGACTTTTTTGCCCCTGTGCCTGAACAAGGCATAGAACAAATGTGCCAGCACCTCATCAGATCCGTTACCCGGAAAGACAAAGTCCGCAGGAATATCATAATAACTCCCGATGGCTTCACGCAATTTATCTGATTCTGGATCTGGATACAAACGCAGGTTTTCTTCGACCTCCTGCCGGATCGCGTCGATGACGACCGGAGATGGATCAAACGGTGACTCATTGGTATTAAGCTTTATGTACTGACCGTCTTTAGGCTGTTCTCCGGGAACATAAGGCTTCAGTTCCCGAACAAAATCGCTCCAGAATTTACTCACGCTTCACTCCGCCTGTTTATATGGATTTTTAGAAGATTTGAACTCTATTCGCAAAGGCGTTCCCGACAGATTGAAGGCCTTGCGCATTCTGGATTCCAGATATCGCTTGTATGAATCGGGCACGGCATCAAGGGCATTACCATGAACAATGATAAGCGGTGGGTTTTGCCCACCTTGATGCGCATAACGCATTTTAGGCCTGAAAATCCCTTTACGCGGGGGCTGCTGCTGTTCTACCGCAGCATGCAACTCGCGGGTAAGCTTGGGCGTTGACAACTTGATGAAGGCGGCCGCATGTGCCTCGTTGACCGATTTAAGCACCGCATTGACTCCAGCCCCCTTAAGGGCAGAAATAGTATGCATTTTTGCGAACGATAAAAAACGCAACTTACGTTCAAATTCCCGCTGTATCCACTCTCGTTTGTCAGCATCAAGACCATCCCACTTATTGATAGCCACCACTAACGCACGACCTGACTCAAGAATGAATCCGGCAATATGGGCATCCTGTTCGGAAATTTCGGTTTGGGCATCAAGCATTAACAATACAACGTTACTGGCTTCAATAGCCTGCAATGTTTTAATGACTGAAAACTTCTCAACCGATTCAAACACTTTGCCACGCTTACGCAAACCTGCAGTATCAATTAAGGTATATTTTTTGCCATTGCGTTCAAAGTCAATTTCAATGGCATCTCGTGTGGTACCAGGCATATCGAAAGCAATAACCCGCTCTTCACCTAGCAACGTATTGATGAGGGTGGATTTACCCACGTTAGGGCGGCCAACAATGGCAAGCTTGATGCGATGATCAGTAAAAACCTCCTCTTCCTGTTCTTCAGGAGCAGTCTCTTCGAGCCCAAGATCAGGTTCGGGAACCTCGGCATCAGCCTCTTCCGGAACAGACTGAATGTAGGGATTTTCCAGCTGGGAGAGCGCCTCTTCAATCAGGTCAACAACCCCGTCTCCGTGAGCCGATGAAATGGGATGAGGGGTCCCCAGGCCGAGTTCATGGAACTCGGCACTGGCCTGTCCGCTGTTCATGCCTTCGGCCTTATTAACCGCAAGCACCACCTTGGGGCCGGCACGACGCAACATGCGCGCAATTTCATGATCATGTGCATTAACACCGGCACGCGCGTCGACCAGAAAGATAACCACATCAGATTCGGCAATTGCCTGCTCGGTTTGACGAGCCATTTCCTTAAGAATGCCTGTTTTGGCGACCGGCTCAAAACCACCGGTATCAATAACAAGAAAAGGATAATCACCCACACGGCCTTCACCATAATGACGATCACGGGTGAGACCGGAATAATCAGCGACCAACGCTGCCCTTGAACGGGTCAGGCGATTGAAAAGCGTTGATTTACCAACATTAGGTCGCCCCACCAGGGCGACAACGGGTTTAAACTGAATACTGTTCACTTAACACCAAGCATTACTAAATTACCGGAACCATTCTGTACCAAAACACCGATATTGGTTGCCGTCATGGGAGAAACGATGGACTGCCCGCTACCTGCGGAAACACGTCCAAGAAGCGTGCCATCGGCGGCTGAATAGAAGTGTACATAGCCTTCATAATCACCCGTGGCAACCACGTTGCCATATACGACCGGATTGGTTAAACCACGATTGGTTAATGTTTGATCAGTCCATAATTCCTGACCGTTTGTAATATTATAGGCGCGCACCTCACCGTGCACACTGGCTGCATACAAAGAATTACCGGCAGCGCCTACGCCAACCGCACTTGAAAATGGCTGATTCCAGACTGGCTGTGCGCCATTGGCAGAAATTGCATAGCACCCGACACGGCCCTGATAAGTGGCAATGCATAATCCATTACCCGACAGCAACGGCTGCCCTACCACATCAGTAACGCTATCAAGATCGGTTGGACCTTGTATGGTAGCTGCCAGGATGTCCCAGCGTGGCGCACCGGTTTGCAAATCAAGTGAAACCAGCCTGCCGGTTGGAACACCTACCAGAACCTGATTGCCATCGATCAGCATGCGAGAGTTTGCTTTAAGCGCCATTTCAGGATTCGTTCTGAGATAACTCCATTGCAACTCGCCATTTTGCGCATTGAAGGCCTGCACGCGATAATCATCGGCACGCACCACCACCAAACCACCTCCGATAGCAGGAGGCGTAGACGCAACGGTGGAAGCGTTGGCACTCCAGAGCAGCTTGCCGGACGAATCCAGGGCAATGACCTTTCCTTTTGTAGTGGTGACAACCACAATATTTCCGTCGGTCCCTACACCCGCAGCCAGCGCATCATCAAGTTTTGTTTTCCACTGAATTGCCCCATTAGTAAGGTTTGCCTTGACAACGGAACCGTCAGGGGTGGCCGCATAAACCGAATCACCCACCAATGCTGGAGCAAAGCCATAACCACTGCCGGAACCGATATTGGCAGTCCAGACAGTAAAGCCGCTAACCTGTTGTTGGTATTCTGTAAGTTCCACAGGCTCAAAACGCGACTCGTTGCTGAACAGGGAGCAGCCCCCCATGGCAGCAACAGCAAGTGCAAGCATTGACCCTGACAAGACACGATAACATGTTTTTTTCATAAATTATTCCCCTCCCAGCACACTTAGTTTTAATTCAACGGCACGAATAAATTCAGCGGCCAGATTTGGCTGTTCAAGCGCGGCTTTCCATTGCTGTACAGCCTCTTGTTTTTTTCCCTGCGCTACAAGAACATCACCGGCACGATCCAGAAATACGGCCCTGAAAGCCTCTGGTGGATTGGCCAGCTGCAACAATGCTGCATCATACTTTTCCTGATCTGCCAACAGGGAGGCCATTCTTAAACGCGCAACCGGCACCAGGTCAGGAAAGGTCTCGGCCTGCCCGATAAGCCATTCAAGCTGGGCCTGGGCGGCTTCAGGCTGTTTGCTGTTTGCCAGGAAATTGGCTGCCAGCAACACTGCCCTGCCTGCATAAGGCGTTTTGGCATAATCTTTCTGTAAAATCGCGCTGGCCTCATGCACACGGGTTGCCGCTGCCTTATCATCGTTGATCGAGGCACTTTGGATCACCTCAAAGTATCCCAAGGCCTGCCGGGACTGGTTTGATTGATACCATTGCCATCCGTACCAAGCCAAAAAAGCCAGCATGATAATCGTAACCAGCGACATAATAGGCGTACCCCAGCGATCCCACCAGGCTCTCAGGGCATCGATTTTTTCCTGTTCTTCTAAGTCAAAAGCCATACTTCAGTTTAAATCCTATTTTTTAATTCATTAATGAATGTTGCCAAAGGTACCGTAACCTGAGGTGCAATATTAACACCTTCAGCGGCTCGCAACGATTTGATGCCAATAGTGCCGTTTTTCACTTCATCTTCACCCAGAATGGCGGCAACCTGTGCCCCACTGCTGTCTGCTCGCTTGAACTGCGCTTTAAAGGATGCAGCCCCTGCATGCACAATGACACGAATGCCTTCATCTCGACATTGCTCGGCCAACACCTGGGCATGACGTGAGGCCTCTGGACCCTGGTGGATGAAATATACATCACATTCAGCCGGTTTAACCAGTTCTTTATCTTGCAACACCAGCGCAAGCAAACGCTCGATACCAATACCAAAACCAATCGCAGGAGCCGGCTTGCCACCCAGCAAAGACAACAAGCCATCATATCGACCACCACCACATACGGTTCCCTGGGCACCCAAACGATCGGTGACCCACTCAAAAACGGTCAGGTTGTAGTAATCAAGGCCACGGACCAGGCGCGGATTAATGGTATAAACAATACCTGCCTCGTCAAGGCGGGCTCTTATTTCATTAAAATGGGCCAATGACTCCTCTTTCAGGAAGTCAAACAGTTTAGGCGCATTATTGGCCATGTCCTGCATAGCCGGATTCTTGGTATCAAGAACGCGCAAGGGATTGCTGTACATACGGCGTAAACCGTCTTCGTCAAGCAATTCCTTATGTTTTTCCAGATGAGCCACCAGCGCCTCCCTATGCGCCTGACGCTCTTCGGGCTGCCCCAGAGAGTTCAACTCAAGACGGACATCGGTAAGACCCAATATTTTCCATAACCTGGCCAACATGATGATTTGTTCGGCATCAATATCGGGGCCGGCATAACCCATGGCTTCTACGGAAACCTGGTGAAACTGGCGATAACGACCCTTTTGTGGACGTTCATGACGAAAAACAGGTCCGATTGAAAAAAGGCGCTGGGGCGCATCATAAAGCAAATTATGTTCAATGACCGCACGTACGATACCAGCCGTAAACTCGGGGCGCATCGTCAGCATTTCGCCAATATCGGTTTTATCTTTTGACATGCTGAAGGTATACATTTCCTTCTCAACGATGTCAGTCACCTCACCAATACCGCGCGCAAACAAACGTGTTTGCTCCAGAATGGGGGTACGGATATTGTTATAACCATATTGAGCCAGCCATTGACGAATGGTTGCTTCCAGATTTTCCCAAAGCCAGCTTTCGGCTGGCAAAATATCATTCATTCCACGTATTGCAGAAACTTTTTGGAATGTTTTAGTCATACAAACGGATCTCTTTATTCAGATAATTTATTTTTTTACTGTACGCTTTATGAACGGACACCGTAGCGACGTTCTACATAGTTACGGACAATTTCATGAAACTCGGCTGCAATATTATCACCCTTAAGGGTTACTGTGCGTTCTCCATCGATAAAAACCGGTGCGGAAGGCACTTCACCGGTACCGGGCAGACTGATGCCAATATCAGCATGACGACTTTCACCTGGGCCATTCACCACACACCCCATCACCGCCACGTTCATGTTTTCAACGCCGGGATATCGGGTTTTCCAGACGGGCATTTGATTGCGCAAATATGACTGGATGCTATCGGCCAGTTCCTGGAACACTGTGCTGCTGGTGCGACCACAACCCGGACAAGCCACCACCATGGGGGTAAAGGCCCGTAACCCCAGGCTTTGCAATATTTCCTGGGCCACAACAACTTCTTTGCAACGGTCACCACCCGGCTCTGGCGTTAGGGAGATACGAATGGTATCGCCGATTCCTTCCTGCATAAGCACTGAAAGGGCTGCCGTAGAGGCCACGATACCTTTGCTGCCCATACCGGCTTCCGTAAGACCAAGATGCAAAGGATAATTGCAACGCCCGGCCAGATTGCGGTAAACGGAAACCAGATCCTGGACATGACTGACCTTACAGGAAAGAATAATCGCATCACCGGGCATGCCCAGCTGCTCAGCCCGCTGTGCATTACTGATAGCCGAAACGACCAATGCCTCACGCATAAGGGATTGCGCATCCCAGGGCTCGGGCTTGGCATTGTTTTCATCCATCATGCGGGCCATTAGCTCGTGATCCAGGCTACCCCAGTTCACACCAATCCGGACCGGTTTTCCATATTTACAGGCAACCTCGATCATTTGAGCAAAATTGTCATCGCGTTTTTTGCCGCCCCCCATATTACCGGGGTTGATGCGATACTTGGACAGCGCCTGTGCACACTCGGGATATTGGGTTAACAGTTTATGGCCGTTGTAATGAAAATCCCCCACCAAAGGTACCAACACACCCATTTTATCAAGTTGTTCACGAATGGCTGGCACGGCTTGTGCAGCCTCGGGGGTGTTGACGGTAATACGCACCATCTCGGAACCGGCCATGGCAAGCTCTTTAACCTGGATAGCTGTGGCAATATGATCGGCCGTATCGGTATTGGTCATTGACTGAACAACAACAGGCGCACTGGAACCAATGGGCACAACCGTAGAACCCCAGGCAACATTAACGAGGCGGGTCTGGTGGCGGACCGCAGGTCCGACAGGAAATGGGTTTTGGCAAATGGACATGATTAATTAAATAAATTCCTGAAATTTTCCAAGCCGATTTCTTCAAGCGTAAACCACTCACGGCTATATCCATAAACAGCGATAATGACCAGGATCAGGAAAATAATAAAAATCCATGTTCCCGTACCCGAACGCTGTGATTCATACCCTTCATGGGTACCGAAATCGGTCGTTGACTGCAGACTTTTCAATTCCTGCTTGTTGACATTGGCACCGTTTTGTCTGGCCAGAAGATCAAGCATTTGCTGCTCATCCGCCCCAAGAAGGCGAGCATACTTGCGCACCAAACCTTTTAACACAAAACCTTGCGGCAACGCGGGCCAGTTCTGTGCCTCTAGCGAATTGATTTGTCCCGATGAAAACTTGATCTGACTTGAAACATCACTGACCGACAAACCTTTTTTCTCACGCAATCCTTTTAACAACATACCCAGGTTTTTATCTTCCAGGGAATCTGAACCGGATACTTCACTTGTACCTGAATTTAATTGCGTCACTACTGCACCTCGATGATGGGAATGGATTTTCTGGCCTGCATAATAGCGCTGATTTTGGTTTTATCCTTGACATCGCCAGCCAACTGGCCACAGGCAGCATCAATATCATCTCCCCTGGTTTTACGTACGGTCGTAATGACCCCGGCGTCCATTAACAGGCTGGCAAATATACGCACCCGGGCAGACTTGGAGCGCTTCAGACCCGACTCGGGAAACGGATTGAAAGGAATAAGATTCAGTTTACAACGGACCTGTTTGGTAATTTCAATTAACTGACGTGCATGTTCATCGGTGTCGTTGACACCATCAAGCATGACATATTCAAAAGTGATGAAATCTCGGGGGGCAAATTCCAGATAACGGTTGCATGACGCTATCAATTCGGCCAGCGGGTATTTTTTGTTTAATGGAACCAACTGGTCACGCAAGGCATCATTGGGCGCATGAAGCGAAACCGCCAACGCCACAGGACAGTCCTGGGACAGGCGGTCTATCATGGGAACCACCCCGGATGTTGAGACAGTAACGCGTCGGCGCGACAAACCATAAGCATTATCGTCAAGCATAAGCTGAAGGGCCGGAACGACCTGATCATAATTAAGCAAGGGCTCTCCCATACCCATCATGACAACATTGCTGATGACTCGTGAGACTTCTTCACGCGCTTCCGCACTGCCAATACGGGCAGACTGCAGGTCTTGCTGGATAACGCGACGGGCATGCCACAGCTGGCCAATAATTTCTGCCGTGGTTAAGTTGCGGTTAAAACCCTGATGCCCTGTGGAACAGAACCGGCAGGCAACCGTACAACCGGCCTGGCTTGAAATGCACAAGGTACCGCGATCATCTTCAGGGATAAACACGGTTTCAATGGCATTATTATTACCTACATCGAACAACCATTTACGGGTACCGTCAGAAGATATTTTTTGCGTAATGACCGGCGGTGCATGAATGCAACAGGACTCAGCAAGCCGGGCACGAAAATCTTTTGCAAGATCACTCATTTGCCCGAACTCGCTGACTCCACGCTGGTGAACCCAGCGCTGAAGCTGCTTTGCACGAAAGGGCTTACTCCCCCACTGACCAACCAGGTCAATGAGGGCATCGGTCGGGACACCCAGGAGATTAATGTGGTCAGTCATGGAATAAGCCTTATTCAATATCAAAACTCTATATCTTAAAATTACCGATTACTTGCCAAAGAAATAGGCAATTTCAACTGCTGCCGTTTCAGGAGCGTCTGAGCCATGAACCGCGTTTGCATCAATGCTTTCAGCAAAGTCGGCACGAATGGTACCCGGTTCTGCTTTTTTAGGATCGGTAGCGCCCATCAGGTCACGGTTTTTCTGGATGGCATTTTCGCCTTCCAGAGCCTGGATAAATACAGGACCGGAAATCATGAAGCTGACCAGATCATTGAAGAAAGGACGCTCTTTGTGAACGGCGTAAAAACCTTCGGCTTCTTCACGGGTTAATTGTTGCATACGTGCCTCAACGACTTTCAGACCGGCTTTTTCAAAGCGGGTAATGATCTCGCCAATAACGTTTTTTGCAACCGCATCGGGTTTGATGATAGACAATGTGCGTTCAACAGCCATTTAATACTCCAAAATTTCAATAAAAACAATAACTTCAAGTAAGTTTTACTCAACTTGGCATTTTAACATGCAAAAAGTACCTTCTACACCTTAAAATAAGGGTTTTCGCGAACAAAATAACCAAACCGTCGGAATCAGAATCATAATGAACCAAGAATCTAACAGTATTGACACCAAAGAACTCTCCAAGAGCTTCGAACCCAAAGACCTTGAAGCCCACTGGTATCAGGAGTGGAACAAACAAGGCATTTTCGCTGCAGGACAATACACGACAACCGCCTCTGAAGAATGTGGCCAGCCCTTTACCATTCAGTTTCCACCACCAAACGTGACCGGCACCCTGCATATGGGCCACGCTTTCAACCAAACCATCATGGACGGCTTGATTCGTTACCATCGCATGCTGGGCAACGATACCGTTTTTGTGCCGGGCACCGACCATGCCGGCATTGCCACACAAATCGTCGTTGAGCGCCAGCTGGATGCACAAAATATTTCCCGCCACGATCTGGGCCGTGAAAAATTTCTTGAAAAAGTCTGGGAATGGAAAGAGCTTTCAGGCAACACCATCACCAGTCAGGTACGCCGACTTGGCGCCTCGGCCGATTGGCCACGCGAGTATTTCACCATGGATGAACAGATGTCCAAAGGTGTTATTGAAACCTTTGTACGCCTTCATGAACAGGGCCTTATTTATCGTGGCAAACGCCTGGTCAACTGGGATCCGGTGCTGGGCACGGCGGTTTCCGACCTTGAAGTTGAAAGCTGTGAAGAGCAAGGAAGCCTTTGGCATATTCGCTACCCGCTAAGCAAACCGTCGGGCGAGCTGACACATTTAACCGTTGCCACCACCCGCCCTGAAACCATGTTGGGTGACGTTGCGGTAATGGTACACCCTGAAGACGAACGGTATAGACACCTGATTGGACAAACCGTCATCCTGCCCCTGGTGAACCGTGAAATCCCCATTATTGCCGATGATTACGTTGACCGGGAGTTTGGCACAGGGGTAGTGAAAGTAACTCCTGCCCATGATTTCAATGACTATGCCGTCGGACAACGCCATGGCCTGTCCTTTTCCAGCATTCTTACGCTTGACGCCAAAATTGTCGATGACGCACCCGAGGCTTACCGCGGCATGGACCGTTTTGAGGCCCGCGAAAAAATCGTGGCTGATCTTCAGGCCCTTGAGTTGCTGGAAAGCGTCAAACCCCATACCTTAATGGTTCCCCGTGGCGACCGCACCAAAACCGTTATTGAACCCATGCTGACCGACCAGTGGTTTGTGGCCATGAGCAAACCCGCTCCCGAAGGCACCTACAACCCCGGCAAAAGCATTACCGAAACAGCGCTTGATGTTGTGCGCTCGGGTGAAATCAAGTTCTACCCCGAAAACTGGACAAACACCTATTACCAGTGGCTGGAAAACATTCAGGACTGGTGCATTTCCCGTCAACTGTGGTGGGGTCACCAAATTCCGGCCTGGTATAGCGAAGACGGCCAGATTTTTGTTGCCCGCGACGAACAGGAAGCCCTGCAAAAAGCCCGTGCCGCCGGCGTTACCGGCTCCTTGCGCCGTGACGATGACGTCCTGGACACCTGGTTCTCTTCCGCGCTGGTTCCCTTTACCACCATGGGTTGGCCTGAAGAAACCCCAGACTACAAGCGTTACCTGCCCTCTAGCGTACTGGTAACCGGTTTTGACATCATTTTCTTCTGGGTTGCCCGCATGATCATGATGAGTATGCACCTGACCGGTCAGATTCCCTTCAAGTTTGTTTATGTGCACGGCCTTATCCTTGATGCCAACGGCCAGAAAATGAGCAAATCCAAAGGCAACACGCTTGACCCCGTTGACCTGATTGATGGCATTGAACTTGAACCTCTGGTTGCCAAACGCACTACTGGCTTGATGAACCCCAAACAGGCCTCCAAGATTGAAAAAGAAACCCGCAAGGAATTTCCAGATGGCATTGAAGCATACGGTGCCGATGCCCTGCGCTTTACCATGGCCGCTTATGCCACGCTTGGCCGCAATATGAATTTCGATCTCAAGCGCTGTGGCGGCTATCGCAACTTCTGCAACAAATTATGGAATGCTTCCCGCTTTGTGCTTATGAACGTGGAAGGCCATGACCTTTCTGGCAAAGACGGTGTCGAACTCTCTTTTGCCGATCGCTGGATTCTTTCCCAGTTGCAAAAAACGCTCACTGAAGCAGAAAAAGGGTTTAAGGATTTCCGCTTTGACAACATCGCCAACGCCATTTACCACTTCGTCTGGGATGAATACTGTGACTGGTATGTTGAACTGGCAAAAGTGCAAATCCAGCATGGCTCATCTGCACAACAATGCGGCACCCGCCAAACCCTGATCAACGTTCTGGAAACCATCTTGCGCCTGGCACACCCTATTATTCCATTCATTACCGAGGAATTATGGCAAAAAGTGGCCCTGATCGCAGGCAAGCGCAAAGCTGATGAAACCACTTCCATCAGCGTGCAACCTTACCCATTACCTGATGCCAAACTGCTTAATGAGCAAGCCGAGGCCTCATTGAACCAGTTAAAGGCACAAGTAGAGGCTGTACGTGCCCTGCGTGGTGAAATGAGCCTGTCTCCTGCGCAAAAAGTACCCATGTACGCCCAGGGTGACGCAACCCTGCTTGCCCGCAATGCGCCTTACTTACAGGCACTGGGTAAATTAAGCCAGGTAGATATCGTCACTGAACTGCCAGACTTGGGCGCCCCGGTGCAAATTCTTGAAGATACCCATCTGATGCTTAACGTTGAAATTGACGTAGAAGCCGAACTGGCCCGTCTGGACAAGGAAACCAAACGCCTGGAAACCGAAATACAAAAGGCCAATGGCAAATTGGGCAATGAGAAATTTGTGGCTCGCGCCCCTGCTGCCGTCATTGAGCAGGAGAAGGAAAGACTGGCCAACTTTAGCGAATTGCTGGCTAAAATCAACGAGCAAAAAAACCGTCTTGCAAAGTAAAACCATAGTCAGCAGAATGCCCGCCAGGGCATTGATTTGACCTATTTAAAAGCCCCAGGAAACCGAATGCAATCCGGTTTCCTGGGGCCAACTTAATAAAAACCAACCGCCTGTTAAAATTTACAGGCTATTAATTTGAGCCTTTTGCAAATCTTTCCGCACTGGCAACAATCTCGGCTTTGGCAGCCTCAACACCTTCCCAGCCTTTAACCTTGACCCATTTGCCGGGTTCCAGATCTTTGTAGTGCTCAAAGAAATGCTGAATACGCTTCAACTCTTGTTCAGGAAGATCGGCAGACGACTGGATATTGCGGTAAAGAGGATACAGTTTGTCTACGGGGACAGCCAGCAATTTTGCATCACCACCACCTTCGTCATCCATTTGCAACACACCAATAGCCCGGCATTTGATAACGGCACCCACCTGAATCGGGAACGGTGTCATGACAAGCACGTCAACCGGATCACCGTCATCAGAAATGGTTTGTGGAATATAACCATAGTTGCATGGATAATGCATGGCCGTCATCATGAAGCGGTCTACAAAAACAGCTCCTGTGTCTTTATCCACTTCATATTTCACTGGGTCAGAATTCATCGGGATTTCAATAACTACGTTGAATTCGTCTGGCAAATTTGAACCAGCTGGCACACGATCTAAACTCATAAAATGACCTTTAAAGATTAAAATAAATATTAACTATTTTCTGCCTTGTTTTTCGGCTTCATAACCCGGTATGGGTGCAGTATCGAAGTATTCATCCACCTGATAATCGGCATTGGCATCAGCCGTAATTTTGGTTGACATTATACGGTCATCCAGATTATCAAGCTTTTTCCTGTCAGGCGGACCATCGGGATCTTCGGTTGTATCTGCTGCCGGTAGAATACTATCATTATTTAACACTGGTAATGCCGAAGTAGCGGCCGATGCAATACGCCAATGCCTGATGGCATCTTGCGCACGCCCAAGACGGTCATACAGGGTTCCCAGCAATGCATGAGTCTGGGCCTCATCACGAGACACCACAACCTCCTGGCCAGCCTCTGGCGCAGCCGTTTCACTGCGAATGGCCAGGCTACGGGTCAGGTAGCGTTCTGCCTGTCCCCACAATTGCCCCTTCAGGCACAAATAACCCAGGGCTGTTAACAACTCAGGGTTATTGCTATCTTTTTTCAGCCAGCCCTGGGCCATCGCCAATCGATCCTGAACCGATCCACCGGCAGTTTGCACATAGGCTTTAAGCAAACGGGCATCTTTGGTAACAGCCAAGGCATCTTCAAGCACCTTGCCTGCATTTTTACTATCACCTTTGGCCTCAAAGCGCCCAGCCGCCGCCAATGCCACCAACGGCATTGTTTTCTCATCACTACTCAGGCTTTTCCAGAAATATTGCCACTCCTCAGGGGCTGCGTGGTTAATATTACCCGCTGCGGCATGCTCTATCAGCCTTAGTGCCTCAAAACGGTCAACCCGTTCTTTTTTAAGCATAATACGGGCCAAAGGCAACAGCTTTTCATTGCTGCCTGTTTGCTTGTAAGCCCGCAGCAACAGTTTCTGGATATGTTCCTGGTTACTGCCATTGGCCGTATCCAATGCTTCCAGCAAAGCCTGGGCCTGCCTGGACTCTCCCTGCTCCAGAAGCAACTCGGCCTTGACCGTAGCGGTTGCCTCGGCAAGACGAGGAAAATTCCTGGACTTGTTTTCAGCCAGCAGCAACAACTTGTCGCGTTGTTCATGATGCCCTGACATATGTGCCGCCTTGGCTGCAGCCAAACTGGCAATTGCCTGTCGTGAAGGATTGTGACTATGATTAAAAAGGCGGGTAAAGTCTTTTTCAGCGGAACCCGCCCGACCCTCAATCAATTCAAGCCAGCCTTTTTCAAGCAAGCTGACATCTTTGCTGGTATGACGCTTAAGTCGCCATTGTTTGAAGTTGGCCGGTGAATTGCTTAAAGTGGCGATAAAGCGAACCAGCAAATAAGCCAACACAAAAGCGATAATCAGTAGAAAAACGCCGGTAGTCAGGGAAACCGTGCGACGCTCGTCACCGGTTACAAGCATAAAATAGCCGCTTGAATCTTTGATAATCAGTGCAAAACCCACAGCAAGCGCGAGCAGCACAAGTAATTTTAAACCTGTCCTCATGGCTTACTCCTGCGGTTTGCCCAGATTGATAATCTGGTTTCTGGTTTCCTCAACAGCTTTTACACTATGTGTAATTTGTGGCAATTGAGGCCTTACGGGCATTGCCAGCAAGGTGCGGGTCTGTTCCAGTGCCTGCCGTGTTTCGGGTGCATCCTGATTATAGTATTTAAGCAAGGCGGCCTGTACTGACTCAAGAGAGCTGGTCCAGATTCCCTGCTGGGCATTCAGCAAACCCTGTTGCGCAAATCGCAAGTCCAGCTTGAGATTGTTTTTAAGCGCCGCAGCCTGTCCTGCTGAAATGAGGGCCACCGTTGGATCATCAAGTTTCTCGACGCGAACCAGCCCCCCCAAATCGGATTTCAGTAAACCCATGGCCTGTGAAGGCCAGGATTTAATCTCTTGCCAGGCTTTTTCATGCCAGCTCAAATCCTGGCTGGCAGTTGCCTGACCATCCGGCTCGCCCGGAAGAGCATTGGTATGTACCGGCAAAACAGTAGATAGATGATCGACCCGATCGGGTGAAATGAGTGGCGCCTGATCCAGCATCTCGATTAATTTCCCGACTTCCTTGAAAAGGGCCTCTTCATTCATGACCGGTGCTGATTTAAGCATCACGATATCTGAAGAAATGGCACCGGCAAGCCCGGCCAGGACTGGACTGTTTGCACGGCGTATGGTTTGCTGCGCCATTTCCAATGCACGAATGGCATTGGGCAAATTACCGGCAATACTTAACTCGTTGTCAGCCGATTGCACCAGGCGGGAAACATCATTGACGACAAACAGGCTAACATCAACATCCGCCCTGTTCAACCGTTGCTCCAGCAATTCAGCGTACTGCTCCTGCATTTGCTGCAACTCGGTTTTCAGCTGATTAATCTGTTCGGTTTGCAAGTCGAGTTGTGTCTTAAGCGCACCATCCATCTGGCTTTCATTACCCGCCTTGGCATCAGCATGAACCGGCTCGGTTTCTTTTACGGTTAAATCGGCAGTGGCGACATCCGGGTGGGCTGCATTTTGAGCAGTTTCAGCCAAAGCACTTTCTTCTGGATTAATGGATTTTGCCTGTTGCGCCGTGCTTTCTCCACCTGTTGCCGTTTCTTCAGTGCTTGACTGAGTAGCAGCACCATCTTGTGCGGTTACCGCAGACGGTACAGATTCCGCATCTGCTGTTGCCGCAATGTTGTTCGCGCTATCAGTTTGCGCCGGGCTTGTCTCTGACTGAGTACTGCCTTGTTGCGCTTCTGGCGCAGAAACATTGGAAATCGGTTCTGACTGACTGGAAAGCGGTGTTGTACGCGAAGCAGGATTGCCGTTTGACCACATGCCTCCGGTTTGGGATTGCTGCGTCATGTAAACCGCCCCACCCACTACCGCCGCCACAACAACAGCAGCCGCACCAAGCACTTTTTTATTAATGCCAGACTTTTGCCCTGAAGCCGAAGCTGGCGATGCAGACTTTTCACCAGACATAGATTGTTCATGCTCGACGGCATCGGAAGCAGCTGCAGGTGTTACCTTATCTGTACGGTTATGATGCTGATTTTCCTGTGGCGCATTCAATTCCTTAGGGTCTGAAGATTGAATATTTTCCTGTTTTTTTTCATCCATGTTTTTTGATCCCTTGCTGAGACTATGGTTTTTGGAATGTGAAGTATGGCGTGTTAGCTTCTTTCTCATAATCGCATTGTAGTGGAAGATGACGCCCATTTTACTTAAGACATGGTTAACATCTCAAATATTGAGGCATCGCTTGGTTGACATATATTAATTACAACCGCCTTTCCAGGCAAATTCCCCTGAACCATAGCCTCTTTTAAATGCTCATGAATCTGCGCCGCAATTCTTGGGTGAGTTACCAAAAAATGATGATCCAGACAGTATTGAACAAGCTCATATCGCTTCAACTCATTGAATACGCTATCGACGCTTTCCTTACTGGTTAACAGCCAGCTTATTTTTTTACTTGATTGCAGCAGCGCTATTATTGCTTTGCTTTCAGATGGCGTCCATGCCCGGGACTTTCTTTCATAAACCGGTAAAAAAGCAACCCGCACATTCAATGACTGAAGTTTTTCAGCAAGCCATTGACGACCGGCCTGACCACGAACCACCAGAACCCGGGTAAATTTATCAAGACCTTTTTTAAACAATTCATCAAAAAAAGCTTCTGAATCCTGATTTTCAGCATCAGGGCCCGGATGAATGATTTGACTGGCAGGAACACCCTGCTCTTGCAAGGCATTGGCTGTTGCCATACCAACAGCACCGGCATAAAGGCCTTCTGGCCAAGAGAGGTGATATTGCGCCAGCATTTCAAAAAAAACCTGCACCGCATAGCCACTAACAAAAAACACCAGATCATAACCGGCAAGATCGGGAAGCTCCCCTGCCTTTAAAGGCAGGGGAAAGCGTTCAATGGCGGGAAGTTCTGTAACCGGATAACCTGCCGCGACAAGCAGTGATTGTAATGATGCGTTTTTTCCTGCCGGACGGGTAAGAATAATATGCCTGTTCATGTTTTCTTGCCAATCAAGAAAACACAATTAATTATTCAACAATGTAGCCAAAATTTTGTCGGCTCCCGCACGATGCAGCTCTTTGGCTACATCCAGACCCAGTTGCCCAGCCTGTTCAACCGGACCACTGCTTTGCGCGCGCAATACCTGAGTGCCATCTGGCAAGGCAACAAATGCCTGAATGGTAAGATTTTGACCATTGATGACGGCATGAGCAGCCAAAGGCACTTGACAAGAACCGCCCAGGAATGATGAAACCGCTCTTTCTGCCGTTACGCATGCCAGTGTTTCAGGGCAAGACAATGGTTGTAAAGCGGCCAGCACATCGGAACGGGCTTCCAGAATTTCTATACCCAGTGCCCCCTGCCCGGCAGCTGGCAGGCTATCCTGTATGGACAGACAACTGCGGATTCTTTCCTGCAGACCAAGACGCTGCAAGCCGGCCGCCGCCAAGATAATCGCATCGTATTCGCCATTATCAAGCTTGCCAAGACGGGTATCAAGGTTGCCACGCAAGGGTTTTACAACCAGGTGCGGAAAATTGGCCCTGATTTGCGATTCGCGCCTCAGGCTGGAAGTACCCACTACAGCCCCTTCGGGCAAATCAGCCAGCTTTTCGTATTTATTGGATACAAATGCGTCACGTGGGTCTGCCCGGTCCATGACAACCGCAAGCTGGAAGGGAGAACCAAGATCCATAGGTACATCCTTAAGGGAATGTACGGCCAGATCAGCCCGACCATCCAGCAAGGCAGTTTCAAGTTCCTTGACGAACAGACCCTTGCCACCCACTTTTGACAGGGTACGATCAAGAATCTGATCGCCCCTGGTCGTCATAGTCAGAAGCTCAACACGGCAGGCTGGATACAATGCCTGCAACTTAGCCTGTACAAATTCGGCTTGCCATAATGCCAAACGACTGGCACGTGTAGCGATAATCAATTTTTCAGGTTGTACTGACATTGCAGGTTCCTATCTAAAATAATTGGCAAGGACAGCAATAACAATACCGATAACCGCCAGGACAAACAAAAGTTGCAACAGGGTAAGTTTAGGTTTTTGTGACATGTTTTTAACTGACTATCCTTAAAATAAATACGCGCTATTCAGGCTTTTCCGATGCTGCATCGACTTTTCGCACAGCGATAAGCTTGCCCACGATCATGACCAGCAATGCACAACCGATCTCGGCAGTATACTTGATTGTGGCCGGAGATTCTGCGCCCCCGAAGAATGTGTTTTGAATATACATATCGCCCACAAACATACCACCAGCCAGCCAGCCCAGCAAACCTGCACCAAACAGGATAACCAGCGGGAACTTGTCGATGATTTTCAGAACGATTGTACTGCCCCAGATAATAACAGGCACACTCACCAGCAAACCAAAAATCACATAAGCGGTCTGATGATCGACGTGGGCATTGGTTGCCGCGCCAGCAATGGCGATCACATTATCAAGACTCATGACAAAGTCTGCGATCAGGATGGTTTTAACCGCCCCCCATACACTGCTACTGGCCTGAATGCCGTCACCGTGATCTTCCTCGGGAATAAGCAGCTTGATACCAATCCAGACAAGCAAAGCGCCACCAACGATCCTGAGAAATGGTACTTTCAGCATTTCCATGGCAAATAAAATAAGCACCACACGCATACCAATAGCACCGACTGTACCCCAAAGAATACCTTTGATACGCTGCGCCTTTTGCAGGTTTCGACAAGCCAAGGCGATAATAATGGCATTATCCCCCCCCAGAAGAATATCGATGAGAATAATTTGACCAATCGCGGCCCAATGAATCTGTTGAAAAAACTCTAACATCTTTTTACCTATTTTCTTGTTAAGAAGACACTTGATGAACAGGAAGCATTTTATAACCTGCCCAAAATAGCCTTAATGGCCAATTGCTGCCCGTATTGAATCATGTATTGACTGCGTTTCAAAGGAAAACAGCAAATAATAATTCAGCGCAAGGTAGTTTTGATTTTGAATCGAAAAAGCCAACCTTATAAGCCTGGCAAACCAGCCTGTGTTGCAGGCCGGGCTTTCTCTTGCCAACATGGCAAGTGCCCGCTTACTATAGCGGCCTTTACATCAAGCAAAAAAACCGCCCATCAAAAAATATCGATCGTGGCGGTTTTTTGTTGTACTAAGACATATTACAGAATGGATTTCAGCAATTTGCCCATTTCAGAAGGGTTGCGGGTTGTACGAATACCGCAAGCTTCCATCACTTCAAGTTTGGCATCTGCCGTATCGGCACCACCGGAAATCAGGGCACCGGCGTGACCCATACGTTTTCCTGGAGGCGCTGTAACACCAGCGATAAAACCAACGATTGGTTTTTGCATATTGTCTTTGGCCCACAATGCAGCGTTAACCTCATCGGGCCCACCAATTTCACCAATCATGATAACCGCTTCAGTTTCAGGGTCATCGTTAAACATTTTCAGGATATCGATGTGTTTCAGGCCATTGATGGGGTCACCACCAATACCCACTGCTGCAGACTGGCCCATACCCAATTCTGAAACCTGTGCAACGGCTTCATAGGTTAATGTACCGGAACGGCTAACGATACCGATTTTACCTTTACGGTGAATATGGCCAGGCATAATACCAATCTTGATTTCATCAGGAATGGTCAAGCCAGGGCAGTTAGGGCCCAACAACATGGTTTTCTTGTTTTCAGCACGCATACGGTTACGTAGCTCAAGCATGTCACGAACCGGAATGCCTTCCGTAATGCAAATAGCCAGATCCAGGTCAGCCTCGGCTGCCTCCCAGATGGCTGCAGCAGCACCTGCTGGTGGCACATAAATAACCGAAACGGTAGCGCCGGTTTCTTCCTTGGCTTCTTTAACGGAACCGTAGATTGGAACGCCTTCGAAATCTTCGCCGGCACGTTTGGGGTTTACGCCAGCGACAAAGGCTTCTTTACCATTGCCATATTCACGGCACATGCGTGTGTGAAATTGACCGGTTTTACCTGTAATACCCTGGGTAATTACTTTAGTGTCTTTATTGATAAGAATAGACATTGATGTGTTCCTTCCTTACTTGGCTGCTTCAACAACTTTGGTTGCAGCTTCTGCCATTGTGTCAGCGCTGATAATGGGAAGACCTGAATCTTTCAGCATTTGCTTGCCCAGTTCTTCGTTGGTTCCTTTCATGCGAACAACCAGAGGCACATTCAGGTTTACCGCACGGCATGCGGCAATAACGCCTTCGGCAATAACATCGCAACGCATGATACCGCCAAAAATATTAACCAGAATCGCTTTCACGTCTTTGTTTTTAAGCATGATCTTGAATGCTTCGGTTACTTTTTCTGCCGTAGCACCACCGCCAACGTCAAGGAAGTTGGCCGGCTCGCCACCAAACAGCTTGATCGTATCCATGGTAGCCATGGCAAGACCGGCACCGTTGACCAGGCAGCCGATATTACCGTCGAGCTGGATATAAGCCAGATCAAATTTGCTGGCTTCGATTTCAGCGGGATCTTCTTCGTCAAGATCGCGGTAAGCAACAATCTCGGGCAAACGGTAAAGAGCGTTTGAGTCGAAATTGAATTTGGCGTCAAGCGCGATGATATCACCGGAACCGGTCAGGATCAGCGGGTTGATTTCAGCCAAAGAGGAATCAGTTTCGCAATATACCTTGTACAGCTTTTGGAATTCTGCCGCAGCCTTGGCAACGGATGCCTCGGGTACACCAATACCACGAGCAAGTCCTGCCGCTTCTTCATCGGTCAGGCCAGTGGCCGGATCAACAAATACTTTCAGGATTTTTTCGGGTGTTGCTTCGGCTACTTCTTCTACATCCATGCCGCCTTCGCTAGATGCCATGACACAAACGCGCTGGGTAGCACGATCGGTGACAATACCAACGTAGTATTCTTTTTTAATGTCGGCACCTTCTTCAATAAGAAGACGCTTGACTTTCTGGCCTTCGGGACCAGTCTGGTGTGTAACCAGCTGCATGCCCAGGATTTCAGAAGCCAATTGACGCACTTCATCAATGGAACGGGCCAGCTTTACGCCACCGCCTTTACCACGGCCACCGGCATGAATCTGGGCTTTGACAACCCAAACCGGTCCGCCCAGTGTTTCTGCTGCTTTCACAGCCTCGTCAACAGAGAATGCGGGAATACCGCGAGGTACGGTAACGCCAAACTTCTTCAGAAGTTCTTTACCTTGATACTCATGGATCTTCATGTATTACCTATATAGATGTAGGAAAAAATAAAATGCCCTGCTTACGCAGGGGGGCCATCATCAATTGATTTTGCCCGCTTCAGGCACATCATTAACATACCAGTCGGGATAGAACTCTTTTACCACCGGCGAAGTTAAAGCCAGAGCATGGCAACCTTCAAGCTGAAAAGGTTTTTTACCGGACCTTGCTTCTTTCCGGTTACGGGATGCAGACAAACTTTGAACAAAAACCGTTGGTAATAATACAACAAGTTCGGACATATGCGTACAGCCGGAGGTTCTGGAAAAGCGTTCTTTGACCGCATTGCGAAAATTCCTGAGCAAATGCAAACCAATCAACGCTTTGTAATCCGCCTCGATTGCCGAACAGACTTGATCGTAAGGCGCATCCTCATAATGTGCGCGAGCATCGCGCACTTCTCCGCCCTCTGTTACCAACAGACAGATTTTCATATTATGTACCGGCGAACCCGCTACTTTTATGCTGCCATTACGTTTGGGGAAATCGTAAGCTTTGACATCAAGCAGGGAGGCTTCAAGCTCCCACAACCCATCCTCCCTTAAAAAGGAATTCATTTCTATTTTTCGGGTATGAATGGGTTTACGGCGTACTGAAGAATCAAACGACATTATGAGACGAATTCAAGAGCAATTGATGAAAGATAGCGGAAAGTATAGCTTACCTGTAAATCTTCATGCATGAATTCTTAAATTCGTCGTTTATTTATAGGGTTTACCCTAGAATCAAATACAATTGACGATTTATTGCAACCTTCAAGACCCTGTGGCATCAGACATTAGAACCTCATGGATTGAGTTTGAAATTTCGTGGTCACAATGTTAAGTTATACCTACTAATTCACAGAAGGATACTCTTACAATACAAAAGATATCCATTGCCTGTATTTCCCAATGCCCCTCATTTTTTGGAGCATTGTTTTCTTCGATGTGTTGTTTTCTTTATCTACCAAAAAGGAAAGCCCATGAAAAACCAGGAGTTAGCGGGAGCAGATAATCTAAAAGCCGTCCATAACAAGTCTTACGAATACCTGAAGCAGCTCTTGGCCAGCTCAGGCATCATCATAAACGGGCACAATCCCTGGGACATCCAGATTCATGACCCCAAAGCGGCCGACCTGATTCTGGCGCAAGGCAGCAAAGGCCTGGGTGAGAGCTATATGGCAGGCATGTGGGATTGCCAACAAATTGATGAACTGATCAACATAATCCTGCGCAGCAAACTGGATGCCAAAATCAAAAACCTAAGCACCCTGTGGTATAGCTTGCGCGCACAAATTCTTAATCACCAAACCCGTACACGTGCCTGGGAAGTTGGCGAAACACACTATGATATTGGCAATGACTTTTTTGCCAAAATGCTAGACCCCTACATGACTTACACCTGCGGTTACTGGGACAAGGCCAGCAATCTGAACGATGCCCAACTGGCAAAACTGGATCTGGTTTGCCAGAAGCTGAATTTAAAACCTGGCATGCACGTCCTGGACATTGGTTGTGGATGGGGCAGCTTCATGCGCTATGCCGCAGAAAATTATGGCGTTACCTGCACAGGGGTAACCATTTCAAAAGAACAAACCGAATATGGCGAGCAATTATGCCAAGGCCTGCCCATTTCATTTCGCCTGGAAGACTACCGCGACTTGAATGAACAATATGATGCCATTGTCAGCCTGGGCATGTTTGAGCATGTTGGACGTAAAAATTACCGTACCTATTTTGAAGTGGCCCGTCGCAACCTGAAAGAAGACGGCCTTTTTCTGCTGCATACCATTGGCGGCCAAATCCGTGACCATCATCCCGACCCCTGGATTGACAAATATATTTTCCCCAATGGAGAAGTGCCCGTCCTGGGACAGATTTCCGATTCACTGGAATCCCTGTTCGTGATAGAAGATGTCCACAACTTTGGGGCGGATTACGATAAAACACTCATGGCCTGGCATGCCAACTTCGAAAAACACTGGCATGAATTCAAGGGACAGTATTTCCAACGCTTTTATCGCATGTGGCGTTATTATTTATTGGTTTGTGCTGGCTCATTCCGGGCTCGCTCAAATCAATTATGGCAGATTGTTCTGTCTCCGGATGGCGTTAAAGGGGGTTACCGGCGTCCCAGGTTATAAATCACCCGAAGCCGGCAATAACCACTTAACGTCCGCTGTTCAAGATTCAAATACCGCAATGGATTCCACATGGGCGGTATGCGGGAACATATTGATAACACCTGCCGATATTAACCTGTAAGCGCCACCTTCAACCAGTACGCCAGCGTCCCTGGCCAGGGTGGCCGGGTTACAGGAAACATAGACGATACGTTTAGGCCTTTCGTCTGGTGCAAGCTGCGCCAGGGCCCTGGCAACCTCGAGCGCCCCCTCGCGGGGTGGATCAATAAGCATGCGGTCAAAATAGCCCAAATCACGCAACCATTGAACATCCACTTCAAACAGGTTAAGGGTTGAGAAACTTGTTTTACTTTCCAGGCCATGGTCTTTTGCGGCTTCAAGCGCCCTGTCTGTCAGGGTTTTGCTGCCCTCTATACCCACCACTTCTTTGGCTTTGGTAGCCAAAGGCAAGGTAAAATTACCCAATCCGCAAAACAAATCAGCCACCCTGTGCTGGGGTTGCACATTTAGCAAATTAAGTGCCCTGGCAATAAGGGCCCTGTTAATCTGGTGATTAACCTGGGTAAAGTCCGTAGGCTTATAGGCCATACGCAGACCAAATTGCGGAAGACTGTAAGCCAGCTTGCCTGCATCTTTTTCGTGCAGGGGCTTGACCGTTTCCGGCCCTTTTGATTGAACCCACCAGATAATATTATGTTTATCCGCAAAATCATCCAGCAAGGCCAGATCATTGTGTGTGAACGGATCCATGTGACGCATGGTTAATACCGTTACACCATCCCCAATCGCCACCTCAATCTGAGGAACCCGCTCACGCACGCTTAAACTGCCAATAAGCCCGCGTAATGGCAGCAGCAAATCAGAAACATGTTTAGGCAGAATATGGCATTCGGTCATATCGGCCACATAGCCGCTTTTACGTTCATGAAACCCAACCAGAACCGACCCTTTTTTTCTGACATAGCGCACCGATAACCGTGCACGGTAACGATAACCCCAGTCAGGTCCGTGCATGGGCGCCAGCACCTGAGGTATTTTAAGTTTTGAAATATGCTGGAAACAATCTTCCAGGGC
This sequence comes from Advenella faeciporci, assembly GCF_014652395.1. Taxonomy (GTDB): domain Bacteria; phylum Pseudomonadota; class Gammaproteobacteria; order Burkholderiales; family Burkholderiaceae_B; genus Advenella; species Advenella faeciporci. The sequence continues at coordinate 39,120 of NZ_BMYS01000001.1, forward strand.
ACGCTGCTTGACCGCCACCTGAGTGGAAGTATCAAGGTGCTGCATGGCACAGCCACCGCACATGCCAAAATTTGGGCAACGGGGCTTGACCCTCAGGCTGGACTCCTTCAATACCCGCTGCGTGCGTGCAATTTCATAAGAGGGCTTCTTTCTTAGAATAGTGGCTTCAACCACCTCTGTGGGAAGCGCCCCCTGAACAAAAATGGTTTTTCCTTCACGACGTGCTATGCCACGTGCCTCAAGATCCAATGATTCTATAGACAATACTTCAGACATGACTGTTCCAATCCAAACGAAGCACCTATTGTAAATTCAAGCATGGACACAAGTGAACGAAGCCATGCAAAACATAAAAAAATCCCGGTTAAAAACCGGGATAAAAGAGAGGATAGATACTAAGTGGTACAACTATTCAATAAATCAGGACTTTGCTTCAGCCTGTTCAGCCGGTGCCTGTTTACCTCTGTTTTCCATACGTTGCTCACGTTTTTCCTGACGCTCTTGCCTACGCTCTTGCATTTTCCGGGCACGCTCCTGATAGTATTTACCCACCGTTGCCTGCTGTTCAGGTGTAAAACTGTCCCACAAAGCCAGCCATTGGGCCTGGTGTGCATCACGTTTTTCCTGCATAGTGGCACGCAATTCTTTCTCGGCTTCCAGCAAAGCTTTAGGATCAAGCTTGCCAGACTCTATTTGCTGCTTGCGAAGATCAAACACTTTCTTGAATATGTCACGGTGTTCGCCACGCGCCTGGTTTTTAACCTCAAGGGCAGCTTGCAGCTTGGTTTTTTGCTCATCGTTCAGTTTCAGGTCATCAACCAGCTTCTGATCTGCAGGGCCAAAACCGGGAATGACAATTGCAGCTTGAGCATTCATTTTTTGGCCATGATACTTATGATAGCCACGCTCACCTTTGAATTGGCCATACCCATCGCCCATTCTTTGGTTCATGCCAGGACGGGCATCAGCATCCTGGGGCTGGGCAGTAGCAACAGAAAATGCCGAACCGATCGCCAAGGCTGCGGTGGCCACAGTAAGAGATTTAACAACGAATGAAGAAATTGACTTAGCCATAATGGTGCTCCTTTGTGTTAACTGATAACGTGAAGCCATTTTGAGGCATAACCCGTTTCAAACCAATTGCACTTATGGCAGAATATTTTCAATTGATTACTGGAGAAACGAAAGTTTATTATATCTGCACCCCGTTTTTGCCTGTTTTTTCTTTATTTACTCCAGGCAGCCAGATATTCCTGCCAATGCGGGGCATTGATTTCCTCAAGAGTCTGCCGAACCAGCTCCACCTCACGATCATAGGCAATTTGGTCTATTTCTCCGCGCATAAAACGGAAACGGCAATAAACCAGCCAGGTATTCACGACATCGGTCTCGCAATAGGCTCTCACCTCATCGGCTTTACCCGCTTGCCAGGCCGGCCAAACCTGCCCGCCATCCATACCCAGCTTGCCAGGAAAACCGCAAAGTTTGGCCAGTTGGTCTAATGGCGCGTTGGCACGGCCGTTATACTTGGCCAGTAAATCCATTAAATCTATATGACGGGTGTGATAGCGACTAATGTAATTATTATATTTAAAATCGCGATCTTCTTCACCCATATCCCAATACCGGTTCGCCTGAATACCGTGAATCAGGCTTCGGTAATGCAAGACGGGCAGATCAAAACCATTGCCATTCCAGCTAACCAGCCGTGGCGTATAACGTTCGATGGTTTTAAAAAAACCGTTAATAAGCGCTGCCTCATCATCGTCTGGCTTGCCCAATGTTTTAACCCTGAACCCGTTATCATCACGAAAAACACAGCCAATCACGGCAATTTTTTGCAAATGCAGGGGGAAAAAATCAGAACCGGTTTGCGCTATCCTGATGTCCGTGGCACGCTCAATAACTTCGGTATCGGGCATATCCGGCTCCCAGCCATTCAGGCTACGGAGTCCCTGTGCATCGGGAATGGTTTCAAGGTCAAAAACAAGGGTAGGAAGCATAAACAAACTTTATTTTGGCAAATAAGACAAGGGGTTGACCGGCTGACCATTACGGCGGATTTCAAAATGCAATCGAGGTGAAGTGGTGTCAGACTGACCGACTTCAGCAATTTTTTCACCTTTACCCACCCTTTGCTTGTCTTTAACCAGCAACTTGCTGTTATGTGCATAAGCGGTAATAAAACCATTGCCATGTGATATCAGGATAAGATTACCCAAACCACGCAAACCGTTACCTACATAAGAAACAGTTCCTGATGCTGCCGCATAAACCGGATCACCCACATTACCCGCAATATCTATGCCACGGGTTGAACTGGAATAGCCGGTGATAATATTACCCTTGAGTGGCCACATCCAGGAAACCAGGCCCGCATCACTGGCCTTGGGTGCCGATGTTGATACACTTCCGGCAGAAGGCGCATTGGCGGTATTGCCTGAACTGCTTGCCACACTTGAAGATGAAATACGCAAACGTTGCCCCACCTCGAGTTGAGAGGGATCTGATATATTATTCAGTGATTTCAGTTGGGCAACACTCACGTTATACCTGCGTGAAATACTGTAAAGCGTATCGCCTCTTTGCACTACATATTGCCCTGCAGAGGCACCACCACCGCCAAGGCTGGACACCGGTGCCTTACCTGTACCGCCACAACCAGCAAGTACTGCTGCCATGAACACGGTACCCAATAACAATGACTTTCTTCTGAACGAATGCATATTCATAATATCCAGTTTGCCAATTAAATAATTAAGGCAAAAATTCTCCAACTAAGATTGTATACCTGACCGTAACGGAACGAAGCGCACTGCCTCAAGTTCAGTTCGATCCCAAGTGTCTTGTCCGGTTCTTTCTATAAGAACCAGTCTTTGATTGCTGGTGCCTTCAGGGGCAATCAACCTGCCCCCCACACTAAGCTGAGATAACAATACGCCCGGGATTTCCATGCCGGCAGCCGCGATGACAATGGCATCGAAGGGCGCGTAAGCCGGCAACCCAAGCATACCGTCTCCGAATGTAAGGCTGACTTTGGAAACCAGTCGCAAATCACGTAAATGCTCGCGCGCCATGTCATAAAGGCCTTTTATTCGCTCTATGCTGTAAACAACAGGAAACAGGTGAGCCATTACCGCAGCCTGATAACCACAGCCCGTACCAATTTCCATCACTTTTTTCGGGTTTCTGTCCTCGCACACAATAGACAGCATTCTGGAAATAATCCAGGGCTGGGAAATGGTTTGGGAAAACCCAATTGGCAACGCGGCATCTTCATATGCCCTGCTGGCCAACCCCTGATCAACAAATATATGCCGGGGTACCGCCTGCATGGCCGCCAATACCCGCATGTCCGTGATGCCTTTTTGCTTCAGGCGCGTGACCATCTGGTGTCGCAATCTATCAGAATTCAATCCGAGATTCATGGGACCTCCTGTTGTGCCACCCGCCACGCCCGGCTTAAGCTGACTGGCAATACCACTTTGCCCGTAAGAAAAAGACTGGGCACCCGACAAAATCCTTGTATTGCTATTGGTTGGGGTAATTTTAATTTTATTTACCGCTAGCGGACCGAATGATGAGGTTTTTTTAACCTCTCTTACATTTTTATTACCATAAACCACAAGATCGTCTATGGGTTTACGCATAAACCCTCCAGCCAATCATGGGTAATGCCTAACTCGTCATAGTGCGTCAAGTCAAGCCGCAAAGGTGTAACTGATATTTTTCCCTGGTTGATAATGCCAAAATCGGTATCACTGCCGGCATCGGCCACTTCACCGGTAGGGCCAATCCAGTAAATGGTTTCGCCACTGGGATTGGTTGCTTCAATAACCGGCTGAGAGGGATGGCGGCGTCCCAGACGGGCAACCCGGATATTTTCAGGCTCGTGCTTTGGCAAGGGCGGAATGTTCACACTAAGCAGGCAAGGGGCCTGGCGAGGCTGCTCCAGCTGATGCCTGACAATATAAGCCGCTATTTCAACAGCAGCTTCAAGATAGGGCCAGTTGCGCTCGGTAAGGGAAAAAGCGATGGAAGGAATTCCGAACAGATACCCTTCGGTGGCAGCCGCAACCGTGCCTGAATACAGCGTATCTTCACCAAGATTGGCGCCATTGTTAATACCTGAAACCACCAGATCAGGTTTATGCTTGAGGATGCCTGTCAAGGCAATATGCACACAGTCGGAGGGCGTACCATTAACGTAGTAATAACCATTGGCCGCCTGCCGCACGGTTAACGGGCGAGTTAGTGTTAGTGAATTGGAAGCACCGCTATGATTGGTTTCTGGTGCAATGACAATGACTTCCGCGAACGATCGTAACGCCTCTGCCAGTAACTCAACGCCTTTTGCGTTATATCCATCATCATTAGAGACTAAAATTCGCTTCATATGTTCCAAACCAGAAAAAAAACCCAATAAATGATGGGTTGGAAAACTTCAACCCCAGAATAAAAGTTGACTTACTCATTATTTTTATAATCAGCTTATTGCATTTTAAAACAATATACCCCGAATGAACTTGTTTGAATTACATCTTGCAGATATTATCCAAAAAAATCACTTCGCGACTTAAAAACAAAAACTTTCCTGTTTATAATCTGCACTTGATAAAAAGAAGGAATCCCGATGAACACCATACTGGCTGGCATTCTTGCCATTATTTTAGCCTACCTGGCAGGGTCAGTCCCTTTTGCCATTATTACCAGTAAATTATTTGGCCTGAAAGATCCAAGAACATTTGGCTCAGGTAACCCGGGTGCCACCAATGTACTCAGGACCGGCAACAAACTGGCCGCCGCACTTACTCTTGCCGGTGATGCTTTCAAGGGATGGCTGGCAGTATACCTTGCCATTAAGTTTGCACCGGAACTTAACCTTACCGTAACCGGTATTGCTCTGGTTGCATTGGCTGTTTTCCTTGGACACTTGTATTCTGTCTTCCTTAAATTCAAGGGTGGAAAAGGCGTGGCAACCGCCATCGGCATCCTGCTTGCCATCCAGCCCTGGCTTGCCATGGCCACCCTGGCAACCTGGATTATCATTGCGGTATTTTTCAGGTACTCTTCGCTGGCAGCCATTATTGCCGCCATTTTCGCACCTTTTTACTACTATGCTGGCGACCAGATTGCCTGGCATAAACTTCCTGAAATATTTTGGGTTATTTGCCTTATTTCAATCATGCTTATTTACAAGCACAAGAAAAACATTGCCAACCTGCTGGCAGGAACTGAAACCAGGCTGGGCCAAAAAAACAAGCACCGTCACTAAACCTCGGAAAGGTCCCAACGGGGCCTTACGCTAAATGTATAAGCACTGCTGCTTATATCAACCAGCCCCGCCTTTACCCGTTCTGCGGCGGCATGTGCAATCATGGCACCATTATCAGTACACAGAGCCAGTGGCGGGAAGAACACCTGCCCACCTTGTTTGGCCATTTCACTACGCAAATAACTGCGCAATTGGCTGTTTGCCCCCACACCCCCCGCCACCACCAGTCTTTTAAGCCTGGTTTGTTTCATGGCCTTAATGACCTTATAGCCCAGCACATCCACAATAGCCTGTTGCGCCGAGGCAGCCAGGTTTGCCCTATCCTGCTCACTCAAAGGACCCGCTTGCTCTATCTTGCGCAGCGTCGTTAACACCGCTGTTTTCAGACCACTGAAACTGAAATCAAGATCAGGGCTATGCATCATGGGACGCGGCAAGGCATAAGCGGCAGGATCACCCTTTTCGGCCAGTCTGGAAAGCGCAGGCCCACCCGGATAAGGCAAGCCCATAAGCTTGGCCGATTTGTCAAACCTAACAGTTCATACCGCCCAACTCCATTTACCCGCATAATTTGTGTATGCCCACCAGAAACCAGCAAGGCCACGAAAGGAAACTCGGGAACCTCATCAGCCAGCATGGGCGAAAGCAAATGTCCCTCAAGGTGATGGATGGGAATGGCGGGCAAACTATGTGTCCAGGCAAAAGCCTGTGCCACCGATGCGCCAACCAGCAAAGCACCGGCAAGACCGGGGCCGGCCGTGTAGGCAACCGCATTGATATCCTTGGTGGTTAAACCTGATTTCTCAAGGACTTCACGGGTTAAAGGCAAGACGCGCCGGATATGGTCACGTGAGGCCAGCTCGGGCACCACTCCACCGTAAGCCTGGTGCATTGCAATCTGGCTATGCAAGGCATGCGCCAGCAAACCCGTTTCAGTGTTGACAATTGCCACGCCTGTTTCATCACAGGAACTTTCAAAACCGATAATATTCATTATTTCAAATTAAAAACAGCCGTTTTATGCCAAATGGAACGCTGGCAGCAACTTTCTTGCGGCACAATCCCTGGTGCCCGACAAAATCATTGTGTTGCTTATTAAAGACGCAAGTGTGTAAATACCCAAACCAGACGCCTTTTTATTTATGAAGGATACACCGTGTACGTTAAAGTACGTATTTTACACGTTGTTCTACATTAAATAGGAGTAATGCCCATGCTTGAGTCACTGTTTAAGCTACGGGAACATTCAACCGATGCCCGAACCGAGGTTCTGGCAGGTGTTACCACTTTCCTGACCATGGCCTATATTATCTTTGTCAATCCAGAAATCCTGGCGACCACCGGGATGGACAAAGGTGCCGTATTTGTGGCCACTTGCCTGGCAGCAGCCCTGGGTTGCTTCATCATGGCGTTTTTGGCCAACTGGCCCATCGGCATGGCACCAGGCATGGGACTGAATGCTTTTTTTGCATTCGGAGTGGTGGGTGCCCTGGGCTATACATGGCAACAGGCCCTTGGTGCCGTCTTCGTATCGGGCGTGATTTTCCTGATTCTTTCAGCTTCCGGCTTGAGAAAATGGCTTATTGAAGGCATTCCCAAGTCGCTCAGGGCTGCGATTGTTGCGGGCATTGGTCTGTTTCTGGCCCTGATTGCCCTTAAATCGGCCGGTATTGTAGTCGCTAATGATGCCACCCTGGTTTCCCAGGGGGATTTAAGCTCACCCACGGTATTGCTGGCCATCCTGGGGTTCTTTATTATTGCCGTTCTGGATGCAATGAAAATCAAGGGTGCTATTTTGATCGGCATTCTGGCCATTACTGTCTTATCGGCCATCCTGGGTTATAGCCCACCCATTTCAGATATTGTTTCCATGCCACCCAGCGTTGCGCCCACTTTTCTGCAGCTTGATATTGCCGGCGTGCTGAACCATGGTTTCCTCAACGTTATTTTGGTATTTGTACTGGTAGAGGTTTTTGACGCTACCGGTACCCTGATTGGCGTGGCAAAACGGGCCAACCTGTTACCTGAAGGAAAACCCAACAAACTGGGCCGCGCCCTGTTTGCCGATAGCAGTGCCATTTTGGCCGGCTCACTAATTGGCACCAGCAGCACCACTGCCTTTGTGGAAAGCGCCGCAGGTGTGCAGGCAGGTGGCCGTACTGGAATGACTGCCCTGGTCATTGGCATTTTGTTCCTGCTATGCCTGTTCTTTGCGCCACTGGCCAGCGTAGTGCCCGCTTATGCAACCGCACCTGCCCTGCTTTATGTCGCTGGCCTAATGGTCAGGGACCTGACCGAAGTGGAGTGGACCGATGTTACCGAAGCCATTCCCGCTTCTTTAACCGCTATTATCATGCCCTTTACATACTCCATCGCCGAAGGCATTGCTTTTGGCTTTATCAGCTATGTCGTCATGAAAATAGGAACGGGCAGGATGAAAGAACTGCATATTGCCAGCGTTATTGTTGCCGCGTTGTTTATTATCCGGTTTGTTCTGGAATAAACAAACGTTTTAACAGGCGTTAACGCTATATTCTGGCCAACGGCATATCGCTCCATTTGCAAAACAAAGCTGGCATTGCAAGCCTGCAGTGCTGCCTTAATCGTTTAGCTATGGAAGCGATAAAAAAATTCAACTTTAATTAAATGCCCTTGGCCCACATTTACAGTTACTATACAGGTTTAACTTCAGGATCACTCATCATGGCCATTAAAGAATTAACCCAGGCAACCTTTGAGTCTGCCATCAAAGACGATAACACCCTTATTATTGATTTCTGGGCACCCTGGTGTGGCCCTTGCCGTCAATTTGCACCGGTTTTTGAAAAGGCCTCTGAAAAATTCACGAACATTGAATTTGCCAAAATCAATACCGAAGAAGAACAGGAATTGGCTGGCGCACTAAGAATCCGCTCTATCCCGACCTTGATGGTTTTTCGTGAAAAAGTCCTGATGTTTTCACAGGCAGGCGCACTGTCACCCAGTCAACTGGATGAACTGCTAACCAAAATCCAGGAAATTGATATGGAAAAAGTGCACCAGGAAATAGCTACCGCACAAGCCAAATCCGACGAACAAAACCAGGCCTGATCTTGCCTGACCTTTGCCACCTGACTTGGCAAAGAAGACGGATGGCAATCGCAGTAACAGACCTTATTACTTTAAGGCTGCCCTATTTCATCAGGAAAATACCACTGCCCCCTGCCCTTGGTCAGGTTAACGAAAACCTGCTCAAGGGGTTCAATTTGCCTCAAGGGTATTTCAAGGGTCATGGTAATACCCGTATCCGTATATATTTCATCAACAATATTGGCTTCAGTCTGGGCAATGCGTGACTTGACCAGGGCCATTTCCGAAAACAGACAAGAACAAATCACGGTTTTCGTTTCTATAATCTCAATCTGAGGTGCCTGGCGCAGGCATTTGGCCGCACACCCCCCATAGGCTCGTACCAAACCACCCGTACCAAGTTTGATACCGCCAAAATATCGAATAACCAAGACCGCGACATTGGTCAGGTCCTGCCCTTCTATGGCTTGCAAAATAGGCCGCCCGGCTGTCCCGCCTGGCTCTCCATCGTCATTAAAACGATAGTTTTGGCCTACTTTGAAAGCCCAGCAATTGTGCGTTGCCTCGGGCGCATGCAGCCGGGAGAAAAAACCAAGCGCCTCTTCTGAAGAAGAAACCGGCATTGCATGCGCAATAAAACGGCTTTTTTTAATATCTTCTTCAAATGAGAATGACCCAGACAGTGTCTTCATTAACCCTCAATGCCACGTGAAGCCAGGTAGTCCTCGTAACCACCCTGGTAATCAATAATCTCGCCATTTGGCATGATTTCAATAATACGATTAGCCAGGCCTGACACGAATTCACGGTCATGCGAAACAAAGATTAGCGTGCCCGCGTATTTTTCAAGTGCAAACTGCAACGATTCGATGGATTCCATATCCAGGTGATTGGTGGGTTCGTCTAACAGCAGCACATTATGCCGTCCAAGCATTAGGCGACCGAATGTCATACGGTTTTTCTCACCCCCTGACAAAACCTTGACCTGTTTGACAATATCATCGGCGGAAAACAGCAAACGCCCCAAGACCGAGCGGATTGCCTGGTCTTCATCGCCCGGCTTGCGGTACTGCCCCATCCAGTCAAACACATTAATGTCTGTCTGAAAATAGTCGGAAACGTCTTGGGCCATGTAGCCAATATCGGCATTTTCAGACCATTTAACGGTACCGCTATCAGGTTGCAGATCGGCGGCAAACATTCTTAATAGTGTTGTTTTACCCACGCCATTGGCACCAATAATGGCAATTTTCTGGCCCGCTTCTATCATGGCCGAAAAATTATTAATAACCGGCTCATCAAAAGCCTTGCTGACTTTATCAACCGTTACTGCCAGGCGATGCAGGACTTTCTCCTGCTCAAACCTGATGTAGGGGTTCTGGCGTGATGAAGGTTTGACTTCAACGGTTTCCGACTTGATACGGTCAATTTGCTTCAGGCGCGAAGTGGCCTGGCGGGACTTGGATTTATTGGCGGCAAAACGACGCACAAAGTCTTGCAACTCGGTAACGCGCTCTTTGGCCTTTGCGTTGTCGCTGACCAGCCTTTCACGGGCCTGGGTAGAGGCCAGCATGTAATCGTCATAATTGCCCGGATAAATACGGATTTCACCATAATCGAGGTCAGCCATATGGGTACAGACCTGGTTCAGGAAGTGACGGTCGTGACTGATGATGATCATGGTGCTTTGGTAACCGTTAAGCACACCCTCTAGCCAGCGAATGGTATTGATATCCAGGTTGTTGGTAGGTTCGTCAAGCAGCAGGACATCGGGGTTGGAAAACAGGGCTTGCGCAAGCAACACCCGCAGCTTCCAGCCCGGTGCAATTTCCTTCATGGGCAGAGTATGCTGTTCAACGGGAATTTCCAGCCCCAGCAACAATTCACCCGCACGGGCCTCTGCCGTATAGCCATCGTATTCGGCAAACTTGGCTTCCAGCTCGGCAGCACGCATGTAATCATCATCGGTGGCTTCAAGATTGGCGTAAATGGCATCACGCTGGCTCATGGCTTCCCACATTTCAAGGTGGCCCATCATGACCACATCCAGCACGCGAATTTCTTCGTAGGCAAATTGATCCTGACGCAATTTACCCAAGCGTACACCAGGATCCAGCGAAACATTACCAGAGCTCGCCTCAAGGTCGCCCCCAATGATTTTCATGAACGTGGATTTACCGGAGCCATTGGCACCGATTAGGCCATAACGGTTGCCTCCACCGAATTTAACACTGACATTTTCAAACAGGGGTTTGGGTCCGAACTGGATGGTAAGATTTGCTGTAGAGATCACGATAAATTTTAATGAAAGAGTTGCTTGCAAAGAAAAATGCCTTTTCCAGGAGGAAAAGACATTTCAAAGTTGGATATGAAGCCAATTTTAACAAAATAAGGCCTTAATTATTGAAAACAAGGCCTTTTTTCAATAATTGATGATTATTTTTTCTTCTTTTTTCCGGTTTTTTCCTTACTGGAAGGCTTAGGCTCATCATGTATATGCAAGTGCACACCTTCGTGAAAATGCCCTTGCTCACCACTACTACCATGAGCGTACTCTGGTTCATCAGCGTGGTCGTGCTCATCGAGTACCAAATAAGCCATACCGTCTTCCGTGGCAACCCCCACTTTTTTACCAATCGGCAACGTGACCCTGACATCACCATGACCATAAGGCAGACCATACACAACCGGCACATTCACCTGCTCTTTAAGCCACTTGATCACATGGGGCATATCGTAGCCGTTATCGTTTTCGGTTAATTTGTAATCGGTAATATGTCCCAGTACAATGGCTTTCTGCTTTTGTAAAATACCGGCATGCAACAAATGCGTCAACATCCGCTCAACTCTGTAAGGATGCTCACCCACATCTTCAAAAAACAGAATGCCGTTTTTGATCTTGGGCAAATAAGGTGTACCTACCAGTGATGCAAGCATGGCCAGGTTACCACCCCAAAGCGTTCCCCTTGCATCGACAGCATCTGAGCCAGGAGATTCAAAACTTAAAATTTCCAGCTCGCCACGCATGCTTTCCACAAAAATCTCAGCAGTCAGGTCATCTATTTTTTTATTGCCAAAATCGGATACCGCGGCAGGTCCGGTATAACTGCTTAAGCCGGTTTTTGCCAGCAGTGCCAGGTTGAAAGCGGTAAAGTCACTGTAACCGATATATTTCTTGGGGTTGTTTTCAAGCAATTTCCAATCAATCTGGTGCAAGATCCGGCTAATACCATATCCGCCACGGGTAGCCATCACTACCGTGCTGCTGTCTTTAGCCGCACGGGAAAACGCATGGGCCCTTTGTTTATCGGTGCCGGCAAAACGCAAGTCCCTGGCATCTGCCGCTTTGTCTACTTTGACCTTGAAGCCCATTTTAGTCAGCCGTTTTTCAGCCAGCGCCAGCTTGCCCGGATCTTGCAAGGCACCTGATGGAGAAAGCAGGTACAAATCAATCGGGTCTTCGTAGACAGAAATGGGCACGGGTACGTCATCGGCCTCATCCAGCAAAATCTGCACATCGTTTAAACGTTCAATTTCTTCCTGGGTTTTGTCTTTCTTGTTGTGATGTTCTGCACTTGCGTTCATAATTTTGATCCTTTCCTGCGTTCCCTGAAAAAATGGCGCAGTTTTTCTGCGCACGCCTGCTCCAAAACACCCGACGTAATTCTTGTATGATGATTGATTTTTTTATTGGCCTGAATGCACAACACACTGCCACAGGCCCCTGTTTTTGGATCGGAGGCACCATAAACCACATGGGCGATCCTTGCATGCGTTAATGCTCCAATGCACATGACGCAAGGCTCAAGTGTTACATAAACAGTCAGGTCAGGCAAACGATAATTCTGCTCATGAGCCGCCGCCTGACGCAAGGCAACAATTTCCGCATGCGCAGTGGGATCAGAGTCAATAATGGTGCGGTTATAACCTTTGCCAATAACCTCACCCGCACTATTAACCACCACCGCCCCCACCGGCACTTCTGCGCAATCGTATGCCAGCTGCGCCTGTTGTAAAGCCATTTGCATGAACTTTTCATGCCTGTCTGCCAATGACACCCGGAGTCACTCCATGCTATGTAATAGAAGCATAAATTCTATACTTTTCTGCGTTCCCACGCAGGAACATGTGAACGAGTACGAAAAACACCGGGAAATCATGAAAATAGCCTACTTGCGATTTTTATTATTTGCCTATCATTTATGATTTATGTTTAGTTCGAGGTTTTTAAGGATTAACTGATGTTGTGGATCGTAACAAAGTATCTGGTGACAGCCGGTTTGGTCGTTCTGATTTCTGAAGTGGCCAAGCGAAGTGACCGCTTGGGCAGTCTGGTGGCATCATTGCCACTGGTTACATTACTAACCCTGTTCTGGCTGTATTTCGAAAAACAAGGTACCGAAAAAATAGCCAACCATGCCTATTACACATTTTGGTATGTGATCCCAACGTTGCCTATGTTTATCGCGTTCCCCTGGTTTCTCGGCAAATTTGGTTTCTGGGGAGCCATTATTGCATCGGTATTATTGACCATCGTGTGTTTTGCAGTATTTACCCGGCTCCTGATGGTTTTTGGCGTTGATCTGATAGGATAATCACAGGCAAGCATTCAATCAGAAGACGCTTGCAACCAATACCTCGCTCCCACGTTCCTGCATGGGAGCGGCCAGCCCCTCGCTAAATGGAAAGTTCTTTACGAACGATTTCCGCACCGGCACTTAAGGCATGCAACTTGCCTCTTGCCACCTCACGGGATAAAGGCGCCATTCCGCAATTGGTACAAGGATAAAGTTTGTCAGCATCCACAAACTGAAGCGCCTTTCGCAGGGTCTTGGCAACCTCTTCTGGCGTTTCGATGATATTGCTTGCCACATCAATGGCCCCCACCATCACTTTCTTGCCCCTGATAAGCTCGATGAGATCCATGGGAACGCGGGAGTTATGGCATTCCAGCGAGATGATATCCACTTTGGATTTTTGCAGCTTCGGAAAAGATTCTTCATATTGGCGCCACTCCGAGCCCAATGTTTTTTTCCAATCCGTATTGGCTTTAATGCCGTAACCATAGCAAATATGCACGGCAGTTTCACATTTCAGTCCTTCAATGGCCCTTTCAAGGGTGGCAATACCCCAATCATTCACATCATCAAAGAAAACATTAAATGCAGGCTCGTCAAACTGGATGATGTCGACACCGGCAGCCTCTAATTCTTTGGCTTCCTGATTAAGGATTTTGGCAAACTCCCAGGCCAGTTTTTCACGGCTTTTATAATGGTTGTCATACAGCGTGTCAATCATGGTCATAGGACCCGGCAACGCCCACTTGATAGGCTGCCTGGTGTGCTGACGTAAAAATTTGGCATCTTCAACAAAAACAGGCTTTGTGCGAGCCACCGCCCCCACTACCGTCGGTACACTCGCATCATAGCGATCACGAATTCTCACGGTCTCCCTTTTTTCAAAATCAACGCCGCTAAGGTGTTCAATAAACGTGGTCACAAAATGCTGGCGGGTTTGTTCGCCATCACTAATAATATCAATACCGGCTGTTTCCTGTTCTTGCAATGACAAACGTAAAGCATCTTGTTTGCCTTCAATCAATTGCTCACCCTGTAATCGCCAGTCAGACCAAAGTGTTTCGGGTTGTGCAAGCCAGGAGGGTTTGGGTAAACTGCCGGCCGTGGATGTGGGTAATAATTTTTTCATCATCAATATCTTGGTTAATTAATTAAAGCGAATTAAAGCGCGTAAGCGGCTGCCCATTGTTCAAGCGTGGTTTTATAGGGCTTCATGAAATGCGTTTCCGTCAGCCTGCCCTGCTCAATCGCCAATTGGCTGCGTTCTTCCCGGTCATACACAATTTGGGTTAATGAGTAATCGGAATTCGTTAAACGTGGTTGATAGCATTTGCCTGCCGCAGAATTAGCATTATAAATTTCAGGCCGGTAAATCTTCTGGAACGTTTCCATCGTGCTGATGGTACCAATCAGCTCAAGATTCGTATAATCATTAAGCAAATCACCACAAAAATAAAAGGCCAAAGGTGCAACACTGTTTTCAGGCATAAAGTAACGAACCCGCATCCCCATTTTTTCAAAATATTGATCGGTTGGAGAACATTCACTCTGCCGGTACTCAACACCCAATACAGGATGACGGTTTTCAGTCCGGTAATAGCGCTTGCTGCTTGCGACGCTTAAGCATATCACCGGTGGTTTCTTAAAATTTTCCTTGTATGCTTTTGAATTTACGAAACATTGAAACAATTTTCCGTGTAAATCCCCAAAACCGTCCGGAAGACTGAATTCATTTTTATCCTTATTGTGTGCCGGCAGCAATACACTAAAATCATAGTCTCGCACATAAGAAGAAAAATTATTCCCTACAATGCCTTCGATACGTTTATGATCTTTTTGATCAACAATATTGGTTTTTAATATTTCAATCACAGGAAAGGGAACTCCCTTACCTTCAATATCCACATCAACTGAAATAATCTCAAGCTCAACCGAATAACGGTTTCCTTCAGGGTTATCCCAATCGGCCAACTCATTGAAGCGATTATCAATCATCCTTAAGGTATTGCGCAAATTCTGCTGCCGCCTCTCGCCTCTGGCCAAATTGGCAAAATTGGTGGTAATACGTGTATTTTCTGCAGGATGATAGTTTTCATCAAAACAAATACGTTTAATACTAAATACAAATGCTTTACTCATCGTAATCCGTCACTCCAGTTTTAATAACTGTCATTGTAGGAAAGTACTTATATGAAGTAAAATGGTCTTATTTCATTAACCCATGAACATTAATCATAAATCATGTTGGAACGTATCCATTTATCCATTGTGCAGCAAGTTGAAAAACAAGGCTCCATGACCGCAGCTGCAGATGTGCTGCATGTTACCCAGTCGGCACTTAGCCACAGCATGAAAAAGCTGGAGCAGCAATTGGGCACCGATATCTGGCGACGCGAAGGCCGCAGCCTGCAACTTACCCAGGCAGGGCAATATCTGCTGGCCGTCGCCAATCGCGTGCTGCCGCAGCTGGATCTGGCTGAAGAGCGCCTGCACCAGTTCGCACAAGGAGAACGGGGTTCCCTGCGCATTGGCATGGAATGTCACCCGTGCTATCAATGGCTGCTAAAAATCGTCTCGCCTTATCTGAGTGCCTGGCCCGATGTTGATGTAGATGTGAAACAGAAATTTCAGTTTGGTGGCCTGGGAGCACTTTTTGGTTATGAGATTGATTTGCTCGTCACCCCCGACCCGCTTTACAGACCCGGCCTGAAATTTGAGCCCGTGTTCGACTATGAACAGGTACTGGTTGTTGCCAAGAACCATGCGCTTGCAAAAGCCACCTATGTCAAACCTCATCACCTTACCCGGGAAGTCTTGATCAGCTACCCGGTAGACGTTGAACGCCTGGACATTTACAACCAGTTTCTGTTACCGGCAGGCATCGCACCCAAGCGACACAAAACCATTGAAACCACAGACATTATGTTGCAGATGGTGGCCAGCGGTCGCGGGGTAACCGCATTGCCTCGCTGGCTGGTTGAAGAGTATGCCGACAAACTGCCCATAGTACCGGTAAGATTGGGGCCCGATGGCATTGCCAAGCAGATTTTCGTGGGACTGCGTGAAACGGATACCGCGATTGATTATATACAGGCATTTTTAGTGCTGGCCCAGGGCCCCCTTATCAATTCATAGGCCAGCCACCTCGCACCGTCCTAGCGGATCAGGCTTTCATAGACCGTGCCGTGATCCAGCACCTTGCCGTTTTCGTCCATGACGCGCATGGCATCGGCCGAGACTTCATCGATGACCACGACTTCGCCGTCAACCAGTCCGATTTCAATTTTCATGTCGACCAGGGTAAGACCCTTTTCGCGCAGGTCGGCTTCAACAATGCGACACACGCGGCGAGTGAGTTCCTTGGCATGCTCAAGATGAGCAGGACTGACAAGACCCAGGGCCACGAGGGTGTCATCGTTAATCAGTGGATCACCGCGTTCATCATCTTTGACAGTGATCTCAACCAGATAGTCCAAATTGGCATCCACATCGGGAATGTACTGCTGGTAACGGCGCAGGAAGCTGCCCCAGGGTCGGGTACGGCAAACGAACTCAAGACCGCCCGCACCGCTGATGCTCTTGCCCAGTGGCTCGGCGTGGCGAACCTCCATGGTGCCCTTTTCAAGGTCGGCATTTACAAAATGGGTGGGGATGTTGGCGGCATGAAGGCGTTTGAAGAAATAATCGGTCATGGCGAGGGATTTGCGGCCCTTGCCTTCGACCTTGCCAATAACCGTATTGGCACCCGGATCGATGATGCCATTATCGCCAGTGACGTCGTCTTTGAAGACGAGGAGGATGTTACCGTTTGACTGGGCGTACAAGTCTTTGGTCTTGCCTGAATAAATTTTTTCGCTGGTATTCATGTGTTTACTCGTTGATGGTTTCAATAGCTCATTTTGGAAGAGAGGCAGTGCGCCCACCTGGCACCCCACCCCTGCAACTTATTCCCACTCGATCGTAGCAGGCGGTTTGCTGGACACGTCATAAACAACACGGTTAATACCGCGCACTTCGTTAATAATGCGTCCGGAAACCTTGGCCAGCAAGGAGTAAGGCAACGGTGCCCAGTCTGCTGTCATGAAGTCTGAGGTTTGTACCGCACGCAAGGCTACAACGTAATCATACGTACGGCCATCACCCATCACTCCTACCGATTTGACTGGCAGGAATACGGCAAAGGCCTGTGAAGTCAGGTCATACCAGCTACGACCCGTTTCGGGGTCTATGGTGTTACGCAACTCTTCAATAAAGATCGCATCGGCGCGACGCAATAAATCGGCATATTCCTGTTTAACCGCACCCAGGATACGAACCCCCAGACCAGGTCCGGGGAATGGATGACGGTAAACCATATGATGCGGCAAGCCCAGTGCGATACCCAATTCACGCACTTCATCTTTAAACAATTCGCGCAAAGGCTCAAGTAATTGTAAATTAAGGGTTTCAGGCAAGCCACCTACATTATGGTGCGATTTAATGGCAACCGCTTTACCGGTTTTAGAGGCAGCTGACTCAATCACGTCAGGGTAAATGGTACCCTGCGCCAGCCATTTTGCATCTTTGCGCTTGCCAGCTTCTTCCTGGAAGACTTCAACAAACTCACGGCCAATAATTTTACGTTTGGCTTCCGGGTCGGCAACCCCCTCCAGCTCGCCCATGAATTTCGCTTCAGCATTAACATGAACAATATTCACGCCAAGGTTTTCATGAAGCACTTCCATGACCTGCTTGCCTTCATTCAGGCGCAGCAAACCATGGTCTACAAACACGCAGGTTAATTTATCACCAATTGCCTTATGAATAAGCGCCGCGGCAACCGAAGAATCAACCCCACCTGACAAACCCAGAATGACCTCATCATTGCCCACCTGTTCACGAATTCGGGCAACCGCTTCAGTAACGTAATCGGGCATGTTCCAGTCACCCTCACAACCACAGATATCCACCACAAAACGGCTGAGCAATGCCTGCCCTTTAACCGTATGGGTGACTTCAGGGTGAAACTGGACACCATAGAAGTGACGCTTTTCGTCGGCCATGCCGGCGATTGGGCAAGAAGGTGTAGAGGCCATCAGCTTGAACCCTTCTGGCAATTCGGTCACCTTGTCACCGTGGCTCATCCAGACTTTCAGCATGCCATGACCTTCGGGAGTTTCAAAATCCTGAATGCCTTTGAGCAAAGCGGTATGACCGTGGGCACGTACCTCGGCATAGCCGAATTCACGATGATCTGACCAGCTTACCTTGCCACCCAGCTGCATGGCCATGGCTTGCATGCCATAACAAATACCCAGCACAGGCACACCCAGTTCAAAAACCGGTGCGGGCACTTTCAATGAGCTTTCATCATACGCAGAAGAGTGGCTGCCAGAAAGAATAATACCTTTAAGACCCTGTGACTGCTGTTCTTTAAGGAATGCTTCAGATACATCACCAGGATGAATTTCACAGTAAACACCCGCTTCACGAACACGGCGCGCAATAAGCTGCGTTACCTGAGAACCATAATCAAGAATTAAAATACGTTGATGCATATAAAGACCATTAAATGTAGCAATTTGTGCCAAAAGCACAGACAGGATAAAGCGTAAATTATAATGTATTGTCCATTGTGAAATGAATGTATTTTGTCCTGCAAACACATTTATATACGCCCTTTCGCGCTTCTTTTCCTAAAAAAACAAATAAATACCCGTAACAGGAGACAACATGACAGAACTTACCCCAACAACATTTGTATTGGTACATGGCGCCTGGCACGGCGGCTGGGTGTGGCAAACACTGGCACAACACTTGCGCCAGCAGGGCCACCGGGTATACACGCCCACCCTTACCGGTTTAGGTGAAAAGTCCCACCTGCTCAGTGAACGCATTAATCTTGACACCTTTATTACCGATATCGTTAACCTGTTTAAATGGGAAAACCTTAACGATGTGGTATTGCTGGGCCACAGCTTTGGTGGCCTGGTGATAAGCGGGGTAGCCGACAGGATTCCCGAACACATCCGGCAATTGATTTTCCTGGACAGTTTTCTGCTTGAAAACGGTCAATCCGCTTTTGACACCTTGCCCGAAAAAGCGGTTGAAAAGCTGAAAAACATTGCTGCGACTCAATGCAATGGCCTGGCCCTGCCGGCACCAAGACCGGTATTGCTGGGTTACCCCGATGACGAAAGCACGACAAAAACCATTGCCGGCCTGCTTACGCCCCACCCCATTGGCACCTACGCCAGCAAGCTGGAACTGCATCACCCGCTTGGCAATTATTTACCGGTTACCTATTACAAATGCACCAATCCGGTTTATGACCCGGTTGCCCAGTCACATACGCTGGCCAAAAAACAGCAAGGCTGGAGCATCGTGAAATTACCCACCTCTCACGCTGCCCCCTTTACCCATCCACACTTGCTGGCTGATTTACTGCTTTCATTTTAAGCCAGCCACGCTTCCTTGAGACACAGTATTCGGACACGGGTTATTCATCCTTGGAAACTCGCATTGACTGGTCGCAAGCAATAAAAAACCCTTCCGAAAAAATGACGGAAGGGTTTTTGCCTTAACGACAATACCGGACTTAACCAGTCTTAAACGCGCTTAATCAGCACGGTAGTTAGGTGCTTCTTTGGTAATTTGCACATCATGTACGTGAGACTCGCGAACACCTGCAGAAGTAATTTCAACGAACTCGGGTTTGCTGCGCATATCATCAATGGTGGCACAACCACAATATCCCATGGAAGCACGAATGCCGCCTACCAACTGGTAAATAATGGCCAGCACGCTGCCTTTGTAAGGGACGCGGCCTTCAATGCCTTCAGGAACCAGTTTATCAGTGTTGTTGGAGGCTTCCTGGAAGTAACGGTCTGCCGAGCCTTTCTCCATGGCAGCCAAACTGCCCATGCCACGATAAGACTTGTAAGAACGGCCCTGGAACAGAACCACCTCACCAGGGGCTTCTTCGGTACCGGCAAACATGCCACCCATCATGCAGGCATAAGCGCCGGCAACCAGGGCCTTGGAGACGTCTCCGGAATAACGGATACCGCCGTCTGCAATTAAAGGAATACCTGTGCCTTCAAGTGCTTTGGCCACATCTGAAATGGCGGTAATTTGCGGAACACCCACACCGGCCACCACACGAGTGGTACAAATTGAACCGGGGCCAATACCTACTTTCACGCCATCGGCACCCGCCTCGGCCAGTGCTTTAGCCGCTGCTGCCGTGGCAATATTACCACCAATGACATCAATCCTGGGGTAGTTTTGCTTGACCCAACGAACACGATCCAGCACACCTTGAGAGTGGCCATGAGCAGTATCCACAATGATAACGTCAACACCGGCAGCAGCCAGTTTGGCCACTCGCTCTTCGGTACCTTCACCTACACCCACCGCAGCGCCAACGCGCAACTGACCGAAGGCATCTTTGCAGGCAAACGGGTGTTCAGTGTTTTTGACAATATCCTTAACGGTCGCCAAACCACGCAATTCAAAATTGTCGTTAACAATAAGCACGCGTTCCAGACGGTGTTTATGCATTAAGGTTTGGGCCTCTTCAAGCGTACTGCCTTCACGCATGGTCACCAAACGCTCTTGTGGTGTCATGACATTCTTGATAGGTTCGTCGTAGCGGTCTTCAAAACGAAGGTCACGGTTGGTAACAATACCCACCAGCTTGCCGTTTTCAACTACAGGCAGGCCTGAAATACCGTTTTGTTTTTGCAATGCAATGGCATCACGAACGGTCATGGTAGGCGTTACCGTGATTGGGTCGATAACAATACCAAATTCATGACGCTTGACACGGGCCACTTCACGGGCCTGTTCATCAGCCGTCATGTTTTTATGAATAATACCAATGCCGCCTTCCTGTGCCATGGCAATTGCCAGGCGTGACTCGGTGACGGTATCCATGGCGGCCGACACAAGCGGAATATTCAGGCTGATATTACGGGTTAACTTGGTTTTTAGAGAGGTGTCGCGTGGCAACACATTGGAATACGCAGGTACCAATAAGACATCGTCAAAGGTAAGCGCTTTTTGAACTAAACGCATGAAAGACTCCGGGCGCAAAACAAGATTATACGCTTAAGGGATTATGCACTCAAGCCATTGAGCACATTGCCATAAAAAAACCCATTTGCCAACCCGCAATTGACTTGCAAATTGGGCAAATGGGCATTCGTTTCAGCCATGACCGTCAGGCGAAAAACAAGCCTAGCCCAAAGCCACCCTGGCGTTCATGAACATGCGCATCCAGGGCGTGTAATCACCGCCGTCATCCTTGACACCCCAGGACTCGGGGGCCCAGGACATCATGACATTACGTGTTACCCGCTCGGGGTGAGGCATCATGATGCTAAAGCGGCCATCTGCGGTGGTCACACCCGCCAAACCGTAAGGACTGCCATTGGGGTTTGCAGGATAAGTTTCGGTAATCTGGCCGTAGTTATTCACATAACGTACGCTAGCAAGCACTTTTTCTTTGTTGCCTTGCTCGGCGAAGTTGGCATAACCTTCTCCGTGCGCAACCGCAATGGGCAATTGCGCGCCTTCCATGTCTTTAAAGAAAATGGATGGCGATTTGGCAATTTCCACCATAGTCAGGCGGGCTTCGTATTTGGCAGACTGGTTATACGTAAACTTTGGCCAGTACTCGGCACCCGGGATCATGGAAGAAAGGGTTGCCATCATTTGGCAGCCATTACATACACCCAGGGCAAAAACGTCAGGACGGGAAAAATACGCTGCAAACTGCTCAGAAAGCCTATCATTGAAGCGAATTGTGCGAGCCCAACCTTCACCGGCACCCAGCACGTCACCATAACTGAAGCCACCCACCGCAACCAGACCCTGCACATCAGACAGATTGGCTTTGCCGCCAAGCAAGTCAGTCATGTGGATGTCGTAAGCATCAAAGCCGGCCTTGGTAAAGGCCCAGGCCATTTCCACATGACTGTTACAACCCTGCTCACGCAACACAGCCAATTTGGGACGTGCGCCAGTATTAATGAAAGGCGCGGCAATATTTTCCTGGGGATTAAAATTCACTTTTGGCGTGAAACCCGGATCTGTTTTGTCATCCCATACACTAAGCTCGGCCACGGCGCAGGCGGGATTATCACGACGCTTCATGATCTGGTAGCTGACTTCGCTCCATTCCTTACCCAGCCCGGCACGATCAAAACCAAATATACGCTTGCCGTCACGGTAAAACTCAATCTCATCATGGGTATTCAGGCTGCCAATCACATGAGAGCACAAAGACAGGCCGGCGGCACGCAACACCTGCAACACGGCATCACGATCAGAAGCGCGCACCTGGATGACGGCACCGGCCTCTTCATTGAACAAGGCCTTGATGGTACTTTCATCACGCTGCACGGCAACCTGTTCGGGACGAATCTTGTAATCTCCCCAGTCGGCCACATTCTGGTCAAAGGTTAGCATATCCAGATTGATGGAAACGCCAGTATGACCGGCAAAGGCCATTTCACTGACTGTTGCCAGCAAACCGCCATCAGAGCGGTCATGGTAGGCAAGAATAGTGCCATCTTGCGCCAGCGCGCGAATGGTCACAAAGAACTTGCGCAGCAATTCGGGATCGTCAAGATCGGGCACTTCATTGCCGTACTGATTGATGACATTTGACAGAACAGAACCGCCCAGACGGTTTTTACCAAAACCCAGATCAATAAGAATCAGGGAGGTATTGCCCTGATCGGTAACCAGTTGAGGGGTTAGGGTTTGACGCGCATCGTTAACCGGTGCAAAAGCGGTCACCACCAGGGAAACGGGTGATACAACCTGTTTCTGTTCGTTGTTCTCTTCCCAGCTGGTACGCATGGACAGCGAGTCTTTACCAACCGGAATGGAAAGACCCACCTGCTGGCACAGCTCGCTAATTGCCTGAACCGTGTCATACAGGGCGGCATCCTGGCCCTCTACCCCACAAGCGGCCATCCAGTTGGCGGAAAGCTTGATGTCTTCAATTCTGGCGACATCGGCAGCGGCAAGGTTGGTAAGGGCTTCAGCAATTGACATGCGGCCTGAAGCAGGTGCATTGATAATGGCCAGCGGTGAACGTTCACCCAGCGCCATGGCTTCACCGCGATAGCCTTCGTAATCAGCCAACGTAACTGCACAATCAGCCACCGGCACCTGCCACGGCCCCACCATTTGGTCGCGGGCATTTAAACCGCCTACCGAACGGTCGCCAATGGTAATCAGGAATGTTTTATTGGCCACGGTGGGATGACGCATCACCTGGCGGCAAACCGTATCAAAATCAAGACCGGTTACATCAATGGGTTCCTCGCTTAACTGAACCCGGGTGACATCACGGAACATGCGTGGCGGTTTGCCCAGAATGACATCAATGGGCACATCGACCGGACGCAGTTCGGTAGCGGCTTCAAGCGACGTGGTACCGGCCTCACCGGGAAGCCCTTCCCCGTTGGTGACGCGCAGAACACGATCTTCAGTAGCAACGCCAACCACCGCATACGGGCAACGTTCACGTTTAGCCAGCGCATCAAAACGCGGCAGGTCTTCGGGAAGAATGGAAAGCACATAGCGTTCCTGGGCCTCGTTACTCCAGATTTCGGCAGCAGACAAGCCGGATTCTTCAAGATTCACGCGTTGAAGATCAAAAATGGCACCCCGACCCGCATCATTGACCAGTTCAGGGAAGGCATTGGACAAGCCGCCCGCCCCCACATCATGAATAGCGATAATGGGGTTGTTGTCCAGTTGCTGCCAACAGGCATCAATGACTTCCTGGGCCCGACGCTCCAGCTCGGGATTGCCACGTTGTACGGAATCAAAATCAAGCTGGGCCGAATTGGCACCCACACCCATACTGGATGCTGCACTGCCGCCCATACCAATGCGCATGCCCGGGCCACCCAGCTGAACCAGCAGGGCTCCGGGTGGAATTTGGTTTTTATGTGTTTGACTGGCATCGATGGCACCCAGGCCCCCTGCCAGCATGATGGGCTTGTGATAGCCCCATTTTTTTCCGGCAACGGTTTGCTCATAAACCCGGAAATACCCCAACAAGTTGGGACGGCCAAATTCATTATTAAAAGCGGCACCCCCAATAGGACCATCTATCATTATATCCAGTGGTGTCGCAATGCGGTCTGGTGCGCCATGGGAGTCTTTTTCCCAGGTTTCCGGGGCGTCATCAAACTGAAGATTGGAAACCGTAAAGCCGGTAAGACCAGCCTTGGGTTTGGAACCGCGTCCGGTCGCGCCCTCATCGCGAATTTCACCGCCCGCCCCGGTAGCGGCACCGGGAAACGGCGCAATAGCGGTTGGGTGGTTGTGGGTTTCCACTTTCATGAGAACGTGAGTAAGACGCTCATGCGAGCTGTATTTGCCAGGACCGGCTTGTGCCGTATCAGGATAGAACCGCTGGGCAACACCACCTTCCATAATGGCCGAGTTGTCGGAATAGGCAACCACGGTACCCAGAGGCTGGGCCGCATGGGTCTGGCGAATCATGCCAAACAGCGTGTTTTCTTTATCTTCGCCATTGATTTTCCACTTGGCATTGAATATCTTGTGGCGGCAATGCTCACTGTTGGCCTGGGCAAACATCATCAATTCAACATCAGTAGGATCACGACCAAGCGTCGTAAACGCATCAACCAGATAATCAATTTCATCTTCGGACAAGGCCAAACCCAATTCGGTATTGGCTTTTTCAAGTGCTGCTTTGCCCTGCGCCAATACAGGCACGGTTTGCAAAGGTTTTCCTTCAAGCGTCTTAAACAGCGCCTGACCGTCAAAATCAATGTCAACCACGGTTTCAGTCATGCGGTCATGCAGCATGGCTGCTATGCTGCCAAGCTGGGCTTCGGTAAACTGTTTGCTACCCAGCAAGCCTTTTTCAGGAATCAACAGGTACTCAATGCCCCGTTCAATTCTTTTGATACCAGTCAAGCCGCAGTTATGGGCGATATCAGTCGCCTTGCTGGCCCATGGGGAAATGGTTCCCAAGCGGGGCAAGACACGCAAACTGACTGTTTTTTTATCCTGAATGTCTTCGGCATTGACAGGGCGGCCATAGTCAAGCAACTGCTTCAGGCGCTGCTGTTCGGCTTCGCTGAGGGTTTGCTCACTGAGCACGTGGTGCTCGTAGCGGGCAACCAGATTGGCAATGGGAATACCCGCCGATTTCATTTTGGAAAGAAGACGTTCGCGTTTAAACGCAGACAACACTGAAGAACCGGGAATAAATTGGTAAATAGACACGTTTTTGTTCACAAAAAAACAAGCTGGATGGAAAGCATCCATTTTAGCCTGCCTTGACGATTGGCTCTTGGAAAAAACCCATACAGGTAAAAATATTGGCCGGTCTTTTAAAATTTCCACGCCCTTACCTTTCTATTACAAAAAATTACAAATTAACAAGTAAGCACGTCCTCCTGCCAATAATAAAAAAAGTCTTATAAATCAAACCAGTCCAATATTCCAAATCTCTTAACAATGAATTTAAAAAGAACCGCTAACTATTTAATATATATACTTTTTTTATATTCAATTCTATAATTGACAAAACCCTATTCTAATTATATATATCCTTGACTATGCGAAAATACCTGAACAAAACCTTGTCAGCGTGCCTGGGGGCCTTTTGCGCCTTCAGCATGCAGCTGGCCCCCGTGGTTCATGCCCAAACGCCCGGCAAGCCCGTTTCCGGCCCAAATGTAACCGGCCTGGCCGATGCGGGCGCCTCCCTGAAATCGGAAGTTGCCTTCGTGGTAGACCTTAATTCGAACGAGGTGCTGTTTTCCAAAAACAGCGACACCATACGACCTATCGCCTCTATCAGCAAACTCATGACAGCTCTGGTTATTGCCAAGGCACATTTGCCCATGAATGAGCAAATTCAAATTGTTGATGCCGATGTCGATCGCTTCAAATACTCCAGCTCACGACTTAGTGTTGGCACCACACTTACCCGTCGTGAATTGCTGCATCTTGCGCTCATGTCCTCTGAAAACCGGGCCGCCCATGCATTGGGTCGCACTTATCCGGGTGGCATGGAAGCCTTTGTGCGAGAAATGAACGCACAGGCCCGTGCCCTTGGCATGACCAGAAGCCGCTTTGTAGAGCCCACTGGCCTGTCACCCATGAACGTCTCCTCACCCCGCGATCTGGTAAGGTTGATTCAGGCAACTTCAGAACAACCACTGATTCGCCAACTTTCCACCAGTGATGAATATGAAGTGGTCACCAGCAATGGAAAAACACAAAAATACAAGAACACCAATCGTCTTGTGAGAAACTCAAACTGGACAATCCAGATTTCAAAAACCGGATACATTAAAGAGTCCGGCGACTGCCTGGTCATGAAAACACAAATGGATGGCCGGCCAGTTGCCGTTGTGTTACTGAATTCACAAGGACGTCTTACCCGTTTTGCCGATGCGGTCCGGGTACGCCACCTGGTACAAAGCGATTACCCCACCTTGCTGTAAATTCAAATAAAAAAATCCCCGGTAGAAATCGGGGATTTTTTATTTGTAAAACCACAATATCAATGAATCGTGTCATCGGGTTCGGGGCCCGTTTGACGCAACTCGTATTCGCCTCCTTCGGCTTCCTGCCAGAATCTTAAAGGCACACAGGTCAGCAGCCGCTCTATCATTCTCTTACTAAGTACCGGGTCTAGCGAGTTTTTGGTTTTATTGGCAATATCCACCGTTGCGTCACCCTGTATTTGATCTATATGAAGGTGGGTATCACGGGCAAAATGAATACTGACTTTCTCATCTTCATCAGCATGCAATAAATGAATGGTCTGTTCAATAGACAGGGATTCAGGCAATTGTATATACCGCCCGCCAAAAGTAATGACCCGACCTGCCGGAACCTGTTCGGCCTTGGTCAATTCAAGTACCACGCTGGCGGCATAACCAACCCCAACAAGGGCGGTTGCCTGGGCGGGAAGACCAAACTCTTGCCTTTTTTCATTGATATAAGCAAGATATTGCTCACCACTTTGTGCCACCATCTGGCTCAGTTCCGCTTCTGTCAGTCCCAAATGCTGCAGCAGCTTCCCTTCCCAAGAGTCGGGTTTATTGGCCTGAGCCGGATAATGGCAAACCGCCACCACCGCAGCATTTTCAAAATGCTTGCATATTTGCTGAACCAGCACATCAAGATTATCTTTTTGTCGTATATCATCAAAAAAGATAATAAATAATTGCCTGATATCGTTATTTCCGGGAACAAGTATTCTTTCAGTTACCAGCTCTGTCATGTTGATGCCTATAAAAAACTGCGTAATAATATAGCTCTATCTTAACATTCCCCTGGAATTTTCATGTCTGATTCTTTAAAACAAACCATCTCGGAAGAAATTAAAAATGCAATGCGCGCCAAACAATCCGAGCGCCTGGGCACCTTGCGTTTATTGCAGGCCGCCATCAAGCAAAAAGAGGTAGATGAGCGTACGGAACTGTCCAATGACGACATTCTGGCTATTATCGAAAAGCAAATCAAACAAAGAAAAGAATCCATTTCCGCCTACGAAAAAGCCGGACGCACCGAAACTGCCGAAGCGGAAAAAGCTGAAATGCAAGTGCTTAGTGAATTTCTGCCCGAACAGGCTAGCCCGGAAGAAATAATTGCCGTCATTACCGCCGCCATCGAAGCAGTCGCCGCCCAAGGGGTTAGCGGTGCGCCTGCCATGGGTAAGGCCATGGCTATCATCAAGCAAAAACTGGCCGGCCGCGCTGACATGTCTGAACTGTCCAAACAACTCAAAGCCCGCCTAATGTAATTTTACCCCTCCGCCAGCCAGGCCTTGTTTAGCTCACCGCAACCATGCCCCTGGCTGGCTCCACCCCCACAACACGGCAGGCGTTACCTGGCATGCATTAAGCCAGTGCCAGATGCCCCCCTACAACAAGGACAGTTGCATACCACCTTGCCGGTCTTCTGGAAAATGGCTAACGCCAATGCCAACCAGACGAAACTGGTGATTCTTAAGGTCTTCATCCACCCTTTCCAGCAATGACAGACCCGCCTGAAGCAAGTGAACCTGGCTGTGCAGGGGCACAGAAAATGTTTTTGAACGGGTAATAATGCGAAACGTATTTGTTTTAAGCTTTAGTGTCACCGTACAGCCAAATTTTTTCTTTTTAAGCAGCTGCACCCATAACTTGGCGCACAATGCTGCCAGGAAGGCCTCTATCTGCTCAAACAAAATATCTTCTTCAAACGTGGTTTCTGTTGAAATTTGCTGGGCTGGCTGATTGGATTCTACCGGGCGCTCATCAACCCCACGTGCCAGTTGATACAGGCGATAGCCGAATTTGCCAAAATGGTACGCCAGCTCGGCATCATTAAAGCCTAAAAGATCACTCACCGTAAACATGCCCAATTGATGAAACTTGGCCAGGGTCACTTTACCCACGCCGGGTATTTTCTGTAACGGCAGAGGTGCCAGGAAAGCTTGTACTTTTGCAGGAGAAATGACAAAAATACCATTGGGCTTGCGCCAATCCGAAGCAATTTTTGCCAGAAATTTGTTAGGTGCCACACCTGCGGATGCCGTTAATCCTGTAAGCGAAAAAATATCCGCCCGAATGGCATTGGCGACCTCGGTGGCAGAGGGCAGATTCTTGAAATTTGATGTTACGTCCAGATAGGCTTCGTCTAGTGACAAAGGCTCTATTTTGTTGGTGTAACATTCAAACACCGACCTTACCTGCCTTGAAACCGAGCGGTAAAGATCAAAATTGGGAGGAATATAAATAGCCTGCGGACATAATTGCCTGGCCTTGGCCACTGACATGGCAGAACGCAAACCGTATTTCCTTGCCTCATAAGACGCGGCACAAATCACCGAGCGGGCACTATCCCAGGCAACCACTACCGGCTTGCCCTGCAACGACGGATTCTCCCTAAGCTCGACAGAGGCATAGAAGGCATCCATGTCAACATGAATAATCTTGCGCGTCATCAAAAAGCAAACCTTAAATTGGATTACAATGAACAGTTATGCATTAAGCACCAACCAAATCCTTCATACACGTTCATTATAAATCATGAAAAACAAATTAATTCTGCTGGCGGTTACCGCCCTACTTGCCGCTTGCGCCAGCAAAGGCGCTTATGATGGCGCCCCTTCGGTGCCTGCCGATGTACCGCCCCCAACCAATTTAATGATCACCCAGTAACCACAACGCTACCCCATGGAACTGCAAAGCACTTTAATCCGCCCCCTTGAGCACGGCATCGAAATCCAGTGTGAAGTTGAAAACCTGTTATTGAACATTTATTTCATCCTGGGTGAAACCGATTTCGAGGAAATTACCACTCTGGTTCCCAAAGAACGTTTTGAACAAGGCAATGATATCCATGTTGCATCGCTTGACGAATCCCAGGACATTGAAGACGAAATGGAATCCGTGCTGGTCAACATGCAATCTGAAGATACGGTTATTTTCTTTTGCTCAGATGAAAACAGCTTCCATACCGGACTGGATTTCCTGAACTATCACGATTCACGCGCTTTTATCAAACCCAATTAATCGAAGCAACCTCGTTTTCATCCACTGTTTGACCTGGGTATATGCAGGGCTTTCGCCAATTGGCGAAGGCCCAGAACGCAAGAAAGGTAAAACTCTGCCCGCGTGCGGGTCTTTATGTTCCAGCACTTCTACCGCATAATCGTTAGTTAATAATTCAAGCACAAACGCTGATGGATGATTGGGCTCATACATCAGATAAACATGATGTCTGGCCCGGGTTAATGCTACATAGAACAGGCGCCGCTCTTCTGCCTGCGTAAAATCTTCCGCCTCTGGCAACAGGGATTCATGCAATAGATTGGACTCTTTGCCCGATGGAAACCCGAACTCGCCATTATTCAAGCCCAAAACAATGACATAATCGGCCTCTTGTCCTTTGGCAGCATGCACCGTTAAACAACGCAAATGCACTCCCTTGAATTGCTGCTGCCAACCTTGCAGGGTAGATGCCGGCACCAGCAAATGCCTGAAGCGCGCCAGGATCAGTACGGTTATTTCCGGCTTTTCGCCCTGTTTCAGGACAATATCCTGCAAGACACTTGCCACGCCTTGTTTATCATCCAGCACGCTAACAGCCGGCCTTGTCTGCCGCACACGGGTAATCAGATTTTTACGGGTTTGCGAGGGGTTTTCCAGCACAAATCGACTTGCAACGGCCGAAATCTGGTTATTAAAACGGAAGGTGCGACACAAGGCCATACACCTGGCCTTGCCAAACCAGGACTCAAACCTTGAGGTATAGCCAATATCACTGCCTGCAAAGCGATAAATAGCCTGCCAGTCATCGCCCACGCAAAAAAGCCGTATTTGTGGATTTTGCTCTCTGATTGCCTTGATTAACTCATACCGCGGGGCAGACAAATCCTGAAATTCATCAATCAGGATATCACTCCATAAGGCGGTATACCTGCCCTCCCGAACATAGCGGGTCGCCCTGTCAATCATCATGGCATAATCAATCTTCCCGGAACGAAGAATATATTGTTCATGCGACTGAGCCAGGGGCATTAACAAATCCAGCAAGACCACCTTATAGCGACTCTGAAAATCAGTTTTATTTTCCAGCATGGCCCGCATGACAGGCAAGCTTTGCTTACCCGACCGGGCCGCCAGCAGCGCCGACTTTAACAAACCCAATAAATTGCGCAAACGGGAAGGCGAGCGGAACAGTTTGTCTGAAACTTGCAAACGTTCAGTCTTAAGACCCAGGGCCTGCTGAATCTGGCCCACAAACGGATTGCCACCCGAAGCACCTATTTCCTGCTCATAAAACTCAAGCAGGAAAGTCCCATTGCTGCGGTGAATCCCACGCACCCTGGAGCGGTATTTTTCCACCGCCGGATAATGCTTGATCAGAGATTCGGGTAAATCATGAATTTCCACATAGCAATCGTAGGCTGGCAAGTAAAAGCAGCAACAATAGGGTTCATAAGCACGCAGATACACATCCCTGAAATAATGCGCCCGATAACCATAACGGATGCCCAGCACAGCCAGCGCATTGGCAAACAGCATTTCGCTCATATTCCTGGTGTAATCATCGTTATACGACCTGAAAACCTGCTGGCCCAAATAGGCCTGGTAATTTTTTTCTTCCTGAAAACAGGAGCGAAAACAAGGTTGGGTTTCATAGGCATCAAACCAGGACAACACAAGACACCCATACCTGTCGGAATGATTGAATAATTGAAGAAACTCTCTTTCAAGACAGGACAACAAGACAGCCTCATCACTTAATTCGGACAGGGCAATCGTGGTTTGCTCAACCTCCTGGACAATACTCAGCCCCAAGGCATGAAATGTTCTGGCTTCAACAGACTTGTCCTGCTGAGTCTGCCGGGAAGCAATACGGCTATCCATTTCATTGGCTGCCTCGCGGGCAAACGCCAGCAACAGAATCTGCTCTGGCCTGGCCTTGCCACTGGCCTGCAAATAAGCCGCCCGGCCTGCCAGGGTACTGGTTTTTCCGGTACCCGCCCCTGCCAAGACCAGGGTATTTCTGGCACTGGATACACAGGCAGCACGTTGCTCAGGTGTAAGGGGTTGTCGCTCTACCCTGTCAAACAGGCTTTTATAGGCATCCAGTTCCTGTAATTCAGCTTCACTGCCCGTGTGATTCATCTTTGCTCCTGTTTTTAATGCCACCTAATTCTAATAAGAGAAACTCGCACAAAACGCTGCAATGGCTAAATGTATCCAGGACAACAGGAGCGGAAATAGAAATGCCCGCCTTTAAGGCGGGCATATGGACTGCCTGGGGTGTCTGACTAAAAAGCCAGGCCAGGCGAGTGCCGAAGCCTTAGCGTCTTACTTTGGCGTAGACAGATCCTGCACTGGCGCCGTACCTTGTGGTGCCATTTGCGTTGTACCAGAAACAGGTGGAGCAACAGGAACGGTACTGCCTGCGGCCTCTTGAACCTGTTCCACACGCCCATCAGGATGAACAATAGTCCTGACCGTTGAACCCTCCTGATATGAACCCGCTGGCAGTTGTTTTGTACCCATATTAAGTTGCTGGGCCTGTTCAGGAGTTATTATAATCGTTGTTTCTTTAATACGTAAGGTAGGTTCTACATACATATCCTGGGATTTTGCCCATGCAGAACGCGTATCTTTTTCCTGAGCCTGAACCATTGTTGAAGCAGTGAGCATAACCAAAGCAGGGATAATATATTTTCTCATGATTGAAATCCTTCAAGTAGGCGTTACCGGTTAGCATATTGTCTATTGTAACTCTTGCAATCACAAGTTCTGAAACAAAAAGAAACCATCAGATACCAGGCCCCATGATAAAAGCCTTTTGCCAATCCGGACGGTTACATTGCAAGTGTAAACATTAGAAAAGCACATTACGTTAAAACAGTAAGAAATTTTCTTCAGACACTAAAATACTATATCCTTAATACCAATAAAAGTAAAAAACCTCCCTTATTTTCGTTACAATATTTGCTGTCCCAGGAGATAAAATTCATGAAAAAAATACTGTTCGCTATTTTTCCCCTTGTGTTGGCAGGCTGCGCCTCTAGCGGCATAGACATCGTTGACAGAAACAATTTTGGCGTGAAATGCTCTGAAAACGCCAATACGCCACCCAATTGGGAAATGTGCATGAAAACGGCACAGTCCACCTGCGGGGGGCAATCGGTCATTAACGCATCACAACAT
Source organism: Advenella faeciporci (assembly GCF_014652395.1). Taxonomy (GTDB): domain Bacteria; phylum Pseudomonadota; class Gammaproteobacteria; order Burkholderiales; family Burkholderiaceae_B; genus Advenella; species Advenella faeciporci. The sequence goes on from NZ_BMYS01000001.1 coordinate 71,762, forward strand.
GCGCCAACCGGTTCAGGCAACCCGGACGATGCCTATTTCATGACCTTCCAGTGTCATTAATTCACCAGCGCTTATTCAGTCCTGCACAACAAGCCGCCACAAACTGGTAACTTCAGCTTTCCTGGCGGCATGTAACAGGTCTGTGGTATCTGCCACCTTGGCATGATGCGGTTTTATATCATGCCTTTCCAATACAGTTAATCCCGCCTGCCGTATCCATTCAAGCAAGTCCTCCCGGCTTCGTAAGCCAAGGTGCTCGGCAAGATCAGACAAAATCAGCCATCCTTGTCCGTTGCGGTTTAAATGGGCTGGCAGGTTTTGCAAAAAACCCTTCAGCATTGCACTATCCGGATCATACACCGCCTGCTCCAGCGGTGAGGAAGGCTTCGCGGGAAGCCAGGGTGGATTGCAAACAATCAAATCCGCCTTGCCTTCAGGAAAGAAATAACGCTGCTCTACCGTTATCACTTGTTCATAGCCCAGATTGGCGATATTGAAACGGGCGCATTCAACCGCCCTTTCCTGCATATCAGTTGCCACAATGCGCTGAACACCCCGTTTTGCCAGAATAATTGACAGAACACCGGTACCGGTACCAATATCAAAAGCTGTTTGACAGGTTTCAGGCAAAGGCGCCTGATCAAGCAACTGCAAATACTCGCCCCTTACCGGTGAAAACACACCGTAAAAAGGGTGGATCTTGCCACCGGCCTGGGGCACCGGCACGCCGTTACGGCGCCATTCATAAGCGCCAATTACACCCAATAATTCTCGAAGTGAAACAACAAAAGCACTGGTATGCGCATACACTTGCGCACAGGCCTGTTGAAGATCGGGAGCACGTCGAAGCGCAATATTAAAGCCTGGTTCGATTCGAATTAACAGCATGCCTAACAAGCGGGCACGCTGAGCCTGCCCCAGGCGGTATAAATTGAAAACATCACGGATATTTTCCTGGCTGTTTTTTTCTTTTTTCCTGGCTGTTCTTTTGTCAAGACGCCGTGTCATGGCCTGCAACAGCTGACGGGCATTCTGGTAATCACCCTGCCACAACAAACCGGCCCCTTCGTGCGCCAGCTTAAGTGCTTCATCGGCAGTCAGGGTGTCATTCACGGGAACAATACGCCTGGGTGGCCTGGCCCCGCTTTCAGAATGCCACTGGACAAGATGGTTTATTTCGTTTTCCTGCCAGGAGATGGTTTGGGACATTTTTTCCTTTTATCTTATGACTGCAATCGTGATAACAATACGCCTATGTAAATGCAATAAAGCGAGACAAACAACACCCCTTCCTTGCGTGACACCATTTTATTACTTTTAAAGATCGGATAGCACAACAGGGACACCGCAATCATTAATGGCAAATCGATCCACAGTACATCCAACCCTACATTAACCCCTCCCGGTACAACAAAAGTGATCATACCCAGAATGAACAGGATATTATAAATACCACTGCCAATTAAATTACCAATCGCCACATCACGATCATTCTTGAAAGTGGCCAAGAGTGTTGTCACCAACTCTGGCGAAGAGGTCCCAAAGGCTACAATAGTCAAACCGATAATGGCATTAGAGACACCATAGCTTTCTGCAATACTTACCGCACTGTCCACCAGCAAATTTGCACCCAGCACCGACATGGCCATACCTGAACACAATATAAGCAGATTCCAGATTTTAGAGGTCGCAGTCCAGGTAGTGATCATTTTTTCAGCACCATACGCTTCAACAAACTCATGCTGAATCGCAATAGACTCTTTGCGACTTAAGTAAATAAGGGAAATGGTATAAAGAATACCCACGAGCAATAAAATGCCACCATCAAACTGGCTGATAACCCCGTCATAAGATAAAAACAGCAATAACAAAGCACTAAAAAAAATCATTGGCAAATCCAGCTTCAAGCTTTGTCCATGAATGGGTAAAGCACGAATAGCAGCACTTAAACCCAGGATAAAAAGAATATTAAACAGGTTTGCTCCAATAATATTGCCAATAGCCAACTCTCCCTTACCACCAAAATTAGCGGTTAATCCCACCGCCAGTTCAGGAGTACTGGTACCAACAGAAACAATGGTCAGGCCAATAATAATCGGCTTGATATGTAACATGATGGCAATACGGGAAGCACTTCTGAGAATCATCTCGGCACCCAGGATAATAATAACCAGACCAGCTACAAAAATAACTGCAGGATGAAATTCCAATTACTTCTCCAGCTGTCTCAAGACCAATTTGCGGATTTCACTAAACCACAAAACGCTACTACCCATCAAAACGCACACGCCCCATTGTTCCAGACTAAGGGGAACAGTATTGAATGCCACATTAAGAAAGCCGACATGCACCACGGCAAGCTGTAACAAAACAGACAAACCCACAGCCCCCAAGAGCCACCGGTTAACAAACATATGCGTGAATGCACTGCTTAATTCCGAGCGGGCATTAAAGCAGTTGAATAACTGGGCAAAAACAAGTACCGTAAAACCCGCAGTACGGGCAAGCTCAAGGCTTTCGCTCCCTTCCATCATGCCTCCTGGCAAATAAAAATCTATCGTCAACAAGGTGGCAAAACTCATCACCAGCCCCACCAGGAAAACACCCAGCCACATTCTGCCATTAATGGTACGTTCGGTTTGCAAACGCGGCTTGCGCGCCATCACGTCTTCGGTCTGCGGGTCTAGCCCCATGGCCAGCGCAGGCCCCGAATCGGTAACCAGATTGATCCATAGAATCTGGGTAGCCATCAGGGGCACCACAACCCCTCCGTTTTCCGAATACAAACCAAGCAGACCTGCGCCAATTACCCCCAAAAACACGGTCAGCACCTCGCCCATATTGGAAGACAGCAAATAACGCAGGAACTTGCGGATATTGTCAAAAATATTGCGACCTTCACGAACCGCAGACACAATGGTGGCAAAGTTATCATCGGCAAGAATCATCTTGCCGGCCTCTTTGGTGACTTCGGTACCGGTAATCCCCATGGCCACACCAATGTCAGCCGCTTTCAGGGCAGGTGCATCGTTGACGCCATCACCCGTCATGGCCACAATATGCCCCATCGTTTGCAGTGCATCCACAATACGCTGCTTATGAACGGGTGCCACCCTGGCGAAAACGGAAACTTTTTCCACGGCCTGCCGGAAAGCCTGCTCATCAAGCCGATCAAGTTCTTCACCGGTCAGTGCGCCCTCACCCTCAGCAATAATGCCCAAATCCTGTGCAATACGGGATGCCGTGCGCGGATGGTCCCCCGTAATCATGATGACCCTTATGCCTGCCCGGTGAGCTTCCTGAATGGCAGGCCTCACTTCTTCACGCGGTGGATCGATAATTCCGACCGTACCGACAAAGATCATATTTTGTTCAAGCGCTTCAAGGTGTTCAAGATCTTCGTGACTGGCTACAGGACGATAGGCAACGGAAAGAGTCCGATAAGCGGCACCGGACAAGCGATCCACATCGGCCAATGCCTTGGCCCGCAACGCATCGGTAAAAGCCACCACCTCCATTCCTGATCGACATAGCGTGCAACGCTGCATAAGTATGTCAGGTGCTCCCTTACTGATCAAAACCAGCATGTCGTCATGCTCATGGTCTTTTTCAATGGTCGACATCATTTTCCGGTCGGAACTGAAAGGAATTTCCAGGACCCTTTCAAAACGCTGTTTACGACGATCTGCCACATTCAGTTTCTGTTCGGCCACCAGAAAAGCGGCTTCGGTCGGATCTCCCTGGATTTCCCACTCTCCGTCCTTGTTCAGCCGCAAATCCGCATTATTGGCCAGGCTGCCACCACTCAGCAGCACAATCTGTTCGGCATGCAACTGGCCCGATTCCAGTGGCTTACCCTGAAATCTGACACTCCCTTCCGGTATATAGCCAACTCCGCTTAACTCGATACAACCGGAACTGGTATATGCCTGCCCAATGGTCATTTCCGAACGGGTTAGCGTACCGGTTTTATCAGTACAAATCACCGAAGCTGAGCCCAGCGTTTCGACGGAAGACAGTTTTTTAACGATGGCCTTGCGATTGGCCATCTTCTGGACACCCAGCGCCAATACCACCGACAATATGGCAGGCAAGCCCTCGGGCACTGCAGCCACCGCCAGCGAAACCCCCAGCAACAGGACATTGATGACATCTGAAATACTTTTTATTTCCGCCAGCAACAATACAGTAATTACCACGACCATGGCAATAGCAATCACGGCTTTACCAAGCATACGGCCAATATGGCCGATTTCCTTTTGCAAAGGGGTTGGCCCTTCAATAGTTTGATCCAGCATTTGCGCAATGGATCCCATTTCCGTCTCCATGCCGGTTGCCGTTACCACCGCTTTGCCGGTGCCCTGCACTACCGCGGTTCCCTTGAAAATCATGTTCAGGCGGTCACCTAACGGCAAAACCCGCTCCAGGCGAGCCGCATCTTTCATGACGGCCTCGCTTTCACCCGTCAGGGACGCTTCCTGGACTTTCAGGGCCGACGCACGAAGGAGCCGGGCATCAGCCCCGACGGCATCCCCCTCTTCCAGCATGAGAATATCTCCGACCACCAGACTGGTACTGGGTACACGGCTCACCACGCCATCACGCAATACGGCAGACGTGACTTCGGTCATTTTTGCCAGTGCCGCCACCGCGTTTTGCGCCTTGTTCTCTTGCACATAACCCAAAATGGCATTACCCACCACAATCAATAAAATCACCAGCGCATCAATGGGCCAGCCTACCCAACCCTCTACGGCCCAGGCAATCACGGAAATCAAAATGGCAATCAGCAACAAATAAACCAATGGATCCTGAAACTGCCTCAAAAACCGTTTCCAGCCGGGAACCGGCATGGCAGCCCTCAGCTCATTGGGGCCATCCTTTTGCAATCGTTGGCTTGCCTGTGAACTGCTCAAACCGGTTTCAGGATGAGTGCCCAGCTCCAGTACAATCGCCTCGGGGCTTTGTACTGAAGGGTCCATCCCGCCACGTTGCTTTGCCATTTCCCTGTTTCCCTTTGAAGATTATTTTTCCTGCAGTTTCCAATACATGAAATTATGCGATTTTGAAAACAAACGCCTGAAAACAAACAGCACGGCCAACACACAACCAATTGCAGAGGCTGCGCTAAGAAAAAACATGACAATAATCTGGTAGCGAATTGCCTGTTCAGGATCCTGGCCAGCCAGAATCTGCCCAGTCATCATGCCGGGAAGACTCACCAGCCCAATGACCATCATACTGTTAATTGTTGGCATCATGCCTGCCATGACGGCATTTTGTGCTGGCTCTTTATACGCTTCCCAACGACTCGCTCCAAGAGAAAGCAGCATTTCAACCTGTTCACGTTTTTGGGTTAATTCATGGGTAATACGATCCAGGCCCAAGGACACGCCGGTAAGCGTATTTCCCAGAATCATGCCCATAATGGGAATCACGTACTGGGGCTTATACCAAGGCTGTACCTGCAACACAACAACCAGCCCCAGCAAGGCAATCAACCAGGAAGACACCCAGACCGAAACCAACGCATCTACTCTCATGCCGCCATATTGGATACGATTGCGATTATGCGCGGCCATACCGGCTATAAAAGTCATGATGCCAATAATCAGCAACACCACATACCATTGATCTACACTAAACACCCATTTCAGAATATAACCAATCAGCAACAGCTGAACAACCATCCTGACGGCAGCCACTAACAGACTCTTTTCAAGCCTGAGCTTTAACAGGAGGGAAATCAAGCCATTGGCCAGCACCAGCAAAGAGGCCAAGGCGATATCCAGGTAGGAAATTTCTATATAGGAAGCCATTACGCGACCCCAGTTGTTAACACACCGGCATTCATGTGCCAGACTTGCTGCCCAACACGCTTTTTTTGCTGCTCATCATGACTGATCCACACATAAGCCCTGGTTTCATCATGCAGCTGCATCCATTTATTGATTAATAATTCCACCTGCATAGCCATGTCCATATCCAGGGCAGAAGTGGGCTCATCAAGCAGCAAGATAACCGGATCCAGTTGCAAAACCCGTAACAGACAAACCAGTTGCCTTTCACCACCCGATAAATCAGCCGCATTTTTTTGCAAAAAAGTGTCCGGTTTATCTATCATGGCTAAAAAACGCGCTATTTTTTCAGGATTGAAGCGACGCTCCCGGTTGATATGCAACGCAAAGGGAAACATCAAATTTTCCTGTACCGTTCCCCTTAACAATACGGGTCGTTGCCGAATATAAGCCACCGCTGAACGATAATGCGGAATATCTGCCTGCCTTACAAGTTGTCCGTTAAAAGTAATACTACCCTGGTCGGGTTGGTCAAGCAGGGCCAGCATACGACAAAACACACTCTTTCCCGAACCCGAACTCCCGGAAAGAACGATACGGTCACCCTGATGAATCATACAAGAAGCGGACTTCACCAGTTTGACCTTGTTGACAGGATCTATCCGGCAAAGATTTTCGGCTTTTAGCAAGATCTTTTTATTGTCCATCGAAGCTATCCAGGAGGATGGTTACAGGACCATCGTTGATGAGAGCCACTTTCATATTGGCGCCAAAAACACCGGTCGGCACCGTTTTACCCAAGACCTTTTCAAGCGTCTGCACAAAACAATCAAAAAACGGCAAAGCCATTTCCGGACGGGCTGCCTTAATATAAGAAGGACGATTGCCTTTGCGGGTATCGGCCAACAATGTGAACTGGCTAACTGCGAGAATATCAAAACCCTTGTCAAGCAGGGAAAGATTCATGATGCCCTGCTGATCATCAAAAATGCGCAGTTGAGTAATTTTACGCACCAGATAATCAATATCTTTTTGTGTATCCACTGGGCTTATACCCACCAGCACCAGCATTCCGCGGCCAATACTTGCTGCCAATTCACCATCAACCGTGACACTGGCCTCTTGTACCCGCTGGACAACCACTTTCATTTTCCAGCCACCCGGTATACCCATTGAATAATGTCATGATTGATTCGGCCTGCTGCCCGCCCGAAAGCCTGAACGACTTCAGGCACCTGACGCCCGTCAACCGGTTCGGCAACACTGAAATGCCGGCTGGCAATCACCCGGCCACTTTGTCCATTAACAAGGCTGGCCTCAAAGGCAATGAGCGCTGTAGGTTGCTCATTTCGATATTCAACTTGAAAATCAACCAGATCTCCTCGCAATTGATAGTCAGCAAGCAAACTCTCCCTTTCGTTGCCGACCGCTTTCAGATCAGCGGTTTTTCGCAGATCCCGAACAAGCCTGTTACGGAAAACAACAGGTGCAGGATCACTCCAGCGACTTCCCTCATAAACGCTAAGACGATTACCGGATGGAACAACGGCGATACGGTCTGTATCAAGAAAACTGCCGGCATAAGGGGTAAAAACACTTAAAGACCTGCCAGACAAACCGGAAAAAGCCGCTGCCGTGACCTCGTGGGCAGCTGGCAGCTGATAAACGGTGAGCGGGTCAGACTTGGGAAGAATTGAACATGCGCCGAGTAATGAAGCCAGCGATGCCATTATGATACATCTGGATTGCCTTCTCATGGCTTGAACTCCTTGATTTGATTGCCGTGCAGCAGATACTCGGAAGGATTTTCTTTAAGTTGACGGATAATGCCCTGTAAATCACTGAATGCATTCCTGAATTCAAGCAAAGCCGGCCCAATACCCTTTAGCCCCTGCATACCCTGCCCGATAGCCCCCTGATTGTTTTTAACCAGCTGCTGGATATTGGCACCCGCATTTTCCACTGACTTCATGGCTTGGCTGGCACTTTGCAATACCCTGGTACCCTGCTGGCTGAGCAAGGCATTGCCATTACTGGCCAGATCCCCAATAAACTTCATGGCACCATTAACCTGTTTGACCATTGCCGTCAACTCGGTCAGCAAGCCATCGACACTGGTTTCCTTGGCAGACAGGAAATTACTAATATCTTCTATGTTATCAAGCGTATTGCCAATTTTTTCCGCATTCTCATCCGACAGGACATTTCTGGCATTCACAATCAGCTCGGTCAGGTTATACATTAATGACTCACCATTACTTAATAAGGCCATTAAGGCCGAAGGCGTAGCCACAATAACCGGATCCTCATCATCAACACCCACTAATTCAGGGCTGCCTGGCGAACCTCCGCTAAATTCAATCACTGAAAGGCCGGTAATGCCAGTAATACTTAACTTGGCCGTCACATCCTGTTTAATGGGTACATTTGCCTGAATCCTTACACGGGCAAGCACCTTGCGTGGGTCATCGGGATGCAAAGACAAAGACACCACATCGCCCACCTTGATGCCGCTATACTGCACGGCACTGCCTTTGGACAAGCCGCTTACCCCTTGATTAAATTCAATAATGTAAAAACGTGCATTGTTGTCAGCACTGGATTTACCCAACCAAAGGGCAAATAACAAGGCTGCCGCCGTACACACAACGGTAAAAATGCCAATCAGCACGTGATGCGCCTTGGGTTCCATTCGTTCTACTCCTGAGACAACGGGTGTCCTGCATGATAAGCCGCCCTTCCACGGGGGCCATGAAAATATTCCTGAATCCAGGGGTTGTCGACCTGCTCTATTTTTTCCAGTACATCAACGGCCAATACTTTCTTTTCCGACAAAACGGCAACCCGGTCACAAGCGGTATACAGTGTATCCAGATCATGGGTGACCAGAAAAATAGTCAGTCCCAGGGCATTACGCAAGGTCATGATCAATTGATCAAAACTGGCGGCACCAATGGGGTCAAGCCCTGCCGTTGGTTCATCCAGAAACAGGATGGCCGGGTCTAGCGCCAGGGCCCGGGCCAGGGCAGCACGCTTAACCATACCCCCTGACAGACTGGCCGGGTAATCATATGCGGCTTTGGCAGGCAAACCAACCAGCGCAATTTTCAAACGGGCAATTTCCTCGGCATCGGCCCGTTTCAGACCCGCCTGTTCTATTAAAGGGAAAGCCACATTTTCAAGTACTGTTAACGATGAATACAAGGCGCCACGCTGAAACAATACGCCAAATTTTTTCTCCAACCGGGAGCGGTCACGGTCTGACAACTGAGGCAGGTTTTGTCCAAAAACCCTAACCGAACCGGAAAAAGGCCGAAGCAGACCCACGATAGATCGGAGCAGCACCGACTTTCCGGTACCCGATCCACCCACGACGCCCATGATTTCTCCTTGGTAGACATCAAGGTCAAGATCCTTGTGGACGACATGGGTACCAAAACTGTTCACCAGATCCCTGACTTCAATGACCGGTGTCGGGTTTTCAGACCATTTCCCTACCATCCCATCTCCATGAAAAACAATGCGGCCAAAGCATCAAGCAAAATAACCAGGAAGATACATTGCACCACACTGGAGGTGGTATGTTCGCCCACGGATTGGGCGCTGCCATCAACCTTGAAACCTTCATGGCACCCAACAACGGCAATCACAAAAGCAAAAACCGGCGCTTTGGCGATACCAATCCAGAAATGACGGGCCGCCACATTCTCACTGATAATATCAATAAACATGACTGGGGAAATATCAAGGCTTAAGGCACAAACCGCCATGCCACCCAGGATGCCGGAAATCATGCCAAGGAAAGTCAGTATGGGCAGGGAAACCAGCAAGGCCAGCACGCGCGGGATCACCAATAGATAGACCGGATTCAGGCCAGAAGCCCTGAGCGCGTCAATTTCCTCGTTGACCTTCATGGAGCCCAACTGGGCCGTAAAGGCACTGGCAGTTCTACCTGCCATCAAAATGGAAGTCAGTAAAATGGCAAATTCACGCAAATTGGAAAATGCCACCAAATGCACCGTATAAACGGAAGCACCAAAATCGGCCAATACGGTGGCACCTAAAAAGGCAATAACGGCTCCCACCATAAAAGTGAGCAGCATAACAATGGGTACCGCATTTAAACCGCTGGTTTGTACCTGCGAGACCACCGAAGTAAAACGCCATTGACGGGGATGCCAAAGAAGGCGAAACAGGGCTTCAAGTGTTAGCCCTGAAAACCCCAACAATGAAATAAGCTGTTGCCACACAGCGGTAATTGCATATCCTATTTTGCCAAAAAACTGGCTGATTGCACCGGTTTCAGACTTTTGCATGCCCGCGTTTGTGAGGTCAAGCGCCTGCGCAACTGTTTGGATAAGCGCTTTCTTTTCGGCTGGTAACTGACTGTCTGCCAATAACAGCAAACGCGTCTTTTCCTGCCCCAGCAATTGGATCAGCCTGGATGCACCAACGGTATCAAGCATGCCAAGACGGCTGCTATCCAGACTGATTTTTTCAGGTAAGGGCTGCTTTTTATACCGGTTTGAGAGTTTTTCCAATGCGACAAAATTATCCAGTGTCCAGTCACCCTGAATACAAAGATAATCACCATCTACCCGCTGCTCAGCCACCAGAAATTCAGCTTGCATGGGATCCACATTGAAAATAACAGTAACGCATTTTACCTTTCACTCACCAAATGGTATTTGCACAGATCTTACTATAATTCATTTCTAAAAACCCAGATCTGACCCCGCCCCGAGCAAAGTTGCCACACCCAGTGCAGCAAAAATACAGGCAGCAATCGTATGAACCAGTTTCATGGGAATGCGGTCAGCCAGCTTGTCGCCAATAAATACAGCCGGCACATTGGCAATTAACATACCTAATGTGGTACCTATGACGACCATTAATAAGGTTATGAAGTGAGCATCAATGGCAGGTGCTGAATAGTGGGCGGCCATGGCAACCGTGGCAATCTGGGTTTTGTCACCCATTTCCGCCAGGAAAAAAGTAATGAGCGTGGCCCCAAATACCCCAAACTTCCCGGCAATATTGGTTTCTTCTTCTTCGATTTTATCAGGAATCATGGTCCAGATGGCCATAGCAATAAATGAAAGACCCAGCACCCAACGCAAAATCTCCGGGCTGACAGCGGATGTAATCCAGCCACCCAAGGCACCGGCCAAACCGTGATTGACGACGGTAGCAACAAGAATGCCCAGAATAATTGGCAGGGGTTTTTTAAAGCGGGCAGCAAGAATAAACGCCAGCAATTGGGTTTTATCACCCATTTCAGCCAGGGCTACCACGCCGGTAGAGACAAGAAGCGCTTCCATAAAATACACCTTGGCCGGAAAAAGACGAATGACTACCGCACTTCTCCGGCCAATATGGAAAGCGCGATAATCAAAGGTCTTGCCAAGTTTTGTACAAACCGTTTGCGCCATGGCGAATGCCAAGCATGTTGACGCAAACCTCTGGAAACAGAGAGGCTACTCCCCAATGAAGTAAACGGATTCTAGCATGTTCAAGAAATAATAAAAGCCTGTTTTGGCGATTAGGCCACACTATTACCATTTATTGAACTGGAAACCGCCAGGCCTTTCTCATCAAACAAGCCCTCGAATAAAATCGAGCTTAAATAACGCTCGCCAGAATCGGGCAAGATAGCCACAATGACTTTACCTGCATTCTCGGGCAGTTTGGCCAGGCGAACAGCAGCGGCAACGGCTGCCCCACATGAAATACCGGAAAGAATACCTTCTTCACGGGCAAGACGCAGTGCATATTCCACAGCTTCCTCATTGCCAACCTGCTCTACGGCATCAATCAAGGAAAGATCAAGTACCTCGGGAATGAAACCGGCACCAATACCCTGAATTTTATGTGGACCAGGCTTGATTTCCTGGCCGTTACGGGCCTGTGTAATAACCGGACTTGCCGTGGGTTCTACGGCAACCGACTGGATTTTCTTGCCTTTGGTATTTTTTATATAACGGGTGGCACCGGTAATAGTGCCACCGGTACCAACACCGGCAACCAGAATATCAATCGCACCATCGGTATCATTCCAGATTTCAGGACCCGTGGTAGCCTCGTGAATGGCGGGATTGGCAGGGTTTTTAAATTGGTGAAGCAAGACATATTTGGCCGGATCTGAAGCCACAATTTCCTCGGCTTTGGCAATGGCACCATTCATGCCCTTGACGCCCTCGGTAAGCACCAGTTTGGCACCAAAAGCGGCCAACAGTTTACGACGCTCGACACTCATGGTGTCGGGCATGGTCAGGGTAATGGGAATACCTTTTGAAGCGGCCACAAATGCCAGCGCAATACCTGTATTGCCACTGGTTGGTTCAACAATTTCTTTTCCGGCGGTCAATATACCTTTCTGCTCTGCATCAGCAACCATGGCGGCACCAATCCGGCACTTTACCGAATATGCGGGATTACGCCCTTCAATTTTTGCCAGAACCGTTGCACCGGCACCATCGGTTACGCGATTTAATTTAACCAAAGGTGTGCGCCCTATTGCCTGCGCGTTATCAGAAAACCATTTAGCCATACAGATACCCAAAAAAATTGCTGAAAAATTTCAGTTTGAAGATTAAATTTCAAAAAAGTATAGGCTGATTCTTTAAAAAAAAGAACAACTAATTTATTAATTTTATATTACTAAAATTTATATAAAACACATAAAAAATAATGTACAAACAAGACAGGCACAACATCAAGGAGGAAAAATTGGATCTGGAACTTTCAAACAAACAGGTACTTATCACCGGCGGGTCAAAAGGAATTGGATTGGCCAGCGCCATTGCCCTGGCCAGAGAGGGAGCCCATATTCACCTGGTTTCGGGCAATGTCCAAACCCTGGCAAAGGCAGCCGACGAGTTAAAAACACAAACCGGCACAACAGCACAAACCACGGCACTGGACTTATCCCTTCAGGAAAGCCGCGAACAACTGACTCCGGTTTTGGAAAATACCGACATCCTGATTAACAATGCCGGGGCCATTCCCGGTGGCGGCTTCAAGGAAGTTGACTCTGCAACCTGGACCAAAGCGTGGGATCTGAAAGTACACGGTTATATAGAATTGACCAGGCTGGCCTTGAATATCATGATGTCAAGAAAATCGGGAGTCATTATTAATGTGATTGGCGCTGCAGGCAGTAACCCCCGCTATGAATATCTCGCTGGCTCTACCGGCAATGCGGCACTGATCGCCTTGACCAAGGCAGTAGGCGGCTACAGCAGCACAGCCGGTGTACGCGTGCTGGGCCTTAACCCGGGACCGACTAAAACCGATCGCCTGCTAACACTTTACAAATCGCGGGCACAAGCCAAATTCAATGACCCAGAACGCTGGCAGGAACTGCTTGAGCACCTGCCTTTTGGCCGCCCTGCCGAACCAGGAGAAATAGCTGACATAATTGCTTTTCTTGCCTCAGCAAGGGCATCCTATCTTACCGGCGTGGTTATTGAAGCCGATGGTGGCGCCAGCTTTCTGAAATAAGCCAGCGGTTTTCATGTCATTCAAAGCGCTGGAATGAAAACCAGCGCTTTTTTTCCTTTAAAACCAATCACATTAGCAGGCTGCCATAAACCGGCAATTCCGTTATAAAAAGACAAAACGCTTATTAAACGATCAAAACTTATTAAAACCAAAATAAATATTTATTTATCAATGGCTTATAAAAATATTTCAATCTTATGAAATAGTTATCCACAATGATCTCAACAAAATTTGTGGACAGATTCAGCCATGTGGACAAATTTCCCCGGCTTTAAACCGCCCTGCCCTTGAGCAATGCGGTTGTGATTTCAGCCACATGCTTACCCTGGTAATGCGCGCCATCCAGCTCATTTTTACTGGGTTTTCTGGCGCCGTCACCCCCTGCAATGGTGGAAGCACCATAGGGGCTGCCACCAGTGACTTCATCAAGGATCATTTGCCCCTGGAATGAATAAGGCAAGCCCACCACAATAAAGCCCTGGTGCAACAGCACAGTATGGGTTGATAAAATAGTGCTTTCCTGCCCGCCATGCTGGGTGGCGGTAGAGGTAAAGACGCTGCCCACTTTACCGATCAAGGCCCCTGAAGCCCATAAACTGCCGGTTTGATCCAGGAAGTTTTTCATTTGGGCAGCCATATTGCCAAAGCGGGTTGGCGTGCCAAAAATAATGGCATCGTATTCAACCAGCTCTGCCGTGGTGGCAATAGGTGCCTGCTGGTCCAGCTTGAAATGCGCATTGCGGGCAACCTCTTCAGGAACCAGCTCAGGTACCCGTTTAACCACGACCTCTGTACCTGGCACCGCCCGCGCACCTTCGGCAACCGCTTGCGCCATGGTTTCTATATGACCGTAGGAAGAATAATAAAGTACTAAAATCTTTGCCATGATGATTCCTTCTGTTAAAAACTGCATGAACCACAAAGAAACGTACTGACACAGACAGTATATTACAAAACCGCCCAAATAATACATGGGTAACGCGGCCTAATCCGTTAGGCCACCGGGTGCTCATTCTTGGGAGAATCGTACAAGGCCTGATGCAAATTCTCACGGGCAATATCCGCCCAGGCTTCTACATCAAACTGTAATTCAAGCGTGGCACAGGTAGGCATATAGGCAACTCTATCTGTAAATAAATGGACAAAATCCGTTATCTCAGGGTTGTGACCTACCAGCATGACATAAGACAAACCATCATCAAAATCTTTCACGACCTCAAGAATATCGCCAGGCTGACAGGCATACAAACGGTCATTCACGGTAATATTCCTGTGCTTGTAGCCCAACGATTTGCCCAGGGCTTTTGCCGTTTCCGCAGTACGCACCGCCGGACTGGTTAACACCAGGTCAGGTTTGACCCCACGACTGGCCAAACGTTTCCCCATTTTCTCTACATCATGCTTTCCCCTGCCCGCCAATGGACGGATACGATCCGGCAGGGTAGGATCGCTCCAGCTTGACTTTGCATGACGAACCAATAATAAGGTTTTCATTTTTTTATCCTTAATGTTAAATCCTGCTCAACATTATCATGCCATTGTTTCAGGCAGAGGGATGAACTCAGTATTGTCATCGGGCGGAAGTGAAAATTTCCCGGCCTTCCAATCCGCCTTTGCCTGTTCTATCCGTTCTTTCCGGGAAGATATAAAATTCCACCACATATGCCGTGGCCCCAACGGCTCGCCCCCAAGAAGCATTAGACGGGTGTTTTCCTGCGCCATCACATCAGGCAAGCTGTCCCTGGCAAAAACCAGCATTTGCCCAGCCACATAAATTTGCCCCTGTATCTGCAGTTTGCCACTATTAATATAGAGCGCTCTTTCAGGATAAGCCCGAGGCAACGGTACCCGCATGCCCATGCTTACTTCCATATGCAGGTAAAATAACGGAGAGTGAACCGTTACCGGGCTTTCCAGCCCAAAAGCGCTACCGGCAATAAGTCGGGCCCACAGGCCTTCCTCCCTCATGACCGGCAACTCAAACGCATTGTAATGAACAAAGGAAGGTTTGGTTTCTTCATACTCTTCGGGCAAGGCAACCCAGGCCTGGATACCATCAAGACGCCCTCCGGTAGCACGCATGCCGTCAAAACGCTCTGAATGGCTAATACCTGCACCCGCTGTCATCCAGTTTAATTCACCAGGCAAGATAAGTTGCTTATAACCTAGACTATCCCGATGCGTCATTTCACCTTCGAACAGATAAGTCACGGTAGATAGACCAATATGGGGGTGAGGCCTAACATCACGCTCAAGTGGAATGGGCGCCACCATATCATGAGGCCCCATTCGATCAAAGAAAACAAAAGGACCTACCGATCGGCACTTGCGAAAAGGCAACACCCTGCCCACCTCAAATCCACCACCAAGATCATGGCGGCGTGTTTCAATTACGATTTCTGGCATGATGGTTTTTCCTGTAAAATCAAGGCATAATTCATGATAAATGAAATCCTTAAGCTTGACTTGTGGTGTTTTTACCCATTAGCCGAAAATCATAACCATTACTTACATATTTATATTTTAAGTATTAAGTAACTATCATATAATCGCAGCACCTGAAAAGGTGGACGGCCCCGGGTTGATTGCAGCTTGGATACAATCAACCAAAGCAGTTGTCGCAAATTTGCTGGCTGCTTTGCCGTCCTTCATAAAATTGCCACAGACCCTGCCCCGGCTATTTATTAAAAGCCATGTTCGGTTGGGGCATCAGGATTTACCCAGTTCCCTTAACTGTTGCTGCAAAGTCATTCTATCCAAGGTCTCCAACGGCAGACTCATTAAGTGTCTAATCCGGTTGGTCACCTGAAAAAGCACATTATCAAAAGCCCTGCGCTGTGCATCTGCATCGCCCTGAACGGCAACCGGATCAATAAATCCCCAGTGAGCGGTAATGGGTTGCCCCGGCCACACAGGACACACTTCCGCGCGGAAAACTACCGGCACTATATGCCTTGAAACGATCTTTACCGATATTATTCATGATAGCTTCGGCCATAATGCTTCTTGCCGAGTTGCCTGTGCAAATGAACAAAACGTTGTATTTTTTGTTAGCCATATTATTCTTCTTTATTTGTTAAATCACACTTTCTCAGCGCAAAATCCGGCCAGCTCCTGGAGCCGCTCAATCCCTACCGGTTCTTCCTTCAACAACGGTACAACCGCATAACGCCGGGCATGTAACGTTGCCACCGCCTCAATTTCTTTCAATTCATTTAATGCCCGTTGCCGAAGCAAAGCAGATGTTGGTTGACTTGCCGCCACACTGTTATTGACAATCCAGGCCCAGGGCTTGATACCAGCCCGCTGCAAATCTGCCTGTAAATTCGCCGCTTCCAGCACGGGCGTGGTTTCTGCCAGCGTAACAAGTAGCACCTTGGTCTGGCGAGGATCCTGCAGTTGCATCATTGGCGTAGTGAAATGAACCGGAGTATCTCCCATTTGCCGGACTACATCCCGGTGGTAAGCACCGGTAGCATCCAGCAACAGCAAGGTATGGCCGGTGGGTGCGGTATCCATCACCACAAACTTTTTCCCAGCCTCGCGGATCACCCTTGAAAAAGCCTGGAATACGGCAATTTCCTCGGTACATGGCGACCGTAAATCCTCTTCAAGCAAAGCACGCCCCTCAGCATCCAGTTTTGCCCCCTTGCTTGCCAGAACATGCTGACGATAACGCTCTGTTTCTTCATGAGGGTCAATCCGGCTAAGTGTCAAGCCAGGCAAAGTGCCATCCAGTGTCTCAAGCAAATGGGCTGCAGGATCAGAGGTGGTCAAATGTACCGGCAACCCGCGCCTGGCAAGCTCAACGGCCACGGCAGCAGCCATGGTTGTTTTACCACCCCCCCCTTTTCCCATCAGCATGACCAGGCCATGGCCGTCAATGGCAATATCATCAATCAATGTTGATAAATTGGGGGCCTGCAATACCCTGTCGGGAATACTGACTGGCTGGTTTTCCAGCGGAAGACCATTTTTCAATAACTTGCGCAAGGCATCCAACCCGACCAAATTGAACGGTTTTAACGCAATCTGGTCCATGGGCAAGGTGCGGATATTTTCCGGAATGGAAGATAACATGGCCTGTTCCCGAGACACAATGGCCGCAGCAAGCTCATCATTGTTTGCCTCATCAACGGGCAACACACCATTAATAACCAAATACTGGCGGGTAAGACCAATTGCGGCCAGTTCCTCATGCGTCCGTGCAACCTCTCTTAGCGTTGCGCGCTGTGCCCGTGCAACCAAAACCAGGCGAGTACGCAATGGATCACTCAAAGCCTCTACCGCTTCCCTGTACTGGGCTCTTTGTTTTTCCAGTCCGGCCAAAGGCCCCAGGCATGAGGCATCTCCCTTGCCTGCTTCCAGAAAACCACTCCAGGCCCCCGGCAACTGCAATAAGCGAATCGTATGCCCCGTGGGTGCCGTATCAAAAATGATATGCGCATAGTCTTTGGTTAATGCGGAATCCACCAAGAGGGCTGTAAACTCATCAAAAGCCGCAATTTCTGTGGTGCAGGCTCCTGACAACTGCTCTTCAATACTTTTGATTGCCGCTTCTGGCAGTGAATCACGTACCGGTTCCACGATACGGTCACGGTATGCCTGGGCAGCTTGCTGAGGATCAATTTCCAGCGCAAACAAATTGGGAACCTGGATTATTGGCGTAATCCTGTTGCCAATACTCGTACTGAATACCTGACCGACATTGGATGCCGGATCGGTACTGACCAACAGTATTTTTTTACCGGATTCCGCCAGCTGAACAGCCGTTGCACAGGCAATCGAGGTTTTACCCACCCCACCTTTACCGGTAAAAAAAAGAAAATGGGGAAGATTATCCAAAAATTTCATGATGATCCTTTTTGCTGATTATTTAATAAAGAGGACTGCCTTGCACCTGCCACATTAAAACATTAACAGCATTTCCACCTGAACAGCAGCCACTTTGTGCCGCTTCTTCATGCTGTTCCGGAGTCATGCCCGCCCTGCGCGACAACTCTGTCCTGCCGGGATAACGGCCTGCCAATGCCTGGTCTACATTAACGCCACATACACCCGTACTGCAACATAAGGCATGGGTCAAATATTTGAATTGCCATCATTTTGATTCTCCAACTATTATTGAATTAAAAACCAAAAAACAACACATAAACAGCTACTCCACTACTATCCTTATACGACCGGGGAAATGGGTGGCAACAGGGAACCAGAACAAATTGAATCAACGCGTGGCGTTGCGCACTGTTCAGGATGCCCGGCACAACATTCTTCTGTCAGGTAGGCAATCAGATCTAACATAAGCGTAATATTTGCCCGATAGCGCTGAAAACGCCCCTCTTGTTCGGACGCCAGTAACCCGGCCTGAACCAGCGCCTTCAAATGAAAGGATAAATTGGTAGGAGGAATATCAAGCATGGTTGCTATTTCACCCGCTACCATGCCTTCTTCCCCTTTTTTAACCAAGAGACGATATATATCCAAGCGAATGCCAGAGGCCAATGACTCAAAAATTGTAGTTGCAATTTGTTTTTCCATTGTTTGATTGTACAAGTATTATTGAAATAATCAAATAGCTTACATTCAATATTTTTCCATCCAGCAAGGTGACCTTTTTACCAGAACGATCCTTTTACCTGTTTATTTGAACGCACCCTTGCGCTTAAGCCGGCCACTCTGCCAATACGCCGGGTTCCTTTATGTACCTTTACTTGACAGTCTTAAATTTTTTACCCAAACTGGCCAATTATCATTAAACTTGTTACCCTCAAATAATCTTCTTTTTTATAACAAAAACATCAATGGACAAACAATTAAACAAGCAATGGTATTACGGCTGGAACATTGTGGGGGCCGCTACCATTCTGACCTTACTGACTGTGGGCATGCGACTGGGCATAGGCCCGTTTTTTTTACCTATTATCAATGACTTGCAATTTACCCGCAGTGAACTGTCAGGAGTTATTGCCATCGGCATGCTTTTTTACGGGCTTGGCATGCCCGTTGCCGGCCATTTGGTGGGTACCAAGGGTACCCGTTTTGTGCTTTTGTCAGGGACAGCCATTGTGGTTGCTTCTTCAATCTGGACAACCATGGCAAGCAGTTTGACCAATTTTTTCTTTGCCTATGGTATTTTCCTTTCAATTGGATTGGCCTTTACCAGTCAGGTAGCGCTAACACCCGTCATCAGCCGCTGGTTTATCAGGCAAAGAGGCATGGCGCTGTTCTTTTTATCCACGGGTTCCATGGCAGGTATCGCCATCATGACCCCCCTGTTTACGTATACTAATGAAACTTTTGGCTGGAAAGAAACTATCCTTGGTTTTGCCGCCGTGTTTGCCCTTATTACTATTTTCTCTGCCCTGTTCATCATTCGCGAACACCCGCCAGAACATGCCGACCTGTTAAATAGCGCTTCAGCTAAAAAGACAACCGCTGCCAAACCAGCCACGCAAACAGCTCCCATCAGCCTGAAACAGGCCTTGCGCACCGGACCATTCTGGAAAGTAGTACTGGGACTGTTTGCCTGTGGCTATAGCATGAACCTGTTAGGTGCCCACGGTGTTCCAATGTTGATGGACCACGGTTTTGACTCGGCCAGTAGCGCACTGGGAATCGGCCTGATTGGCCTGATTGCCATTTTCAGCACTTTAGTACTGGGCCGTATTTCAGATATCCTGCCCAGACGCCATATGTTGGCGGTTATTTATTTTGTACGCGGACTGGGTTTTTTCGGGTTGGTCATGGTTGCCGTTAACTGGCAGCTTTTTGGCGTAGCCACCGTGGGTGGCGTAGTCTGGGCAGGCAGCATCGCCCTTTCTTCCGCCATTCTGGCTGATATTTATGGCGTAAAACTGGTTGGCGTACTGTATGGCCTGGCTTATGTAGGGCATCAGGTGGGCGGCATGATCAGCTCATGGCTGGGGGGATGGGCCTATGAAACCTTCCATACACACTGGATTTCTTTCGGCTCTGCCGGTTTCTTCTTGCTGCTTGCCGCCATCATTTCATTAACGCTACCCGATAAAAAACAATTCCAGCCTGCTTGATGGCACGGCCAGCCTGCTCACTTTACATTGAAAACAAATGCATAAATACACTTTGAAAATCCGTGACGGGAAAATTGTTCAGATCCTTGCCAAAAGCGGTGGAGACGCCATTAAAAAAGCCGTCAAGGCATATGGTTGCCAGCCCGATGAAATTCTGGTTATTGCGGCTCAAAAAATAGAAGCCTACCGGCCAAAATAAGTATGGCATAACAACATAATGCAACGTCTGAAGGTTATAATTCGCATCTGATTTATTCATGCTTCAAAAAATCACCGGCAATTTATAACCCATTAAAGGCAAATTAGTTGCAACACTCCTTTGAAATCAATGCCATCGCCAGTTTCACGCTGGCCATTCTGCTCTTGTTTATCGGTAAGGGCTTAAGCAACCGCCTTACCTGGCTACAGAAATACAGCATCCCGGAACCCGTTATTGGCGGGCTGGTTTGCACGGTTATTGTTTGCATTGCCTATTATCTTCTGAATATTCGGATTTCCTTTACCCTTGGTGTACGCGACATGCTATTGCTCTATTTTTTTGCAGCAATTGGACTTGGCACCAATATCCAAACCTTAAAACAAGGCGGTCGGGCCCTGGTTATCCTGGTGATTGTGGCCACGGTTTTCATGGTGTTGCAAAACCTCCTAGGCATGAGTATTGCCAAGTACTTTGGCATGGACGCCCGAATCGGCTTGATGGCAGGTTCTATTTCATTAACCGGTGGCGTTGGCACCACCATGGCCTGGGCCAAACATTTTGTAGACACGCTAGGACTGATCAATGCCGTTGAAGTTGGGATTGCGGCCAACATGATGGGCATGATTTCGGCCTGTATTATTGGTGGTCCGATTGCCAGCTTCCTGATCAAGCGGCACCACATACAAAGTTCAGCCGACCCCGAACTTGATATTGGGATTCGCTACCAGGATGAGCCCTATAAACGGCTTAACTATTACGGTGTGCTGATGGCCATTTTCTGGCTGAATATTTCCCTGCTCATGGGCAAAGGGATTATTGGCATGATTGAACTAACGGGCCTTAACTTGCCTGCCTTTGTGGGTTGCCTGCTGGCTGGCATCATTATCCGTTCAGTGACATCGCTGGTGGTACCCAATGGAGGTCGCATCTGGCGCTGGCATAGCATGCAACCAGGCATTGCCCTTATCTCTGATTTAAGCCTGGGTATTTTCCTGACCATGGCCCTGATGGGTTTACAGCTGTGGGTCTTGCAACCCATGATCCTGTTCATTACCACCGCTATGATTGTCCAGATTCTACTGGTTGTTATTTTCACCCTAGTGGTGGTATTCAGGGTTATGGGGCGCGATTATGAAGCCGCCGTCATGTGTTCGGGCTTTGGCGGCATCGCGCTGGGTTCAACGGCCACGGCAATTGCCAACATGAGCGCCGTTACACGCGTATACGGCAATGCCCCACGCGCCTTTATTGTAGTGCCGCTTGTTTGCGGATTCTTTATTGACCTGATTAACGCGCTTATTATTGGGTTTTTGGCCAGGTAAAACCGGGTTATGAAACAGCCCTGAACCTGCTAACCCAGGCAGCCAGCCAAAAACTGACGGCAAGCAGGATTGCGCAAATGGCTATCGCCCAAATAACGGCATCGTAACTCTTGGTACTTGACCAGATCCAGGCCGCCACCAAGGGTGAAAAAGCCTTGACCAGGGTGCTGGGAAAAGTCAAGATACCATTAAGCGCACCATATGCCCGCTTGCTTAACATTTCGGGCACAACCAGCCCCCGCACAATGGTAAAAATCCCGTTACTGGCGCCATACGCCACACAGGCGGCAGCAACAATCCATATACTGGAAGGTTGCATCGCCAATACAATAAACACGACGGGAAAAACAGCAACCACCAAGGCACCAATGCGTCGCATGGACATGCCCGCCGCAAACATACTGATCAGGATGCGACCGGCCACCTGCGCCGGCCCAATGGTGGCAATCACCCAAACCACGTTTTGGGTAGACAACCCGCTTTCAATAAACAGCGGATACATATGAAAAGTGAAGGCAGTGAACGCCCCTGCATAAGCTGTAAGCGCCAGCATCAACAGCCAAAACACCGGTTGCCGGAATGCAGCGTTTATTGCCTGCTGATCGGTTTGTTGATGAGTGTCAAGGTGTGGCTGTGTGGCATGGACAATATCTTTTTCTGGCCTGATAAAGCCATAATATAACGCGGCACAAAGCACGCCATTAATAGCCGCCAATACCAGCAAGGCATCGCGCCATCCCCAAAGATCAAGCAGAAGCTGAACCAGTGGAATAAATACAGTGCTGGCAAATCCCCCCCATAAAGTAATGGCGGTAATGCCTGACCTTGCCCTGGTCGCCCCTACCCGGCGCACAATAACAGCAAAGGCGGGTTCGTACAAAGTGGTCGCCTGCAATGCACCCAAACCGGCAATAAGCAAATAAAACCCAAGCAAACTGCTTACATGGGACCACATAAAAAAGAGTACCCCTGCCAGCAATGACCCACCGGCCATAATCACTTTGCCGTGCCCTTTATCAACCGCCACCCCTACCGGGTAGGCAAGAAACCCCGCCAGCACCAGGCCAGCCGTTGCGGCCCCGTATACATTGGTTCTGGACCAACCCAGTTCTGCAATCATGGCTTCAGCAATAAGGGGGAAGCTGTAATACAGCGACCCCCACGCACATATTTGACCAATCCCCAGTGCCGTAATAAGCACAAGGGCACGGTCAGGACCTTCCAATGCACCGGAAGCACCTTGCGATACATTAAGCTGAGAACTGGACATGAATGGGTTATTCCAAGGTTAATTCTTGTAACGGATTAGGGCTGCAGGCAGTATGTTTGCCAGTGGCTGCGCTATTTCTTTGGGGGTACAGTAGCAATCACAACTTCCCCATCTTCTTTGGTAAAAGGGGCTTGTTGCTCAGCCGGCAAAATTTCCAGCACCACTTCAGACGGACGGCACAAACGCACCCCATTGGCAGTGATCACAAATGGCCGATTCAGCAAGACAGGATGTGCCTCTATGGCATCCAACAACTGCTCGTCGGTAAGATCCGGGTTTGAAAGCCCCAGTTCCTGGTACGGCGTACCCTTTTCCCTTAATGCCTCGCGAACGGTAAGACCGGCTTTGGCAACCAGGGATTTTATGGTTTCACGACTAGGCGGATTTTTTAAATACTCAACAATCACGGGCTCGATGCCTGCATTGCGTATCATGGCCAATGTATTGCGAGAAGTACCGCAAGCAGGATTATGGTAAATGGTAACGTTATTCATGGAGTTCCTTTATGGTGACTGATCATATATTTCAAGCTTGGAATAGCTATACATATTAACTGCCAGCTGGTGCATTAAAACTTTAAATGACTGTTAATCAACAAACATCAACTCCGGCAGTATACTATAATTCGATAATTATCGAAATATGGAAACATATAAACCATAAACAATACTGGACGCTTATGGAAACCAAAGATGCCGTAAAAGCCTTGTCTGCGCTGGCCCATGAAACCCGGCTTAAAGCCTATCGCCAACTGGTACAGGCTGGCTCTGCCGGTTTACAGGCCGGACAACTTGCTGACACGCTGGAAATGCCTCCCTCCTCCCTTTCCTTTCATTTGAAAGAATTGATGAATGCCGATCTACTGGAATCAAAACAGGAAGGCAGGTATGTCATTTACTCGATAAAATTCCCGTCCATGTCAGCACTACTGGATTTTTTAACTGAAAACTGCTGTGCCGGAGATCGCTGTTAACAAGCACACTGACTTTATTCAACAGGAAATAACGTGTTTACATCCATAGCAATTTTTATGGTGACTATTGCTTTAGTCATTTGGCAGCCCCGTGGCTTGGGCATCGGCTGGAGTGCCTCTTTGGGGGCCTTATTGGCACTGCTGTTTGGTGTCATACAAATAAGCGACATTCCGGTCGTGTGGGATATTGTCTGGAATGCAACCGCCACCTTTATTGCCATTATTATTATCAGCTTATTGCTGGATGAAGCCGGTTTTTTTGAATGGGCAGCCCTGCATGTTGCCCGCTGGGGCGGCGGCAAAGGTAAATTCCTGTTCGGTCTGATCATTTTGCTTGGCGCCGCCGTTTCCGCCTTTTTTGCCAATGACGGTGCCGCCCTTATTCTTACTCCTATTGTTATGGCCATGCTGCTAGCCCTGGGGTTTGGAACGGGTGCGACCCTGGCATTTGTCATGGCCGCCGGCTTTATTGCCGATACGGGCAGCTTGCCTTTGATTGTTTCCAATCTCGTCAATATCGTTTCCGCTGATTTTTTTGATATCGGCTTTGCCCGCTATGCCGCTGTCATGGTACCGGTTAACGTTGTGTCGGTGGCAGCAACGCTACTGGTTTTACTTTGGTATTTTCGAACCAGCATTCCCGCTACCTATGATCGCACTCAACTTAAACGCCCAAACGATGCTATTCGTGACATCACCACCTTCCGCGCAGGCTGGTGTGTGCTGGCCTTGCTGTTGATCAGTTTTTTCATTCTTGAAGACGTTGGCATTCCGGTTAGCGTGATTGCCGGTATCGGCGCAGCTATCCTGTTAGTGATGGCTGGTCGCGGACATGTGATTAGTACCCGAAAAGTCATGCGTGAAGCTCCCTGGTCTATTGTGATTTTTTCTTTAGGCATGTACCTGGTTGTTTATGGCATGCGCAATGCCGGGCTAACTGATCATATCGCAACACTTTTGAACTGGCTGGGTGGCCAGGGGCTATGGGTTGCGGCTATAGGAACCGGATTCCTCACGGCCTTACTGTCTTCCATCATGAACAACCTGCCTACCGTGCTGGTGGGTTCCTTATCGATTGAAGCCAGCCAGGCCACCGGTGCCATTAAGGAAGCCATGATTTACGCCAATGTTATTGGCAGTGATCTTGGACCTAAAATCACTCCTATCGGCAGCCTGGCTACTTTGCTGTGGCTGCATGTTCTGGCCCGAAAAAACCTGACAATCACCTGGGGCTATTACTTCAGGGTGGGCATTGTGATAACGCTACCGGTTTTATTGGCAACCCTGGCGGCCCTGGCCTGGAGATTAGGCGCAGGCTAAAGAGAGAACAGCAGGAAAAACCATTACAGTAACAAAGCTCGGGATCTTACTATCTGTCATATTTGGCATTATTTACTAATAAAAATTAAATTGATACGATATAATCCCGTGCAGAAATTTCAATTATCAAACTATTTCCGGGATAACCAACCATGCACCCTGTGATCGCTAAAACCCTAGGCGGACTATCGTTAAGTTACTATATCCGTCAATTTATATTTGGCCTGATTTTTCCGGCTTTGTTCCTGTTCATGCAATCACAAACCACACAGCCCACATCAATCGGGATGCTTGTTTTTTTAGTCATTTCAACCTTGCTTTATCCTTACTCCCGCTTTGTTTATGAAAGCATCATAGACTTCATCATGGGGCAAAATGTTTTTTTTATTAATACCGTTGTGATGCTAATTACGAAATTGATAACGATGCTGTTATGCTGGGTATGCGCAATTTTCATTGCGCCTGCAGGTCTGGTGTATTTGTATTTTTACCATAGTAAGCAACAAAATAACAGGTAACAATAACCAGACATAACAGGCAATCAATTAATATTACCGCCTCACTTCATATTTCAGGGATACCTTTTCATGGCGCCATCGCTGTTCGATTATGAAAGCCATTTAGAAGCCTGTGCAAAACAGGATGAGCAAGCCTTCAAAGCCCTGTATCAGCAGGAATCCGCGCAAATGCTGGGGCTGGCCATCAGCATGCTTGGCGATCGCGCGCTGGCCGAAGATTGCCTGCACGACACTTTTGTACAAATCTGGCGGCATGCCCGGCGTTTCCAGCGTGCGCTGGGTAGCGGGCGTGCCTGGATCTACAGCATTCTGCGCTACCGTGCCCTTAATCAATTGCGCAACCACGGCCGCTACACAGAACTGGATGATGAGTTTATTGAACGCCTTGCCGACGATAGTCCCCAGGCCACCGAACTGTTTGAGCAGAAAAGTGAAGAGAAACTGCTAAACCGCTGTTTGCAAGGTATCGACCGTAACCGCAGACACCCCATTTTACTGGCCTTCTATCATGGGCTGACCCATGAACAAATTGCCAGCCGCCTAACCATCCCACTGGGTACCATTAAAAGCCGTATTCGCGCCGGACTTCGCGCCTTACAGGAGTGTTTGCAAGCATGAATACCCAACACCCCGATGAACTTCGTACCTTAATTGGCGAATATCTGCTTGGCCTGCTTGATGAAGCGCAAGCCCGGGAAATTCACGATCTGATTGAAAGTGATAAAGACGCCGCCAAAATGGCCCTGCAATGGCAACAGCATTTTCTTGAACTTAGCGACCAGCTGCCGCCACAAACACCCTCGGCCCAATTATGGCCACGCCTGCAGAAAAGTCTTGGCCTGGACGCCCCCGTCAAACGGGCCAGCCCATGGAAAACATGGTGGCAAAGCCTGGCCGCCTGGCGTTTGGCCAGTGCCGCGCTGGCGTTTGCCTTGCTGATTGTTATTTTGCCAGAACTGTGGCAAAACGACATGTCCACCAACCGTTATACCGCTGTCCTGCAGCCTCCGGGTGAATCTGCCCAGCCCGGCTGGGTCGTGCATATTGAT
The DNA here is from genome assembly GCF_014652395.1 of Advenella faeciporci. Taxonomy (GTDB): domain Bacteria; phylum Pseudomonadota; class Gammaproteobacteria; order Burkholderiales; family Burkholderiaceae_B; genus Advenella; species Advenella faeciporci. The sequence continues at coordinate 98,763 of NZ_BMYS01000001.1, forward strand.
CAAAGTGGCGGCCTGCTGCTGGAGCCCCTGAACGATCAACCCATCCCGGCCAACCGCTCCATCCAGTTCTGGACCTTGGTTGATCCGGCCCTTGGTCCACGCTCTTTAGGTTTGGTGGAGCCGGGCAAACCACTGCAACTGCCCGTAGAAAAAATTGGGGCCGTCCAGGCCGGACAGCTGTTTGAACTGACCCTGGAACCGGAAGGCGGCTCTCCCATTAACCGACCAACGGGACAAGTACTTTATATTGGCAGGGCAGTCATGGCCGCTCTCAATTAAAACGGTTTTTACATAAAAGTCACGATTGGGAAATTTATTTTCCAATCGCGACATCCAAGGCATTCTCTCGCGGGTATATATACCAGGTGCTTTAACAAAGTACCGGCAAGGTTGATATTTTTCAGCCTTGCATTCATACCAAAAAACACTGAGAGAAATTTTATGAACATGCGTAAAACCCTGTTTTCGATTACTTTAACCGCTGGCGCAAGCGCCCTTTTGGCAGGCACCGCCAGTGCTGCAACCCTGCTGGCCCTGACTGCCGATGGCCAACTTTATAAAATTGACACCAACAACCAGAAAATAACGGCCAACATGGCTGCCAGCAGCCCAAGCCCTCTGCGCGGTTTTGATATACGCCCCGCCAATGGCAAGCTTTATGCGTTGGGCAACGACCATCAGCTATACAACATTGATCTGTCCAGTGGCGCCGCCAGCAAAGTAGTGAAACTGAACAAGGAATTGCCAGGCAGCGGCCAGGCCGTGGTTGACTTTAACCCTGCCGCTGACAAGCTGCGTTTGCTGGCTGACGACGGCACCAGCTTTCGGGTTAATGTAGAAACAGGTGAAGTCGCTGTGGATGGCAGCACCGTCTATGCGGCAGATGGCCCTCATGCCGGCAAAAAACCCAATATCGCGGCCGGCGCTTACACCAACTCTTATGCGGGCACCAAAAGCACGGCCCTGCATACCATTGACCTGGCCAACAATAGCCTAATGTTGCAGAACCCGCCGAACGACGGCATTCAGCAACCGATTGGCAAAATTGCAGATGACCTGAAAGCAGTGGCCATGGATATTCACAGTGATGGCAAAGGTGGCAATACCGCCTACCTGCTAACAGGCTCCACCCTGCATGTACTGGATCTGGGCACTGGTAAACCCAACACCCTGGGTAAAATAGATGGCCTGCCAGGCAATGTCATTGATATTGCCGTGCTGCCAGGCATGTAAGCTTAAGAACGGAAACGCCTTTGGGCGTTTCCGTTTCACACTATTTTTCGGAGAGCAGGGAAAACCCACCCTAAAAAAACACCCCACTTGCCTCGAAGTCTGCCGCCTTAAGACAGCTTTTGACTAGTGCAGGAATAAGCGGCCTTGGATCATCATGACGATAATGCAGGCAATAATCCAGTTTTTCCAGCCCATAACGGCTTTTGAGCAACACCAGTTTTTGTTGGCGCACCAGCCCGTTTGCCAGGCCCTGGGGTAAAAACCCAACACCGGCTCCTTCCAGGAGAAGCCCTGCCACTACACCCCACTGGTTGCATATCAGGGTGTGGCCAAATTTCACACCTGAACTTTCAAGCCAGCTATCCAGAATGTGTGTGGCACCCGAACCACGAGGCAGTGTGATCAAGGTTAGCTTTTCTACTGATGCGAGCTCCAGTAACGGCAAACGGCGGGCAATATCGGGCCGGGCACACCACACAAATGATGAACTGCGCAAAGGGATAGAAGTCAGCCCCGGCCGCCTGGCATGGCCCGCAATCACGGCCACGTCCAGCTCTCCTTTTTCAAGCCTTTCGGTTAACGCCTGGCCAATATCGGTTAACACACTAATCGCCAGCGCCGGATGCTGCGTTTGCACTTGATGCACCCAGGCCGATAACCAGGTAATGGACGCCAGTTCACCTGAACCGATTCGACAACGCCCCTGTAAACCCGCGTTTGCCAAAACAATTTCCTTTAGTGCTTGCGCCTGCTGCAACAAGGCAATGGCATGGGGCAGCAAGCGTTCCCCGGCATCGGTCAAGCTGGCTTTATGGCCGCTACGGTCAAACAGGGGCTGGCCTAGTGACACCTCCAGTTCGGCCAGGCGCTTGGACAACGATGATACCGTCAAATTCACCCTTTCTGCCGCCACCGCAAAACTGGGACTACTGGCCGCCCAATAGAATGCTTCCAATTGTTTTAATGTCATTATTGAATAAAAGAAAACAAGTTATTACGATATTAATCGCTTTTTTATTAGCAGCAATCATTTTACAGTGACTCATCGTAAACATATTCATATTGTCCAGGTAAGCCCATGAAAGCATCAGCCCATCACACCCCACCCCTGCAAAACACATCCAGCAGTGCATGGACAGCCTTTAACGGTGCCAACACCAAAAGCAAACTGGCAAACATACTTTCCCTGGAGGATTTTGAAACAAAGGCACGCGCTTATTTACCCAAAGCACTTTACGGTTACATTGCCGGCTCGGTTGAAACCCGCCAAAGCTGGAAAGACAACTTCAATGCATTTGAAGAATGGGGCTTTGTGCCACGCGTACTGCAAAATGTCGCACGGCGCAGCCAATCAACCACACTGTTCAACCATGAATGGAGCTGCCCTTTTGGCATCGCCCCCATGGGCATTGCGGCCCTTTCCACCTATGACGGCGACCAGGTCATGGCCCGGGCAGCGGCACAGGCCAATATCCCTTTTATTTTAAGCGGCTCTTCACTTACCCGCCTTGAAAGCATCATGGAGGTTGCCCCCAACAGCTGGTTTCAGGCGTATTTACCGGGTGAGCAGCAGCGGATAAATGGACTCATTGCACGAGTCAAAGCCGCTGGCGTAAAGACACTGGTTATCACCGTTGACATACCCGTGGCCGGCAACCGCGAAAACAATATCCGCGCCGGATTTTCAACCCCCTTAAGGCCCAGCAACCGCTTAATTTGGGATGGACTGACACACCCACGCTGGTTACTGGGCACCTTTTTGCGCACCTTGATGGATGGCGTTCCTCATTTTGAAAATTCTTTCGCAGAGCGTGGTGCTCCCATTATTTCACGCAATGTAGAACGGGATTTTTCCAACCGGGAACACCTGGATTGGGGCCATATCGAAAAAATCCGTGAGCAATGGCCTGGTCATTTAATCATTAAAGGCATCTTGAATGCGCAAGATGCCGCCCTTGCCAAAGCCAAAGGTGCTGACGGCATCATTATTTCCAATCACGGTGGCCGCCAGCTTGATGGCGCCGTTTCACCGCTACGAGTCTTGCCCGATGTTGTCCAGGCCACCGGCAAGCTTCCCGTTATGCTGGATGGCGGTATCCGCAGGGGCAGTGATGTGCTCAAAGCCCTTGCATTAGGGGCCAAATTTGTATTTCTTGGGCGCCCTTTCAATTTTGCCGCGGCTACGGCTTCACAGGATGGGGTTAACCATGCCATTGCGCTACTGAAAGCCGAAATTGACCGCAATATGGCTATGCTGGGCGTGAATCAGCCTGAAGAACTGGGAGAGGCGTTTCTTATGCGCTTATATTGTGAATGCCGAGGCCGTTACCAGCGCATTGGATACTGCCGTTGACACCGCAGACATGATGACTTGGGTATGCCCAAATACGCTTGCGCGTTTGAACAGGTAGCTGCTCCCCCCCTGTCCCTGCCTTATGCCTGGGGGCTGATGCTGGCAGGAACATAAAAAACAACGGCAAGCGCTGTTTTCCTGACAAATATCAGGTCAAATGTATTTTATTAAGATATTAAGTATTGATATAAAATACCTTAATCCGTATGATATGCAAATATAGTAAAAGCACAATTTCAAAATACCTGTATTTTCCATAGCATTACGCAATATCAAGGAGACACAAATGAAAACAGTTAGTCCTGTCCGCAGAGCCCTGATAACCACCCTTCTATGCAGCAGCCTGTTCATGATGCCATCCATGGGAATGGCCAACAACAATTACCCAACCGGCCCGGTGACCATGATGGTGCCTTATCCGGCGGGTGGTCCCAGTGATTCGATTGCCAGGGTCTTAAGCGGGCCTATTGGCAAACAGCTAGGTGTTCAGGTCATTGTGGAAAACCTGGGTGGCGCCACCGGTTCCATCGCTGCTAACAAAGTACTAAATGCCAAGGCTGATGGTAGCTATTTCTTTCAGGGAACCGCCAACGAGCTGATTTTGCCACCCCTAACCAATAGTGCTATCAAATTCAAGCCGAACGACTTCCGCAGTGTTCATCCTATAACCACGTCAAACCTTGTGTTGCTGGTAAAACAGGATTTGCCGGTTAATAGCGTTGAGGACTTTATTGCACTGTCTAAAAAACGGGCTTCCAGCACACCCCTGACTTATGGTTCGGTGGGTGTAGGCTCCCTTTATCACCTGATCTCGGACCGGCTTTCCCAAACCCTTAATGCAAACCTGGTCCATGTTCCCTACCGTGGAACCACTAACGTAATGCAGGACCTGGCAGGCGGGCAGATTGATTTTGCCATCCAGGCATTTTCAAAAAACATGAAAGATATGGAGAAAGAAGGTCGCTATAAAATTATTGCCGTCCTTTCAAAAGAAAAGCCCGAAATCCTGCAGGAATACCCCATCCTGAGTGACGCCAAAGGCTTTGAAGACTTCAACTACTTTACCGGATCTTCCTATCTGGTGAAAAAAGACACGCCGGAACATATTGTTGAAAAGCTGAATAAGGCCATTTCCGCTGCCGTACAGGAACCGGAGGTTAGAAACGCACTGGGAGCCGATGGCCGTGTTGTTGCCAATCCAATGACGCCTGCACAAGCCAACGATTTTTACCAGGCAGAAATCCGGCAAACTGAAGATGTCATCAAGCAAACCGGCTTTAAGGGAAATTAAGCCAGACCATTTCAGCCACAGCAGGATAAAGAATGAACAGCCATACAAACTATATACAGGCGCATTTTGACGAATTTGCCAAAATCCGCCACGATATCCACCAACACCCGGAGCTTGGCTTTAAAGAACATCGCACCAGCCACATTGTTCAGCAGCTACTGAAAGAATGGGGTTATGAAGTCCATACCGGTTACGGCACCACCGGTGTTGTGGGCGTGCTAAAAAAAGGAAACAGTAATAAAACCATGGGCATCCGGGCCGACATGGATGCCCTGCCCCTGAAGGAAACCACCGGGTTGCCCTATGCCAGTGTGCACGACAATATCATGCATGCCTGTGGCCACGACGGTCATACCACCATGCTGCTGGCAGCCGCCAAATACCTGGCTGAAAAAGGTGAGTTTTCGGGCACATTGAACCTGATTTTCCAGCCTGCCGAAGAAAGCCTGGGCGGCGCCAGGAAAATGATGGATGACGGTTTATTCAAGGATCACCCCTGCGATGCCATTTTTGGCATGCATAACGCACCCGGTTTTCCGCAAGGGCAATTGCTGTTCCGTGACGGGCCAGCCATGTCTTCTTCCGATTACGTAACCATAACCATTACCGGTGTCGGCGGGCACGGTGCCCACCCGCATCTGGCCAAAGACCCGATTGTGGCGGCAGCCAGTATTATTATGGCGCTGCAAACCATTGTCTCACGTGAAGTAAACCCCAGCCAGCTGGCCGTTATCACCATTGGCGCAATGAATGCCGGCCATATCAATAACGTGATCCCCCAACAGGCCGTCCTGGAGCTTTCCGTTCGCGCTCTCAATGCCGAGGTTCGCAGCTTACTGGAAAACCGCATTAAAGCGCTGGTCAACGCACAAGCCGAAAGTTTTGGCGTAAGGGCGGATATCCACTACGAACGGGGCTACCCGGTACTGGTTAACACGCAGACAGAAACCGACTTTGCCCGCCAGACAGCCATTGAGTTTGCCGGCCAGGACAATGTCGTGCTTCAGACACCTGCCCGGCTGGGTAGTGAGGATTTTGCCTTCATGCTGGAAAAAGTGCCTGGATGTTATTTGTTTATTGGCAATGGTGAAGGCAACAAAGAAGGTGCCTGTGCCGTTCATAACCCTAATTATAATTTTAATGACAAAAACCTGGTAAATGGTGGCGCATTCTGGGCCTATCTGGCAGAACGCTACCTGAGCCATGCCGGTTAACCGGCCTGATTCAAGCCTGTTTTCAATTAATATGCGCCTATTCTTTGCACGGTTTCAAGCAACATGGGCGCGTATTTTTTTTCAAACTCATCCAGGCTTATTTCTGACTGGTTAATGGCCAGCTGGATGGCCGCAAGCGGGTATCCATGACGGTCCAGCAAGGCAGCACCAAGGCCCAGTTCACCATAAACAAACTGTTCTTTAGTGAGCCCATAGCCTTTTTTTCCCGCCAATTCAATTTCATTCAAAATCACCTGCCGGTCAAGCACGGTATGATGGGTAAATGCGATGAATTCCGAACGGTCCAGAATATCATCACGCTGTCCGGCATCAAGACAGGCCAATATTGACCTGCCACCGCCGCTACAGTAAATAGGTACCCTCTTGCCCAATAATGAAGAAGAATAATACTCTGACTTATATTGATGACGGACTGCATAAACCGTTTCAGTATCATCAAACAGGCTTAGGCTTACACGACAGCGGCTAAGCTGGCATAACTCAAACAGATGCGGATTCACCGTCTCGATAAAAGCATCGTTCCTTAAAAAATGAAACGCAAGATCCAGCACTTTCAGGCTTAATGAATAACGACGGCTGGACTCATTTTTATTGATATAACCCAACGTTTGCAAAGTATGTGTAAAACGCTGCACCGTACTTTTATCAAAACCGGTCAGCCTGCAAATATCCATCAGGCTTAACTCTCTTTCACTTTGACTGGTCTGTTCAAAACACTTCAGTACATCAAAGGCCTTGCCCACTGATTTAACAACAAGCGCGTCATCTTCTAATAATTTTTTCTTGGTCATTATATGTAGAGTTGAACAAATAAGTACAGGTAAATTCTGAGCCGGGAAGTTCTAGTATAAAGGATGTGCTTACTTCGGACTAGCAAAGACTGCCAAATCGGACCTGATCACATAAATTCAAAAATCGCGAATTGCCAGAGCCTGCCAACTCCACTTAAAAAAGAATTAAAAACCAGACTGCCACTCTCCTGTAGAATCCCCTTATCTTGTCACGACTTTACTTGGATTGCATGCCCTCCTCTCAACGTACCTCCCTTTTATTTGCCTTTGCCATTATTGCCGTTGCCTTAAACCTGCGCCCCGTGCTGGCTTCGATCAGCCCGCTACTTGACAGCATTCAGGCAGCAACCCAGATGAGCAACACTGCCGCCAGCCTGTTAACCACTCTACCCATTTTTGTCATGGGTGTGTTTGCCTGGCTGGGCAAATTTCTACGTGGTTTTTTGGGAGAAAAGCAAGGCATTGCACTGGGTTTGTTACTCATTACCCTGGCCTGTCTGGCTCGCTTTCAATGGATAAGTACGGGTGGTTTACTATTAACCGCCGTTGTGGCCGGAGCAGGTATTGCCATGATTCAGGCACTCGCACCCAGTATCATCAAACGAATTTTTAATACTCACGCAAACCGGGTCATGGGGCTGTACACGACCGGCATTATGGGTGGTGCGGCTTTTACGGCTGCAGCGGTGGTTAAACTGGAAGACATCACCCATTTATCCACGGCATTGGCTATCTGGACCATACCGGCGCTTTTCACCTTGCTTGCCTGGCTACTGCTAACAGACAAAAAAAACCAAAAACAAGCCGAAGTCAGCGTCAATAATCATACGCATACAAGGCAAGGCTCTTTCCTGAAACAGCCACGTGCCTGGGAATTAATGATTTATTTTGGCATTTCAACCGGTGCCTATACCCTGGTGCTGGCGTGGTTGCCCCCTTTTTATACTTCTTTAGGCATGAAAGCCGCCAACGCCGGTTTTCTACTGAGTGGCATCAGTGTAATTGAAGTGCTTGCCGGTTTAACCGTTTCGGTTTTTACCCACCGTGTTAAAGACCAGCGTTTCTTGTTAATTGGGGTTTTGTTTTGCCTTGCGTTGGGTTTGTTATGTTTAATATTTGCACCCTTAACGTTGGTTTACCCGGCCATTGTTTTACTGGGCATTGGCCTGGGCGCCATCTTCCCGCTATCGCTTATTCTTACTTTAAGCCATAGCAAAGAACCTGCCCGCGCCGGAGACCTTGCCGCTTTTGTTCAGGGTGGTGGCTATATGATTGCCAGTTTCCTGCCTTTATTTGCCGGCATTGTTCGTGATGTGTTTGCGGATTTGACTTATGCCTGGGGATTAATGCTGGCAGGAACAGTCTTGCTCATTTTGATGAGCTGGCGGTTTTCCGAACGGTCTTATCGGGAGGGGTTGTAAACCCAACAATAATGGATACTCTCGTACGCGCTCCCACGCTAGGAGCTTGGTAGCTAGCCAAACGCACACTCGTTCCCATGCTCCCGCATGGGAATGCATACATTTTTCAGCCGTATTTAACCAAACACATTTTCTTGAAGAACAAAATAATAAGCCTGGCCTGACAGTAATGAAACTAGGGAATTTCCCAAGTGGTTCCTCAATAATCATTTGAATTTTTTCTTGTATTGTCAAGGTTTTGAAATTATATGCTTTTCATTACTTCCCACATGAGCTTTTATTTTTGTTAAGACGACCATAACTAAAACAAAAGGGACGGAAAAAAATTACAACCCTATGATTTAAATAATAAAAATCAATAGGAGACAGAAAATACAAAAAATAACACGCAGAACCTTGTTGGGTACATTAGCGGGCATGGCCTTTGCCATAATGCTGCCGGCGCAAATAGCAATCGCTTCCCCAACCACCTACCCAAACAAATCCATCCGCATGGTTATTCCCGGGCCACCCGGCGGTGCTACCGATATTATTACGCGCTTGGTAAGCGCCGAACTCAGTAAAGAACTGGGCCAAACCGTGTGGGTAGACAACAAGCCCGGGGCAAGTGCCAACATTGGGAATAATATTGTCGCCAAGTCTGACCCTGATGGTTACACCCTGTTGTTGACCTTTACCGCCATTGTGCAAGCTCCGTGGTTATACAAGAATATTCCCTACGATGGCTTAAAAGACCTGATACCCATTACCCAACTGGCCCGCTCCGCAGACCTCTTCCTGGTACATAAAGATTTGAATGTAAATACACTGGAAGAGTTTATTGAGCTGGCCCATAAAAATCCAGATAAATACGCTTACGGCACTTATGGCAATGGTACCTCATCACATATTCATGGCGAACAATTCAAACGCGTTAAAAATATTGAAATGATGCATATCCCTTATCGTGGTGCCAGTCCGGCCTTGCAAGCCCTGCTGGCTGGCGACTTGAATGCGGCATTTATTGACATTACCACTATGACCGCCTACCTGGATTCTGATAAATTCAAAATACTGGCCGTGACCGGATCAGACAGACTAAGCACTCTGCCCAATGTGCCCACCTTTACCGAAATGGGTATTGAAGGTTTTACTTCTAATGGCTGGCTGGGTATTTTTGCGCCCGCAAACACCAATCCTGAAATGGTGAGCTTCATCAGTAAAAAGCTGGATAAAGTTATGGGATTACCAGCCGTCCAGCAGCGCTTCAAGGACTTTGGCTTGCGCCAAGTACGCAACACCCCACAGGAATTCAAAAGTATTCTGCTGAAAGACTACGAAAACTACGGAAAGATTATTAAGGCAGCCAATTTAAGGATTGATTAATAGACATCAATTTAAAGCATTGATGAGTCACCATGAATGCAAAGATGAAACCAATCACTCATCACATAAAGGAATGAAAGTGCAACAAAAAAGAAATCCTTATTGGCCCAATGGTATTCCGCATAATATTACTGTACCGCAAGTAACCTTACCCCATTGCTTACTCACATCTGCCCAACGTTTCCCCAATAAAACAGCCATTGTTTTTTGTGAAAACACCTTCACTTACGCAGAGCTGCAAACCCATGTGGACAGCATGGCCGCTTACCTGCAGAAAGCCTTGGGTGTACGCAAGGGAGACCGGGTATTGCTATTTAGCCAAAATTGCCCGCAGTTTGTGATTGCCTATTATGCCGCCTTAAGCATTGGGGCGGTGATTGTGCCTGTTAATGCCATGTGCACCACCGAAGAGGTACGCTACTTCATGGAAAACAGCGACGCTGAATATGCTTTTGTGGCACGTGAATTGGTTGACGCCGTTTTGCCCTGCATGCAAACAGAAAAAAGCAAAGGTTTAAAGCATATTGTTGTGCATATCTATAAAGACATGCAGACCAAGCTGGACAGTCACGATATCCCTGCGTTTATCAAGCAGGATTACGCCCCCATTAAGCGTCCTGATGTCCATGATTTCCAGACTATTCTGATAGAAAAACGCTATCAGGCCGGTGCACTGGAAACATCACCACATGATTTCTGCGTCTTGCCATATACCTCTGGCACCACCGGTAAAGCCAAGGGTTGCATTCATACGCATTTCACCATGCTCAGCTCTATTTATGGCTCCACCATGTGGCGTAACATGCATTCGGAATCGGTCACTCTGGCGGTGGCGCCCATGTTTCACTTGCTGGGTATGCAAAACAGCATGAACATTCCCATCTTTCTGGGTTCAACCGTTATCATGATGCCCCGCTGGGATGCCGGCCTTGCCGTTAAACTTTGCGCCAGGCACCGCGTTAGCTCATGGACAGCACCCCCGGCCATGGTCCTTGACTTCTTTTCCCACCCATCAGCCCAGGGGGCTGACCTTTCCAGCCTGAGCCTTCTTACCGGTGGTGGTGCAGCCATGGCCGAGTCGGTTGCTTTAATGCTGAAAGAACGTTTCGGCATTGTATATAACGAAGGTTATGGCATGACAGAAACCGCTTCTTTCCTGCACTGCAACCCACTGAATCACCCCAGACGTCAATGTCTGGGCATTGAAACACAAGGCGTGGACAGCCGTATTGTTGACCCGGTTACCTTGAAAGAATTACCACGCGGTGAAATAGGCGAACTGGTTACCAGCGGTTCACAAATCATGCTGGGGTACTGGAAAAATCCAGAGGCGAATGAAGAATCCTTCTTCGACATGGATGGCAAACGCTTTTTCCGTACCGGTGACCTGGCGCGTATTGATGAAGACGGTTATTTTTTCATGACTGATCGTCTAAAACGCATGATTAATGTATCGGGGTATAAGGTTTGGCCCAGCGAAGTGGAAAACACCATGTACGCACACCCGGCGATCCAGGAAGTATGCATTGTGGGCATTCATGATGAAAAACAGGGCGAACAGGTCAGGGCGCTGGTGGTACTGAAAGATGGTATTGTGGCTGGGGAAAAAGAGATTATTGCCTGGTCACGTGAACATATGGCGGTTTACAAAGCCCCACGTAGTGTGGCATTTTTTGATGAACTACCCAAATCAAATACCGGTAAAATCATGTGGAGAAAATTGCAGAATGAGCAAAATGCGGAAGCTATTACCTTGAAAAAATAAACGATACCAAAGGAAAGGTTTAGTTGCTGGCTTTGAATACCCTGCTAAACGAAAAGTCAGTATCTTTACTCCCCTCTCATAAGACCAGTTGAATATGCCTTATCCAGCGGTAAATACCAAAAAATCACTTCTGGATCCCGCTGCTTTTCTTTAGCGATTTGCTCAATAGGACTTAAAAGTTGTGGAATAAAATGACCTGAAAGGGTTATTGGGAAGAATCATATAAATAATCACAGTCTCACAAGTATATTATTTTTTGGGTAATTACAAATATGTACGACATTATCGGTGACATTCATGGCTACGCAACGCCCTTGCGCAATTTACTCACTCTTATGGGTTATCACGAAATAAACGGCGTATGGCAGCACCCTCAGCGCAAAGCCGTTTTTCTGGGTGACTTTGTTGACCGTGGCCCCGAACAAGTAGAAACTGTTCTACTGGTACGCGCCATGGTTGAAAACGGCCATGCCTATACCATTATGGGCAATCATGAATTCAATGCTGTCGCCTGGGCCACCCCTCACCCACAGCAGCCCAATGCATATCTGCGTCCGCACACCCCTAAAAACCAGCGCCAGCACCAAAGCTTTCTGGACCAAGTCGTTGAAGGCAGTGAACTTCATGATGAAATAGTGAAATGGTTTGCAACCCTGCCTTTGTATCTGGAATTTGAGGGTTTTCGGGTCATTCATGCCTGTTGGCATACCCCTTCGTTGCAAACACTTTCCCCTTATCTCAATGAACAGGCTTGCATCAAATCCCAGGCATGGGAAGTGCTCACACACAAAGATACGCCAGCGTACCAGGCGGCTGAAACCATCCTGAAAGGACTGGAAATTGCCTTGCCAAGCGGGCACGAATTTTTTGACAAAGACGGAAACGTACGTAAACATATTCGTACACAATGGTGGAAAAGCGAATATCTGACTTACCGGGATCTGGCTGAAGTGCCGCCTGATATACTGGAAAAAATACCCCATGACCCGATACCTGCTGACTTGATGCCTGGCTATAACCCTGACAAACTATTGTTTGTTGGTCATTACTGGAGAACCGGCACGCCAGCCCCGCTGAGCGACCACATTGCCTGTTTGGATTACAGCATCGCTGCAAAAAAAACAAGTGGAATGCAAGAAAAGGGGAAACTGTGTGCATACCGCTGGAATGGAGAAAATGTGCTGACCCAGGATGGGTTTGTCTGGGTCAGCTAGATGCTAACATCAGCTGCAAAAAACCTTATCCGCCACGGGACTCATACCCTTCTCCGCCTTCGCTTTTCTTCAACAGCAACACTTTAAGCGCATCGATCTGTTCCGGTAACCAGGAATCAATCCCGGTCACTTCAATCCAGGCGTTCAGATAATGCCCGGGCGCATAAACATGACCATATCCCATGGGCACCGTATCGGACAAGGGCATGTCGATAAGTATCTGCAGCATGCTGACGACGGGATACCATTTAAGGAGCGGTGAAACATCAGGCCCTCTTGGCTTTTTCATCCAGTCGGCTTCCTGATAAAGCAGACCCTTTTCAAAAAAGGTAATGGCATCACTGGCATACTGCAAGTAAACAAAACGCAAATCACCCCATGGAACATCTTTGGCGTTGGGCATGCCATCCTGGTTCATAAACCGTACGAACCTGCCATCCTCAAAAACCGGCAGCCATTCTGTTGACCCGGCCTCCCGGTTATTCGTTAAAGAGCGCCACAATTCACTTGGAAACGGCGGTCCGCTCCAGACAGCGCCATTAATCGGATCACCCAGAATATCCAGGAACGTGAATGAGCGCTGGGAGTTGAAGGCGCCAAGACTTAACCCATGCAAATACAATTCGGGCCGCTGGCTGGCGGGAAGCTCTTTCCAATAGTCATAAACCGTCCGAAATAGCGCCTGCGCGGATTCCAGGCCGCTTTCAGGCTGGAAAACCAGTGACATCGGGCTATTCAAATAAGAGTACTGTAAAGCCACACTGGCCACATCACCATGAAGCAAGTACTCCAGCCCATCCATGGCTGAAGGATCTACCCAGCCTGTGCCGGTTGGCGTAATGATGACCAGTGTTGAGCGATCAAAAGCCTTCACGCGTATCAGTTCATCCAGCAATAAGCGCGCACGTTCCATGGGACTGTCCGCCACCTGCAAACCGGCATAAAGCCGTATGGGTTCAAGTGCATTTTGACCGGTAAATGCGGTAATATCTGCTGCGGTAGGGCCCGATGCCACGAACTCTCTTCCTGCCCGCTCCGCGATAAGCGGTTGGGGACGGTCAGGCTCTAACAGTGCATCGTATTGCTGAAAAGACCGGTCTAAGGCCCGGAATGTATATTCAACCAAAACACCGTTGGTTAATGTAATGATGAGAAACACCGCCAGCACCACACCTGCCACCAGAGAGACCCGACGCGGGAAGCGTTGATAAAATTTGCCTGCCAGCATTTTACCAAACAGGATTAGCCCACGGGATATCAATAACAAAATTGCAAAACAGATAATGGCGATAACACTGACACTTAATGGATACCCGGTTTCCAGGGGCTCCATATTCATGACGCTTCGAATTGAATTCTGCCAGGTTTTGACATGATAAAGAGCCGTTGTTATTAAACCCAGACAAGCAACGATGGCAACCGGCCTTACCACCCTTAAACTGCCTGAAGACAAGCCTGGCAGTTCAAGGTAACGGTAAACACTGCGTAAAACAACGCCAATGCCATAACCCGCACCAAAAGCAAAACCGGAAAGCATCCCCTGCACCACCTGGTTTCGTGGAATCAGGCTGGGTGTCAGGGATGCGGCAAAAAACAATACACCCAATATAAGTCCAAATCCGCCTATAGATCTGAAAAAATTTCGCATTTTATTTGAATCTTTGTAAGTATTAGATCTTCAGTCTTATGGGATGTATGACTGAATGCTATTTTCTGCCTTTGCCAGCGCAGTTACCGCTTGATTTTTTTGTAACAGCAAGTATAACCAAATACAACGGCCGTAACCAGCTGCAATTATATGTGCAAAATTTTGATAAAAGTGTGAAATATTTTTTTATGGTCGACAGTAAGTTGTCATCCTCTTTTGAAAAGAGAGTTAGAGGATAACGAGGTTTGAGACTCTAACTGATCTGGGCACATGAAGATTTCGGCTACTGGTCGTTGTTGTTCATATTTATTCTTTTTATCTGATTTTTAATTGGGCTGAAATGCGGCCAACACCAATAAAACAATAAAAACAATAATTAAAACTTTTGGAAATGAAAGTCCTGTCTTGTTTTTCTGTGCACCGGAAACATTTTGAGCACTTATGTAAACTTACCTTAAATTGGCACAGATTTTTTTCTGAAAAATAGAAGACGACCTATTCTCCAAAACAGGTAAAAAGGCAACTCTTGCTTTGCCAGGAAATGCTCATCTCGTAAGCTGCCTGACCAAGCGCAGCTGTTCAATGCCAACGGAAAAAATTCAGAACAGATATCATGCGCATGAGGCCAGCAGCTGTCATTAGCAAAAAATAAAATGCCTGCTGTATAGGCCAAGCAGGCCAGGCCACCAGCCAGCCCCAATACCACTCCAAACAACGACTATCCCCACATTCTGTGGTACCGCCAATCTTTATTAAGTTATACACCATTACCCGTTACCTTTCCTCCGCACGAGAACACATAAACGTATAAAATTTGTTTCCAATTTGCTACCAAGACCATAACCAAAAAGGCATAGTTTTATTACTTCTTTTTCAATTGACACAAAAGAATGATTCTTACTAAGATCAGCATGCTTCAGTAAGAATAATTTTTCATTTTAATTGAAGCTTAAGATATAAATTATTCTGTTATTACGTATAAAAATTTTATTACGTATAAAAATATCAAAAATACCTGCTTTAAAGGAGACATCACTACAATGTCAGTCAAGAAGCTCTTGTTTACGGCCATTGCCTCATTATCGCTGGCCCATCTGGCGGTTGCCCAAACTGACCAGCCCAAACCACCCAATATCGTTGTCATTCTTGGCGATGATATGGGTTTCAATGATATAGAACCCTTTGGTCAAACCGTTATTCAAACGCCCGAACTGAATAAACTGGCGGCCGAAGGGATGCGTTTTACCAATTATCACGTGCATCCAACCTGCTCACCCACAAGGGCCCAGTTAATGACCGGGGTTGATAACCACTTGGCGGGCATGGGTGCCATGGGTGAATACCGTACCCCTGAAATGGACAACTATCCCGGAAGCTATATTGGCTCCCTGAACGAAAAAACCAATACGATTGCCGAAGCCCTGAAGGAAAATGGTTACTTCACTTTCATCACCGGCAAATGGCACTTGGGCGCCAAACCGGAACAGCTGCCTGAAGCAAGGGGGTTTGATAAATCCTATATCCTGATTAGTGCTGGTGGAAGCCACTGGGATGACTCCAGTCTGGTTGCCATTCATCCTAAAAACAAATTCTCCGAAAACGGCAAAATCATTCCCAGGGATACCGGCGAGTACTCATCCGATCTTTACACCAATAAATTCATTTCTTACATACAGGAAGCCGAGAAGCTGGATAAGCCATTCTTCGGTTTCCTTTCTTTCCAGGCCGCTCACGACCCCTTGCATGCGCCTGCCGATTTCATCAAAAAGTATGAAGGAAAATTCAGTGCCGGTTATGAAAAGCACCGTGAAGAACTGTTTGAGAACATGAAGCGTCTGGGAATTGTACCCAAAACCAGCGTGATGTCTCCTGCTGCCCCGATGCAAAAACGCTGGGATGAGCTCAGCCCCGATGAAAAGAAATATCAAGAACGTCTGATGGAAGTGTATGCCGCCATGGTTGACAATATTGATATGAATATTGGCAAAGTGGTTGCCGAACTGAAAAAATCAGGAGCCTATGACAGCACAATGATCTTTTATTTCCATGATAATGGCCCCTCTCCTTCCTACATGGATTTCTATCCAGGCAATGCGGACGGAAAATGGATTGCACAGGAGTTTGATACGTCTTACGAAAACCTCGGTGCCCCCAAATCCTATGCCGGCGTAGGGCCTGGATGGGCAGCAGCCAGCTCGGCACCGTTCAAGCTGTTCAAATTCTTCATGACCGAAGGCGGCACATTATCACCCATGATTGTCAAAGGCCCTGCCGTCAGCAAGCCCGGCTCTATTAATGACGCTTTTCTGGGCGTTGAAGATATTTACCCCACCATTCTGGAACTGGCCAACGCCGAGCGTAGCGAAACACGTAATGGCATCCCGCTGGCCCCATTAAAAGGGGTGTCCTTTGCCAATGTCCTGCAAGGAAAAGCCGACTCTGCCCGACCTGACAACTTTGAACGTGGCGAAGAGCTGTTCAACAATAAGGTTTATCGTATGGGTAAATGGAAGTTAAGCTGGTTACCCAAACCTTTTGGTGAAGAACGCTGGCAGCTTTTTGATATGGACAATGACCGCACGGAAACCCGTGACCTGGCCAGTCAGCATCCTGAAATTGTTGAGGAAATGGTGAAAAAGTATGAGGTTTGGGCCAAAGAACATAACGTTCTTAACTGGGATTCCGAGTTCCTGGCCCAAGGTCTTTTCAATTATTTTGATTGGAGAAAAGGCCTGCCAACACAAATCATCATTAAAGACTAAACAGTAATCATCAGGGATACCCGTCATGAAACGAAAATATTTACCCGGCACATCCATGCTTGTCCTAACCTTGCTGATCAGTGCAGGCAGTCATTTCTGTCAAACGGCTCAGGCTACGCCCAAACACGTGCAAATCGGAGATGGGGTGAATGGTCCTCGTGGAATGGTTTGGATTGACAGTGGACAGTTTCTAATGGGCAATGACAGTTACAAGTCACAACCCAATGAACGTCCTGCCCATCTGGTATCCCTGGATGGATTCTGGATAGACCAGCATCATGTCACCAATGATGATTTTGAGAAGTTTGTTGCCGAAACGGGTTACATCACGACGGCAGAAAAAAAACCGGACTGGGAAACCATCAGCGTCCAATTGCCTGAAGGCACCCCTCGTCCGAATGATTCCGTTTTAGTTCCCGGAGGCCTGGTTTTTATTTCAACCGAAAAACCGGTATCACTGGCTGATTACTCTCAATGGTGGCGATATGCCCCTGGTGCAAACTGGCGGCAACCCAACGGACCGGGTTCAAATATCAAAGACAAGGGAAACCATCCGGTTGTACAGGTTTCGTATGAAGATGCCATCAACTATGCCAAATGGGCCAAAAAACGATTACCGACAGAGGCGGAATGGGAGTTTGCCGCCCGAGGCGGACTGGATCAGGCCACATATGCCTGGGGAGATATCCTCAAGCCTGACAATAAGGCAATGGCCCACACCTGGGATGAAGCCAGTTCAGCCTTTCCTGTGCAGTCAGCCAAGGTTTTACCAGGCACATTGCCCGTTAAAAGTTTTGAGGCCAACGATTACAAGCTGTATGACATGGCCGGCAATGCCTGGCAATGGGTCGCCGACTGGTATCGTCCCGATTCCTTTGTGATACAGGCCAAAAACCCGTCAAATCATAATCCCCAAGGACCAGAGGCTTCCTTGGACCCAAGCAGGGTCAGGCCGGATGCGCCCACCCGGGTTATCCGTGGCGGTTCCTTTTTATGCAGTGAAACATATTGCGAAGGATACCGTGTTAGCGCAAGACAGGGACAAGACCCGTACAGCAGCTCGGCCAACGTGGGGTTCAGGCTGGCCATGAGCATGGAGGAATGGGAAAAACTGACAAAAGATTAAACCTTGTCCATTTTCCGGATGAAATAAAATGGACAATAAAAAATAAACCCCGCTACTCAAAAAACAGGGGGTTTATCAGTAATCTGACCTGTTAATTAAAACAGGTTTATTTTTCATGCCTGGATTTGAGCTGTTAATTCATCCAGGAATTGATCCATCGTTGCGTACGGGCACCAGTTGCAAAACGGTTCCATTGCTCTTCGGGACGATTGAAGGCTTTGGTGAATTCATCACACATGTCCCGGTTCTCACTCATTTGCGCAACCGCCTGCATGGTTTCCTGGCGGGGCGGTTTCAGGAACAAATTGGTCCAATGGGTGGCACACTCAACGCGATCCCTGCGTTTATCATCCACGATCTGGCAGAAACGCTCGTCAATGACCGACTGCTTGACAATTTCCTCACCCAACACGAAGGCACTATAAGAAGCCATATTGGCCCCCTGCCCCATCAAGGGATCCACCGTTGCATGCGCATCGCCCAGCGCAATGGCAAATTTATCATCACCAAGGCCAATATAGCCTTCACGAACCACGGGTATAACTCCCCCTTGCAATAAATCACGGGAACCATTAGCCAGATCGAACTTGGCCGGATCAATGCGTGCGCTAATGGTTGGGTGATACTTCTCCAGCTTTTTCAACATGGCATCAAGGAAACGACGGGGGTTTTCATCATAATTCAAATGCGCCCATTCCTCTGTGTCACCGCCAGGTATGTTCAGGGTTAGCAATGCATGACCCGCGCCCTGGAAGGTCACGGTAGGCAAATCAATAATCTCACCATTTCCAGGAGAGTTGGACAAGGTCACGTTACGGTGTTCCTCATCGGCAATCCCTGTATAAATACCGGCACAAATTATGCGTTGAGGCGCTGAATGCGGACTGAGTTTTTCATTGCGTGCAAACACATCCCTTAATGTTCCCTTACCCACGCACACCACCACCAGATCCACGCTTTTGGCCAATCCGGCCAGGTCTGCCGCCTGAATGTCTTTGTATTGAATCTTGCCTCCTCGTTCAAGGAAATCATTCATTAGCTGGGGCAAATAAATTCTGTAGTCAACCGCCCGGCTGGGAGAACCCAAATCACCACGAAAATGCAAAGGTTTTTCCCCACCAAAATAATAGGTCTGGCCTGGATAGCCATATGTTTCATCACACCAATGATTCACACCCAGCTCCTTTTCACGTGCAACGGTAATTGCATGATGGGTGACTGTATTAAGCAGTCGCAAACCGGCATATTCTTCCGGTTCGCGATCGGTATAGATAGTGACGTCCACATCATGCTGACGCAGATATAAACCAAGATGAAGCCCACCAACACCTGCACCCACAATGGCAATTTTTTTATTCATCTGAATAAACTCCTTTAAATATCAATTAAATTCTTATAATGAAAAAAGCGATTTTTATATGAAAAATATATTTTAATCAATACCTTACAAATAAAACATATATCGCCAGTTCATCTTAAATTGATATCATCAAATATTCAAATGAAATAAAATAGCACACCACATTACTTTAAAGTTATATTGTTTTTTTTAAAATCAAGACTGAAAGTTCAAGACAGAAATAAATGTTTCCTGTTTTTCTCAATCGACTCAGGTGTATCAAAATCCATCACGCACCCCTGATCATCAACAGGAACCCGGGTTAGGTCATTAGAATTATCCTGCAGGATCTTCCTGGCGCCCCTGTCGCCTCCCAAACTGACAAGATCGTTAAAAAACGTCTTGGAAAACCAGACAGGATGTCCCTGTTGCCCCTGATAATAAGGGGCCGCCAATTTTGCATGAGTCGCAGAAGCCACCATACTGTGCAGAGTTGATACCTGGATAAGTGGCAAATCTGCCGGACTGATGAGCCAGCCGGCATATTGTTCAAGATGGGAAACCGCATAGGAAAGCGAGTCACCCATGCCAGAGGACGAAAACGGCATTTCCAGAAAAGAGATGCCTTCCCGCTTTAAGCAGTCGATATGTTGCCGGGAATGGTTGCTAAGCACCACCCAGACATCAGAACCCAGAATACGCTGGATTTTTTTTGCCGTATGAAGAAACATAGGCACACCATTCACATCAAGCAGACGTTTATCTGCGCCAAAACGAATGGATTTACCGCCAGCCAGAATAATGGCCGCTATTTTTTGAGGTTTCTCCATATGTCTGCCCCGAGCTAAAATACTTTTTCAACATCAATGTTTTTGGCATAAGCGACATCCGAAGACGGGGGCAAATTGACCGCATTTTTCACTGCCAGGATTTCGGCCATCACACTGACGGCAATTTCTGATGGTGTCTTGCTGCCAATATAGACGCCAATTGGTCCGCGCAAACGTGCCAGTGATGCCTCGGTCTGGTCAAAATGCCTGATCATTCTTTCTTTTCGGGCACGACTGTTTTTACGTGAACCGATAGCACCCACATAAAAAGCATCTGTTTCCAAAGCCTGCAATAAGGCCAGATCATCCAGTTTCGGATCATGCGTTAGCGCAACAATGCAGGTACGGGCATCTGGCCTGAACGCATCCACGGCGTCATCAGGCATCAGAGTGGTTAACTTGGCCCGTGGTATGGACCATTGTTTATCTGCATTAAGACGTGGGTCACACACCGTGACATCAAAACCGCAAAACAAAGCCATGGTGGCCAAATACTCGGATAATTGCCCTCCACCGATAATCAGCATACGATATTCAGGACCGAAACAGCTTGACAAAAAACCGCCTTCAAGCCGCAAGGGTGTGGGTGCCGGTGCACGCGACAACACAACGTTACCGTCCTCCTGCCGGACAACCCGATTCATCAGGTTTCCGGCATCCAGTTCCGCCACCAACTCGGCCAAAGCTTTCACATCGGTGTTAAACTCCAGAAAAAGCTCGATGGTTCCGCCACAAGGCAATCCGAACTGGTGTGCCTCGTCGGCGGTTACCCCATATTTGATCAGCTCGGGAGGACCATCCTGAATGCCTGAAGATGATCCAAAACGGAGAATAAGGTCATCTTCCAGACAGCCTCCCGAAACAGAACCGACGGTGGAACCACTTTCTGACAGAGCCATGATAGAACCGATTGGGCGAGGTGAAGACCCCCATGTCCTGACGACCGTCACCAAGACCGCTTTCTGGCCTAGTTGACGCCACTCAAGCAAGGTACGCAAAACCATTACATCAAGATTTTCCATGAGTCCCCCTTATGTTCATTTAGTCAAGACATGATAAGTCAAACATGCCCTATCAATAAGAAAAAAGGTTTTGTATTATCAAAATACAGTCTGGATACCAATTCGGCTAATAGACTGGTTTCTGCTGGAAGAAGCATCGTCAGGCCCAAATAAACCATTGATGCTCGCCCTGCCATTCTTGTTAGTTCTTTGATAAACCTGTTGCACATAAACCAGCGTCCGTTTTGACAAAGAATACGACAGCGTAGAGTTGATTTGATGGGCGTAATTTTTATCCAACTTCGCATTACCTTTCATATAGTTATAGCTGGCACCTAATGCCCATTTAGGATCAATTTGCCATCTACCGCCAATTTCGGCCGCATAAACGGAAGCATTATTGGAACGGTTACTGGTTTTGGTAAACAAGGCAATCGCCGTCACTTTTTCAAACTCATAGTGCATACCCACACCCCATGTCCGCACGGGGGTTTGTACCGGTGCCATGGTTGCGTCCACTCCATATTTAACATCCGTATAGGCGGCCCCCATTCCAAAAGGCCCCGATTTATAATTCAGGCCAAAACTGAGCGTCCTGTCTTTAGTCGACCTATTGGGCCCGGAGCCAAAGCCATATAGTGCGCCTGCAGTAAAACCGCCAAAATCTGGTGTTCTATACTTGACAGAATTATGCACTTGTTCTCCGGCTGTCCTGTCCCAATCAGACCCTCCTGTTGCATTAAAGGGGATACCCAACTTTGCAAAAGGACCTTGTCTAAACGTATATAAACCGCCGGCACTGGGCCCCGCCGCATTCCTGGAAATGGTCAGGGAATCCCACATGAAATCGAATTGGTTACCTAATGTCAGGCGGCCATATCGATCACTATCCAAACCTACAATTGCGGTACGGCCAAAAAGGCCATGCCCGGGAATTGTTCTACCTTCATGAATATCAAATTGGCTTTGCAAGTCAAATATGACTTTTGTGCCATCACTTAAATGCTCACTGCCTTTAAATCCAATAAATGAAGGTGTGTAAATACCTGAATCCGTCCTAAAACGCCGGTCATCTCCCTGATTTGAAATATAAGATACGCCTATATCCAGCAAACCATAAATTTGCACACTATCTTTTTTTTCCGTTTCAGCATGTGAAATGCCTCCTGCCAGGCAACATGCCAGCCCAGCTGCCACCAACTTCTTCTCCATACCGCCTTCCTTTTTTAATAAGTAATAATATTTTTAGTTTAAAAAAATCAAACACTTGAGTAATTTTGTACAAAACAGAAGGCAACAGAATGCCCTCCGTTTTACACGGTATTTTTTACTTCGTTTGCTTAAATGTCTTTAATTAAGACTTGGCAAGAAAATCACCTATCGTTTCATCAGTATGAAAGACAGGTTTTTCATGATAGTGAGGACCATCATAAATTTCGATCAGCACACTACGCTCATGTGCAATAGTCGGACCATGCGGATGTCCGACTGGATTCATATAGAATGAACCGGGCTTCAATCTCAAGCCAACATCAACATATTCATAATCACCCTCAAGGCAATACATGAACTGGTTCGAGGCATGCGTATGCTTAACAGGAATACGGCCATCCTTCTGGAAGTCCAGCAAAGCAATGCTTGCCCCCGTTTCAGGATTTTTCCATAAAAAATACTGACGGAAACCATATTCGGGATAATCAATCCACTGTTCGGGGTCCAGATCCCGGGTATTCAACAGGACTTCCAAGGTTTCACACAGTGCTTTATTTTGCTCATGCATAGTAAAACTCCAATGCTGGACGCCCTTCTTTAACCCAGCGGTTATACTCTTCCTTGCTGGAAACATTGGCAGGGAACAAACCAATCAATGAACGGCCACGCTCCAAATGCCAAGCGGCAAACTCTTCATACATTTCCGCATCGGCCGCTTCCTGAGCCACTTCATCAACCAGGTAGCGGGGAATAACCACAACACCATCACCGTCACCAACGATAATGTCACCAGGATAGACAGAGACACCGGCACAACCAATCGGAACATTCCATTCAAGCGGATGCATGCTTAATGGTGTTGCTGGCGCAGCACTTTTTTGCTGGAATGCGGGCAATCCAATTTTAATGAAGGCCGGAACGTCACGAAAACCACCATCGGTCACAACCCCTTCCACTCCCCGTGTTTTGAGTCGCAATGCCATCATGTCACCCATTGACGAGGCGCGCGTATTGCCAAACGCATCAATGACTAAAACCGATCCTTTCGGGCAGATTTCCATCACACCCCGGTGTTTATTATCATCGCGGGAATAAGCATCCATCGTGTCAATGTCTTCACGTGACGGAATGAATCGTAATGTAAAGGCCGGCCCGATCATTTTTGGCTGCCCTGGTGAAAGCGGATTAATGCCCAGCATCAATGTATTGCGAAAACCGCGTTTCAGTAAGGCATTAGCCAAATTGGCCGTACTGCTTTTCATCAAGGCAGCCCGGGTTTCCTCAGATATTTGAGCGAAATCATTTTGGCTTTTCACGATATTCTCTGCCAGATTTTTTGACATCATATATGCTCCTAAATTCGTAATAGAACTTGTCATATGCTATTTACGCAGAGTTTCTTTAATAATGGTATTTTTCAAAATACCTACGCCTTCAACTTCCACCTCAACCACATCGCCCTCTTTCATCCAGACCTGGGGATTACGACGCAAACCGACACCACCTGGCGTACCGGTTACAATTACGTCGCCGGGTTCCAAAGAGGTAAACGTGGAAATAAAACTGATAAGGGTCGGAATGGAAAACGTCAGCATGTCTGTCGTGGTTCTTTGCATTTCCTCGCCATTCAAACGGGTAACCAGGCTTAACACACGATCGGTAGACAGCTCATCCGTTGTCACCAGCCAGGGGCCAAAGCCACCGGTTGCATCAAAGTTCTTGCCAGGTGTCCATTGATTGGTTGCCAATTGCCAATCACGTACGCTGCCATCGTTATAGCAAGAGTAACCGGCAACATGCTCAAAGGCCTGATCTTCGGGAATACGACGACCACCCTTGCCAATCACAATCGCAATCTCACCCTCAAAGTCAAACTGATCCGACTCTGCCGGACATACCAAGGGACGATTGTGGCCCACCTGGGATTCATTTAAACGCAGGAAAATAACGGGAACTTCGGTATCCGGACGATTGCCCTCAACACGATGGGCAAGATAATTCAGGCCCGCACAAAAGATACGCGGTGCATTGGGAATAACCGGCAGAAAAACCACGTCGTCAACATGAAAGTCCGGTTGTGAGTTTTCAACCAGCGCCTCCAGACGGTTCAGCCAACCACCTTTAATGGCAGACAAAAGATCCGGGCAAGCCTTACCCAGGCGGCGCCCCAAATCATAGACATATTCGCCCTCAACCAACCCGAAAGTTGAGCGATTCTGACTTATAAAAGACATTAATTTCATGACAACTCCACTTATCCTTATTTCTTTAATAACGCCTAAAAAAATTAACTTAATTTTCCCGACTGCATCAATTAATGCGATTGGGCAAATTCAATAGCTCGTTTCAAAGCATAAACAACCAGTTGTGCCCGATAGGCAGCCGAAGCATGCATATCAGCGTTCAGACCCTCTGCAGACTGAACACATGCTTTTATTGCATTCACACTAAAATCTGATTCAAGCAATTTTTCAAATTCATGCTGACGAAATACACAGGGAGCAGCCCCATTAATCGCAACTCGAACTTTTTTATCCATGGTTTGCGAAATAAAACATCCCGCCATCACGTAACCCGAAGCAGGATTGGGCATTTTGCAGTAGCCCGCTTTAAGCACACGTGGAAAATTCACGCGCATCACGAACTCACCCTTTTCAAGCGCCGTGCTAAACAATCCGGTAAAAAAATCATCCGCATCAATCGTGCGTTTATTGGTGATAACCTTGGCACCCAATCCAAGCACTGCCCCTGGGTAATCGGCTGAGGGATCATTGTTGGAAATGGAACCGCCAATCGTGCCCATATTTCTAACCTGAGGATCGGCAATACCACTAGCCAAAAACGCCAGGGCCGGGATTGCCTGCACGATTTCTTTATGACCCGCCACTTCTGCATGCCGGGTCATGGCCCCCACCGACACCATCTTTTCATCCACGGTAATGCCACGCATTTCAGGCAGATCCTGTAAGTCAATCAGCAATGCCGGATTGGCCAGTCTTTGTTTCAGGGTTGGCAACAGCGTCATACCCCCGGAAATGAAGCGGGCTTCAGGATTTTTACTGAAAAGCTCATTGACTTCCTGAACACTTTTCGCACGCACATAATCAAAGTTATACATAGTTATACGTTCCCTGCCGATACGCTACCCTGACACTTCCTTGCACAAGAATGAATGGCATCCACAATCCCCTGGTAACCGGTGCAACGGCACAGATTACCCTCCAGCTCATGACGAATGACCGCCTCGTTGTCAGCACAGCCACGATTCAGGATATCCAGCCCCTGCATGACCATTCCCGGTGTACAGTAACCACACTGTAAGGCATGGTGTTCCTGAAAGGCGGCCTGCAGCGGATGCAGGTTTTCCGGAGTTCCCACCCCTTCAATCGTGATCACTTCTTTTCCATCTGCCATAACGGCAAGCGTGGTACAGGACTTGACACTTCGGCCATCCAAATGCACAGTGCAACAACCGCACTGTGTCGTGTCGCAACCCACATGAGACCCTTTCAGGCCACAATTTTCACGCAGAAAATGAACCAAAAGCGTACGGGGTTCAACCTCGTGTTTCTGCTCAATACCATTAACCATAATGGCGACTGTAGTTTTTGACATATTTTGAATACCTCGGTAAAAATCCTGACCTGAAACACCCTTATCTGGAGCCCAGATAAGCAGCCAGTAAAGCAATTACTAAAACGGTGAAAGCCCAGGTCCATGCCGGCATTTGAATGGATACACCCGATTTGGATGGTGTCGCTTGCGCATACACCGGAGCAGGTACAAAAGCCGGTGTCGCAGCAACCGCCGAACCAGCCGCTGCAACAGCAGTTCCCATTGCCGGTGCTGCCACCTTGGCAGGTTCTGCCACCGCAGGCGCTGGACCCAGCAATTGTTGGCTGAAACGCTCAAAAAACTGTTTGGTCAATTTGGCCGAGGTCGCATCAATCAGGCGTGAACCGATCTGTGCAAGACGCCCGCCTATTTCTGCCTTGGCTTCATATTTCAGCAAAGTCCCCTGATTGGCCGCCTCTTCCAGCGTGACAACCGCACTGCCTTTGGCAAATCCGGCGACGCCCCCATCTCCCTCAAATGCCAGGGTATAGGTTTCAGGTGCTTTCATATCAAGTTGTCTAAGTTTTCCATTAAAACGGGCCTTTACCGGACCAATTTCAATAACCACCCTAACCGCATAAACGCCTGTCTCCACCTCAGTCACTGACTCACAACCAGGGATTGACAACCGAAGCACCTCCGGATTCATCAGGGCAGACCACACCTGTTCTCTGGATACGGGAAGCTGCTGTTCACCATTCAAAATCATGTTTTTGTCTCACAAAAAAATTAAAGTGGCGGCAAAGTTGCCGGACGCTTGGTTTGCCATCTGAATTGATAAACTTCTATTTTTGATGACAGCTCCGCCTTTTCAAATGGATCGTTATTGATCATTTCCCATACTTCAGCCTCATCATGGGCATCAATAACCATCATCCCGCCAATAGACACTCCATCCTTATTCTGCATGGGTCCACCAAAATGAACTCTGCCATGAAACTGCTTCATATATTCCGCATGCAACGGACGAGTCGCCTTTCTGATTTCTTCCGCTTTACCATCGGTACGGTCAGTCCTGTATACAATAAACTGCTTCAACATACTCATTTCCCTTCGCACTCCTGATTCAATTCGTTCATTTCAAACTTAATG
This sequence comes from Advenella faeciporci, assembly GCF_014652395.1. Taxonomy (GTDB): domain Bacteria; phylum Pseudomonadota; class Gammaproteobacteria; order Burkholderiales; family Burkholderiaceae_B; genus Advenella; species Advenella faeciporci. The sequence goes on from NZ_BMYS01000001.1 coordinate 126,056, forward strand.
TTTATTATTCAACCGCTTGCAATGCTTCTCCTGATGCCTTGCTTTGCTGAATGGCGTCCCAAACTTTCAATGCGGTCAATGGCATGTCGATATGTTTAATGCCATACACGCTTAACGCATCCATAACCGCCGACGCTACTGCCGGAGGCAGACCAATGGTTCCGGTTTCTGCCCCTCCCTTGACGCCAAGCGGATTGGTTTTTGTTGGCACTGGCCTTAAGCCCACACGGATACGTGGAAAATCCTTTGCTTTGGGCATGGCATAATCAGTGAACGACCCGGTCAGTAACTGGCCATCCTTGTCATGAACGACTTCTTCCAGCAATGCCTGGCCAACTGCCTGGGCAATACCGCCAATAATCTGGCCCTCAAGAATCAGCGGGTTAATGACATTCCCAACATCGTCTATGCCCGAAATATCAACCAGACTGATTGTGCCTATTTCAGGATCAACCTCTACTTCACAGATATAACAACCATTCGGATAGTTTTGCGGTTGTGCCGTAAAGTACCCTCTTCCTTCAAGACCGGACCACAGTTCAGGCGGCAATGGTTTGGGTGCACCCCATGCATACGTTGCCTTCGCCACCTTGTCCAGCGTGATTTCCTTGTTCAGGCCTGCATGGCGATAAACACCGTTACCAAACTCAAGACCTTCCTCATCACACTCAAGCAGGATGGCGGCAACCCGTCTTCCCCTTTCGATAATCTGGTTACACGCGCCCAGCAAGGCAGAACCGCCTACAGTCATGCTGCGTGATCCGAAACTGCCACGGCCGTTGGCCACTTTATCGGTATCTCCCTGTATCAACCTGATTTTTTCAATCGGTACACCCAGCCATTCATGAACCATTTGTGCATAACTGGTTTCATGACCCTGGCCATATGAAAAAGTACCGGCAATAACTGTTAGCCCACCCGTCGCATCGAAACGCACTTCCATCCGATCGCTAATAGTGGCCGCCACTTCGATGTACATGGACAAGCCACGTCCGCGCAATAAACCACGTGCTGCACTTTCTTTGCGACGCGCTTCAAAACCATCCCAATCGGCCAGTTTCAGCGCATCATCCATGAGGGCTTCAAACTCACCACAATCATAGGTTTCATTAATACCCGTACGATAAGGCATCTGTGCCGGACTGATCAGGTTACGACGGCGGATTTCAACCTTGTCCATGCCCAATTCAGCGGCAGCCAGATCCATCATGCGTTCAACAATCAGAGTTGACTCGGGACGACCCGCACCCCGGTAGGTGGTTAAGGTACGGCTATGCGTAAACACGCCGTTTACTTTGACATGCATAGCCGGAAAGGCATAAACACCGGACAACATGCGCGAACCCACCAATGCCGGGTGAGCAGTTGAGGGACCAAGCTGACACCCCAGGTTGTGATGGATATCCACCCGAAAACCAAGAACCGTACCATCATTTTTTAGCGCGATTTCAGCGTCGGCAACCTGATCACGGCCATTGAAATCGGACAGGAAAGACTCACTGCGATCGGCAACCCACTTTACAGGTCGCCCCACCCGTTTTGCCGCCCATAAAACCAGTATTTCCTCTGGATACAGACCACCTTTGGTGCCAAACCCGCCACCCACATCACCGGCAACAACATGAATCTGATGGGCGGGAACACGAAAAACATGTTCTGCCAATAACAACCGTATTCGACTTGGATTAGCGGTGGACGAAGTCAGGTGATAACGCTTGTCCGCCTCTTGATAGGCACCAATACAAGTGCGTGGTTCCAATGGGTTGCCGGCAAGACGCTGGCTGCGAATACGGCTCTTGACAACACGGTCTGCTTTTTCGAAGGCGGCATTTGTCGCCTGCTCATCACCCATTTCATGGCGGAAGCAAATATTACCCGTTGCCTCTGGCCAGACCAGCGGCGCATTTTCTTCAATCGCCGACTCTACGGTAGGCGCTGCGGACATATTGTCATAAACCACCTGTATGCGCTCAGCGGCATCCATCGCCGCAGGAAGCGTTTCAGCCACAATAAAAGCAACCGGACTGCCAATAGCAAGGACACGCTTTGAGGAAAGTGGTGGAAATGGGGTAGGATGATATTTTTTTCCTGTAATGGTGGGGGGTATGCTAACGCATGGAATATTGCCCAACCCATCCTGCTCATAATCTTCCGCTGTCAGGACCGCTAATATTCCCGGAATTTCCAATGCACCTGAAACATCAATACTGACAATATTGGCATGAGCAACTGTGGAGCGTAAAACATATCCTCTGGCCTGTCTTGGTAAATTGACATCATCCGCAAAGGTTCCCTGTCCGGTTAACAGACGTACATCTTCCACCCTGGGAAGCGGTGCCCCTATTCCCTGGGATACCTTGACCATTGACTCTACTTTCATTTACTTTTCTCCACAAATACCCATGCCGCACACTTAACCAACGACTACCAGCATGAAGTAGCATCGTATACATTCTCATCAAGTGAGAATGTCAGCGGGGCACCCTTGCTAATAATCTTTCCATAACGACCTGCATAAAAAAGCAGCCCCCTGTCCGGATGTTTGGGACGCTCCATCGTATGAACCCGTCCAACAAACAAGGTATGATCCCCACAGGAATAAATATGCTCCAGGTCTGTTGCAATTTGTACATTGGCACCTGACAGAACGGGCACATTACCAATACGTTCAAATTGCGGGCATTTGCCTTCCATGGGTTTACCCGCAAAATGGTTACTGCACCATTCCTGGTGCTCACTCAGGATACTCACCCCAAAATAGCCCGCACGTTGAATGCGGTCATGCATTCTTGCCGTACATGCAACAGAGACAATAATCAGTGGAGGTTCCAGTGAGCCGGACATGAACGCATTGGCGGTCATGCCATGAGGTTCCCCATCCACATCAGTGGAAATAACAACAACACCGGTAGCAAATTCACCCATGGCATTGCGAAATTCACGTGGATTAAAATTAGCGACTCGCCCTGCTCGCTGTTCTTCAAGGATTAATTCTGTCATTTGACTCTGCCTCATGTTGGTTGGATTAAAGTCTTGCCTTATCCGTTTTTATTCAAAAAAGTCCCGGGTAGGGTCCATCCCCCATTGGGTCGTATCATCAGCAAAAACGTCGTAATATAAAGGCTCGTAATCCTCGTTAACGACATCACCATCGGTATAGTGTTCAACACGGAAACCGAATGGATCACGCCAATAATCAAAAATCTGGCTCCCGATCAGATGGCGGCCAACACCACAATCCAGACGATGTCCCTTGCCAACCAGATAGTCATGAGAGCCCATGACGGAATCAATGTCCTGGAATTCAAAAGAGCAATGATGGACACCGGTCACTTCCGCCTGCACAATAAGCATGGAATGATGATCAACAAACTCTTCTCCCTTGTCCATCCGCAGGAATGTACCAATCACCTGACTCTTATCGCCCGGCACGCACATATAATCGGAAGCCAGCAAACCAAAACGCTCATTGAACCATTTGACAGACTCGGGATGATTGCTGACACGCAATACAAAATGACCGATACGCAAGGCCAGCCCTGGTTCACGCTTGGGACGCAAAGATGCGTTATAACGGGCTTTAACATGACCGGCATTAAATGGATTAGGCGGACGATGCGTGACTTCCTTGGCTGGTTCCTGCCCCCAGACCGCATCAATTTGCACGTTATCAGGTGTCATCATCCGAACACGCCAGCCACCGCCCGGGTAATCTTCCACTTTGGTAACAGGAGAAGAACCTGGCAACTTGGCAAGCTCATGCAGGTCCTCCATGCTTTCCATGCGAATAGCGGCACCAATGAATTTATTTTCATCTCCAAGCAGAGTGACATGCAAAAAGGGTGATGTACCTGCCCCGCGCATAAACAGACTTTTGTCGTCTTTATGTGCTGTTAATAACCCGAAGTCCTGCATAAAAGACTCCATCAGATCCAAATCATTAACTTGGTAAACAACATAGGCAATTTCATTTCCTAATGGCATATCTCTCTCCTTAAAATAAAAATATTGGTTTAATTATCTGCGTTTGATAACGCTTACATCATCAGGATTGATCAGGTCAGGTACAGTCCAGCCGTCAAGATCATATTCACTCATGCAATTTTCAACGAACGATTTCATATTATCCAGATCACCTGTACCTTGTGCATCCCACAAATTGGCCAGACGTGTCACGTCATTGGAGCCCAGATAGTTGATTTCATACAATTCATGACGGGCACCGAATTCAGTACCGATGGTGTCCCACAACAATTTCATGGTTTTAACGCGGCCTACTGCATCCACGTCACCCGTACCACGCACATATTTGTCAAGGTAGCCACGAATTTCAGGTGCTTTGAAGTCGTTTGCGTGTGAGTTCAGGTAGATCAGACCGCTGGCAACACTGGATTCAATAATGTTTTTGATAGCTGGATAGGCAATTTGCGAAAGTACACGATAAGACGTTGCAAAACGTGCATCAGGCTGAACCATGCCATTCCATGGCACATTGCTCTTTGCCATGGCATCAGACAAGCCCCACATGGCATTACGCCATGCAATGACTTCTCCAAAACGCGACTGAACACCATGAAAACTGGCGCTACCGGTAATTTCCAGTGCTTTTGCCAACAAACCGCAAATAAAATCAAGTTTAACGGCAAGACGGGTACAACCGTGCATCGAAGCACGGCCGTTGAAACCAGAGCCGGGTGCAAAATCGTTCGCCAGGTTTGCATCACCGTACATGAAGACGTCTTCCCATGGAATAAATACATTGTCCATAACCAGAATCGCATCATTCTCGTCCAGACGGCTTGATAACGGGTAATCAAATGGGCTGCCTGTCACTGCGGCACGATATTCATTTGAAATACGGGAAATCATTTTCATGCCAGGCGCGCCGGTAGGAACCATGAAAATAGGTGTGTACTTAGGATCCTTGATAGGAATCTGGCCAGCATGTGCCACAAAGGTATAGTGAGTCAGGGCTGAACCGGTTGCCACCACTTTGGCACCACTGACATAAATACCGGCATCAGTTTCTTTTTCAACATGGATGAATACATCAGAAGTATCTGCCGTCGGTTTGTTACGATCAACCGGGGGATTCATGATTGCATGGTTGATATACAAAGTGCGCTGTTGTGCTTTGGAATACCAGCGCAATGCGTTTTCCTCGAAACCTTTATAAAAAGCCGAATTGGCGCCCAAGGTACCCAGGAAAGACCCTTTATAATCAGGGGAGCGTCCCATCCAGCCATATGCAACACGCTGAATTTCAGCAACTGCGTCACGCGCGGCAACCTGCTCTTCTACGGTTTTGGGTGCCAAAAAATAACGATGGGTAAAACCGCCCGAATCATTGGGTGCAGTCAGCAGCTCACGACGGGACTCATCATGCAGCGCATCATACATGCGCGCAATCATGCGGGCCGAGTTTCTGAAAGCCGGGTGCTCTGCAATATTTTTAACCCGCTCACCATAAATCCAGACCTCACGACCGTCATCAAGACTTTTCAGGTATTCTTCTCCGGTAAACGGTATGTTTTTTGCATTCGATTTTGCATCTTTCTCTTTTAAATTTGTTTCGACTTTCATGTCATATCTCCATATATTTTAAAATTAAATTAAAATCAATTATTTTCTTGACAAAGCCATCGCCAAGATTAATATCAATCCGATTGTCATTGTTGACGCATAAGCACCAACCTGCATCAGATTCAATCCGTTTTGCACCAGCATAATCAAAAGCGTGCCAACCACAACAGCAAATACACGTCCTACACCACCCGCCAGGCTGACACCTGCAATAACGCAAGCGGCAATTGACTCAAGCGGTAACGTCACACCTACATTAGCCTCCCCTGTACCCAGACGGGCAGTTAGTAACAAACCTGTCAAGGAAGCAAATACACCACAAATCACAAAGGACTGGATAATAACCCGTTTAGTGCGAATACCTGAAAGATCGGCAGCACGCTGGTTTCCACCTGTCGCATAAACGTGACGTCCAAAGCGTGACCACTCAAGAAGACCATAAGTAATCAGGATCAGCAGCAGGGCAACCAATGAGGGAATGGGAATACCCATGAGTTCACCAAATCCAAACACTTCGCCCAACACATCGGGCAAACCATAGACAGGCACACCACCACTAATAAACAAAGTAATGCCGAACAAAACGGAAGACATGCCCAGGGTCATCATAAAAGGAGGAATCCTCATGACCGCCATGCCAACACCATTGATCAAGCCAAAAACGGCACCCATTGCAAAACCAACCGCACTGCCCGCAGCAATCGCTAGCCAGGGACTGTCTGGCATGGCAGCCATCATTGATGCCATCACCAGTGCAGCGGCCACGGATGTCAGTGCCGCAATGGCCCCGACCGACAAGTCAAGTCCACCCACCACCAGCACAACCAATTGCCCCAAAGAAACAATCAAGAGGTAAACCGATTGCCTGGCAACGTTCACCAGGTTATCTGCCGTTGCAAAACCGGGAGCCATTACATAAAAAACCAGTGAGGCAACAATAAACAGAACCGGCAACACCAGCATCTGGCGGTATTTATAAATAAAATTCGCACTCAGTCCCGAGGCGGGCTTCTTTTCTGTAACAGGTAAAGTAGTAGTCATTGATGTTGTGTTCATTTGAAGTCTTGCTCAAAAAAAGTTTTCTAGAATGCGATGTTCATCAAATTCATCACGCTGGAATTCGGCAGTAATAGCACCGTTGTTCATGACCAGAATTCGATGGCACAGACCGAACAACTCTGGCAAATCAGAAGAAATCAGCAAAATTGCCGCCCCTTCCTTGCTTAAATCCGCCAAATAACGATAAATTGATGGCCTTGCTCCCATATCGACACCAACCGTAGGCTCATCAAACACAAACACGGAAATATCCTGTGCCAACCCTTTGGCCAGCATCACTTTTTGCTGATTGCCACCAGAAAAATTGCTAATGGGTTCACCCAGTCTTTCTTTCGCAAATTCGACCTTGTCTGACAAATCCTTCAACAGATTGATTTCCTGTTGCGGCCTTAAGACTTTACCGGCTATTTTCCCCCAGATCAGACCTGATAAAGACATATTTTCTTTGGCAGGACGACACATCACCAGACCCTCCTGCTTGCGGTCTGCCGGGCTATACCACAGACCTGCCTCAATGGCATCGGCAGGATGCCTGAAATTGGTTTTATGAGCATCAAGGACAATTTCACCTCCTGTAATTTTTTTCAATCCAAAACAGGCTTGTCCCAATTCACTTTTGCCACACCCGACCAATCCGGCAATACCAACAATTTCTCCGGCCTTTACATCAAAACTCACATTCTCTATATTGGGCACGCCTAATTCATGCGCCAATGACAAGTTGCTGATCTTCAAGCGGGTCTTGCCCAATTCCGGGTTCAATGACGGATAAATGGCATCCAATGTCCTGCCCGTCATTAATTTAATCAATTCAGGCTCTGACGTTGTTGCCGGTACCGTTGCTATCTGTTTACCATCTCTTAATACAGTCACCACATCACCCAGAAGCGGAATTTCATGCATTCTGTGTGTAATGTATATAATTGCCGTTCCCTGTTTTTTCAGCTTCAATACCAAATCAAACAAGGAGCGTGCATCATGCTCTGACAACGATGCTGTAGGCTCATCCAGAATAAGGATTTTCGGTTTTTTTCTTAAGGCCTTGCAAATCTCAACCATTTGCTGCTTACCGCGTGGCAAAGTGGCGACATAGGCATAAGGGTCAAGATCAAAACCCAAGGTGTTAATCAACTCTTTGGCTGATTCAACAGCTGCTTGCCTGGCCAAAAGTCCTATTGAGTCAAGCGGCTCTTCACCCAGCACAATATTCTCTGCAACAGTCAGTTGGGGAATCAGGGAAAACTCCTGAAAAACAGCCCGAATACCTTCTGCGCGTGATTCTGCAACGCTATGAAAAACGCCTTGATGGCCTCCAATTTCAAGCTCTCCCTTGCTGGGCAGATTTGCACCCGCCAGCATGGAGATGAAGGTTGATTTGCCAGCCCCGTTTTCACCAAACAAAACATGGACCTTACCCAATTCAATATCCATATGGATATTATCCAAAGCGACATGATTTCCATATATCTTGGTAAGCCCCTTGATCGCAAGGACGACTCGGGACTTGCCTTCATGCTGCTCAGGCGCCTTATCCTGGATGTTTTCAAGAACTGCGCTTTGCACTATTGCCTCACTTTCCAAAACTGAAAACAGGTCTGAACCCTGCTGGTGCAAAGGTAATTGACGGATCAAACTCGCCAACGCTGGCAGGTGTGTAAACCGTACCGATCGTATCCACCCGTGTCAGTGCCTCGGGGTTGTTGCCTTGCTCAAGAATCCGTACTGCAGAATCAATAGTCATTTTTGCAGTCGTTACAATAGGTGCAACACCTGCGGCTTCAATTTCACCTTTTTTCAGACCTTGATGCACTCCGGGAGTCATGTAAACAGAAACCAGTTTGACTTTATCCAACAGTTTGCGTGCTTTTAATAATGGCAAAGCACCTTCCACCATCACAGCCGTACCAACGATATAGTCCAGGTCTTTATGGGTCTGCAGCATGTCTTCCACCAAACGCGCCTGGATTTCCTTGCCTACATCACCATATTTGGTTTCGGCAATAACCACCGCACTGTCTTTGATGCCGTCCTGGAAGCCGGCATTAAACCCTTCCACAAAACCGGCTCCTGCCGGACCAGGCAACCATCCCACACGAACCTCGGGTGTTCCTTTAGGATGTTTCTTGGCCAGGTACTCACCCGCCCGGAAACCTTCATCACGCGGGTTAGTCAGGACACGTGCAGCCACATCGGTTGATTTGGAACCATTGAAGGCATCAATGACAACGATATTTTTTTCCTTGAGCTGTTTCAGCATATTGCCGACACCCTCGGCATCAATGGAAACCATGACAACCGCTTTGGCGCCACCGGCAACACAGTTCTCAATTTGGGAGATCTGATTGTTAAGCTGCGTATAACCGCCCGCATCCAACACCTGCACACTGACACCCAGTCTTTTTGCCTCCTCAACAACCCCGTAATTGGCCGCCAGCCAGAATGGGTCTTTCATATGCGGAAAGGACACACAGATCGGCCACTTTTGGCTGGCCTTTTGCTGTCCCTGATACGCTACCTTGACCACGTTTCCGTCAGCCCCCACCTGATTGACCTCAAGAGGAAACCAATCAGCTGCATTAACGATTGAGCAGCTTAATGTCATTGATGCTGTTGCCACACATTTTAAAAATAATTTAGATGTCATCCTCTTATTCCTTTAAATTTGAATTTTAATTTTTGGCCCACATTCACTGATTCGTGACTGTTTAACCTTATTTCTTTAGTTATTTCTTTATTTGAAAGAATAATAAGATCATGACCCTATAAGATCAAATGAAATTAAATTGCCTTGTGTATTCCATTTTGGTTATACTGTTCGAATAAATCTTAAAAAAGAGGAGCATTTCATGTCACGTATCGACTGGTATTTACGCGCGAATTTACGCTTCAAGCATCTTCAATTGTTAATTTATCTTGATGAAATGAGAAGCGTGAGTAGAGTAGCATCCGCACTGGCATTGACTCAGCCGGCGATTTCAAAAATGTTGTCGTCAATGGAAACAGGTCTGGGAATTAAAATTTTCAATCGCACTTCTTCAGGACTCGAGCCTACGCAACACGGCCTGTGCCTGATACAAAGTGCCAAAGATATTCTTTACAAACTGGAGACAACCCGGCTGCAACTTAGGGAAATCACTGAGGGTCCAATGATACAAATATCAATGGGTGTTATGCCTATTGCGGCCCTTGCCTTTGCACCTACCCTGCTTACCGCCCTGGATAAAAGCCCCATTGATTTTTCTGTCACCGTACGTGAAAGCACTTTAGGCACACTGTTGCCGCAGTTAAAAACAGAACAACTCAAATATATCGTCGGGGTTATCCCTAATAAACCTTTACAGGCAGATATCCGCTCGGAGGTTTTTTATGAGGACTCTTTTGTCATCGCCGTCAGGAAAGGCCACCCATTGGCCAACGTATCCGATCTGGAATGGAAACACCTTAGCAACTTCCCAATGATTCTGCCCACCCGTGATGCCATCACGCGGGAAATTATTGTAGACACCTTGTTAAGTTACAACATTCCCATCCCCAACCAAACTGTTGAGTCATTATCAACGCTCACCAATGTAGGCATGCTTAAATCATCCGACGCCTTTGGCACCATCCCCCTGGAAATGGCCACTTTTTTTAAAAAATTGGGCGTATTGGAAATATTGCCACTGACCATCACCGATATCGTCAGAAAAGTAGGACTCATCTGGCATATCAATCACGAAAACACGCAAGAGCATGAAATTGTCATGAAAATCTTTCGGGATGCTTACGCCCAATACAACAAAGACCCAAGCAATATATCGATTACGGAAATACCTTTTTACGGATAGAGATAATGTGCTGCTCCATCATTTCGAAAGCCGCCTTCCGGTTTGCTGAAGCGATGGTTTCATACAAGGCTTCCAGTTCATGAATATTCGGGTTTTCAGCACCCGGTGAATAAGTCCTAAACCACAGCCTCATGGAGCGATCCAGTAACTGACCGGCAAAATTGGCTAACAGCTCATTATTGGCCGCTTCATAAAGTGTCTGGTGAAAAAGACGGTCCACCTCCATACTGCCTTGGTGATCATTGTTTTGCGCACACAGGCGCCCGATCTGTACAATTTTTTTCAGTTTATCCAAGAGCTCGGGGGTCATTCTTTGCATGGCCTCGCCCGTCAAGTATGGCTCTACCAGTAAACGAGCATCAATCAGGTTCAAGAAGCTGTCAATGGTTTCCGCCTTAATCAATATGCCCTTGCGCGGCAAAATTGCCACCAGCCCTTCCCTGTCCAGACGATGAATAGCCTGATGAATTGGACTGCGGCCTATTGAAAGAAGATGGCACAATTGCGCAACGTTAACCTGATCTCCTGGTTTTAACTCATTTTCCAGGATCATTTTTTTAATGGCAATATATGCTTTTTCTGCAAGTGGCAGCGATAAAATTTCAGGGCTATCACCCTTCTGAGGTTGAATCATGAACTTATAAGTATAGAAGAGAAATTAATTATGCATGACAGGATGGTCATGAGTGCCTGAATGTTCAAAGGCAATCGTTTTTTATAATCGCCCAACAAAAAAGCAGGCAGAAAATCTGCCCGCCACATTACCCTATGCACAAAAACAAGGGAAAACACAAGGCACCAGGTACTTATTCGATTCTAACATTCGCGTCATTAATGACCTGCTTGTATTTTAAAGCTTCTTTGGTCATAAAATCAGCAAAACCGGCTGCATCGGTGGGTTTTGCCTGCATGCCCTGCTGTTCAAGTATTGCCTGTACATCAGGGTGAGCTAAAGCAGTAGTAAACAACCGGTTTAACTGCTCAATTCTTTCATCACTGACACTGGATTTGGCCAGTAAACCCAACCATGTTTCCGAGGTAAAGTCCGGATAGCCCTGTTCGGCAAAGGTGGGAACATCAGGCATCCTGGGATGACGCTCCGTACCCGATACCGCCAATGCTTTCAGTTTACCCGCCTCAAGATGGGGCGCAATGGCACCCACATCCCCCAATGTGGAATGGACCTCTGAGCTTAATACCGCCAATGTTGCCGGTGCAGCTCCTTTATAGGGAATATGAAGCAGGTCAAGACCAACCTGGTGATTAAACAGTTCATACCCCAAATGGCCTGAAGAACCGGTTCCGAATGATGAATAAGTGCCTTTATTTTCTGCTTTTTTGGCCCACTCGATAAACTCTGTCACATTGGAAACCGGTACATCATTGGAAACAACCAGCACATGCGGATTGGATGCCAGGCGAGTAATTTGGCGAAAATCCTTATTGATATCGTACGGCAACTTCTGCATCAAACTGGGCGTAATCACAAAACTGGCCGCAACCAGCAAAACCGAATTGTCATCATCGGCTTTATTCAATAGTGCCTGCGCACCAATGACCGTATTTCCGCCCGGACGGTTTTCAATAATCACATTTTGCGACGTATCTTTTTCTATAACTTTGCCAATTGACCGGATAATTGAGTCGGAAGGCCCGCCAGCGGCATATGGAACCACTATATTCAAAGGTTTGCCTGTATCAGCCTGGGCCAGCCCGGCATATGAACCCAGCAGTAGACTGAATCCCAACAATATTTTTTTCATAATATCTCCTTTTGAAAAAAAAGGCTGCACCGAATGACAGCCTTTTTTATTGATTTTTAATTATTGATTATTTTTTAGCCAGTCTTGCCTGGCCCTGGATTTCAACCAGAATTTCCGGTTTTGCCAAACCTTTCACTTCAATTAATGCACATGCCGGGAAATCGCCAGTGAAAAATTCGCGACGGGCTTTCCAAACGCCTTGGTTCTCTTTGATATCGGTAACAAAAATGGTCATCGTCACGACGTCATCAATCGTGCCACCCGCAGCTTCACACAGATCTTTCATTTTTTGAAAAATAACTTTGGCCTGCTCGTAACCATCTTTACCAATAATCGTTTCGCCATCATTGGCACGTGAAGTAAAACCTGACAAATACAGAGTGTCTTCTACTTGCAAACAGTTTGACCACAAACCTGGAGCAGCTTCGGCAACATTTGGGCTAGTGATACGAACGCGATGTGATTGTGACATGTTCCTTCCTTTGATAAAAATTTAATTGAATAACAGTGATATATCACTGTTATTCATAATAGGTGGCCATTGATGTGATGTCAAGCACATATTCTTATTTAGTTATGTTTGTTGTTATTTATATTCCTGGTTTTCATGCGTCATGCCTGTAAGGACCATTTTTCAGCTGAAAAACAATATAAATAAACTGAACAAATAAACATTATTTATTATGAGCATATTGCTCATCTCACTGCCCCCCATCTGGCATAACCCCTTGCTTATAAAGGAATTGACCTCTTTGCATTTCCCTACAACTCTGGAAGGATAGTTATCAGCCTCTGCCACGATAAAAAACCAAATCAGAACAATTTTCTGCTCAAGCCAAGCTGAGTACCGTCATTGAAACCGCTTCACTCTATGAGGCGCAGCTCATTGCTTCTTGTCGTTAAAAAGGTGTTTAATAATTAATATATGAAAAATACTAAAATGATAGAGAATATTAATATATACGAATAAGCACGGCCATCGCTGGCTGACAATCAAATCGCCATCAAGGAAGCCGCAAAAGCAGCCAATGCAGAAAGCGCAGCCTTGGAAACCATCACCTACAAAGAAGGCCTTAGCCCCAATTTAAACTGCCAGGCAGCTGGCCCTGTAAACCCTGCCCCGGGTAAAACAGCCCCCCAGTATATTGAAGAAGCCTTAAAATCCGAGTTATATTCAAACGATTTTTATGCACCCGAGTCAAAAAACCGCATTAAGGCACAAATTACTGAACTGGGATTTAGCTCAGCCGGGGCTGCTAATTGGGCTATTGGTATGCACTTGGCTTCTGACTCACTACCCGCAGGATATGATACAAATATAAAATATCCATTTAGTTCCAGCTTTATTGCCGATTACGCATGCCGCAATGTGGCGGAAGCATTTGCCCCAGCCGTACAGCAATTAGTTAAAAAAGCAGTAACTGCACCAGAATTCCAGCAATTGATTAAACCTTCTGGTTTGGCCATACGGTAACCCGAATAGCTTTGTCCTGTAGAGCTTCCCACCTCACAAAGGTAGAAGGCTCTTACTTGTTCCCATGCTCCCGCGTGGGAACAGCATACACTTTGGTCAATGTTTGAACTGGATATCGGTACTGATATGCATTCCCACGCAGGAGAGGCTGTCGCAAAAGGCCCTTAACCTGTACACTTTTTACTATGACTAAGTTTAGCGCCACGAGAATCACTAATGAGTACGACGCGTAAAGTTCCTCAGCTGGATAATCAGCAGTTTGATTTATTTACCGGAGCCCCCAGTGCCTCTGAACCGATCCTGTCGCGCCCAGCGCTGCCAGGGGCACGCCGTTTTGTGTCTGGCAATCCCAGCCAGATGTTTGTGGGCACGGTTCGGCTTGAGCAATATCTGCGTGACAGTGGTGAGTTAACGCCGTTGACGGTGGCCAAGTTGCTGGATGAACAGGACTGGGAACTGTTTGAACAACGCTATGCGCTTACCGGTCGCGCGCCCTATGCACCACGCTGTATGATGGGTTTGATTCTTTATGGCATTATGCAAGGCGTGCATTCATTACGGGCGTTAGAGCGACTCGCGCGGCTGGACGTCGGCTGCATGTGGGTCTGTGGCGGTATTGCGCCAGACCATGCGAATATTGGTCGCTTCATTACGCTGCATGAAGCATCACTGACCCATGATTTTTTTGAGTCACTGACCCGCTCCGTTTTACAGGCCTGTCGTTCCAGCAGCCAGCGTGTGGCGGGCGATGGTACGGTGATCGAGGCAGCCTGTTCGCACTATAAATTGCTTAAAGAGGAAGCGGTTAAGTCCCAGGCAAAAGCCGCTCGTGAGGCCTTGGCGCAGGCACCCGCAGACCCGAATGCCCAGCAGGCGGAACGAGAAGCCCGTGAATGTTCCATGATGAGGTGATTGCTGCCACGCTTGAACGCGACAGCAGCCTGCTATGCCCGGCGGGAAAGTGGCCCCCGAGTCATGGCCAGGGGACAGGCAAGTTCCATAAAAGCGACTTCCAATACGATGAACAAACCGACACCTATCGCTGTCCGGCAGGTCAGGTACTAAGGCGGGTGTCCACGGTAGCGCGTTCAAGCGCTTGCCGTGAACACGCCATTTACGCCAGTGCGTCTTGTAGCGACTGCCCATTGCGGGATCGCTGCACCAACGCCAAGGTACGAAAAATTAAAGGTTACCCTGAGGATCGGGCACGTGACGGGCTTCGGGACGTCATGGCGCAGCCTGGTGCGCAGCGCGTGTTTAGTCAACGTAAAGCCATGGTTGAGCCGGTGTTCGCCAGGCTGCGCGGCCAGCAAAAACTGGACCGCTTCCGACGCCGTGGGCTGGCTGCTGTCAGGCGCGAATTTGCGCTGCATGCGATGGCCTACAACCTCTGGCGCGCCGTGGGGCTGCTGAAGGCTCTATTGGACTTATTATGCCTGATTTGCCTTGTCCAGCGCGTTTACCGGCGCTGCGTGCGCCCCATCGAGTGCCAGGTTGCTCTGATGAGGCGAAGGCACCTGCTAGCAACCTGGTGATGACAATGATTGCGCAAGAAATCGTTTTGCGACAGCCTCAGGAGCATGGGAACGAGGTTCACCGAACATAGCCCTGACACCCTGGGGCCGCATCACGCCATTCACTAACCCATTCAAATACGAACAAATTCAGGCCACATACCGCAACATGGTAACGTAGTGAATACCGCTACCCGCCAGCACAAACAAATGCCAAATACCATGCGCATGCGGCCAGCGGCTGTCGTTAGCATAGAATAAAATACCTGCCGTATAGGCCACGCCACCGGCCAGCAGCCATAAAAAGCCATCCCGACCCAGTGCCTCCATTAGCGGAAATAGCGCGATAATGGCCAGCCAGCCCATCAACACGTAAAGCAGCATTGAAAACACCCGTTTGCCACTCGCCAGCCAGATTTCCTGAACAATGCCCAGCACGGCCAGCCCCCATACCACGCCAAACAACGTCCATCCCCAGGCACCCCGCAGGCTGACCAAGGCAAAGGGCGTATAACTGCCGGCAATCAGAAGATAAATGGAACAATGATCAAATTTGCACCAAATCTGTTTGGCCCTGCCGCGCAGGCTGTGATAAAGCGTGGATGCCAGGTATAAAAAAAGCAACATGGCCCCATAAATGCTGAAGCCAACAATTTTCCAGGGATCACCAGCCTGTGCGCCAAGCACAATAAGCAGCACTGCACCAACAACTGCCAGCCCTGCCCCTGCCAAGTGGGAAATACTGTTAAACCGTTCACCGTAATACATTCGCCTGTTCCTTTTCCGTCCGCCATTCCTGCGATACTGCATATCTTTGTTAAGTTATACACTATTAATTGTTGTCGCCCAACAAAAACGCCCCTTCAGTGCTCACATTCCCCACCGCCTTGTGTGCCATTTGCATACGCATCTTTTCTGACGGATACTGCCCGGCAATTTGCCGTAACAGCAACTTGTTACTGTTGCCCGTATCAAGCCAGGCCGCGTAATCTGCCGGTTGCAGAATTACCGGCATGCGGTCATGAATTTCCTGGGTAAGCGCATTGGCAGCGGTGGTAATAATGGTGAAGTTAGGCACCTCCTCATGAAATTCCAGCAAGCCGGCAAAACCAAACAGGCCTGATTCCGGATAGATAAAATACGGCTGTTTGCCTGAGGCGGTGGTTTTCCATTCGTAATAGCCATTGGCTGGCACAATTACCCTTGACCGTTGCCAGGCATTCCTGAAAAACGGTTTTTCTGCGACGGTTTCCACTTTTGCGTTGAAGGGTTTGGGCATGGCATCATTCGCCCATGAAGGACGCAGCCCCCAGATGGCATGCATTAACACCCGCCTGCCACCCACCTCTTTAATCACAGGCGCAATTTGTTGGGGCGCAATGTTGTAGCGTGCTGGCATGGGATCTGTAAAGTCAAGCTCAAACTGGCTTTGCAACTCTTGCGTATTGAATAAAGCATAGCGGCCACACATAAATATCCATCCCTATTGCTGTTTTTTCAGCTGAAAAATGTTATAAATATACTGTATAAATAAACAGCATACATTATGAACATACCTGCTCATCTCACACCCATCCGGAATAGCCCGTTGCCAATAAAGGAAATCAGCTGCAAAACACCTGCCGGTTTCCCTTCGCCCGCCCAAGACCTGGCCGTTAACCGGATTGACCTTAACGATATTTTAATTCAACACCCCGAAGCCACTTATTTCATGCAGGTTAAGGGCAACAGCATGACGGGTGCGGGCATCGATGACGGCGATCGTTTGATTGTAGACCGTTCGCTAACACCCCGTCATAACCATATCGTGATTGCTGAAATTGACGGCGAAGTCACGGTTAAGCGGCTGTACAAAAAAAACGGCCTGTTAAAGCTTGGCGCAGAAAACGCCGCCTACGCGGATATCGTCCCCCTGCCCGGTCAGCAATGGTCGGTTTGGGGCGTGGTTACTTACATCATCAAAGCGGCATCATGACGGCATTTGCCTTAATTGACGGCAATTGTTTTTATTGCTCCTGCGAGCGGGTTTTCAATCCTTCGCTCAAGGGCAAACCACTTATCGTCCTGTCAAACAACGATGGCTGTGCCATTTCGCGCACTGATGAAGCCAAGGCCCTGGGCATTGCCATGGGCGCCCCCTGGTTTCAAATTAAACACCTGGAATCGCGCGGGCTGGTGGGGCTGTCGGCCAATTTTCCGCTTTATGGCGACATGAGCGAGCGCATGATGAGAATCATTAGCCGGTTCGCCCCCGTACAAGAAGTGTATTCAATTGATGAATCTTTCCTGGATTTGTCTGGCATTAGGCAAAACATGACCTGGTACGGACAGCAAATAAGGCACCAGGTCTTGCGAGATGTTGGCATACCCACCTGTGTGGGCATTGGCCCCACCAAAACACTGGCCAAACTGGCCAACCATATGGCCAAGAAGCAGCCGCAATGGGATGGGGTATGCGACTTAACCTCCCTGAGCCGCCAGGATCTTGGCCGGGCCATGCGCAATATTAAAGTGGGTGAAGTTTGGGGGGTAGGCAAAAAAATCAGCCAGCGACTGAATAACATGGGTATTTCTACCGCCCTGGATCTGGCCAGGTTAAACCCTGAAACCGCACGCAAGGAATTCAGTATCGTGCTGGCAAAAACCATTCAAGAGTTGCGTGGTACGTCCAGAATCACCTTTGAAACCGATATGGAACCCAAGAAGCAGATTATTTCTTCGCGCTCTTTTGGCTTTCCGGTAACAAGCCTAAGACAGCTGGCCCATGCCGTTTCTGAGTTCACGGCTATTGCGTGTAGCAAGTTGCGCCAGCAGGGCTCTATGGCTGGCGGCCTCAGCGTATTTATTCGCACCAGCCCGTTTCGCCCTGGCAGGCAATACGGCGCCAGCTATCTGGTGTATTTAAATACGCCATCATCAGACACCATTGCCCATACCCAGGCCGCCTTATCGGCATTGCAAAAATTATTTCGGCCCGGGTTCAATTATGCCAAGGCGGGAGTCATGCTGCTGGATATTGAAGATAGCCAGATAATCCAGCAAGAACTTTTTTCTGTTGAACCTGAATATGAAAAACGGGAAAGGTTAATGCACACGCTTGACGCCATCAACCGCCAGTTTGGCAGAAACACCCTGAAAATCGCCGCCACCGGCATTCATGCCAAAGACAACTGGTTTATGCGGCAGGAAAGAAAAACCCAAGGTTATACCACTAACTGGAATGAGCTCATGGTGGTGCAGGCTTAGCGGGTAAGCGTACCACGCAGGAGCATGGGAACGAGTAGTGCACGGCAAACCTTACTGGTTCCCATGCTCCTGCGTGAGAACAATAGACCAGCCATAAATAAAATACAAAAATACTGGAATCCCAATTAATTTAAGTAATATATATATTACCATTAACATATTAATAATTAATTATTACTGCGCCTGTATAACGTGCAGCATCGTTACGTTGGTTGGATGTTTTTTAATGACTGGTAAAGGGCATAGGCTTACCGGCCTTGGTGCGGCATTTATTGCAGCGGCAATTGCAAAAATAGCAGGACTGGATGTGTTTTTACAAACAGCAAGTGCTCTCGTGGCAGCTGTTTCCACCTCCTTGCCCGACTGGGTGGAAATCCCCTATTATCGCAAAGGGGTTCGAACCGGTTCGCTCATCAAACACCGCACCTACACTCATTGGCCCTGGATTTGGGTGGGTTTAATGTACTGGGGGTTTGCTGTTAAAGAGCTTGAAGGTGCCGCCATGATTGGCGCGGCAACCGGTGCATTAAGCCATATTCTGGCCGATGCCCCCAACCCCATGGGCATTCCCTGGATTCATCCACTGCAACGCATTCGATTGGGCAAAAAAGGCTGGTGGCGCTCGGGCAGAAACGAAACAGTGCTGGTAAGTTTATTTACGGTTTTTGGTGTGAGCATTTGGGTACAGGTGAACCCTGATAATGTATTTGCGCAGGGATTAACGCAACTAACCCAGGAAAGCGTCAAACAAATAAACGTTGTTTTACAACCCCTGGTTCAAAATTTCATCACTTATTTAAGCAGTAACGTTCATTTTTGAGCAAAAGGAAGCAGAACGAAAAATCAGATAGGTCACTTTCCCATGCTCGGCGTGGGAACACAGACGGAATGTTATTTAGCTAAGCTTTTTTTCTGATTTAGACCTTTGTTTACCCCTAAACTTAACAGGTATAAAAAAGGACTTCCCGTTTTCACGTAAGTCCTTGATATGACCTTACGGGGGTTTTACACAACAGGAGACCGCCAGTAACTAGTTACAGTCTCAACAATCCTAACACCGCTATATCTAATATGGCTTTTACTAGAAAATACCATATCAGATATAACCTGGGTTACGTGACTTATTAAAAACCAGAATAAGGCTCCGGCTCTGGCCGGAGTATTACGGTCAGATTGAGATTAACGCACATTAATCGAGAATAATGTTCTCTCTCTTGATGACTTCAGCCAACTGCTTGGTCTCGCTCGCAATACGCGCGGCGAAATCCTTCGGATTCGTCATGACAATGGTTCCTTGCGCACTCAGTAACGTATTCGCTGCCGGCACAGACATAGCCTGCTTGGAGTACTCGTACAACTTTTCAATGATGTCCGGTGGGGTTCCGGCAGGTGCCAACAGACCCAACCAGAACGTCATATCAATATCCGGAAAGCCCGCTTCAGCCATCGTAGGAACATCGGGCATCTGGGGAATCCGTTCCTTCGGAGTTACCGCAAGAGCCTTGAGCTTTCCAGAGCGAATTTGCGGAACGCTGGCCAACGTGTCGAACGAAGTATTCACCTCGCCTGACATTACTGCCATACTCGCCTGCGATGCTGCCTTGTACGGGACATGCGAGGCCTTGAACTCCCCGTCATTGCTCAACATAACATACGCCAAGTGCGCGAGATTCCCTACTCCGCCAGACCCGTAACTAAGCTCAGAAGGATGGCTCTTGGCAAATGCAACCAAGTCCTTCACCGAGTTGATGGAATGCTTCTCTGCCCACTCAGGATTTACATTCAGGATGAACGGTGCATCCAGCACCAGCGAGATCGGGGCAAAATCAGTCGATTTGTACGGCGAATTTTTGTAAATTAAGGGATTACCGGTAATGCTGCTGCTGTTGGTAGCCAACAGGGTATAACCGTCTGGTGCCGAACGAGCAACTGAAGTTGCACCAATGGAACCATTGGCCCCTCCTTTGTTTTCCACAATCACCGACTGTCCCAGAGACTTGGAAAGATTATCGGCAAGCAGGCGAGCCATTGCATCGGTAATGGATCCCGCCGGAAATGGAACAATGATTCGAATCATCTTGGTTGGCCACTTTTTGTCCTGCGCAAAAGCGATGGTAGAACCCAACCCAAACGCTGAAGCTCCCGCAACGCTTGTGGCTGCGGCTAGAAAATTCCTACGCGAGCTGAACATAGTCATGTTATGTCTCCAAAAAAATCAATGAATAAAAAACGCTTTTCGCGACCTCTAAGTTGTTTTCTTGCTTGCTGCGGTCCCAGTGATTCCGCAATCCTCAAGTGCTTGCTGCTGTTCCTGAGTCATTCCAAGCACCAGAGAGAAGACTTCGCGACTATGCTCACCTAGCGTAGGCGCCGGACGTACAACCTCCGTTGGTGCGACCGTCTCTCTGAACCAAGGTGTCGTAGTCAGATACTCACCAAGATATGCACGAGGGATCTTTTTGAAGAAGCCTCTATCGTTAAAGTGTGGATCGTCCAAAACACTCCAGACTGGCTTTACCACGCCTGCACCAATGCCGGCCATTTGCAGTTCACGCATCGCGCTGTCTGCAGATCTTTGTTTGCACCATGTGTTTATATGAACATCTATCTGCTGCCGCTGCAAACGGCGGCCCTCAACCTGGTTCAATGACAAGTCGGTGCCTAGGTGATGAGCATCAATCACGTTGATCAAGGTCTTCCACTGTGTTTCGTTACTGACGCTCAGAACCACCCACTCATCATTGCCCGCACATTGATAAACACCATGCGGAGAAAAGATGGGGTGCACGTTACCATTTCGCGGGGTGGTTTTCCCGCAAACGGATTGTTCCAAGATATATGGCGCAACCATTGGAAGCATACATTCAACTTGCGAAAGATTGACGTGCCTGCCTTTCCCTGTACGCGCTTGTACGAATAGCGATAGGAGGGCTGCCGCGCCTCCATTCCATCCACCAATAGGATCGCCATATGCATAGGAAGTTAGTGATGGCGGATTCTGCTCAAATCCTGTGTGATGCGGTAAACCGCTAGCTTGCTCAAGTGTACCGCCATAAGCCCGGGTGGTGCTCCATTCGTTGCCTGCGCCAAACGCGGGCATGGACACCATTACCAGCCGATTATTCACCTTGGATAAAGCAGCATAATCCAGGCCCAACTTGGGAAGCACTTCAGTTGAATAATTTTCGATGACGATATCGGCAGTTTTAACCAAATCAAGTAAAACTGTACGCCCCTCTTGGCGAGATAAATCCAGAGTAATGCCAAGCTTGTTACGGTTCATCAAAGCAAAATTAGAGTTTTTCTCGTACTGCCTCTCATTATAAAATTCTTCGGTGTAATGAGTTCCTCTCCACCAGTCCGGATATTGGGTTCCTTCGACTTTGATGACTTCGGCACCAAAATCAGCAAGAGTTCGTGCCGCCAAGGGGCCTGCCCACCCCATGGTCAAATCAATTACACGTATTTTCCGTAGTGGTGCCACACCTACTTTTGCACGAATACGGTGCACTCTCGAAGCCAGCGCTTCGTCGGTATGATAGAACTGGTTGTCTGCGCCCTTAAGCGGCGCCACACCACCTGGCAATGGTCCTGCATCTCCGAGCGGAAACGGAACGATCACACCTTCAAACTGGCTAGTACCGGACTTCACAGGAACAAATGCTCCGCGATCACGATGAACCTGCTGCTGAAGCAATTCATCCATTGTCGGTACGACTACCGCAGGGAATTTAGCCTTGCTAAGTTCCTCAAACCATTCCTTGGCAGTCTTGGTAAGCAATGCGGGAATCAAAAAATCGTCAATCTCATCGGCATGTTGCATGCGTATCGGCCCGTTAATGAATCGCGGGTCTTGAGCATGTTCTGGATATCCTACCGCTGAACACAACGCAGTCCATTGCGGACCAGTGTGCGCGAAAATACCGATCCAGCCTTCTTTGGTTTTGTAGATCCCTCCAGGATACGTCGTACAAAACCGGTTGACGCCCAATCTGGCTTTAGGATGACGCCCGTCCTGCACCATGCCGGCTTCCATCTCTACAACAGAGAAAGCCATTTCATGAATGCTGAGCACATATCGACGACTTCCATCAGATTCCCCTATCAAGGCTGAAATTGCACTTGAAAAAGCACCAATACCTGCAACAATTCCCGTTTGCACGTCATGTGGCAGATGGGGAGGCCCTTCGACCGCACCGCTACCGTAAACAGCACCGGCCAAGGCCCGGCAAACAGCGGTCGTTCCAACGAATTTGCTGTAAGGGCCACTTTCACCAAACCAGGTCAAATACACCGTAATTGGAACGTTTTCGCCGTTGGTTGTTTCACTTTCACCATAAACAGGGCATTTCAAAACCTCGATGCCCTCACTTAGAGCCCTGGCATCGAGAACCACATCGCAGGTTTTTGCCAGTCGCGACAACCATTCTTGCTCCTTGGGGCATTTACCATCCAGTGTGACGTTGCGTTTATTTGTATTGAGCCAGGCGTTCAGTGCGCTTTGCGCTTCATGATCTGAACTCGTCAGAAGCGGGGGAACCGTTCGAAGTGCATCTCCGTCTGGATCCTCCACCTTGATAACCTCAGCGCCAAAATCAGCGAAGAGCTTTCCAGCATAAGCCAATGCAGCTCCAGTACCTATTTCCAGTATGCGTAGTCCAGCAAGAGCGAGCTGGCTGTTGGGTTCATGTTTAATCACAGTCTGTCTCCTTTATTTGTGTGCTGCACTTACCATGTGTCGATAAAGGAGCGACGGGGACGACTAGCGCGTAACGATGCTGAAGCAATGCCTTGTCGAATCCATGTTCGCGTTTCTGCCGGATCGATGACCGCATCAATTTCAGTCGTGGATGCGACGTTTATGGCATGACCACGTTCATATGCGCGTGCCACTAACTGGTCGTAAAGCGCTTTCCGTTCCGGTCCATCCGGAACGCTGTCCAGTTCCTTTTTGAATCCCAACCGGATGGAGCCTTCAAGCCCCATTGGACCAAATTCCCCTGTTGGCCAAGATACCGAGCAGCTTGCAGAACGAAAGCTTCCGCCTGCCATTGCCATAGCCCCCAGGCCGTAGCCTTTTCGCAAGGCAATGGCAAGTATTGCGACGCGCAATTTGGCGGCTGTCACGAACATGCGGGATACATGACGCACTTGAGCCTTTGCTTCTTCGTCGGGACCAACCATGAATCCTGGCGTATCAATCAGCGAAATGATAGGCAGGCCATGAACGTCACAAAGATTCATGAACCGGGCTGCCTTGTCTGCCGCATCTGCGTCAATGGCACCGCCCAGGTGTTGTGGGTTATTGGCAATGATACCTACCGGCTGACCTTCAACTCGTGCAAGTGCGGTATGCATGCCGAGTCCGAATCCCGAGCGTAGCATCAATACACTTCCTACGTCAGCGATCCCTTCAATGACCTTACGACTGTCATAGACGCGTAAGCGATTTTCGGGGACTACGTGTCGAAGTTCCAGCGGATTGGGTGCTGACCAGTCTTTTGCTCTGCCCTGGAACATAGAAAGGTAATGCTTCGCGACAGTAACGGCTTCAGCTTCATTTTCTACGAGAACGTCGATGACACCGTTCGCAAATTGTACGTTTGCTGGGCCAATATCTTCTGGTTTGTATATTCCCAAACCACCGCCCTCAATCATTGCCGGACCAGCCATGCCTATATTGGAATTCTTGTCCGCAATGATTACATCACACACGCCTAAAAATGCAGCATTGCCAGCAAAGCATCGACCAGACACGATGCCTAGCAGTGGAACCTCACCACTTAGCTCGGCTAACGCCGCAAATGAAGGCTGGTACAACCCTGAAATAAATGGGAAGTCCACATCTCCGGGACGTCCCCCTCCGCCTTCTGCAAATAGCACAAACGGCATCTCATCGCGGCGCGCACGCTCTACCAAACGGTCGGTCTTAATGTGATTTCTCTTGCCCTGTGTGCCCGCCAGTACCGTTGCGTCATAGGCCATTACAGCACTTAACGACTGGTCATAATCGAACATGTCACCGTTGATATTACCAATACCTGTAACGATACCGTCAGCCGGTGTGTTTACTATCAGATCCTCCTTCGTCCGACGGCTGGCTTGTGCGGCAACGACCAATGCGCCGTATTCAACAAAGGAGTCATCATCACACAGATCAGCAATGTTTTCACGGGCAGTTCGTTGCCCTCGCGCGCGCCGTTTGGCAACAGCGTCCGGGCGAGCATCGTCATACAGAATTGAATGACGATCAAGTACTGCCTGTAAATCGGGACGAATAGCCGTTAAATCTATGGTTTCGACAGCAACTTTTTCGTCTGAGTCTTCCAAATCCTGCTCCAGCACCACCAGGATATCGCCATCAACTGTCTGATTACCTTTATTCGCACGTACCTCAGTGACTCGCCCATTGAATTCGGCAATAACGGAGTGCTCCATCTTCATCGCATCGATGACCGCAATAAGTTGACCTTTCAGAACAAAATCACCTATCTCAACAGAGATTTCAACAATGCGCCCACTCAAAGGCGCGCGGGTGGCGACAAGGCCCTCGTCAAGTACTTCATGTATTACATTGTTCACTGCCATCGGCGAGGTGGCTGTACGAGTCGTCTCGTTAATGAGCTGATCCTTGGCATTTTGCTCACTTTCGATTTGAGAGGCATTAACCACCAACTCCTCAAGAATAGATTCGATATAACGGGTATGGTTTTTTTGATGGAGAAAATCATCACGATCGACAAGCGCTTTCAGTAAATAAATGTTTGTCGAAACGCCTACGACCCTGAACTCATCCAAACTGCGTCGCAAGCGCCTGACGACATTTGAAAAGTCATCGCTAGTGCTAGAAACAATCATCTTGGCCAAAAGCGTATCGAAAGCTGGTGGGGGACAATAACCACTATAGGCATGCGTATCCACTCGCACATCAGGGCCCGTAGGTGGATCAAAGCGTTCCAGACGACCGTATGCCGGTCGCGCCAAACCATTGGCATCCATGGACTCCGCTGTAACTCGCACTTGAATAGCATAGCCCTTCATCTGCGGAGGACTCACAGGATTCACGCCCAAAGCTTCAAGGCTCTTTCCTTGTGCAATGCCGATTTGCAGCGCCACCAGATCGAGCCCAAAAACTTGTTCGGTGATCGTATGTTCAACTTGAAGCCGAGGATTTGCCTCGATGAAAACAAAATCCGTTTGTACGCCATCTTCATCTTCTTCAACGAGGAATTCAAACGTACCAAGGCTACGATAGTTCACCTTCGATGCAAGCTTGCTTGCTGCAGCAAGAATCTCTGTACGCAATTCAGCCTTGAGGACAGGGCTAGGTGCAATTTCCACCACTTTTTGGAAGCGACGTTGCAACGTGCAATCCCGCTCACCCAGTGCAACAACATGTGTACCATCACCTACAATTTGCACCTCAATGTGACGCGCGCGGTTTACCAAGCGCTCTGCATATAGGGCATTCACCCCAAATGCGGACATCGCCTCAGATCGACAGCGAGCATAAAGTTCAGGGATTTCAGCCTTGGACTTTACGACACGCATGCCACGCCCTCCGCCGCCGCCAACAGCCTTGATGACGATACCAACGCCGCCCTGCTCGTCGAAGAACCGCACAATTTCCTCCAGTGTGGCTCCACCATGAGTGGCTGGCATCACAGGTACACCGCACTCCCTAGCGAGCTTCAATGCGCTTCCCTTGTCCCCAAACAGGGCCAATTGTTTGACTTCGGGGCCAATGAAGGTAATCCCTGCATCAGCACACGCTTGGGCAAAATCCGGTCGTTCGCTCAGGAAACCATAACCGGGGTGGATGGCATCGCAATTTTCCTTTTTTGCGGCAGCGATAATGGCATCGATATTGATATAGGCCGCGGGACCTTCTCCATTCAATGCAACTGATGAGTCCGCCAGAATTCGATGTCGTGAATTTGAATCATCGCTCGAATAAGCCGCTACACTGTGCATTCCCAGATCACGTATTGCGCGAAGAATTCGAACGGCAATTTCGCCACGATTGGCCACAAAAATTTTCTTCATGATTTCCTGATTTCCTGATTTATTGTCTTAATAATTCTTTTTCTTACCACTAAAGATTTGCCCGAGACCAAGAAAAGCTTTCAATGAGTTCTCGGTACCAGTTTGAAGACAGCACGTGCAACAGCCAAAACCACGCCGTTTTCGTCTTGGACCTCACCTTCGCAAAATGCAATACTCTTGCCACGCCGTTTGCATGTGGCAATAATGTTTACGTTCGATTTGGCCGGGTCATAGAAATGAGTCGACATATCAATTGTTGCCGCTCCAACATTGGCCAAGTCGTGTGCACGTGCCACAACGCTTAGTGTGAAATCCAGGGCGCTCATCAATGCCCCCCCGTGAATGTCCCCACGACTGTTGACGAGACTGCGGTTTAATTGCAAATGAGTACGGCAACAATTACCTTCCAGATTGATACTTTGGAGACCAATGTGGTTCATAAATGGCACTTCAATCCCAAAATGCTTAATTTGCAAGTTATCTACCTCCATGAATAAATCCTGATTTTTTTCAATGCTCAAACTTGAACTCTCTAACGTATTCATAAAAAAATAAGCCAAAGATTATTGGGCAATGACTTGAGCATCGTTCACGACCTGTTGCCACTTATCGAGCTCTGAATTAATAAACTCTGTTACTTGCTTTGGTGATAACTTCAAGGAAATGGAGTTGTTGTCAGACAACCATTTGATATTCTCTTTCTGCGCATTGCTTTGTTGCGCAATGTCATTGAGCTTGGTAACTATTTCTGCAGGCATTCCGGGCGGCCCAAACAGTCCTACCCAAGCCTGGGATTCATAGCTGGGGTATCCGGATTCAGCGATGGTGGGAATGCTGGGCAATGAAGGTAATTGCTGCTTTGATGTAACTGCCAATGCCTTGGCCTTTCCATTTTGAATAAAGGCTGAAGCAGATGTCGCATCCAGGAATGCGGATGGAATCTGTGCGCCAATCAGGTCGGCTACAGCAGGTGCTGCGCCTTTATAGGGAATATGACGAAGGTTCGCACCAGTTACGAGTTTGAATTGTTCACCAGACAAATGGGCAGATCCACCAACGCCACTTGAACCGAAGGCGAGGCCACCTTGCTGTTTATTCGCATAATCAACAAAATCTTTTACGTTGTTGACAGGAGAATTGGCCGGCACTAATAGTACGTTTGGTGCAAGCGCCAAAATTGCTATATTTGAAAAATCTTTTTTTGGATCATAAGGAAGATTCGGTTGCAGTGCGGGGTAGATAACGTGCTGCGTGGCCGTAACCAATAATGTGTATCCATCGGGTTTCTCTTTAGCAACTACCGCGCTGCCGATTTGTCCACTTGCACCAGCTTTGTTTTGAACGATTACACTCGTATTCAGTGTTTTCCCCAAATCAAGTGCCAAGCGGCGTGCAATCAAGTCAGTAAATCCACCTGGGGCAAACGGCACAATGATGTTAATTGGTTGCTCTTGTGGCCAATCCGCAGCAGAAGCGCTATTTGAAAGGCACAACACCGATGCAGCAATAAATATCGAAGTTACCGAAAACATTCGGTGGCTCAATTTGTAATTTATTAGCATTTTGTCTCCGAAAATTTGTCTTCCATTCATCGCTATCCTTTTATTAATAACGATGCTAGAGATTTTTTTATTTAATAGACTGTCAATGAAGAATAGATTGCCAAAATCATGTTCTTCATCTTCAGTGATACAATGGTAGGCTACGTACATTTGTGACACAATTCACATTTTTCTCTAACACCTATAGCGATTCGGCATAGATCTCAATTGAGGTGAACCAACGTTGGACTTAAAACAACTTCGGACCATCCTGGCTATTGCGGAAACGGGTAGCCTGACCAAGGCAGCCGAGCTCCTTCACATCGTCCAACCGGCATTGTCGCGACAATTGAAACAACTGGAAGATGAGCTGGGTACTCCTTTGTTTGAGCGCAATCGCCTGGGAATGGTTTTAACTACTCCAGGTCGTCGTTTCGTTGACCAAGTCCGGGTTTCATTAAAGGTGCTTAATAAGGCCAAGGCTGACATCGGCGCCGCTGCCGCAAACCTAACTGGTTCTGTTGCCGTAGGCATGCTACCAGGACTTGCAGCTGTTTTGGCCGGACCACTGGTAACGTCTCTGCGTCAGCAATACCCGGACTTGAAAGTCCGAATCGCTACCGGTTTTTCTGATTTTTTGCAAGATGGCCTTGAAGATGGCAAACTGGACATTTGCCTCATGGGGGACTACTTGCAATCCGAGTTGCTCCTTACGTCACCCGTTTTTCGCGAACCGATTTACGTTGTCGGCCTACCTGATTGCGGATTATCTCAATCCCATCCCATTACCCTTGATGAGGTTGCAAAAAGACCTATGGTGGTTCCTGAAGCGCAAAGTCTTCGCAACGTCATTGATCGTGCATGCACCATTATTGGGGTTAATTTGAATCTGGTGGCAGAGTCAGACAATACCAACGTCATTCTTGACCTCGTTGAACGCGGAGTTGGTTACACCATTCTGCCAGTAATGCCGATTACCCCTATGCTGAAGGCCAAGCGAATTGTTGGCGCGCCAATCATTAGCCCCAACCTTCACCGGACCGTGATTATTGGTAGTCCAGTAATCAATCGTAATCCGCATATGGTGGAAACACTCCAAAGAGAACTAATAGACTTGCTCCGTCCATTCGTTAAGAAATTCAGTTGTGCGGGTGTGGAATGGCTTTATGATAAGTAATGAAGAAAAGGCAGAGCGTACTGATGTTGCCAGCGCCAGGTATGCAGTAAATTGGCTTTGATCTGGTATACCTAAGCTTAGCACACCACTTATAAAATATAGCACTGCTCAGTCCATTTAGCAGCAAAGCTCGGCCTCATGTTATCCCGCTTCTGTTTGCTTCAAATCACAATAATTTAGCTTACGTTAAACTGTAGGATCTTCACACAAAATTTTCTGATTCCATTAAGAAAAAACTCTACCTTATAATATGTTTATTTTTCGAGAGAATTACCGTCTACCTCAGTGTCAGGAAAAACCACGTAGATTAAAACAAGAATAATCGTCACAAAGAACTGAAAGGCTGATTGAATGCCGTTCCATTCGGACGACATCCACATACCGAACCATTCTCCCCCCACCGACATAAAACCAACCTGCCACAGTAAGAAACCAAGCGTTAGCCCACAGACGGCAATATTTTTTGCCCGGTTGAAATTATAAGCCGATGCTTTTCTACGCACTAACAAGCGCCCCGCACCCCACCAACACAACAGGGCGGTAAAAACCTCAAGCCCAATGATGAGTAGGTACGCAGCATGATGCAATACCGGCGAATGAATGGCACGATAAGAAATTGTGGAATCTGGAAAAATGGTATCCATCAGCAACACGTGCTGCACGAATGAAAAATTACTGTTGTAGTCGGTGATATTGCCAAAAGCCACCAACGACGCAAACAAGGCAATTGCCGTTATCAACAAAATTTTCGACCAACGAACCGCCATAATCCCACCACCTGAATTCAATTGAACCAAAACCATACACTACCATGAGTAACCGGTTAAACTTACCAAAACTTAATAATATAAAATATGCTTACATTCAATTTTATACAACCACAGCAATAAGGATCTTGTTCATGTCACTCCTTCCCAAAATGCTCATCGCCTCAACGTTAATCAGCCCTTTTGCCAACGCTGTGCAAGCTAAAACGGTCAAAGAAGTTTTCAACGGTGATATGCTTGGCACTACTCAGCGTTACTTTGAGTCAATCGCGGGCATTCCCCGAAAATCTTCAGGCAATGAGCATAGTTTCAGGGTACAAGGATGCAATATCACTGCTACGATTGATAACAACGATGTCTCTGCCTTGCGCATAGAATTAAATGATAAATGCCAAGCTGATTTAAGTACCTTCATTGACTCTTACGCACCACCAGCCAATACCCCGTTAACCGTTGGCGCTTTTGAATTTGATAATTTTACCTTTATGGCCGATTGCTTAGGCATGTGCGGTAATGCCTATGATCCATCGGTTTATGCGCTTTGGGAAGGGCCTCATGCAATAAACTTCATGGAAGTACTACTTGAATTTAAACTTGTTAGTGACGCTGCCATTGATGCCGCTACAGCATGGCAAAACCATATGGAACAAGCCGCCGGAGAAAACTACGTGATGGATGCCCGTTTTAACTGCGACGACCGCTTCAATACACAGGGTTATAATGCCTTCAAAAAGGTTACACCAACTGCCATAACCATTGGCCACGGGCTTAGTACGCTCAGGTCTGATTGTGCAAAATAAACTAATAATTCCTCTAACATTGACTCGGTAAAGGTTAGAGGGATTGCTCATATTTTCAACTCAATGTATGACGGCGAAAACACCGCGTTGCTAGCTCAACGTAAAGCGGTGTTAGAGCAGGCTGGAGAACAAGCCATCACGCTGGGGTACACGTCAAGTCAGAAACTGTGAACCAACTGAACCAGTGAAGTTGAACCCTGAGAAAGAGATAACGATGCAACAAGCTATTTAAGTGAGCATTTGGGTACAGGTGAGCCTTGAAAATGTATTTGCGCAGGGATTAACGCAATTAACACAGGAAAGCGTCAAACAAATAAACGTTGCTTTACAAGCCCTGGTGCAAAATTTCATAACTTAATTAAGCAGCAACGTTATTTTTTGATACGATGGGGTCAGTTCACCCCGCGTGGGAACGCATACAAAATGTTACTTAGCCAAATTTTTAACTAGTTTACCCCTCAACCCAACGGACATAAAAAAAGGACTTCCCGTTTTCACGTAAGTCCTTGATTTATTTAATTGGTCGGAACGGAAGGATTCGAACCTTCGACCCCTTGCACCCCATGCAAGTGCGCTACCAGGCTGCGCTACGCCCCGACTGTTACTTATTTGCCTGTTCGCACAAAGCTGTGTAAGTAAGAATGAGACTATAGCCCAACCTAAGACAAATTGCAAGCCCCTTCCTTTTATTTTTTCTATAATATTTTTCATTTTCAGGCATTTTTGCTTGACAATCGACTGGCATGAACATTCCCCACATTCTCTTCTGTAGCCAAAACAGCACTGATCATTTCATAAGCAGTTGACAAAAATTCCCTGTCAGATCAAGACTTAAGCGAGTTGCTAATTTCTTATACGCAAGGTTATCCACAGTTAAAGTGGATAAAAAATATCCACAATCGTATTAAAAAAAATATTTATTTCATGCATAAATAAATAATGTGCGATTTTTGGTTTTTTGAAAATTTTCAAGCGTCCAGAAAAGTCATTTTTCTGTATGAAAAAACACACACTCAGGGCTTTCCCTTAACCTGCATCAATAATACCCAAGTAAATTACTCAAGTAACCTTAAGATGATGATGGTTCCTCCCCTTGCGGGAAAAAGTCGTGACTATAATTAAATCCTGGTGCAATACTTTCCCTGTACCACTTGGTACATTGCACCCGCCATCCTCTTATCCATTTACTTTATTTCGACTATCATGACTCAAGATACATCTTTACCTATGTTTGATCCGCATGTTTACCCGTTTGATGCACGTGGCGTTGCTAAACGTTTTCGTCATGCGGCCATTTTTGGTGCCTTGTCTGCCCTGCATCCGGGCGAGACGATGCGTTTTTGCAATGATCACGATCCCTTGCCCTTATTGGCGCAAATCGAGGCTCATTTTGGTAAGCAGGTTGCCATTTCCTATGTTGCCCGTGAGCCTGGCGAAATCGTGATTGATTTCCAGATACAAGGCTAATTGTTCAATTACTTATGACAACACCCACTCAGGAAAACCGCTACCCCACCGCGTTAACCGTTGACGATTTCAAGCATAATTTGGCTGTGGTCAGGCAAAAAATTGCCACCGCCTGCCAACGCTCGGGCAGGGACGCCCACACCGTACGCCTGTTACCCGTTAGCAAAACGGTAGACAAGGCGCGCATTCAACTGGCGTACGAGGCAGGATGCCATTTTCTGGGTGAAAACAAGGTGCAAGAGGCCTTTGACAAATGGCAGTCCCTGTCCGCACTGAATGACTTGCAATGGTCTATTATTGGCCATTTGCAAACCAACAAAGCCAAGTTTGTGGCCAAATTTGCAGCAGAATTCCAGGCACTGGACAGCATCCGGTTAGCCGAGGCGCTAGAACGCAAGCTACAGGAAGAAGGCCGTTCAATCGATGTTTTCATACAGGTCAATACGTCTGGTGAAACCAGCAAATACGGTCTTCACCCGGAAGAAACCGCTGCTTTCATCAAGTCCCTTGCCTCTTTTGACTGCCTGAAAGTAAAAGGCTTCATGACGCTGGCCTGCTTATCGGATAATGAGCAACGGGTACGCAGCTGTTTTCGCCTGTTGCGCAACCTTCGCGATCAACGCCAGCAAGACGCCCCCGCCAATATGCAACTGCACGAGCTGTCCATGGGGATGTCGGGCGATTATGCAATGGCGGTGGAAGAAGGCGCCACGGTGGTACGTGTTGGGCAGGCAATTTTTGGTGCGCGTGCCCTTCCTGACAGTTATTATTGGCCCACCCATGGATAAACATCCTCAAGCTTTTTTTGACATGACAAACAGAACATTTTGTTGATGAAATGCATCCAATGCAGGTATAACAGACATACAGACCATCAGGAGATGTGTTATGCCACCGGACAAGCCACACACAAACTCTGTAGAAACATCAGATAACGATCTGGTATTTCAAGTTATTGCCGGCAATACATCTGCCTTTGCGATTCTTATGCGAAGGTATAACCCGCGCCTGTTCCGCGTGGCCCGAAGTATCCTGAAACAGGATTCCGATGCTGAAGATGCCCTGCAGGAAGCTTATATCCATGCTTTTTTACATCTGGCCACTTTTCGGGCAGAGGCCTTGTTTTCCACTTGGCTAACCCGGATTGTGATTAATGAGTCCTTGGGTAGAATACGCAAAAAGCGGCAATGGAATAATGTTGTTGAACTTCATGAAAACATAAGTTCTGCCGATATTGCCGAAGGCGCCAATATGAAAATCGATACCCACTCAGAGCCGGAACAACAGGTTCTACAAACAGAAATACGTCACCTGATAGAGCAAAAGCTGGACACCCTGCCTCACCAGCTTCGGCTCGTGTTCATATTAAGGGCAGTTGAGGAAATGCCAGCCACTGAAATAGCCATTATGCTGGATATCCCCGAGGCAACGGTACGAACCCATTTTTTCAGGGCAAGGCAGTTAATGCAGGCAGCCCTGTCAAAAGAAATTGAAACCGCTTACGGTAATGTCTTTGCCTTTGATGGCGAGCGTTGCGACAGGATAGTAGCCGCTGTCATGTCGCGGCTACCGTAATTGACGCCTTTCAATTTATACCCGAACTATTTTTTCTTGCAGGATCTTATCCACCGTCGGGAAAGCCTTCAAAGCAACCGTAGGCACGTCTTTATTAGCATTTTCCTGGCCGAACCAATCGTGCAAGTCGGGTTTGCCAACAATTATTCTTCCAACCATACCCGCATGCTCATGAGGCAGGCAGTAAAAATCATAAATCCCCTCCCTTTCAAAAGTCACTGAAAAAGACTCATCAGGTAAAAGAAACCCTGAATTCCAGGCAGCCGCTCCAAGCGGAATTCGGCGGGATCGCCCATAATTATCCGGGTGATAGGCCGTAGCGGTATGGGTATTGCCGGGATCTTTATTCACCCACCTTACCGTTTGCCCCGCTTGAATAAGCAAGCCATACGGATCATACCAGACATGCGCGCCACCAACCGTGCCAGCCATTACTATGTCCATCACATTTTCAGACAAAAGCAAACCCGGATAAAAACTGGCAGCCAGCCATAGCCCGCTACCATGCAGCATGAATTTTCTGCGTTGCCTGTTCATTTTGCCACTCTGCTTTCTTCCCCTGCGGGAATATGCCACAGCACAATATGAATATGAGGCACCTCTACACCAGGGTGACCGGCGTTATACATGATATCGGTGTGATCCACGGCAATGCCGGGTACTTTCAGGTCTGAAAATGATTTTTCAGCTGTCATGTCCTTAATGGGAATCATATAAACAGTGCTTACCAGTTTGCCGTCGCGATCATAGGCCAGAAATGGCCCTGCGGGCAAGGTGGCAGGATCAACAAACAGCTGTCCCAAGCCCGGAATGAAATCAGGCAATTTCACCAGGGAACTAACAGCCCTGTAAGGCTCTGCCGGAGGGGCTTTCACGATAGCATCACTAACGGGTTGTGCCCGTACCGCAAAAGAAGACCCCAGCACCAGGGCACCGGCCACTAAGGGTAACAATAATTTACTCATGTCTTTTCTCCTGTTCAATAACAAATACCCCCATCCTGGGGTTATCTGCCCATTAGATGCAGAAAAGAACACGGGCGTTTCAAAACATACGGTTTTAAGTCATTTAATATGCCAATTGAATATACGAAGTTAATACCTGAAAACGCTGACAGGCAGGCCCCTGGTAACGTCCTGGGCAATAAACGCAAAAACCCCACACACTTAATCTATTGATATCATGGTATTTTTCTGATTAAATATTTCAGTGGAATTCAGAATAATGCAAGCGCATGCAAGGCCTGTACAATGAAACGCACTTAAAAGGTCAAACTGCCTGCATTACATCGGCACCCTTTTAGATAGTTGTAAATTCAAAAAAAGGAAGTACCATGCAAAAAACATATCATTTTGATCCCAAAGTCATCAAGCAATTCATGCTCACTTCTGCCATTGCTTTTGGGCTTTACGCTGGCACACAAAATATGGTGCAAGCCCAGGTACAACCACAAACCTATAACCAGTCAAACGAATCAATCCAATATATCACCGGTGGTTTTGGCAATAGCGAACAAAACGAAATCAAGGCACAATCCAGTAATTACAATGTACATTTAACGTTTGCCGACAACGCCGGTGCGTATCTGGGCAATGTACAGGTCGTCGTTACCAACCAGCACAACCAGTCGGTATTTGAAGCCAGCGATACCGGTCCGCTGCTTTATATCAAATTGCCCGATGGCACGTATAACCTGAAAGCAACTTATAACAACCAAACCCAAAGCAATACTTTCAGGCTTCAGGGAAATGCCCGGGTCAGCAATGTCATTCGCTGGGCGCCAGGCAACTAGGCCCATTGGGCCCTGGCACCTGCCATCATGGATGGTGCCTTTATACACCCGCACCTCCCCAGTACTTGCCCGCATCCTGCCCACAAGGCAGGATGTTTCATTTTCATGGGCCTTGTATGACGGCCCAGGCATAACAGTATAGAATTGAATATTTAAAGTTGATCACCCGGATAGGTATTATTAATGGCAAATCTAGCAAAAATAACCTGCATTGAAGACCTCAGACGCATTGCCAAAATCAAAGTTCCCAAAATGTTCTACGATTACTGCGATTCTGGCTCCTGGACAGAATCCACCTATCGCAGCAATGAAAGCGATTTCCAGAAAATCAAATTCCGCCAGCGTGTTGCCGTGAATATGGAAGGCCGCAGCCTGAAAACCAAAATGATTGGCATTAATACCGCCATGCCCGTGGCCATCGCACCTACCGGCTTAACCGGCATGCAACGCGCCGATGGAGAGATCCTGGCAGCCAAGGCGGCAGAACGCTTCGGCATCCCCTTCACACTCTCCACCATGAGCATTTGCTCTATTGAAGATGTGGCTGCCCATACATCCGCACCTTTCTGGTTTCAACTGTATGTCATGCGTGACAAAGACTATATTGAACGCCTGATTGACCGCGCCAAGGCCGCCAATTGCTCTGCCTTAATGCTCACACTAGACCTGCAGGTATTGGGCCAACGTCATAAAGACATCAAGAACGGCCTATCCACCCCACCCAAACCCACACTGGTGAATTTGCTGAATCTGGCCCTTAAACCAGAGTGGTGCTGGCATATGCTGCAAACCAAACGCCGTACGTTTGGCAATATTGTGGGACATGCCAAAGGGGTTGGCGATATGTCTTCATTGGCCTCCTGGACGGCCGAACAGTTTGACCCGACCCTAAGCTGGGACGATGTTGAATGGATTAAAAAGAAATGGGGTGGCAAACTGATCATCAAAGGCATCATGGACAAGGAAGATGCATTGCATGCTGCCAATAGCGGTGCCGATTCGATTGTCGTGTCCAACCATGGCGGACGCCAGCTGGATGGCGCCCCCTCTTCAATTTCCGCTCTTCCCGATATTGTGGAAGCAGTTAAAAACCAGGGTAGCCAAACCGAAGTCTGGATGGATGGCGGCATCCGCTCGGGACAAGATGTATTGCGAGCCATTGCCCTGGGTGCCAAAGGCACATTAATTGGCCGCTCCTTCCTTTATGGACTGGGTGCATATGGCCTTGATGGCGTGACCCGTTCACTGGAAATCATTGCCAATGAACTGGATATCAGCATGGCGTTTTGCGGTCATACCAATATTAATAATGTAGATAAAAACATCCTGATTATGGACCGCTAAGCAGTCAGGCAGGAAGTTTCCTGTCTTTAATAAAAAAAGCCGCCAGATTTTGGGGCGGCTTTTTCAAAACAGGCTTACACTGTTTATGCAAAACGGTACGTTTTACAGAGTTAGCCGCGATCTTTAAGCAAGTTGTTGAACATACCCACGATATCGCTCAATTCAGTGCGCAAAGACTGAAGCTCTGCACCTGAAAGACGAACGGCGGCATCCTGGTCATGCGGGATATCACGGGCATCACCCAGACGATTACGCGCCCCGTTGATGGTAAAACCCTGTTCGTACAGCAAATCGCGTATTTTGCGAATTAACAGCACTTCATGGTGCTGGTAATAACGACGGTTACCGCGCCTTTTAACAGGATTCAATTGGGTGAACTCTTGTTCCCAATAGCGTAAAACATGTGGTTTTACCAAGCATAATTCGGATACTTCACCAATGGTGAAGTATCGTTTTGCCGGAATGGGCGGCAAGATGGTCGAAGTGGTATTGGCTTTTTGATTCATCGCTTGATTGTAAACCCAAATGATCTTTTATGGAATACACCTTAATCCTGAAGCGCATATTCAGAATTGGGATCATAGGCCTCACCCTGCTCAACAATTGCTTTAAGCTTTTGACTTGCATGAAAGGTCACGACACGACGCGCCGCAATCGGGA
Organism: Advenella faeciporci; assembly: GCF_014652395.1. Lineage (GTDB taxonomy): Bacteria > Pseudomonadota > Gammaproteobacteria > Burkholderiales > Burkholderiaceae_B > Advenella > Advenella faeciporci. Next base: position 163,691 of record NZ_BMYS01000001.1, read on the forward strand.
TCACCTCACCCGTTTTCGGGTTGCGACCGGGACGGGCCGGTTTGTCGCGTACCTGAAAGTTGCCAAAACCGGACAGTTTCACAGGTTCACCCTTTGCCAGGGATTCGCGTATCTCTTCAAAAAAGGTATCTACAATGTCTTTGGCTTCACGCTTGTTCAGGCCAACACGATCAAATAACATTTCGGCCAGTTCGGCCTTGGTAAGGGTAGTATTTTCTTCTGCCATTTCAATATTGCCTTAGCGTTGACGCACATTGTGTGCATTGACCAAAACATTCAGAACAGATGCCATGCATTGTTCAACACGCATTTCTTCCAGTGTTGCCTGCGGATCCTGAAGTACAAAACGGAAAGCCAGACTACGCTCACCAGACTCGGATTTTACATCACGCCAGACGTCAAACAAAGAAATTTCCTTAATAATATCAAGCTCTTGCAAATCTTTTTGATGCAAAGCAAGGGTATCCAGAATTGCCTGGACAGGTAACTCAACCGGTGCCCAGATAGCCAGATCCCGAATAACCAGGGGTTGACGCGACAGGTTATTGACTTCGGGCAAGGCAATATGGGAAAGCGCATCGACCGACACTTCAAAAACCACCGGTGCATGTACAAGCTCGTTGTCCTGAACCCACTGGGGATGCAATTCACCCATGAAACCAATCTGCCTGCCATCCAGTAAAATGGCAGCGCTACGGCCAGGATGCAACGCAGGATGCGGTTGCGCCACAAATCTTAACAGTTCTGCTTTTTTGCCAAACAGGTTTTCAACATCATTTTTAACGTCGAAGAAATCCACCTGACGCACCGGCTCTGCCCACTGCTCGGGAACGGCAGGCCCCCAGGCCGCGCCAGCCAGGTGCAAAGGCTGGCTGATATTGGCCACCGTCAGATCGCCGTCTTTGACGGCAGCATTGCGACTGAACACACGACCCAGCTCAAACACCCGGACGCGGGTTTGTTTATGCTTGGCATTATGACAAATATTGGCAATCAACCCACCAATCAGGCCAGAACGCATAACGGCCAACTGGCTGGCAATCGGGTTAAGCAGTTTGATGGGATTTTGATTACCCATGTAATTACTTTCCCAGTCTGTTTCCACAAAACTGAAATTAACCACTTCCTGATAGTCAAGATCGGCCATGACATAACGCATGTCGTGCTCACTGCGCCGGGTTTCGTTGCTTGGCAGCATGGAGGCCAGCGCTTTGGGTGGATTGTCGGGAATCCGCTCGAAACCATAAATACGGGCAACCTCTTCAATCAGGTCTTCTTCAATTTCAATATCGAAGCGGTATGAAGGTGGGGTTACCGTGAACACCTCACCATCAAAGGTGTGAGGCAATTGCAGCTGTGTAAAGATTTTTTCAATTTCTGCCGTATCGACCGGAATGCCAAGAATCTTACGGCAACGGGCAACCCGCATGGAAACCGGGTTACGCTGTGGCAGATTGATTATCTGATCTTCGACCGGACCGGCCTGGCCACCGCAAATTTCAAGAATCAGGCGAGAGATGTACTCAAGGTGCTCAACCACGTTCTGGAAATCCACGCCACGCTCAAAACGGTGACTGGCCTCGGAGCTGAACTTAAAGCGGCGGCTGCGACCGGCAATGGCTTCCGGGAACCAGAAAGCACCTTCCACGAAGATATCAGTCGTTTCCAGGCTCACCGCAGTGGCATCGCCCCCCATGATGCCCGCCAGGCTTTCAATGGTGTCACCGGCGGCAATAATACCCACTTCTTCATCCAGCTCTACGGTCTGACCGTTCAGCAGCTTCAGTGACTCACCTTTTTTGGCCCAGCGAACCACCAGGTCCTCATTGATTTTGTTGAAGTCAAAAACATGAGTGGGACGGCCCAGTTCAAGCATGACGTAGTTGGAAATATCCACCAGCGCGGAAACGGAACGCTGCCCCGCCCTTTCAAGGCGGGATTTCATCCAGGCTGGGGTTGGCGCCTTGGCGTTAACACCTTTAATGATACGACCGGCAAAACGACCGCATAAATCAGGGGCCTGCACATTAACAGCCAGCTTGTCGTTGATGGAAACCGCAACCGGTGAAAAATCAAACGCCTTGAGCGGAGCACCGGTAAGCGCAGAGACTTCACGGGCAACACCATGCAAGGAAAGGCAATCGGCACGATTGGGGGTTAATTTGATTTCAAAAACGGTGTCATCCAGATCCAGGGCCTGACGAATGTCCTGGCCAACCATCGCAGACGCTTCCAGCTCCAGCAAGCCGCCATGATCCTGGGACAAACCCAATTCACGTGCGGAACACAACATGCCAAAAGATACTTCACCACGCAGCTTGCCTTTGCTGATTTTAAAATTGCCTGGCAGCACAGCCCCTATTTTAGCCAATGGCACTTTAATGCCTTTGGCGGCATTCGGCGCACCACAGACAATTTGCAGCAGCTCGCCAGAGCCGTCATCAACCTGGCAGATACGCAGCTTATCCGCGTTGGGGTGAGGGGCGACTTCAACAATATGGGCAACCACCACACCAGTGAATGGCGGTGCAACCGGTGCGGTGTCTTCAATCTCTAGACCAGCCATCGTCAGGCGATGGGACAATTCTTCTGTGTTAATGGCCGGATTAACCAAGGATCTAAGCCAGGATTCTGGAAATAACATAATAATTCGTTTCTTTGCAATGGATTGGATGACTGCCTGAACTGCAGGCCAACTTAGCGGTTGAACTGGCGCAGGAACCGGAGATCACCTTCATAAAACTGGCGCAGGTCGTTAACACCATAACGCAACATGGTAAGGCGCTCGATGCCAGAGCCAAAAGCGAAGCCAATATATTTTTCGGGGTCCAGTCCGTAATTTTTAACCACGGTAGGATGCACCTGTCCCGAGCCGGAAATTTCCAGCCAGCGCCCTTGATTGGGCCCGGAAGTGAACATCATGTCGATTTCGGCAGAAGGCTCGGTGAATGGAAAGAATGAAGGACGGAAACGCACGCACAAGTCTTCGGTTTCAAAAAACGCACGCAGAAAATTGGTATACACCCCTTTCAGGTCGGCAAAAGAAATATCTTCGGCAATCCACAACCCTTCTACCTGATGGAACATGGGAGAGTGTGTGGCATCGCTATCGACACGATAAGTGCGACCGGGAGCAATCACTTTAATAGGGGGTTTGTGCATGCGGGCGTAACGCACCTGCATGGGGCTGGTATGGGTGCGAAGCAACAAAGGCAAGCCACCCGCATCGTCCATATCGACATAGAAGGTGTCTTGCATTGAACGTGCCGGATGGTTCTCGGGGTTGTTCAGGGCAGTAAAGTTGGTCCAGTCATTTTCAATTTCGGGGCCATCGGCCACTTCAAAACCAATAGAACGGAAAATTTCCTCAATACGCTGCCAGGTCTGGATAACGGGGTGAATACCCCCTTTGGAACGCCCTCTGCCGGGCAAGCTGACATCAATGGTTTCGGCTGCCAGACGTTTATTCAATTCGGCTTTGGCAAATTCATCACGGCGCTCGTTCAGCAAGGACTCTATTTGTTGCTTGGCCTGGTTGATACGGGCACCTTCTGCTCGCTTTTGATCAGGTGCCAACTGCGCCAGACCTTTCATCAGGCCGGTAATTACACCGTTTTTACCTAAAAATTTAGCTTTCTCATTTTCCAGGGCGGCTGCATCGGCCGCTTCTGCGAATTTTTCCTGGGCTTGGCTTATAAGTTCATCGAGCGACTGTGTCATGAAATTACCATTCGTTAAAAAAACAAACGGGACCCATATTGAGCCCCGCCTGTTGGGTACAGCAATTAATTTACAACTGTTGGATCTTAGGCTGCCAGGGCTGATTTGGCTTGGTTAACAATAGCGGCAAAACCTGCCTTGTCGTTAACAGCCATATCGGCCAGAACTTTACGATCCAGTTCGATTGCCGCTTTTTTAAGGCCAGCAATAAAGACACTGTATGTAACGCCATGTTCACGAACAGCAGCATTGATACGAGTAATCCAGAGTGCACGGAATGTGCGTTTTTTGTTGCGACGGTCACGATAAGCATATTGACCGGCTTTCATCACTGCCTGTTTGGCAATGCGGAATACATTACCGCGGCGGCCACGATAGCCTTTAGCTGCAGCAATAACTTTTTTGTGACGAGCACGTGCGGTAACACCGCGTTTTACGCGAGGCATATTATTCTCCTATCAAGCGAAAGGCATCATTGCCTTGACTGAAGCCACGTCTGAATCGTGAACTGCAGCAGAACCACGCAACTGGCGTTTGTTCTTGGTTGTTTTTTTGGTCAGGATGTGACGCTTGAACGCCTGACCACGCTTGATAGATCCGCTGGCGCGAACCTTAAAGCGCTTGGAAGCGCCTTTTTTGGTTTTCATTTTTGGCATGATATAACCCAATAATGCTGATTAAAGGTGCCCAGCCAACTGCCGGAACTTGCAAAACCCTAATCAATTCCCATACAAGGCTTCGTTCGAATTTACCCTAAGAAATAACTGATAAACAAAAGCCATAAGCCCACTTGTTCACGCTATTCACCGGGCAAACCTAAGAGGTTGCAGGAAACCATTGATTATACGATGATTTTTGTTTTATTGTCTAATATAAGTGGAAAATAAATCCGATTGTGTAGGCAAAATATACACGCGGGCATTTTTACCGGGCTTAATGCCTTCGTTTACGCACCGGCCTTGACACATTACACGCTACCCAGGCAGCAGGATAAGCAATACCCCTGCTGTTAATCCATTTGCTGGCGGTAGCTGATGGCTTCAGAAAGCGAGACAGTATCAATCCCATCTTTTCCGGTCATGTCGGCAATAGTACGGGCCACCCGCAAGACCCGGTGCATGACCCTGACAGACCAGCTGAACCGCTGGCATGCCTGCTGAATAAGCTGGTTGCAGGCACTATCCAACTGGCAGTACCGGCCAATCTCGGCAGCATCAAGGTGTGCATTAAGCTTGCCTTGCCGTGCCTGCTGAGTATGCCGGCAAAACGCCACCCTGTCTTTCACAAGCACCGAAGGCTCGGCAGCCTGTGCCGTTTCCCAGTCTCCGCGAAAAGGATGCACCGTGATTTGCATATCAATCCGGTCCAGCAAGGGACCCGACAACTTGCCTTGGTAACGGTTTATTTTTTCAGGGGTGCAAACGCAGGGTTTGCTGGCATGCCCCAGATACCCGCATGGACAGGGATTCATGGCAGAAATCAATTGAAATTGCGCCGGATACACGACCGAACGGCTGGACCGGGTAATGCAAATTTCCCCTTTTTCCATTGGCTCCCGCAACGATTCCAGGGCTCTTCGGTCAAATTCGGGCAACTCATCCAGGAACAGCACCCCATGGTGAGCCATGCTGATTTCACCAGGCTTTGGCTGGGTCCCGCCCCCAATCAGGGAAACCATGGACGCCGAATGGTGCGGAGCCCTGAACGGCCTTTGCATGGACATGACCGCTTCACGCTGCGACAGGCTTTGCACAGCCGTAACCTCAAGCAGCTGCTCACTGGAAAGCGCCGGCAACAAACCGGGCAACCGTTGCGCCAACATACTTTTACCTACTCCCGGCGGGCCCGACATAAGCAGCCCATGGCCCCCTGATGCGGCAATTTCAAGGGCACGACAAGCCATTGCCTGCCCTTTGACATCGGACAGGCAAGGATAAACCGTGGTTTCTTTAGCGGCCACTTCCCCGGCAAGCTCATACCCGGGATGGGTATGCCCCACCAGAAAGTCGGCCACTTCTTTCAGGGTCTTGGCACCCAATACGTTCAAACCCTGGATATGCGCCGCAACCACGGCATTTTCTTTAGGCAAGACCAGAACCGCATCCTTGATTTTTTGCCGATATACCGACAGCCCAATCACCAAAGGCGCGGCAACCGGAATTAAGGTACCGGTTAATGAAAGCTCACCGGCAAAGACCGTTCTGGACAGCATCGCCACAGCCTGCCCGGGGGGCATTACAATTTGCCCGCTGGCCAGCAAGACACCCAAGGCAATTGGCAAATCGAACCTGCCCGAATCCTTGGGCAGATCGGCCGGTGACAAATTGGCCGTGAGGCGACCTGCAGGAAACTGATAACCGCAACTGCTTAACGCCGAACGCACACGCTCACGACTTTCTTTCACCCCAGTACCCGGCAAACCCACAATATTGAAAGCAGGCAAACCCGGCGCAACATGAACTTCTACCCGCACCTCTGGGGCATGCATGCCTGCAATGGCACAGCTTTTTAATACCGCCAATGTCATAAACACTCCCGCAACAACGCTGTATTATGCGGGTGGAAACCATTAAAAAAGGCCCGGTGAGGCCTTTTTGTCAATCGTTGAAAACACGATTATTGTTTTTTTTCTTCAAGTGCCTTGACCAAGCCCTCGAGAGCATCAATGCGCTCACGCAATTTGTCAACCATGGCCACCTGGATATCGAACTCTTCACGAGTCACCAGATCCAGCTTGGAGAAACCTTGAGACATAAATGCCTTTACATTTTTTTCAATATCGGCAGCAGGACTTTTTGCAATAAGTTCCTGCATGTTTTTCTGAAATTCTTCGAAAATTTGATTACCGCTTTTCATGGGGCACCCTTGAGAAAAATATGTATTTACAGTCAGATGACTCATTATAAATAAGAATGAACCGGCTCAGCTTAATAAACCCGCATTTTTCAGATAAAGCCAAGGCTTATTCAAAAAAAACGGGCATTTGCAACTGAAATGCCCGTTTTTATCAAACACCGATTCAAGCCGCTTACTGGGCAGGCTTGACTTCTTCTGTTACAGCATCAGCGGCTGTACTATCTGCAGAGGATGCACCCATGGCACTGGAGGCCTCCTCTTTAACTGAATCGACAGCTTCAGTGGCTGCACTGTTAACAGATTCAATCGCACCGGAAGTGCTTTCAGAAATTTTTTCTGCGATTGCATCCACTTTTTCTTGGGCTGCAGTGCTATCTTCCTTGGCCGATTCAACTACATTTTCGGTGGCTGTCCCGGCTTTTTCTTCAACACTTACCGCATCTTCCTTGACGGCCTCAACCACACTTTCAGTAGTAGCTTCGGCCTTTTGCTCCGCGCCAGTCGTGGCTTCCTTTACATACTCAATCACACTTTCTGTAGTGGCTCTGGCCTTTTCTTCAGCACTTGCAGCGGCATCCTTGACAGACTCCACCACACTTTCAGTGGCTGCCTTGGCCTTTTCCTCTGCACTTGCAGCGACTTCTTTAACAGACTCCACCACACTCTCGGTCGTTGCCTTGGCTTCCTCTTTGGCAGTCTTGGCTGCATCTGACAAGCCTTCAGCAGTTGCCGTCACATCTTTCTTCAGGTTTTCGGTTGCTGAATTAACGGTTTCAACCACGCTTTCAGTGCCTGCCTTTACGGCATCCGCAGCCTGCTGGCCCGCTTCCTTAACCGTTTCAACTGCAATATTAGTAGCCTCTGTCGCTTTCGTGGCTGCCTGATCGGCTTCTGTTTTTGTTTCCTGATCACATCCGGCCAACACAAATGCCGAGGAAACGACCGCCAGCATACTTAATTTAGACAAAGAATATTTCATACATGCTCCTAAAAAAATAAATATCCAACAGTATCGACCAACACGCAAGAAAAAACAATGATTCCACTGTATGTCATTTCATTTTGTGATGTTTTTTTTGATGCATTGACCATTATTGACAGACTCGCGCGCAATTTAAGGTTTTTGCACCATGATGAATCAAGTTATGCACCAAAAAGCAACTTATTGGGCAAATTTCATTCTTTTTTTTTTGGCATGGATTTTGCTTAATCAATAATGAGCCGATATTCCACATTTTGAAATATCAAATTTTTACTTGCAATGGAGACTATCGTGAAATTGCTAACTGCCATTATTAAACCTTTCAAGCTGGATGACGTCAGAATCGCCCTGGCCGAAATCGGCATACAGGGAATGACCATCACCGAAGTAAAAGGCTTTGGTCGCCAGAAAGGCCATACTGAACTGTACCGCGGCGCGGAATATATTATTGACTTTCTGCCCAAAATAAAGCTTGAAGCCGCCATTCCGAATGCCATGGTCGAACAAGCCATTGAAACCATTTGCCAGGCCGGCACGACTGGGAAAATAGGTGACGGTAAAATTTTCATCACCAATCTTGAGCAGGTTGTCCGCATTCGTACCGGTGAGGCCGGAGAAGCCGCACTCTGAATTTAATTTTATTAATAAAAACAATGACTTAAAATAAATAACACGCATTATTGCATTTAAAGGATTTCATCATGGATAAAGCCGATCTCGTCTGGGTCAGCATTTCTACAATACTGGTTCTGCTAATGGTTATTCCTGGCCTGGCCATGTTTTATGGCGGACTGGTACGCAGCAAAAACATTCTGTCTGTCATGAGTCATGTCCTGGTTACCTTCGCCCTTGCCATTATTCTTTGGTATGCCTACGGCTACTCATTGGCCTTTACTGATGGCAATTCGTTTTTCGGTGGTTTCAGCCGCTTGTTTTTTTCTGGAATGTATGACTTGGGCAGTGATACCTTCGCATTAAGTGGCAGTATTCCCGAACTGACCTTCGCATCATTCCAGGCAACGTTTGCCGGTATTACCTGCGCACTGATTGTTGGCGGGTTTGCCGAACGGATCAAGTTTTCCGCAGTACTGGTTTTCATGGCAATCTGGATGACATTTTCATATGTACCGGTTGCCCACATGATCTGGTCGTCTACGGGCCTGCTTAGTGGTGCGGCACTGGATTTTGCCGGTGGTACCGTGGTACATATTAACGCAGGTGTGGCTGCCCTGGTTGCCGCATATATGATTGGCCCCCGTCTGGGTTATGGTAAAGAAGCCATGCAGCCCCATAACCTGACGATGACCATGACTGGCGCTGCTTTGTTATGGGTAGGCTGGTTCGGTTTCAATGCGGGCTCTGCCCTGGGCGCCAACACACAAGCGGCCCTTGCGTTCTTTAACACCTTGCTGGCTACTTCGGCTGCCGTTATTGCCTGGGTATTGCTCGAATGGAAAGTCAAAGGCAACCCTTCTTTGCTGGGTGCTGCATCTGGTGCTGTCGCTGGCCTGGTGGGCATTACGCCTGCAGCTGGCCTGGTGGGCCCCATAGGTGCCCTGATTATCGGTTTTGTCACCAGCGCTTTTTGTCTGTGGGGCGTTAATGGCCTGAAACGGCTCCTGCGCGCCGATGACTCGCTGGATGTGTTTGGCATCCACGGTGTGGGCGGCATCATAGGGGGACTGCTTACCGGTGTTTTCAATGCAAAACCCTTGGGCGGACCCGGGCTTGAAACGGCAGGCGAAATTCCCTACCAAGTATGGCTCCAGCTTGAAGGCATGCTGATCACGGCGGTATGGTGCGCGGTTGTTACCTTCATTGCCCTGAAAATTGCCGGCTTGTTGACCGGCGGAATCCGGGTTGAAAAAGACGCTGAACGCCAAGGCCTGGACATTAGCCACCATGGAGAACAGGGTTACCATCTCTGATTACAAATAAATTCCATCCCATTTGCGTCATTCATATAAAAAATGAATGGCGTTTTTTATTGAGTTTGATTAATCACAAAAACATCAGCGCCAAATTCTGAAAGCGGATTGTTTATTGATATGGATCAAGGAAGATATTCAAATAAAAGGCAATATACACAAATTAATTGAAATCATTAAAGATATATATAAAATACATCTTATTGATATCGCCTTATACTGTAAAGCATGACACAAAACCTTGATCCCCTTCTTATTAAAAACCGCAAGCTGCTTCCTATCGTTCAAGGTGGCATGGGCGTTGGCATTTCAGCCAACAAACTGGCAAGTGCAGTAGCCCGCGAAAATGCCATTGGCACCATTGCCAGCATCGATTTACGTCATCTGCACCCCGATCTTTTGGCAAAATCAAAAGAAATTCCGGTGCAAGAAAACTACGACATCCTCAATCGTATTGCGCTTGATCGCGAAATCAAGGCTGCCAAGGCCCAAACCAATGGCCAGGGCATGATTGCGGTGAATGTCATGAAAGCGGTATCCGACTACTCTGCCCTTATTACCCAAGCCTGCGAATCAGGCGCCGACGCCATCGTCATGGGTGCTGGTCTTCCACTTGAATTACCCGATCTGGCTGCCGATCACCCCGATGTAGCCCTGTTTCCAATCCTGTCAGAATCGCGCGGCATCAATATTGTTCTTAAGCGCTGGATGAAAAAAAACCGTCTGCCCGATGCCATCATTATCGAGCATCCCAATCATGCCGGCGGCCACTTGGGCTCTCCCAGCATGACAGACCTCAACAATGACCGTTTCAGCTTCAGGCGGGTTCTTGAAGAAACCTCACAGGTTTTCAAACAACTGGGGCTTGAAAACGAAAAAATTCCACTTATTCTTGCCGGCGGTATGGCCAACTTCAAGAAAATCCAGACTGCCCTTAAAGACTGGGGTGCCAGCGCTGTTCAAATTGGTACTGCTTTTGCCGTTACCCAGGAAGGCGATGCCCATATCAACTTCAAGAAAACGCTTTCCGAAGCCAAGGAAGAAGATATTGTTGAATTCATGTCTGTCGCAGGCCTGCCTGCCCGTGGCATTCTGACCCCTTTCCTGAAAAAATACCTGAACAACGAACAAAAGCTGCAGGCCAATGCCAAAGCCGATCCTCGCCGTTGTGTACAAAGCATGAACTGTCTTAGCGTATGCGGGCTGCGCGATGGTATCAGCAAAATTGGCCAGTTCTGCATCGATCAACGTCTTTCCGATGCCTTCAACGGCGATGTCCGCAAAGGCCTGTTTTTTCGCAGCAAAGATCCACTACCCTTTGGCGACCAGATCCGTACCGTTTATGAAACCATTCAATATTTCCTGACCGGACAAAAGCCTGTCATGCCAGGCTAAACCAGTTTATCTAACCGGCACAGACCGGCCCTTCCTTCCTCAGTGTTCAAAATTCAGGCCGGTTTTTAACCGGTCTTTTTTTATGTGAAAAGGAAAGATTATGTAAAAAGGAAAGAGTATCTTGACAGGACTCAATTAAACCTCAAGTATCCCCAGATCAATATATTCGGCATGATTAAGTGCCGTGGCAATTTTGCTTCTTAAGGCATTGGTATGGGAAGTGCGCACTATTTTCTTTACATCGAGCAATTGCTGCGGATGCATGGAAAACTCGGTAAGGCCCAAGCCCAGCAACAACCGCGTGTAACGGGATTCACCCGCCATTTCACCACACACCGCCACTTCTTTGCCGGCGCGCTCTCCGGCCTGGATGGTTTGGGAAATCAAACGCAAAACAGCCGGATGCATGGGATCATACAAGTCTGAAACTTCGTTATCGACCCGATCAATAGCCAGCGTATACTGGATAAGGTCATTGGTGCCGATAGAAACAAAATCAAGATGTTTCAGGAACGGCTCAATGGCAATCGCGATGGCCGGTATTTCAACCATGGCGCCCAATTCAATATTATCGGCGTACGCGTGACCTTCTTCAGCCAACTGGTTTTTGGCAAACTCTATGGCCTGCTTGACAGAATGCAACTCGTGCATATGAGACAGCATGGGGATCAGGATCCTTAATTTCCCATGCACCGAGGCCCTAAGCAAGGCTCTTAACTGTGTCTGGAACATTTCGGGACGGGACAGGCAATACCTGATTGCCCGTAAACCCAAGGCCGGATTGGCGGCAACCGTGGCTTCACCATCCAGGGTTTTGTCTGAGCCGATATCCAGGGTGCGAATCGTAACGGGCTTGCCCTGCATGGTTTTCAGGACATACGAATACGCTTCGTATTGCTCTTCTTCATCAGGCAAGGTTTCCCGCCCCATGAACAGGAATTCGCTACGAAACAGGCCAATGCCATCAGCCCCCAAGTGCATGACCTCATCGGCCTCGTGTGGCAGCTCTATATTCGCTTCAAGTTTGATCTTTTTACCGTCAAGGGTAATGGCCGGTTCATCCTTATGAATAATCAGCTCGGCACGTTCCCGTATATACGCATCCTGCTTCTGCTGGTATTCGGACAGAATGAGCGGAGACGGATTGACAATGACAAGACCGGCCTCACCATCGACAATCAACATGTCTTTGTCACGAACCAGACTGCGAATATTACCCATGCCGACCACGGCCGGGACATTCATGCTGCGGGCAACAATGGCGGTGTGCGAGGTTGCGCCACCCAGATCGGTGACGAAAGCGGCAAAACGGGCGCCGCGCAATTTAATCATGTCTGCGGGAGAAATATCATGAGCCACAACAATGGATGAATTAATATCCAGATCTGGTGACATATCGGGCAACAGGGACGAGCCCATGCCTGACAACACCCGCAGCACCCTTTCAATAACCTGATTCACATCGGCGGCACGCTCACGAATATATTCATCTTCCATGAGCGAGAATTGATCAGCCAGCAATTGCCCCTGGGTACTTAACGCCCATTCGGCATTATATTGGCGACTGGCAATGATTTCCCGGGTTTGTTCTGACAGCATGGGATCGGAAACCAGCAAGCTGTGAACGTTTAGCAAAGGGGTCAGTTCTTTGGGTGCATCGGCCGGCAAGTTTTTGATAATATGCTGCAGGTCGTTGTAAACCGTTTCAAGCGCAGCATCAAGGCGGGCACATTCCTGCGGGATATCTTCGGTGGCAATGCGATAGTGAGCGACCTCCAGGGTGGCTGCACCCATAATAATCGCACGACCAATTGCAAACCCTCGGGCCACACCCTTGCCACGCATGAGCATCACAGCGGTTGAAGGGGGGATATCCTTTGACTCTCTCATATGCAGGCCCAATTTTTATGTTTACTCTGGCTCACCAAATTTACTATTAAACAGGGCCTCAAGTTGTTGCAATGCTTCTGGAGCATCATCACCCATTGCCTCTAGTGTAACGGGCGTGCCCTTGCCTGCCGCCAGCATCATGACACCCATAATGCTTTTTGCATTGACCCGTTGCGTCGCACGACTGATAAATATTTCACTGCTAAAGGAACTTGCCAACTGCGTTAATTTTGCGGCAGCCCTGGCATGCAATCCCAATTTATTGCTAATAATAATCTCTACTGAAGCCATAACTCATCTTATACGTTAATAACCGAAATTTATTGATCCTTGGCAAGATCAATGCATTTCATGCCTTTTTTACCCCCCTCGAAAACCGATTCACATAATTCTTCCAGGGGTTTGTCACGGTAACGAATGGCATTCAGGATCATGCAGGCATTGGTACCTGAAAGAATATGCGCCTGAATACCGGATTTTTGTAAAATCTGCACCGCCCTAGCTCCAATATTGGCGGGTGTTGCACCACCTAAATCTGCCAATACCAGCACCGCATTGTTTTTGTCGGCCAGGCTTCTTAACTGCCCGGTGATTTCTGCAACCTTTTGCTCAGGATCCACATCAGGCTCTATATCAAAGAACACAAAGTTTTCCAGATTGCCATAGACATGGGTTGCACAATCGTGCAAGGCAGATGCCAAGGGAACATGAGCAATTATTGCTATCGCAGTCATAAAGCAACCTTAGGCTGATAAAACCGCTTTTTCAAGCGCTTGGGCAAAGTGATCCGCCACATCAAAACCGGTTTGTTCGGTAATTTCAACAAAGCAGGTTGGACTGGTTACATTGATTTCGGTTACATAATCACCAATGACGTCCAATCCCACCAGCAACAGGCCCCTTTGCCTTAAGACAGGCGCAATGGCTTGTGCAATGTGCAGGTCGCGATCAGTAAGTTTTTGCGCGACACCACGCCCGCCTGCCGCCAGGTTACCCCTGGTTTCGCCAGCTAGCGGAATACGTGCAAGCGCATAAGGAACCGGTGCGCCATCAATAAGCAGAATGCGCTTGTCGCCATTGGTAATTTCAGGAATGAAGCGCTGCGCCATAATGGTTCTATTCCCTTCCTGGGTCAGCAATTCGAGAATTGCGTTTAGATTGGCCTCATTCTGGAGCACCCGAAAAACACCGCTGCCACCCATGCCGTCTAGTGGCTTGACAACAATATCCTGGTGTTGGGCGTGAAACTGCCTGATTCGTGCCATATCACGGGTTACCAGGGTAGGCGCGGTAAATTCTGAAAACTCGGTAATCGACAATTTTTCAGGATGGTTACGGATGGCCGCCCCTGAATTGAATACTTTAGCCCCTTGCTGCCCGGCATATTCCAGCAGGTGGGTTGAATAAACGTACTCCATGTCAAATGGAGGGTCTTTGCGCATAATGGTTGCATCAAAATGCACCAATGGGAATTCATTGCCTTCAGAGGTATAGGCCCACCAGGCATTACTATGCAAATTGGCATTCTCTTCAATTTGTATGGAACGTGAGCGGACAAAAACCCGACCGGTTTCAATAAACAGGTCACCCTGATGGGCAACACTGATGGAATGGCCGCGTTTTATCAAGGCACGCATCATGGCGACCGATGTGTCTTTATATGCTTTTAACAAGGGCAATGGGTCTATGATGAATAATACGTGCATTGCTATACTTCCAAAGAAACTCCCGCCGGTTAAAGCGGGATATATTGAGTCATAAAAACTGAATGGTCAGGTTTATTCAGCCTTGCCGCCCACGGCTTTTTTACGTGGAGCAAGCACCATTACCATTTGACGTCCTTCGAGCTTGGGCATGGCCTCAACCTGGACCGTATCGCCCAGATCTTCCCGAATTCGTTCTAACACGCGCATACCCAGTTCCTGGTGTGCCATTTCACGTCCACGGAAACGAAGCGTTACCTTGGCTTTGTCGCCATCATCGATAAAACGACGCAGGTTACGAAGCTTGACCTGATAGTCACCTTCATCGGTGGCAGGACGGAACTTGACTTCCTTGACCTGAATCACTTTTTGCTTGGCCTTGGCTTCTTGCTGTCGCTTTTGCTCCTGGTATTTAAATTTGCCGTAATCCATCAAACGGCAAACAGGAGGCGACGCATTAGGCGCGATCTCGACGAGATCGACATCTGCCTGCTCAGCCATGCGAATGGCTTCAAGTGTTTTCACAACGCCTAACTGCTCACCTTCGAGGCCAATCAGACGAACTTCAGGAATGCGTATTTCAGCATTTATGCGATGGGATTTTTCGGTTGCGATGTTAACAACTCCTTAAAAAGATAATAAATTACGCCTTGACATCTTGACGTAAAGCCACGTCAGTGCGAAGACGCGCGACGAAATCATCGACAGATAGTACACCCAAATCAAGGTTGCCGCGACCACGGACGGCCACAGCGCCATTTTCCTGCTCTTTTTCGCCAACAACCAGGATATAAGGTACTTTCTGCATACTGTTTTCCCTGATTTTACGAGTGATTTTCTCATTTCGCAAATCGGCGGAAGCACGGAAACCTTCCTTGCCCAGGATACCCACGACTTTGTTGGCATAGTCGGAAAATACCTCTGATATGGGACATACCACCACTTGTTCAGGGGCCAGCCATGGTGGCAAGGCACCTGCATAGTTTTCAATCAACATACCAATGAAGCGCTCAAGGGAGCCCAGAATGGCCCGGTGCACCATCACTGGCGCACGACGCTGATCGGAGGCATCAACATATTCAGCCCCCAAACGTACCGGCATGGAAAAGTCAACCTGAACGGTGCCACACTGCCAATGACGTCCAATGGCATCTTTCAGGGTATATTCAATTTTAGGACCATAAAAAGCCCCTTCTCCGGGAGAAATTTCAAACTCGCAACCGGAGCGGCGCAGGCTTTCCATGAGTGCTTCTTCAGCCTTGTCCCAAATGGCATCATCACCAATGCGCTTTTCAGGACGGGTAGCCACTTTATACAGCACATCGGTAAAGCCAAAGTCACGATAAACCTTTTGCAACAGGGCCGTAAAGTTCGTGCATTCATCTTGCAGCTGGTCTTCGGTACAGAAAATGTGACCGTCATCCTGGGTAAAACCACGCACACGCATCATGCCATGCAACGAACCTGAAGGCTCGTTACGGTGACACTGGCCAAACTCACCATAGCGAATGGGCAGTTCACGATATGAATGCAAACCCGAATTATAAATTTGGACATGACCGGGACAGTTCATTGGTTTAAGCCCATAAACCCGATTTTCGGATTCAGTGGTGAACATGTTTTCTTTATAGTTATCCCAGTGTCCGGTTTTTTTCCACAGGGACAAATCCAGAATTTGAGGCGCCTTGACTTCCTGGTAGCCGTTATCAATGTAGACATTGCGCATGTACTGCTCTACCTGCTGCCAGATCCTCCAGCCTTTGGGGTGCCAGAACACCAGGCCCGGACCCTCATCCTGAAAATGAAACAGATCCAGCTCTTTGCCCAACTTGCGGTGATCCCGTTTTTCGGCCTCTTCAAGCATATTCAAATACTGGGCCTGCTCTTCTTTGGTGGCCCAGGCAGTGCCATAAATACGCTGGAGCATTTCATTATTGCTATTGCCACGCCAATAAGCACCCGCCACCTTCATCAGCTTGAAAACTTTCAGCTTGCCGGTTGAGGGCACGTGTGGGCCGCGACACAAATCGATGAAATCACCTTCACGATACAGGCTGATGGGCTCATTGGACGGAATGGAGGCGATGATTTCAGCCTTGTAGTGCTCGCCCTGTTCTTTGAAAAAAGCAACCGCATCGTCACGCAGCCACTCTTCACGTGTAACAACCTCATCTTTTTTGGCCAGTTCCTGCATTTTCTTTTCAATTTTCTGCAGGTCTTCGGGCGTAAAAGCACGCTTGTAAGAAAAATCGTAGTAAAACCCGTTATCGATCACGGGGCCAATGGTAACCTGTGCATCGGGGAATAGCGATTTTACGGCATAGGCCAGCAAATGGGCGGTAGAATGACGGATAAGGTCCAGGCCTTCGGGATCTTTGGCGGTGACGATGGACAATTGTGCATCTTGTGCAATGACAAAACTAGTATCCACCAACCTGGCTTGTTCAGACCCTACAGCCACTTTGCCCGCCAGGGCAGCCTTACCCAGGCTGGGCGCGATAGTTGCAGCTACTTCACCTACACTGACAGGGTCGGTGAATTGGCGCTGGGAACCATCTGGTAAAGTAATCTGAATCATTTAAAATGCCCTAATAAAAAATAAAAACGCGACTAGTGTTTAGTCGCGCTATGGATGAGACTGCAAGAAAAATTCATAATATAAAACTCTCACGATCGCGACTAGAAATTTTGGGTTTCTGTTCTCGTAGTTCGTGCAGTTAAGGATCTCATTTATTTCAGTCTCTACCAAATACAATAATTAATTGATTCTAACATTTTCTGTGTTTTGGCATATTAAAAGCCGTGTTTGCATGGAAAAAACATCATCAAATGTTGTAAAACAGACCAAACTTGCATTATTTTCAACACTTCCTGTTATCAATGCCCTTGCAAGACGTAAGCAATTATTGAATTTACCCATGCATCAAGACTGGTTACAAAATAGCGCAACTGACAAAACTGCTAAACCACTCCACCATTAATCTGGGTTACAATTTAACCCATTGTTTATTCTCAATATTTAGACTCATGCAACCATTCAAATCCATTCACCTTGGTTTCGCTCTTGCTTTTTTTTGCCTGTTAAGTGCCTGTTCAAGCCTAAACACGGGTAATAACGGAATGAGTCACCTTCAAATTACGCAAGATACCCGTGGCGTTGCACTCACCTCTCGCGACAGCGATTTATTTATGCCCGGCTCAGCCGCCCTTTCCTCCAATGCGCCCCCCTATCTGAACAAAGTGGCTGAATTACTTAAAGAGCGCCCCCATCGCAAAGTACTGATTGACAGCATTTCTGAAAATACCGGCTCAAGCGAACTGAATCAGGAGCTGCAGGAGGTGCGCTCATTAACACTCATGAAAGCCCTGACCGACCGTGGTATTGACAAAAATCGGCTGGCCTACACCCAACCTAATGCCTATGGCAGCCAAACAGGCAATAATACTGGCAATCAATATAAAACCAAAATCATTATTCTGGGTGAAAGCACCAGTGAAATGAATGTAAGTGCCATTGAGCGTTTCTTTGATGGCCTTTACAAATTCGGCAATAATATTTTCAATTAGTCAGGCCAGGTCCGAACCCCCCATCAACTTATTTAAATCTTCACTTTTCAAGCATGGCTAAACCAATTATTTCAAATACCATTCTGGCTATTGTGGCAACAGGCGTCCTGTTTTTCATTGGAAAATCTGTTTATGACGTTTTTACCCGCCCCCCCGTCAAGGGCGTTGAAAACAGCCTGATGCAAGACAACGGCACCCAGTCCGGAACTACCGTCTCGGGCACCATCCAGCTACCCGATGAATCCCAACTGGCGCCAACAGAAACCCCGGCTGTCTTGCCCACTGAATCCGGCAAGGATCCTTTAAAGCAAAACCAACCGGCAGAATCCAAACAACAGGAGTCTACTGTTAACGTTATTGCCCCAGCACCACAAATACCCGCCATCGCTACGCAGCCAGTTACCGAACCCGAATCGGCTCCCGAAGCCCCTGACGAACCCCACGCACTTAAAATCAATCCGGACCTCAAACAGGCCATCCCACCCGTACCACTGGCTCCCCCCAGTCCTTTTCCCACACCTGTTGCACCAGCCTCCAATCAGCAGCTGTTTGAAGCCACTGACAGCCCGAACAGCAATACACCAGGTGATGCTACCATTAACAACAGTTTCCCCGCGCCGCAGACCAATTTTCCGGCACCGGGCGCAGCACCGGCAATCAACCCCGATCCACCTCCTTTCGAGACCGGAGAGGGCTCACCCTTTAGCAACTTTCCTGCCCCCATTAATAGCGGCAATACCAATTCAGGCAATATCAATACAACCAGCCCCGAATTAGAACAACTGCAAAACCTTCGGCAGCAAAAAGAACGCCTTCGCAACGACCTGGGTTTTTAAATCCTCAAAATTGCAGGCAATAAAAAATCCAGATGAAAATCTGGATTTTTTATTTCTAGTTAACATTCAAGCTTGAATATTTCAATGTTTTAATGTTTGACCGGGTTATCAACACTGGCTGGTGTTTTGCTTGCTGCCAATGCCTCTTGGGCCAGCTTGGCAATTTCAGCTTCAGACAATGGTATTGGCAAACGCTCCAGAGCAACCTCAAGAACACGATCAATCCAACGCACAGGAATAATTTCCAGGTGGTTTTTAACGTTATCTGGAATCTCAGATAAGTCCTTGACGTTTTCTTCAGGAATAAGAACCGTTTTGATACCACCGCGATGTGCCGCCAGCAGTTTCTCTTTCAACCCACCAATGGCCAGCACTTCACCCCGCAAGGTAATTTCACCTGTCATAGCAACATCAGCCCGCACCGGAATGCCCGACAAGGCAGAAACCAAAGCGGTAGTGATGGCAATACCTGCAGAAGGACCATCTTTAGGCGTTGCTCCTTCGGGAACGTGGATATGGATATCTTTTTTCTCGAAGATGCTATCGGCAAAACCCAGCCTGTGAGCACGCGACCTTACCACCGTGCGCGCCGCTTGCATGGATTCTTTCATAACATCACCCAAAGAACCCGTATGCTGAATCAGACCTTTACCGGTTACGGCCGCAACCTCGATGGTTAACAGATCGCCACCCACTTCCGTCCAGGCCAGACCGGTTACCTGGCCAACCTGGTTTTCTTTCTCAGCCATACCAAAGAGGTATTTACGCACACCCAGATACTGCCCAAGGTTTTCATTAGTCACAACAATAACGGGCGCAGTCGCTTTGCTGGCAGCCGTTTTGGACGTAGACTTGGCACCCATAAGGATTGCCTTGATGACTTTTCGGCAGATTTTGCCCAGCTCACGTTCCAGTGCCCGCACACCCGCTTCACGTGTGTAATAGCGAACAATATCACGTACCGCACTTTCCTCAATCTTAAGCTCACCCTCTTTGACGCCATTGTTTTTCATTAACTTTGGAATCAGGTGATCAAGAGCAATATGTACTTTTTCATCTTCGGTATAACCTGACAGATGAATCACTTCCATACGGTCCAGCAAAGCGGCAGGAATATTCAGGGAGTTGCTGGTAGCCACAAACATGACATCAGACAAATCGTAGTCAACTTCAACGTAATGATCCTGGAACGTATGATTTTGTTCTGGATCAAGTACCTCGAGCAGGGCAGAAGATGGATCACCACGGAAATCCATACCCAGTTTATCGATTTCATCTAACAGGAACAGCGGGTTGCGAACACCCACCTTGCTCATGTTTTGCAGAATCTTGCCCGGCATTGCGCCAATATAGGTACGACGGTGACCACGAATTTCAGCTTCATCACGAACACCACCCAAGGCCATACGAACATACTTGCGGTTGGTTGCGCGTGCAATAGACTGACCCAACGAGGTTTTACCCACGCCCGGAGGACCTACCAGGCAAAGGATTGGCGCCTTGACCTTATCGACACGTTGCTGCACCGCCAGGTATTCAATAATGCGCTCTTTAACCTTTTCCAAACCATTATGATCATCGTTAAGAATTTTTTCGGCATTTTCAAGCGAGGTATTGATACGGCTTTTTTTCTTCCATGGCAAGCCAATCAGGGTATCAATGTAGTTCCTGACAACCGTTGCCTCAGCCGACATCGGAGACATCAGCTTTAGTTTTTTAAGCTCGGCATCCGCCTTGGCACGGGCCTCCTTGGGCATTTGAGCTGCTTCAATTTTCTTTTCAAGCTCTTCAAGGTCAGCACCCTCTTCGCCCTCACCCAGCTCTTTCTGGATGGCTTTTACCTGTTCATTAAGGTAATAATCACGTTGGCTTTTTTCCATTTGCTTTTTAACGCGACCACGAATGCGCCTTTCAACCTGAAGAATGTCGATCTCGGCCTCTATCTGGCTTAGAAGTGCCTCAAGGCGAGCCGTTACATCAAGTTCGTTAAGCAGATTTTGTTTCTGCTCCAGTTTTAAAGGCAAATGGGCGGCAATGGTGTCGGCCAGGCGATCAGTTTCTTCTATGTTATTTAATGAAGAGAGGATTTCCTGCGGTATTTTTTTATTGAGTTTGACGTATTGATCAAACTGGGATACGACAGTACGGCGCAAAGCTTCCAGTTCAGCGGTACCCTCACTGGACGGAACAATAGGCATTACCTTACCGATGAAATTGGATTCCGTATCCCGGATTTCCTCAACGTGCGCACGCTGAAGCCCTTCCACCAGCACCTTGACCGTACCATCGGGAAGTTTCAACATTTGCAAAATAGTGGCAATACTGCCAATTTCATAAATATCTTCAGGCGCTGGCTCATCTTTGTTGGCCGTTTTTTGAGCAACCAGCATGATTTGCTTACCAGCCTCCATGGCAGCCTCTAGGGCACGAATGGAACGGGGCCTACCTACAAACAAAGGAATAACCATGTGGGGAAAAACCACCACGTCACGCAAAGGCAACAACGGCAACTCTATTGATTCTGCAGGCAAAATTTGACTCGCAGACATAAGCAATTTCCTTGAAAACAATCTGTTATAAATAATAATGATAGGAATATGGAGGCCAAACCGAAAAATTCAAGGCTTGTCTCCATATACTAGCAAAATGTTGTTTATGCTGCTGCGTTTTTTAAATTACGGGTTTTAGTGTTTGAAGAAGATGACTTCTCTGCCTCGGCATCATCACTGAAAAGCAGTAACGGGGTACCGGTACCATTGACAGCGGCCTCATCGAGCACAACTTTAATAACATTCTTACGGGATGGAAGGTCAAACATGGTTGACATGAGCGCAGCCTCAAGGATAGAGCGAAGACCACGGGCACCAGTTTTACGTTTCAGTGCTTTTTTGGCAATGGCAACCAATGCCTGGGGACGAATTTCCAACTCTACATCTTCCATTGCAAACAGTTTCTGGAACTGCTTTACCAATGCATTTTTGGGTTCGGTCAGAATTCTGACCAAGGCCTCTTCATTCAACTCTTCCAGGGTTGCCACAACCGGCAAGCGACCAACCAGTTCGGGAATCAGCCCGAACTTGATGATATCTTCAGGCTCTACCGTGGCAAAGACTTCACCGACGCCTTTTTCTGTTTTTGACTGAACCTGGGCACCAAAACCAATCCCTGATTTTTCGGTTCGGTTTTGAATGACCTTTTCAAGTCCGTCGAAAGCGCCACCCACAATGAACAGGATATTGGTGGTATCGATCTGGACAAAATCCTGGTTGGGATGTTTACGGCCGCCCTGCGGAGGAACTGAAGCGACCGTTCCTTCAATTAATTTGAGCAGGGCTTGCTGCACACCCTCTCCGGACACATCACGAGTGATGGACGGATTGTCGGATTTGCGCGATATTTTGTCTATTTCATCGATATAGACAATCGCCCGCTGTGCTTTTTCAACGTCATAATTGCAGTTTTGCAGCAATTTCTGAACAATGTTTTCAACGTCTTCACCCACATACCCGGCTTCGGTAAGGGTAGTGGCATCAGCCATGACAAAGGGAACATCAAGCTGACGGGCAAGCGTTTGAGCCAGCAGGGTTTTACCTGAACCGGTAGGCCCAATGAGCAAAATATTACTCTTGGACAGCTCTACCTCTTCGTCTTTGTTCAGCTCACCATGACGGATGCGCTTGTAATGGTTGTAAACCGCCACAGCCAAACTACGCTTGGGCTGGTCTTGCCCAATAACGTACTGATCCAGAAATGACTTGATCTGTGCGGGAGTAGGCAACTCTGTCTTGATTGCCTCGCGCGCATCTTCATGCGCACTGTCCCGGATAATTTCATTGCACAGCTCAATACACTCGTCACAAATAAAAATCGAACCGGGCCCTGAAATTAACTTGCGAACATCATCCTGACTTTTGTTGCAAAAAGAACAATGCAAAACTTTGCCATCGGAAGAACTGTTTTTATCTGCCATATTATGTATGTATATCTCGCAAAAAAGGCCGACCGTATAAAAGGTCGGCCAGTAAGGTTACCTTTAAGGATAGTATAGCAAAACTATACTCCTGCGGCCCTTGTGGTAAGTACTTTATCAATTAAACCGTAAGCCAGTGCATCTTCGGGCGCCATGTAATTATCGCGCTCGGTATGCTCACGGATTCTCTCGATAGGCTGGCCGGTATTGCTGGACAGAATCTGGTTCAGGCGGTCACGCAAACTGAGGATCTCGCGAGCCTGGATTTCGATGTCGGTAGCCTGACCCTGCGCACCACCCAAAGGCTGGTGAATCATGATGCGTGAGTTGGGCAGGCTGTAACGCTTGCCCTTGGCACCGGAGCTTAACAGAAAAGCCCCCATACTGGCAGCCATGCCCGTGCACAAGGTAGCGACATCAGGCTTGATGAACTGCATTGTGTCGTATATGGCCAAGCCTGCATAAACACCGCCACCTGGCGAGTTAATGTACAGGGAAATATCCTTGTCTGGATTTTCCGATTCAAGAAACAGCAATTGCGCAACCACGAGATTGGCCGACTGATCATTAACCTGCCCTACGAGGAAGACAACGCGTTCCTTCAGAAGACGGGAATAAATATCATATGATCTTTCACCACGACCAGACTGTTCTATAACCATGGGGATATAGCCAAGGCTGGTCGGCGTCACCGACTCGCCCCCATGCATGGACGCATAAAAATCGGTAAAACGGTGCATCATTACATTGTTCCCATTAATTCATCAAAAGCGATGGTTTCTTCAGCCACTTTTGCCAAAGACAAAACATGGTCAACCACGTTGTCTTCAAGCACAACCGCTTCAATTTCAGCGCGACGCTGGCGATCAGACAGATAATAGCTGATAACCTGCTCGGGTTTTTCGTAGTTTTGAGAGAATTCCTCAATACGGGCACGAACCTGCTCAGGTGTAACCTGCAACTTGGCTTGCTCAACCAATTCACCCACCAACAGGCCCAAACGTACGCGACGCTCGGATTCCGGTGTAAATGTTTCGGCAGGAATCGGCATTTGGTCTGCATTGGGCACGCCACGTTGCTTGAGCTCTTCGCGGGCGGCGGCAATACGTGCCTGGACGTCGTTTTCAACCAGGGCTTTTGGAATATCAAAGGTAGCCGCATTTGCCAGCGCATCCATGACGCTGCCTTTGGTACGGCCCTGGATACGGTTTTTGACTTCACGCTCGATGTTGCCACGGATTTCCGCAAGCAGTTTTTCGGTGCTGCCCTCTGGCTGGCCCAATGACTTGGCAAACTCTTCGTTGACTTCAGGCAATACAGGTTCAGCAACTTCTTTAACCGTAATAGTGAATTCAGCTGTTTTGCCAGCAACTTCCTTGCCTGCGTAATCTTCAGGGAAAGACAGAGGGAAGGTTTTGCTTTCGCCGGCTTTAAGGCCGGTAGCTGCCTCTTCAAACTCTGGCAGCATGCGGCCCTGACCTAACAGGAAGGGGAAGTTTTCAGCCTTACCGCCTTCAAATTCAACACCATCAATGGTACCTACGAAGTCCAGGGTAACACGGTCATCTTTCTGAGCCGCACGATCTTCACGGGCTTCGTAAGTGGCACGCTGTTTACGCAGAATATCAACGGTACGGTTGATTTCCTCATCGCCAACTTCAGCGGTAAAACGCACCACTTCCAGTGTGGAAAGATCGGGCAGGGCAACTTCAGGGTAGATTTCGAATTTGGCCACAAAACCAACCTGACCTTCTTCAACACCTTCTGTTTTAGGCTCGATGGAAGGCATACCGGCAACACGCAAATCGGCTTCCTTGATGATTTTATCGAATTCCTGACCTACTTTTTGATTGATGACATCGTAGCGGATACCAGGTCCGTGACTGCGTTCTATGACAGAAATGGGCGCCTTGCCTGGACGAAAACCCTGTACTTTGGCAGTACGGGCCACACGCTGCAGCTGTGTTTTAACGTCCTTTTCGATATCGTCTAATGATATGACTAGATTTACCTGGCGCTCAAGGCCTTCAAGAGTTTCTACCGTTGCCTGCATTTAAATAAACCTTTTATATTGCGGAAAAATTAATAGTATAACCAGTCATTTTACCCAAAAAAGCGGATAGCCATCATTTTTTTATGTTTAATTTGTCAAAAATACTCAAAATGCAACGCCCGTACCCACGCCAACGGCCACACCACCGCTTCCACCTGCCGCACCCACTCCATATACGCAAGCAGACAAAGTTAAAGAAATCGCAAGGATTAGTATAATATTCCGTTTCATTGTTGCACCTCGGGCATTTAATCAATACACTTTAATACGTACTTAAAATCATTAAGCCAATATTTACACGTACACATTTTATTATTTTTCAAGGGGTATGAACTCATGACTGATTTTGATCAACAAAACACTTCCACAGAAACACCCGATCAAACTCAAGAATTCCGCAAACCACGTTTTTCAAACGGTGGTTTCGTGATTGGCCTGATTGTATTCGGTCTGTTTACCGCACTCATTACCTGGTCTGTCAGTTTTATCGCCATGTTCTTTGGCGCCCTTGGCTCCATCATTTCAATTGCGACCTGCCTGTTTGACCATCAGCATTGTCGTTTTGCTTCCGTACCTGAAAACAACAAAGCCATTGAAGATGAAAACTGGGCGTACTTCGCAATCAGGGCCGTTTTTGGCACTATTTTTGGTACCGCTGCTTACGTAATTGTTATTCAGGGTGCTTCAGGCGATATGCACTGGGCAGCTGTGGCAACCGTTGCCACCTTTGCCGGTTTACTGTTTGACAAGATCCTGTTCAAAAAATAGTTTATCTGTCCGGCAAGTGGTTTTGCCAGCTTTTAAAACACCCTCAAGGCCTCATGAAAAATGAGGCCTTGATTTTTTTAGCCCATCAATTCCAGTTGGCTTCCTGTCCTAACACGGGTAACACATCTCATGCCAGAAAACAGCTGCCACGCTTACAGACTCTTTCTCAACGCTTCCATGGAATCATAAACCTTGTTCATGGACTCAAACTCTTCTTTGGTACAGGGATAGGTCTGTTCAGACGCTGCAGCTGTTCCATTTTGCGCATCAGCCACGGCAGTCGTTTTGTTACACATATATCGGGTAACACTTGAATCCGGCTCTGAGATGCCGTCCTGCAGCGCACAACCAGCCAATAATATAACGATGGCAAGCAATCCTGTTTTTTTCATTTCCAACCTGCTCAAGTAAATAATTTAATTACTTCTGTATAAATCATTGATTTTCTTGCTCGCCTCTTTATCTTTCAACTCTTCCTCGGTTGGCAAGACTGCATCGTTAATTATAGGCTCACTCCAGGTACCACGCACAAAATATCTGGCCGTTAATGAACGCTGCAAAGGCGCCTGCAATAACCACTGAGAAAGAAAAGCGCCCACACCAACCACCGGATTAACAATCACACCCGTCAAAATGGCAGCACCGCTAATATCAAGATTAGGCACCACCACCGCCTGAAAATCAAGCGCCTCGGTATTGATATTGGTTACCCCGGAAGCAACAATAGCCACGGCCGGACCACTCAGTCGAAAATCAGAAACCTGCATATTACCCTGCTTCATCTCCAGCCTGGACCTAACCATATCAAAACTGACGCCATCCTTAAATGAATTACCCAATGTACTGCCAAAATCCGGAATCCGGCGAATCGATTGCAAAGCCAGCAGCTCCAGGGCCTTGGCCACTTTCGAGTCAATACTCAGCAACCTGCCTTCTGTGACCTGACTCTCAAGATTAAGATCAATCTGATTCAAATCAAGATCGGTGATATCGGGCCATTTCAGCGCGCCATTCATATGCCCTTTACCGCCGGCAACCACTGTTTTCTCGAGCAGAACAGAGAGTAATTTCCCCAAATCCAAAAAATTCAGGTTCAACTTAAGATCCAACCCTGTACTGTTATTTTCTGTTTTAAGTGCACCGGTGGCATACAAAGAGCCACCAGCATTGTTAATGGTCAGATTGTCAATTTGCCAATTATCCTGCGGGTTTTTTTTACGTCCTTTCAGGTTAAGAGAGCCCAACTCTTTGTCAAACACCAAGAACCGTTTAGCACTAATATCCAGCCTGGGTAAATCCAAGCGCTTATTGGTACTGTTATTGGCCTGAGCGTTGTTTTCTTCTTTACCCCCAGCTGCTGAATTCAAGGCCAGACGGTCAAAACGGGCAGCCACAAAATCTTCATGGGCAACCTTGCCTGGCACCCAGTCAATGTCTCCAGTCACTGCCTGGGCATCAATGCGAAAACCCCATGCGGATGATTTGGGATTTTTAATACCCGAAACCCTGGCCTGGGCAATGGTTTGTGAAAGATAACGCAAAGAGGTTGCATCCAGCTGCAATGCGCTGACATCGGGAAACACCTGCGACGGCTTACCCGCGGTTTTTCCAGTATCAAACTCATCAACAATATCCAGCCATTGCTGGACATCAATGAAAGTCGGCTTGGCAGATATTTTCAAGCCATTGGCAGGCATTGACGGGGCAGCCAGGATGCCTATCCCTCCCCTAAAAAAGAAAGCGCCGGTATTTAAACGGACATCTCGCTCAAAAACAGCCTTGACGTCACCCTGCCCCAGCTCCAGCTCAAGCACTCTGGCATTATCGTTATTTTTACTGGCAGCACTTATCCAGCGAGCCCGCAGTGGTTTTGAGACAGCGGCGGCCTTGCCCACTTCACCCGGAAAATCCAGGGCCAGCCCCTGCAAGGAGGAATTGACTTGCACATTTACCTTTCCACCCGCCAGAAAATCAAACCTCGCCTCGTAATTGGCCTGTCCCTTTATCCGGCTCATGCCTTTAACCGAGAGCATCTCCCTGAGTCCCTCACCGGTAAACATCCCTTTAATACTCAAGGCTTTACCTGAAGAGCCAATATTGCCATCCAGGGTAACAGGCCCGCCCAGCATGCTCCCTTCAAGTTTTTGCGCCACCAATTCGGTTTCATCAAACCGCAAGGAACCATTCATTTTTTTTAACCAGGGATAGTCTGGCTCAAATTGAAAATCGGCATCCTGAATATTGATGGTTCCGCTTACCTTGGCATTATCCGCCTCATTCACCGGAATAAACAGACGTAACGGAATTTGCCAGGTGCCCGTTGCGCTGGCGGTATCCAGTGCGTTATTGATCAGATAACCCAAAGGCGTGATTCGAGTAAACGACAGAAAATTTTCGGCCGGCGCCATTGAATTGGCTTGCAGCTCCACCTCCGTGCCTTTTTCGATATTGGATACAAGACCGGAAAAATCATTCAGATCAATTTTTTGATCTTCCTGAATCAAAAAATAGGCATGCCCGGACTGCAGGGCAATCTTGTCGCGCCGAAAGTCAAAGCTGCCGTTTTCCGAATAAACAATTGGCCATTTACGCCCTTTTATTTCTTCCTGGTGATAATCAAGGGCCAAGTTTTTATAGTCACCCTTTACCTGAAAATCACCGGATTGTGACCGAAGCCCAAAAGGAAAATGATCAACAACCCCTTTCAACGTAAAAGGCGCATTGTCCAATTGGCCGTCCTTAAAGGCATGGGTAAGCCAATCCAGGGCATCCTCATCAATAACATTGGGCAAATAACGATACAAATGCGGCAATTTCAGTGAATGAAGATCGCCTTGCAGATCAACAATACCATTATCCGAATTGGGATCAAAATGCCAACTGCCACTGACATTGATATCTATATCGTCATTTTTAATGCTTCCCTGTTGTATGCTGACCCACGGAAACTGTTGCTCATCGCGCTCAAAGCGACCCGTTACATTGGTTTGATCAAGACTGACAGGCTCATTAAAGGACGTTTTGTCATCATAGAAAAACTGGCTGGCCATAAAAGAGAATGCCCAGGGAGTAAGCGTGGCCAAATCCTCATGGGGCATTTGTTCTGCATTGGTGGCACGCAAACGCCGCCTGATTTCCGCCTGAATGTTGCTGAAGCTGGTATCAAGCTTTAACCGTAAAAGACCGGAAGCAACAATAAAGGCATGTTTTCTTAAGTGATCTTCCAGCCTGAAATCCCTTGCTTCGGCATCCAGTGAGATTTCACCGATTTTATTCCTGTCCATTTCCAGGACAATCGCGGCATGATTGAGATACCCTGAACGAAGCTGCCCGGGAATATTTACCCATGGCGCAAGATCAAGCAAAGACAGCCCGTTTAACCTTGCATTAATTTTACCGCTGAACTGCAAGGGCCCTTCCGCATCCGGAGCCTGCTTCAAAGTCGCATCAAGAGCCAGAGAATGACCCAGCTGTTCGGGTAAATGGGCAAAAAATGAAACATCAAGCTCATCATGAGCACGCTTTATATCTAGTGTGACTCCAGACAATACCAATGGCCGAGCCTGACTCTGTTCATCAATCCAGATCAAATCGGTCTGTCTCAGACTAAGCGAAGACAGCGATTCCAACCATCCTGCCAATGAGGACAACTCCCCGTTATTCACCGCAGTATCGGGCACGCTGGCTTTGTCCTGTCCGACCAGTACTTGCCCCAGCAAGCGTATGCTTCCGCTTGAATCCCTGCGTATACTCAAGGCAGCGTTATTGATACTGATTTCAGACAAAAAAGGACGCATGCGTAACAAGTCCAGCCAGTTTACCCCCGCCGAAACCGATTTAATCTTCAAATATTCATTTTTCTCACTATTTTCAATAGTGACGCCTTCCAATTGCAAGACCGGGCTGTCCTCCCAGGCAAGCGACAATTGCTCGACCCGAACATCCATATCCAGCGTTTTACTGATATATGCCTGGATTTGAGGAAGCCATTGAGGCAGGTTTGGAACAAGAAAATACCTGACTCCCAATGACAAGGCAGCCAGCAGAATCAAAAAACCAATAAAAACGACTAGACAATAGCGTAAAATTTTCCTGGCAACGCTCACTGGGGCGGCTCACATCTTGATGGTTACAGTCCAGTGTATTATATCCAATACAGCATTGCCTCAGGCCACAGAAACAGTCGTTAGACATATCTTTACATTTTTTGAGAACGCATGATGCCAACCAAAAGCTTAACCCGCGCCCTTGAATGGTCCGGTTACCTGCAACGTAAAATCAGCACAAATGAACAGCTGAAAACCGAACTGAGCCAGGACATTTTGCACCCCATTACAGCCGACATCATTCAGCAGTGGTTTACGCAGGCAAGTGGCCAGCCCGTGCATCAACCCATGGCCACCGAGCAATGCAAACAAGTTTTGCGCAAGCTCAGGAATCGGACATTCTGCGCCCTCATGGTACGGGACATCAATGGCCTGGCCTGTTTTGAAGAGGTTACCCAAAGCATGAGTTTTCTGGCCGATCTGGCCGTGCAGCAAGCTTATATGAGCATCATGCAGGATCTGGTGCACACTCATGGCGAACCCATCAACCCTGAAACCGGCAGGCCCATGGAAATGATCATTCTGGGCATGGGCAAACTGGGCGGCAAAGAATTGAATGTTTCTTCCGATATCGATCTGATCATGCTGTATGCCCAGGAAGGTGAAACCACGGGTCGCCGCCCTTTAAGCCACCATGAGTTTTATGGCCGCCTGACCCAACGCATGATGCCCGTCCTGTCTGAATTAAATGCCGATGGCCATGTTTTCCGCACCGACCTGCGTTTGCGACCCGATGGTGATGCAGGGCCACTGGCATGGAGTCTTGATGCGCTGGAAAATTACCTGATTACCCAGGGGCGGGAATGGGAACGGTATGCCTGGCTGAAGGCCAGAATCATTCCCGTCAAGTATTTTGAACAAAGCTCGCCCAAAGAGGACATTGCCCAGCTGAAAAGCCTGCGCACGCCCTTTGTGTATCGCAAGTATTTTGATTTTGACGCCCTTGCCTCGTTACGTCAGCTACGCGAGCGCATTCGACAGGACTGGCAGCGCAAAGCCCTTAACCGCAATGGCGTGGACAGCATTCACAACATCAAACTGGGTGAAGGTGGCATTCGTGAAGTCGAATTTACCGTTCAGCTGTCACAGCTCATTCGTGGCGGCAGAATGCCATCCCTGCAACTCAGGGGCCTGTTACCCGCCCTCCATGCCGAAATAGGCATAGGACTCATTACCAAGGAAGAGGGTCTGCTGCTGGAAAATGCCTATCGTTTCCTGCGGCGCGTAGAGCACATGCTGCAATATCGTGAAGATGAGCAAACTCACCTGTTGCCGGCCGACCCCGAGCGATTTGCCGCACTGGCCAAGGCCATGAACATGGAAGAGCCGGCATTCCGGTCACAGCTTAACGAACACCGCCGGGTGGTGTCCCGGGCGTTTCGAAACGCATTCCGTATCGCAGGCATGGGTGAAGAGCCTGCATCTGGCAGCCATCACTCTGACACGCCTGACAATACTGACCTGTCTGAACTGATTCAACAATTTTTTTCACCGGAAAGCCATGAGTATATTGAAAACCGCATCAAGGCATTGCTGAACAGCAGTCGCATCCGCACCCTTTCAGGCTCAAGCCGCACGCGACTGAAAAAACTGTTGCCCACATTATTGGAAACCGCAGCCAAAACCGATGACCCTCAATTGACCTGCGGCAACCTGTTTGACCTGATTGAGGCGATTGCACAGCGCAGTGCCTATATTGCCTTGCTGGCCGAGTATCCGGAAACCCTGGCCAGAGTTGCCCGCATCATGTCCGCCAGCCACTGGGCGGCCGGTTACCTGATCCGCAACCCGATTTTGCTGGATGGGCTTATCGACTGGCAAACCCTAATGCAAAACGTGGATTTTTCCCATATTGCCACGCAGCTAAGTAAAGACCTGGACGCCTGCGTACTGCAAGACGGACAACCTGACGTTGAACAACAAATGAACATCATGCGAGATGTTCAGAAACAGGTCAGTTTTCAGTTATTGGCCCAGGATCTGTCAGGCGGCCTGTCGGTTGAAAAACTGGCCGACCATCTGTCAGACCTGGCCGATTTACTACTGGAAGAAAGCCTGAAACGCATTTGGCCTGCCGTCAAACCCAAACCGGAACAGACTAATGAGCAAGTA
Organism: Advenella faeciporci; assembly: GCF_014652395.1. Taxonomy (GTDB): domain Bacteria; phylum Pseudomonadota; class Gammaproteobacteria; order Burkholderiales; family Burkholderiaceae_B; genus Advenella; species Advenella faeciporci. The sequence goes on from NZ_BMYS01000001.1 coordinate 195,577, forward strand.
CCTGACTACCCGCGTTTTGCCGTGATTGCCTATGGCAAACTGGGCGGCAAAGAACTGGGTTATGCCTCAGACCTTGATTTGGTGCTGCTTTTTGATGATCCGGCCGACTACGCCCTTGAGGTTTATGCAAAACTGGGACGACGTCTGAGCACCTGGCTTTCCAGCATGACCTCTTCAGGCCGGATGTACGAAATTGACTTGCGCCTGCGCCCCGATGGCGATGCGGGCCTGCTGGCCATCTCGGTTGATACCTTTGAAAAATACCAGCTTGAACACGCCTGGCCCTGGGAGCACCAGGCACTCACCCGAGCCCGCTTCTGCGCAGGCGACAAGGCCATAGGCAAGCGCTTTGAACAGATCCGTCGCAATATCCTGCTCAAAGAAAGGGACCGGGAGCAACTCCGGCAGGACATTATCGATATGCGTGCCAAAATGCGGGCTGGCCACCCCAATCATTCGGGTATGTTTGATGTGAAGCATGACCACGGCGGCATGGTTGATATTGAATTCATGACCCAATATCTGGTGCTGGCCTATTCACATCAATACCCACGGCTGCTGGATAATCTTGGCAATATTGCTTTGCTTAAAATCGCTGCGGAAGGCGGCTTTATTCCCGAAGATCTGGCCAATGAGGTGGCGGATGCTTATCGTACTTTGCGTAAAACACAACATGCGGTCAGGCTGCTTGGGCAGGAAAAGGCACGCATAGACAGTAATTTGCTGCTTGGCGAACGCAAAGCGGTGGATAAACTATGGGAAATCGTCTTTCCCGGCACCCGAGAGCAGGAAAGCAATCCCTCACAATGAGCCAAAGCCCTGAATTCAGGACAAAAATATTCTAAAATGAATCTTTGCAATATTTTTGTCCTACTGCCATGGTTACCGTCACTGATATCAAAAGACCTGTCCTGGAATTACCCCAAGGGCACCGTAAAGTGCTTCTGCACTCCTGTTGTGCACCCTGCTCTGGCGAGGTCATGGAAGCAATGCTTGCATCAGGTATTGATTACACGATTTTCTTCTACAACCCGAATATCCATCCGGTCAAGGAATATGAAATCCGCAAGGAAGAAAACATCCGCTTTGCACAACTGCATAACGTCCCTTTCATCGATGTGGATTATGATGTCGACAACTGGTTTGAACGCGTCAAGGGAATGGAAAACGCGCCAGAGCGTGGCGAACGCTGCACCGCCTGTTTCGACATGCGCTTTGAGCGTACCGCCCTGTATGCACACGAACACGGATTTGACACAATTACCAGCTCGCTGGGCATTTCCCGCTGGAAAGACATGAACCAGATTAACGGCTGTGGCGAGCGCGCGGCTGCCCGTTACCCCGAACTGGTTTACTGGACCTACAACTGGCGCAAAGGCGGCGGCTCGGCCCGCATGATTGAAATCAGCAAGCGCGAAGAATTCTACCAGCAGGAATATTGCGGCTGCGTCTATTCGCTTCGAGACACCAACCGGCACCGGCAAAACCAGGGACGTGAACGGATTAAAATCGGTGTCAATTATTATCGCAACGAAGATAAAAGCTAAATACATCACAAAATCCAAACAAAAGGCCTCGTTTTTGGGAACGAGGCCTTTTGTTTTATGCACCGTGTCTGGCGCCGGGCATATCCCTACTGAACCGGCTGGAGTGCGGGCGCGGGTGTGGCAGCTGTACCTGGGTTTGCCGCGCTTTGCGAAGCAGGTGAAGTGATGAATCCCAGCTTCTTCAAGCCAGACCCTTTGGCCATTGCCATGATTCTGGCCAGCTGCTCATAACGCGTATTTGCATCAGCACGAATTCTGATTTCCGGTTGAGGCATCTCTTTGGCCTGTAAAATGAACATCTCACGCAAATCCGCCTCGGGAATGGGTGATTCATTCCAAAAAATGCCGCCATTGGCATCAATGGCCAAATCAATTGACTTGGGGTCTTCGGTAACAGGGGCACTGCTTACCTGTGGCACATCTATTTTGATAGAGTGTGCCAGCAAGGGCGCAGTAATGATAAAGATAACCAACAAAACCAGCATCACATCAATGAGCGGAACCATATTTATTTCCGATACCATATGATTGGAATTGTTTTTCTGGTCGAAGCTTCCAAATGCCATTATTTACCCCACTGCTTTAATGATGTGTGCCATTACTGCGCAAGGCACGGACTTTGCCGGAAGAAACTTCCACCTGCTGTCCTGTTGTGACAAAGGCGAATAAGTCATAGGCAAAACCATCCAGTGAAGCCAATACGACCCGATTGCGCCGCACAAAAGCGTTATAAGCCAGCACCGCAGGAATGGCCACCGCCAGACCCAGGCCGGTCATGATCAGCGCCTCTCCCACTGGCCCGGCGATTCTGTTGATGGAGACGCCATCGGACATGCCGATATTGATCAGGGCATGGTAAACCCCCCACACGGTTCCAAATAAGCCCACAAAAGGTGCGGTTGAACCCACCGAGCCCAGAATAGTCAGCCCATTTTCCAGATGCGCGGTTTCCTCATCAATGACTTTACGCATGGTACGGGTAACAAAATCAGCATTCGAACCCACTTCTGACAAATTGGTCACTCCATATTTTGCATGATGCTCACGCGCATGCAAGGCCTGGTTAGCCAGACGCGAAAACGGGTCTGTCGCCCCAAATTTATGCAAATCCTTGTCCACCTGCTCCAGAGAGGAAGCGCTCCAGAATCGGGAAAGAAATGCTTTGCTGTGACGGCTTGCACGCAAGTTAAGCAAACCCTTAACCACGATAAGATACCAGGTCAGCAAAGACATGAACACCAGCACGCCAAACAGGGTTTTACCCACTGCATCACTTTGCATTAAAAAACCCAGCATTTGTGAAGCACCCGCCTCAGTGACAACTGCCGTTGCAACGGTGCCAGCTGCTTCAGCAACGTTACTGGCCGCCACCGTGGTAGCCTGCGTCAGATTAAGGGCTGCCGTTGAAGTCGTGTCGGCCTCATTGAGTGATGCAGCGGCAACACTACTATTTCCTGATGTATTGGTCACAATTTGCGCAATTGAACCATATGTTGAAGTCAGCAATGCCGAAATCATGCTCTTTCCTTTTATTCAAATTTAATTGGGATGTCTGCCAGCGCTTCCCGTGGCACACCATTTTCTGTCTGAGGTTTAAATCGTGCCTGACGCACGGCATTTAAGGCCGCCTTGTTCAAGGCATCATAAGGCGTTCCTTTTAATACCGATACACGCTTGGCTATCCCGTCACGATCAATGAGGACACGCACAATAACCGTTCCTTTTTCACCCCGCCGCCGGGAACTCATTGGATAATTAACTTTGGGGCGCACCCTGTAATCCACCTGCCTGACCACAATCGGTGCCGAATCGGCCGATGCTGAACCTGGCTTCACATTGGGATTACCCTGGGGAACGCCAATGGCTTTGCTAACTGGAGGAGCCTGCCCAGACACTTTCTGGCTCTTCAATACGGTTTTTGGCTTGGGTTTTTCCTGCTCCACCTTTTTCTTGGGTTTGACTTCTTTTTTAACCATTTTGGGTGGCTCAGGCTTGGATTCCGGCTTTGGTTCTGGCGGCTTGACCGGCATGACAGGTTCGGGTTCTGGCTGGAGTTGAGGCTCAGGTTCTGGCTCAACCACTGGTTCAGGTTCTGGCTCAACTACTGGTTCTGGCTCCGGCTCAACCACTGGCTCTGGCTCCGGCTCGGGGATATCTTCTTCAACTTGCTCTTCCTGCGGCGGTATCACATCAGGCATAACTTCACCTTGAGGCGCCTCGGAAACCGTTTCCTCAAAAATTGAAACAAACACTGGCGCTTCTTCAACTTTCGCATTAGTTGCCGGTGCCTCCAAAGTTATGATAAACCCCAAAGTAGCAAGAATACCCGCGGCAGTAACAGCACCTGCCAGGCGAATTGAAAAAGGTACTGTTGGAATTATGTTTGAAGATTTATACATACTTTTTAATTTAAACGCTTGGCCTTTATCACACCTTGATTAATACTGCCTAAAACCAAAGATCAGACCAGCGACACTACAAAATTTGCTACCAATCCATTTAGCCTGTCTCTACCGTTCGGGGGACTGTTTGCCAGCAACACAAATTAAATAATAATGATTCTCATTATTAAAATCAACTTTAATTATTACCTAATGTCTTTTTATAAGCAGCTATTTTAATAAATAGAACACAAGCATCTGATTTTTATTAAATAAATAAAATGAAATTTCTTTATTTTTTAGCGTTGCTAAAAAACAACCCGCTTCAACAGACTATTTTAGACAAAAAAATACCGCCTTGCGGCGGTATTTTTGTAGCTAGCAATAAATTACTTAGCTGATACTTCTTTGGCTTGTGGACCTTTAGGACCATCTGCAACCACGAAAGTTACTTCCTGGTTTTCTTGCAGGGATTTGTAACCTGAACCGATGATGTCGGTGTGGTGCACAAACAAGTCTTTACCGCCTGAAGCGGGTTTGATAAAGCCGAAGCCTTTTTCGTTGTTAAACCATTTAACGATGCCAGATTCTGTTGACATTTGAATTTCCTTAAAATTACGGTCTAAATAGACCAAACAAACACAAGACCATCAAGGAGTAGACAAAAGCACAACGAAACTGCATGAGCAAAGAATCTAGCAAAAATCAACGAACTTGAAAATCTTATACGTCACACTATGACGATTATTCGGATCTCTGTCAACAAAAATTTACCGGGGAATTACCCTGATTCGTGTAAAAATACATTTTCCGTAACAAAAAATGCCTGACAAACAGTTTTCAATGACAAGCAAAAATACTGTAATATCAGGCATTTACCTATATATATTAAGGATTTAAGGGTTTACTTCCGGGCAAATGAAAACTTGCCATCTTGCATACCCACCAGAATGGTATCTTTTGGACCCAACTCTCCTTCAAGAATTCTTTTGGCAATTGGATTCTCAATGTGTTGTTGAATGGCACGTTTTAGAGGTCGAGCCCCAAAAACCGGATCAAATCCACTCTCGGCAATTAAGGCCAGAGCCTCTTCGGAGACCTCAAGTGCCATTTCCTGTTCATGCAATCTTTGCGCAAGACGCTTCAGCTGAATATTCGCAATCGAGGCAATATGCTTGCTGCTTAGGGCATGGAAAACAACCACCTCATCGATCCGGTTCAGGAATTCAGGGCGGAATGCCTGTTTGACGTCTTCCCACACCACCTCTTTGATCGCCTCGTAAGACTGCCCCACCATGCTTTGGATATGATGTGAACCCAGGTTTGAAGTCATGATAATGACCGTATTGCGAAAATCCACTGTACGACCCTGACCATCAGTCAGGCGACCATCATCAAGGACTTGCAACAGTACGTTGAAAACATCCGGATGTGCTTTTTCAACCTCATCCAGCAAAATAACGCTATAAGGTTTACGGCGCACCGCTTCTGTCAGATACCCCCCCTCTTCATAGCCAACATATCCCGGAGGTGCACCAATAAGACGGGCAACCGAATGTTTCTCCATGAACTCACTCATGTCGATCCTGACCATATGCTCATCGGAATCAAACAGAAAACCGGCAAGTGCCTTGGTTAATTCGGTTTTACCGACACCGGTTGGACCCAGGAACAGGAACGACCCATAAGGCCTGGAAGGATCAGACAAACCGGCCCGTGAACGGCGAATGGCATCGGCAACCAGGGTCACCGCCTCATCCTGGCCAACCACCCGTTTGTGCAGTTCATCTTCCATGGCCAGCAATTTGGACCGCTCTCCCTGCATCATTTTGGAAACCGGTATGCCAGTGGCACGGGAAACCACTTCAGCAATTTCCTCGGCACCCACACGGGTGCGTAGCAATTTAGGTTTTTCAGCCTGCTCAGCACCTGCCTCGGCGGCTTTCAGACGACCTTCCAGCTCGGGCAACTTGCTGTATTGCAATTCAGCCAGTTTATCAAACTGCCCCTTGCGCTGGTACTCGGCCATTTGTGCCCGTAACCGGTCAATTTCTTCCTTAATGGCTTTGGAGCCCTGCACGGCTGCCTTTTCAGCCTTCCATATTTCCTCGTAGTCGTTATACTCCCGTTGAAGCTGTTCCATTTCCTCTTCAATCAATTTCAAACGACGTCGGGAGGCCTCGTCCGTTTCCTTGATCACGGCCTCGCGTTCGATTTTCAATTGAATGATACGCCGGTCAAGCCGGTCCATGACTTCGGGCTTGGAGTCGATTTCCATCCGGATGCGGGCCGCCGCCTCATCAATCAGGTCAATGGCCTTATCAGGCAGGAAGCGGTCGGTAATATAACGATTGGAAAGCTCGGCGGCCGCCACAATAGCCGGGTCGGTAATGTCCACCCCATGGTGAATTTCATAACGCTCTTGCAGGCCACGCAAAATGGCAATGGTCGATTCCACATCTGGCTCGTCAACAATCACTTTCTGGAAACGTCGTTCCAGTGCCGCATCCTTTTCAATGTATTTACGGTATTCATCAAGCGTGGTTGCGCCTATGCAATGCAACTCACCGCGAGACAAGGCAGGTTTGAGCATATTGCCGGCATCCATTGCACCTTCCGCCTTGCCTGCCCCCACCATGGTGTGGATTTCGTCAATAAAGACAATATTATTGCCATCATCCTGGGCCAACTCTTTCAAGACCGCTTTCAGGCGTTCTTCAAATTCACCGCGATACTTGGCACCTGCCAGCAAAGCGGCCAGGTCCAGTGACAGCACACGTTTGCCCCGCAAGGACTCTGGCACCTCATCATTAATAATACGCTGGGCAAGCCCCTCGACAATAGCGGTTTTACCCACGCCAGGCTCACCAATAAGCACCGGATTGTTTTTGGTACGACGCTGCAAAATCTGAATGGCCCGTCGAATTTCATCGTCGCGCCCTATGACCGGATCCAGTTTACCCTGGCGGGCACGATCGGTCAGGTCTGTCGTGTACTTTTCAAGTGCCTGACGATTGGATTCGCCTTCCTGGTCTGTCAGGGAAGCTCCGCCTCGCACCGCTTCAATCGCAGCCTCAAGCGCTTTTTTCTGCAAGCCGGCATCACGCAAAATACGACCAGCCGCACCATTGTCTTCGGACAGCGCCAGCAAAAACAGTTCACTGGCAATAAAAGCATCACCACGCTTTGCCGCTTCTTTGTCGGTTTTATTCAGCAAGCCGTTCAGGTCCCGGCTGATCTGGATATTGGGATCGGCACCCTGCACTTGCGGAATATCCTTTATTGCTTTCTCAAGAGCCGGCAGCACACGGTTAACCGACACGCCTGAACGTGCCAGCAAACTGGCGGAACCACTTTCGGCATCTGCCAGCAAGGCAGACAGAACATGAACAGGTTCTATATAAGGGTTATCGTTTCTGGTTGCTATACTTTGGGCATCAGCCAAAGCCTGCTGGAATTTTGTTGTCAACTTATCAAATCGCATCATTCTTTCCCATAAAAGGTTGAGCGTATCTGCTCGGGTTATCTTTGAATACTACTTATATAGCGTTGCCTCCTGAAATTTCAAGATATGAAATTTCACTTTTTGATAACTGGCCTGTTCGTTTCAGGTTTGAGCAAGTTTCCACAAGCGGTATGACAACTGCTATTACCGTCCACAAGGACAAGGCTTTAAAACCAATCGTCCAAATTCAGATGTTAAAATACCAATTCAGCCCCTCAACAAGACAAGGCAATTGTTATCGTCAATTGTAGTCTTTCATTTCCGGTTTTCAATGTCTGCCTCACTTCCAACCCGCTTTCCCCATCATATTGTGATAGACACCTGTGTCCTGATGTCCAATGTATTGCGACACCTGCTGTTTCGCATGGCACAATCAGGGCATTTTCACCCTATATGGGCTGAATACATCGGCGTGGAATGGCGACGCAATGCCAGCAGGATCTGGAACGTAGCGCCCGAATTACTTGAGGCTGAATGGCTGAAAATGCAAGAACAGTTCCCGCTAGCCAATATGGGCGATGTAGCGGCCTATGAAGCGGGCCTTAAGCGCAGTGATCAAAAAGACTGGCATGTTATTGCAGCAGCCCGTGCCGCCCAGCAAAAACATCCCGACAGTACCATCTGCATCCTGACCCGCAACATCAAGGACTTTCATCGGGCCGAAATCCGGAATCTTGGACTGTACCTGTACGACCCGGACCAGTTTCTGGTGATGTGCTGGGAACGCCATCAGGCACAAATGCAGACACTCTTTGAACTGATTCCCACAGATGCCCTGAAAATAGGCAGGCAAGCAGAACCGTTAGAAACAGTGCTCAGACGCGAGCGGCTGTTTAGACTGAACAAACTGGTTCTGCAACAGCAAGAGCTTCAGTTTGATCCCGCCCTGTAACTGAAAAAAGTGTCTACAGTAACAAAATCATTTATTTCCCAGGGCCTTATTTAATTTATATTTAAAGCATTTCCCAAGAGGGTTAAAATGAGCCGATTTACTCAACTTGAAAGTTTTGTCGCGGTGGCAACACTGGGAACCCTGTCTGCCGCTGCCCGCCAGGCCAATATTGCCCCCGCCATGATGGGCCGGCGCATTGATGCCCTTGAAGAAAGGCTGGGCGTTAAATTAATCATCCGTTCAACCCGAAAACTGTCGCTTACGCCAGAAGGACATATTTTTCTGGAAGAAGCACAAAGAATCCTGAAAGACCTGGCTGATACTGAAAGCCTGATTACTGAAGGCAAAGTCAAGATTAGCGGCCCTTTACGTATTACGGCCCCGGCTGGATTCGGACGCAAACACGTTGCTCCGCTTATCCCCATCTTCTGCGAACAATATCCAGACGTTAAGGTATCGCTAGACCTGACCGACCGAGTGGTTGATCTGGTGGAAGAACAATATGATTGTGCCATTCGCATTGGTGACCTGGAAAACTCACAACTCATTGCCATCAGGCTGGCCGAAAATCACCGGGTTGTCGTAGCCTCTCCGGCGTACCTGAAAACACACGGTATCCCCCAGCATCCCGATGAACTCCAGCATCATGAGTGCCTTTCATTTGGCGCCCAGGGCAACCAGCATAAGGGCTGGCTATTCAAGGAAAACGACCAGATTATTGCCATTAAACCAAGGGCAAGGTTATCTTGCTCTGACGGTTCGGTATTGCTTGAATGGACCTTAAGCGGTTTTGGGCTGTCCTGGCGCTCTATGTGGGAAGTACGCCGCGAGATAGAAAAAGGAACATTAGTCACTATATTAGATAATTACAATACGCCTGCCAATGGCATCTATGCCATGCTACCCGACAGAAAACATTTACCCCAAAGGACCCGAAGCTTCATCGAGTTACTTAAAAACACATACGCACAAAAAAAATACTGGAAATAATGCCACCCGAAAACGGCAACATTACGCTTATCATATTTTCAACATGCTTATACGCTCAAGCTTTAAGCAATTAAGGACAAATAAAAAATATCCTGGTTTTTATTGTAAAAATGAATAAACAGCTTAGGAAAAAAATTGATATATGCCAAACAATAACAATTTAAACACGTATAACGGCTACAATAAGCACTGCTATCTCAGTTGCTTGAGCATGGCAATAAGGAAAAGATAGGGATGCTCAAACACCTTTTACTAAATAAAGAATCAATTCATTGTTCAACCTGTATGCTGGGGCACCTGTGTGTTCCTGGTGGCTTGACACCCTCCGAAACACACAGGCTGACCGAACTGATCAAAGAACGCATACGCATTCCCAAAGGAACGCTGTTCTTCAAGGTTGGTGATCCTCTTACGGCCATTTACAGCATTCGCTCGGGTTCCATGAAAACCCAACTTGAAAACGAAAGTGGCCACGTGCAAATTACTGGTTTTTTTCTTGCCGGAGAATTACTGGGCCTTGACGGATTCAGCGAAGGCACTCATTTGTCCAACGCCATTGCCCTGGAAGACACCGAGGTTTGCGTTCTCAAACTTAGCGATCTTGATGCCTTAACCCAGGAAATCCCGGCCCTGCAACAGCAATTCTGGAAAATCCTCAGTAAGGAAATTTCGCGTTCACACAATCTGGTCCTGTCTTTGGGGGCCATGCGCTCAGAACAACGGGTTGCTTCTTTTTTATTGAATCTGTCAGCACGTTTCACCAATCTGGGTTACTCACCCAATGAGTTCATTTTGCGCATGAGCCGTGAGGAAATAGGCAACTACCTGGGTCTTACCCTTGAAACGGTAAGCCGCCTGCTTTCACGCTTTGCCAAAGAAGGCCTAATACGTATCCATCAACGCCAAGTGCAGCTGTTAAGCAAATCTGGCCTGCATGACCTGATCAAACACGAACAAAACATCAAGACAAAATAAAAAAGTACGAAATTTTTTCGTACTTTTTTACCTTGCCCGATATCAATAATAAAAATCAAAGCTCTTCGTCATTGCCAAACAGCCTGTTGTTTCCGCGTGTGTTCACCATAAACAAACTTAACATACTTGAAAATGCGGCCATAACCCAGAACAGAAAAAAACCCCCGGCATAGACCCATTCAATACTGACTGGGATATAACCAAATATGCTTATATCCGCAGGTTCTACCAACGCAAATACCACACCGCTTAACAGCCCGGCTGCCAAAAATGACGGCCATACAATCCACATTATGGTACGCATATCACCCCCGTTTGTTATTTGAGTTTTCTTTCTTCCGCTGCTGGATTTGCGTCAAACCTGGGGATATCCTTGCCATCCTTACTGACAAAAAGCCCCTGCTTGACACCATCCAGCTTGACTTGCTGATCTACATTCGTTGATAATGCCAGCACAATGGTAATGATGCAACCAATTATTGCCAGTGCCGGCCCTGCCATTAATATCCACGGCCAAGGTTCCTTGTACCAGGGATTAACATCAAGATCATCATCATTGTAAGTAGACATGTAAATTTCCAGCTTAAATTTAGTTAGGAACAAAGAAACTTGTTTTTTCTTCCGCCTTAAGGTCAAGGCCTTCACTTTCCAGCGTTTCCGCTTTCAGCTGAAGATCGTACAAACCGGGCTTAACCTCTTCAAGCGGAACCTGAACAACCAGTGGCACCCATTCATTGGCAAAAGGCGCAATCTTGACCACTGCGTTATCACTGTCACCGGCACGCACGCGGACCTTTTCAAGATCCTTGCCTTGAGCGGTAATTTCAAGATCCAGCGGCTCTTCGGTCATGTTGATAATTTGCACCCGGTAGACGTTTTCGATTAAACCACCTGGCACTTCACGGCCCAACGCCCCGCGATCCCGCATGATATCCATACGCAATGGGGTACGCATCGCCACTGACGCCAGGAAGGCAATAATAAAGAACGCCAACAATGTCAGGTATACATAAACACGTGGCTTGAAAAGACGTTTTCGGGCCTGTTTATTATCAAGACCTTCAAGCATGCCATTTTCGGACGTATAACGGATAAGTCCTTTGGGATAATTCATTTTATCCATAATCTGGTCACAGGCATCAATACAGGCGCCACAGCCAATACACATGTATTGCAAACCGTTACGGATATCAATGCCGGTTGGACAGACCTGTACACAAACGGTACAGTCAATACAGTCCCCAAGGCCCAGTTCGTGATGATCAACTTTACGTGAACGTCCGCCACGCGGCTCGCCACGAATTTTGTCATAGGTAACCACAAAGGTATCAGAGTCCACCATTACACTCTGGAAGCGCGCGTAAGGACACATGTACTTGCAGACCGCTTCGCGCAGGAAACCTGCATTACCCCAGGTTGCCACTGAATAGAAAATTATCCAGAACCATTGCCACGGACCCAGCTCAAAATTGATAAGATCGGAACCCAATTCACGAATGGGGGCAAAATAGCCAATAAACGTTGAACCTGTCCACCAGGCTACGGCGATCCATAAAATATGTTTGGTTGCCTTGATACGAAATTTACGAAACGACCAAGGTTCTTCGTCAAGGCGAATACGGGCTACCCGATCACCTTCCACCTTGCGCTCTATCCACATGAAAATTTCAGTATAGACCGTTTGAGGACAGGCATATCCACAGAACAGGCGTCCGGCCAGCGCCGTAAACAGGAACAGGCCGTAAGCGGAAATAATAAGTATGACGGCCATATAAAACACATCCTGCGGCCACAATACCATACCAAAAATGTAAAACTTGCGGGCGGCAAGGTCGAACAGAACAGCCTGACGGTCATTCCATTGCAACCATGGCAACCCGTAAAAAATAACCTGGGTAAAAAGAACGAGAATGATCCTCCAGCGAGCGAAGATGCCGGTTACCGATCGAGGGTAGATTTTCGCCCTGAATTCATCGATAACCCTACTGGTTTCTTCCTCGGTCAACCCTGCTGAACTTGATACCTGAGTTGGGCGCTGTATTTGCACGGGTTGCCAAGCTGGAACCTGTTCCGAATTTCTGTCTTCGGTACTTCGATCATTACTCATTCTTTCTTCCTTGGTTTACTGCTTATTGTGCTACGGCCTCTTTATTAGAGAGACTCCATACATACGATGTCAACATACGGATCTGATCGGGTGTGAGAAGATTTTTCTGCGCAGGCATAAGACCTTCACGTCCGTTCAGGATAGTATTGACAATGACATCTTTGGAACTGCTATTCAACCAGATATTATCAGCCAGGTTAGGCGCACCCAAGGCTTTATTGCCTTTACCATCAGCACCGTGACAGGCCACACAAAACTGGTTAAAGGTTGCTTTCCCTGCCGGCACCAGCGTAGCGTCATGTGACAGCCCTGAAAGTGAACGGACATAGTTGGCGACTTCCTCGGCTTTGGCCTGGGGAATCGCAGCACCCAAAGGAGCCATGATGCCATGACGACCTTCTGTGATGGTTTGCAGGATGGTCGCGGGCTCACCACCATACAACCAGTCGCCATCAGTCAGGTTGGGATAGTTGGGCTGGCCTTTTGCATCTGAACCATGACATTGTGCACAGTTGTTCAGGAACAACCGTTCACCAATCATGTGGGCCTCAGGGTTTTTAACCAACTCATCAATAGGCATTGCCGCAAACTTTTCATAAACGGGCGCAATGGTCTTCAGGTACTCGGCACGCTCTTCTTCAACTTGCTTGGCGGCTGTATAGCCAACCACACCCGGATTGGATCCCAGTGCCGGATACAAAAACATGATAAAAAGCGCCACAACACACAAGCCAATGTACATGATGACCCACCAACGGGGGATTGGTGTGTTCAACTCACCAACTCCATCCCATACGTGTCCCGTACTTTCCTCACCTTTAGGGGCGCCACCCAGCCAAGACCGTTGCGTGAACAACAACCAAAGACAAAATACAACACCACCCAGCGCAATGATGGAAATCCAGTAACTCCATCCAATGCTCAAGAAATCACTCATGATCCATACCCCTTATTACGATTTCCTTTATCTGATCCCTCATCTGGCAATGCGAATGGCAACCTTGCCGCTTCGTCATTGTCCTTGACACGGTGCTTTGACCATGCCCACCAGATGATTCCAAAAAACATCAACATTGATATGACGGTGAATACACCATTTAATATAGCCATATCAGTTACCCCCCGGTACTAACTGCCTGTGTTGCAGGTTGGGCAGTTTCTTTGGCGCGTAACGCGTTGATAAAACCAACACCCAGACTTTGCAGGTAAGCAATAACAGCATCTTCCTCTGTTTTGCCGGCAAGTTCTTTATTGGCATTGGCAATCTGCTCATCAGTATATGGAACACCCAGCTTGCGCAGTGCGTTCATACGAGGTCTCAGATCAACGTTGGAAATATCTTTATGTTGCAACCAGCTGTATGCCGGCATATTGGACTCTTTAACCAAGGCACGCGGATCACGCAGGTGAAGCCTGTGCCAGTCGTCGGAGTAACGCCCACCCACACGGGCAAGGTCAGGACCGGTACGCTTGGAACCCCACAGGAACGGGTGATCGTAAACGGACTCACCGGCCAGGGAGTAATGACCGTAACGCAACACCTCGGATTGCAACATGCGAACCTGCTGCGAGTGACAACCTACACAACCTTCCTTGATGTAGATGTCACGACCTGCCAATTGCAGGGGGGTGTAAGGAGTGACCCCCTCTGCAGGCTGAGTGGTTGAATGCTGGAAAAACAAAGGAACGATTTGCACCAATCCAGCAAATGAGATCACCAGGATACTGAGGATAATCAGTATCCCGACATTCTTCTCAATAGTTTCGTGTGAGAAAAAGCTTTTTGATTTATTAGCCATTAGAGTTCTCCTAATTACACTGTTGCAGGAGCACCAACTGCTGATGCTTGGTGAGAATCTTCAGAAGAACCAACCGGAACAGCAGGATTAACAGGTTTTTGTCCTTTGATGGTGATAATGACGTTGTACAACATAATGATCACACCAGCCAGGAAGCAAGCGCCACCCGTGAAACGAATGATATAAAGCAGATACTTGGATTTAAGCGCCTGCACAAATGCATAAGTCATGGTGCCATCAGGCTCAACAGCACGCCACATCAGACCTTCCATTACACCGGCAATCCACATTGAAGCGATATAAAGAACCACACCAATGGTGGCGATCCAGAAGTGGGCTTCCACCAGGGATTTGCTGGCCATGGAATCACGACCCCACAAACGTGGAATCATATAATACAGACTACCAAAAGTAATCATGGCAACCCAACCCAGGGCACCAGAGTGAACGTGTGCAACAGTCCATTCCGTATAGTGAGACAAGGCGTTCACGGACCGGATGGACATCATTGAACCTTCGAAGGTTGACATACCATAGAAAGAAAGTGCCACCACCATGAATTTCAGGACAGGGTCTGTTCTAAGTTTATGCCATGCACCTGACATGGTCATAATGCCGTTAATCATACCGCCCCATGATGGCGCAAGCAGAATCAGGGAGAATGCCATACCCAGACTTTGCGTCCAGTCGGGAAGCGATGTGTACAGCAAGTGGTGAGGACCGGCCCACATGTAGGTAAAAGCCAGCGACCAGAAGTGAACAATAGACAAACGGTAAGAGTAAACAGGACGATTGGCCTGTTTAGGGACAAAGTAATACATCATGCCCAGGAAACTGGTTGTCAGGAAAAAGCCAACCGCGTTATGGCCATACCACCACTGAACCATTGCATCTTGCACGCCTGCATAGGCAGAGTAAGACTTGAACCAGCCCCAGGGCATTTGAATATTGTTGAAAATATGCAGAACGGCAATGGTCAGGATATACGAACCAAAAAACCAGTTTGCCACATAAATATGTTTTGCCTTACGCTTGACAATCGTACCGAAGAAAACAATTGCATAAGCAACCCAGACCAATGTGATCAGGATATCAATAGGCCATTCGAGCTCGGCATATTCTTTACTTGATGTAAAGCCTGCTGGCAATGAAATGGCAGCACCCACAATGACCAGCTGCCAGCCCCAGAAGGTGAACGCAGCCAGTTTGTCTGAAAACAAACGGGCTTGACAGGTACGCTGCACGACATAGTATGACGTTGCAAACAAACCACTACCACCAAAGGCGAAAATTACCGCATTGGTATGTAAGGGACGAAGACGCCCATAACTTAACCATTCAACCAGATTCAGATTGGGCCAGATAAGTTGTGCGGCAATAAAAACACCGACAAACATCCCCACAATCCCCCAGATCACCGTCATAATGGCGAACTGCCGAACTACCTTGTAATTGAAGGTTTCGGCTTCACTAACAGTTGCGTTTTGAGTACGCATAGACCATCCTCTCTAAAAATTACCACTCTATTTTTATGTGATACCGATAAGAATCATGAAACATTTCTACAAATTCGGTTTGACTTGAATCAACAAGACAAGAACCCAGAACAAATTATGCCCATGTCGACCCGCATTCTACATGAACTCTTGTCAAAACACGCTTTCGTGTTGCAATACAACAAAGCAAGCTATTTAGCAGGAGCGTTTTTAAGTATGATTTGAGTCATTATCTTCAAGAATGGATTTCCCGTTCTCTTCTGTATCATCAAACTGACCGGAAAACACCGCCCAATACAGTGCAATACCGATACCGATCACAAATAAAAATGAAACTGGAAGCAATAAAAACAAAGATTCCATTTCATTTATCCCTGGACGGCTTTCCCTGCCGTCCAATCAGGGCTACCGATGAAGCCCTGATTATGGAATTTTTTATATAAGCGCCATGAGTTCCAGGCGACTGCCAAGGAAGATACCAACATGGTAATAGCCGCAACCCATGGTGCCACCAGCCCGAACATGGCCAAGGGCGCCATGAGAATATGCCACGCCAAAGAACCATAAAGATTTTGATTGGCGGTTTTTCGGGTAAGGTTTAATACGAATTCTTGTTGTTCCGGGGTAAAACTGTGATTATTGAAAAAGATTGCACGAGCGGCAGAGGAGGCCGTTGGAACCGCCATAGAGAGCGCACAGGGACAGCTCATGACGAAAAGCGCAACCAGTACGGGCAAGGCATGTGCCCTGTCGATAAACAGGTACCAGACAATCCCACTGACGATAGCCAGCAATATTTGGACGATGACAAATACAAAAGCGATTTTATCGGCCTTTGCAGTCATGATGGTCCGCTCCTGATCTAGCTTGGCCGGCACACCCCCTTCAGAATAACGGGCCGACTGTTCAGCACAAAATTCCAGATAACGGGCGGTTAGCAAAAACGCAACAAACATGGAAACGGATTCAAAATAAACCTCGCCCTGCTGACTGACGGTAGCAATGACACTGGGAATAAAAGCTGTAAGAATACCTAGTGCAACAGGCCAATCCATGTTAACGCGCATTGAATGTGCGGAGGATTTTTTAAAAACACCCTGCCAGATTGGCCATGCACAATAAAGAAGGACCGGCACGGTTAGCGCAAAACTGAGCCAGTTCATGATGATAATGGCCGCATCAAGCATGGCCAGGCTTTCTGTACCGATGTAATCACCACGAAAGTAACCGGGAAATGCAAACATCATGACCTGCATCATGACCAGCCAGGCAATACCCAAGCTTGCAAGCATGTGCCGGCGTTTTTGCCGCTCATGAACTGGCAGGTCTTTAGGAATTGAAAAAATGGATACGGCTTTCATAGCCTAGGATAGTACTGATTTATTGTCCAGCCTGTCTTGATAATTATCAAGACAGCTGCAAATTCATGGCAAAAAATTAAAATAACGCAACAAAAACATAGATTTATATGTAAAAATAGCTGGTTTTGTTTTCAATAACCAGCTACTTGCATTGCAATTCAAGCAATTCAATATTATGTTAGTTTAGTTGAACACGCCTTGCGACAAATAGCGATCACCCCGATCGCAGACGATATAGACAATTGTAGCATTCTGGGTACGTTGCGCAACACGTAAAGCGGCAACCAGAGCACCCGCTGATGATATCCCGCCAAAAATTCCCTCTTCAGCCGCCACACGTCGCGCCATGTTCTCGGCCTCTTCCTGACCAATTAACTCGAAGGTGTCCACCCCTTTGGGGTTATATATTTTGGGTTGATATTCTTCCGACCATTTCCGGATACCCGGTATGGATGCCCCCGGAGCAGGTTGAGCCCCCACAATTTCAATGGAAGGGTTTTTTGACTTCAGGTAGGAACCCGTACCCATAATAGTACCCGTTGTTCCCATTGCGCTTACAAAATGCGTGATTTTACCGTTGGTTTGTTGCCAGATTTCAGGACCTGTGCCTTCTATATGCGCCAATGGGTTGTCCGGGTTGGCAAACTGATCAAGCACCAGCCCCTTGCCCTCAGACTGCATGCTTAAAGCCAGATCGCGGGCATACTCCATACCCCCCTGCTCTGCTTTAGTGAGGATAAGCTCTGCACCATATGCTTTCATGGAAGCACGACGTTCAAGGGAAAGATTATCGGGCATGATAAGTATCATTTTATAACCACGGATGGCAGCAGCCATCGCCAATGCAATGCCAGTATTGCCGCTAGTGGCTTCAATGAGCGTATCACCAGGTTTGATTTGCCCCCTGGCTTCGGCATGCTTGATCATGGACAAGGCTGGACGATCCTTGACTGAACCGGCTGGGTTATTTCCTTCAAGCTTGGCCAGAATGACGTTCCCCTTAGGATCGCCAAAAGCCCCGGGAAGTCGTTGCAAACGCACCAGCGGCGTGTTGCCGATGGTCTCTTCAATAGTAGGATAAGTATTAGTCATAGTAATGAAATCATATACCATTTTCATTTAACCCCACCATTATTTTTCTCTGGTACCAGCATTTTCCTTATAAGGCTTAATTAATTTTGGCTCTGCCGCAGAAAGGGAGCGCTTTGCCCCTTTTTTATTCGTGGATCTTCCCTGATGCGCCACATCAACCGCCTGCTTGCCGGGCAAATCCTGCCCATCTATTTCCAGGCCCGCTTCAAAAAGCTTGTCGGCCCTTTTTCTGCCTATGCCTTTAACCCTGAGCGACAAATCCTGCCGGGACAGGAACGGACCACCCCTTTGTCGCTCCCTGATTATATTTTCTGCCGTTGTCTGCCCAATCCCCTTGATAGATACCAGCTGTTCACGACTGGCTGAGTTAATATCTACCGCATTTGCGGCACCTGACAGGAAAAACGACCAAAAAAGGAACCATTTCAACCAGCAGGATTTACCTGTTTTTATTTGTTTCATGAACGCCTCATCACTTGAACATAACAGGCATCATCCAACAATCCGGAATTGGCGGGCAACGTGATGAACAAAAAAAGCCATCCGTATTTATACAGATGGCTTGGAATCATGACGCCCGAAAATCAAATTTGAAAAAATGGTTATTTTTCTTTCTGACGCCAGGCTTTCACATAACGGCCAACACCGGTTTCAACATCAAGCATGTCTGCGGCATACCCTGCCTGACGCAAGGCGGTCAAGTCAGCCTGGGTAAAGCTTTGATATCTGCCTTTCAAGTCATCCGGGAATGGGGTGTAGCGAATCAGGCCTGCCTGAACCAGTTCTTCCAGTGACAAAGGGGCTTCTCCCTGCTCTTCCCTTAGTGTATTGACGACTGCCTTGGCAACATCATTGAAGGGCTGGGCACGACCCGAGCCGCAGTTGAAGATTCCGGATTTTTCGGGATGTTCAAGAAAATACAGGTTTACGGCCACCACATCTTCCACAGAAATGAAGTCGCGACTTTGTTGCCCGTCACCATAACCATCCCAGCCCCCAAACAGGCGAACATGCCCCTCTTTGAGGAACTGGTTCATATTGTGGAAAGCCACCGATGCCATTCTTCCCTTATGCTGCTCGTGAGGTCCATAGACATTAAAGTACCTTAAACCAACCACCTGGGCGGTAAGATTGCTCATGCGGCTTCGCAAGACCTGATCAAACAGGAATTTGGAATATCCGTACACATTAAGCGGCGCTTCGTTTTCGATATTTTCAGCATACACCGGCCCTGCCCCATAAACCGCGGCAGATGAAGCATAAATAAAGGGAATTGAACGGGCCTGGGCAAAATTGAACAACTCAAGCGTAACGCGATAATTGTTATCCATCATGAAATGACCATCACGTTCGGTGGTATCCGAACAGGCACCTTGGTGAATAATAGCCTTGATATGTCCCAGGTTGCCCGTACTGACCAGCCTGCGAAAATCATCTTTATGAAGGTAATCGGCAATCTGGCAATCGCGTAAATTGATGAATTTATCACCATCGGTAAGATCATCCACCGCAATGACACGACTGATCCCCTTTCGATTCAGGCCCCGCACAATATTACTGCCAATAAATCCGGCTGCCCCGGTTACAACTATCATAACAATTCCTCCGCACTGACGATTGATGTGCCTAATTTACCCACCACAATACTGCCCGCCTTGTTAGCCCAATATATTGCCTGCGGCCAATCCAACCCTGCCGCCCTTGTCACAGCCAGCGTTGCCAGGACAGTATCTCCCGCACCGGAAACATCAAACACCTCTTGTGCCCGGGCATCTTCATGAAAACGGCCCTGCTCGTTAAATAAGGTCATCCCTTGCTCTGAACGGGTTATCAACAAGGCTTCAAGAGCGTATTTCTTTCGCAGCGACTGTGCCAGCTGGCATAATTTTTCCTCGGAGTCCCAATGGCCAACCGCCTGCTGCATTTCAGAACGATTAGGCGTCACCAGACTGGCATGCCGATAGCGGGCGTAATCATCACCTTTAGGGTCAACCAACACAGGAACATTGCATTCAACCGCATGGGCAATCATGGCTTCAACATGGGTTAAAGCACCCTTGGCGTAGTCGGAAAGCACCAATACATCATGCTGCGCAATCAATGCCTTGGCTTTTTCATCAAGCATATGCAAGGCTGAGGACTGTGGCGGATACTCAAAGTCTATCCTGAGCAATTGCTGCTGTCGTCCCAGCACACGCATTTTCAAGGTAGTATGCAAGCTTTGATCCTGAATGAGTAAAGGGTCAATGCCCGCCTCGTCGGCAAGATACTGAATTTGCTCTCCTGCCTCATCGGGACCCACTATACCCAGCAATGAAGCCTTTGCGCCCATGGCAACAATATTCCTGGCCACGTTTGCCGCGCCGCCCAGCCGATCTTCACGACGCGCCACCCGCACAACAGGCACCGGCGCTTCTGGTGAGATCCGGTCTACCTCTCCAAACCAGTAACGGTCAAGCATGAGATCACCAATTACCAGGATTTTTTTCTGTTTAATAATTTCCAGTGGAAATGAATCCATCACATTTCTTCCAGTTTTTTCGGCTGATAGGTTTCCCACATATTGCATCCGGGACATTGCCAGTAAAACACTCTGGCCTCAAAGCCACAAGAACTGCAACTGTAACGATCCAGCCTTTGCGTATGCTTATGAATCATTTTATGTAAAAGCGACAATTCGACATCTGGCAAAACCCTGTCGGAGGCATTAGGCTTTTCCCCATCGGCAGCTGCTTTCAACTCGACCTCCAGGAGTTTATCCAGACCCAACAGGGAAGGATGCAAGCGCAATGATTCAGAGGCGAAATGCCAGGCTGGCGCCGCTCCCTGCTGCGCTCGCAGCTCGCTAAATACAATTTTAAATAAGTCCAGGGAAGGATGGTTCAGGTAATGCTGTTTTAATAAATCCAGTCCGGCTTCCGCCTGCTGGCCCGTCTTGTAATTTGCCAGCAAATCAGCAGCAACCAAGCCGGCATATTCGGGCGCATTGGCCATTATGCCTTCCAGGTATTTTCTTTCAGCCAGGCTATCGCCCTGTATTTTCATTAATTTTGACCTGAGTATGGCGATTCTTACGGCTGCCGCATTGGACCTGAGCTCTCCTTGCTGTTTCAGCAATGCCTGTTCAGCCTTTTTCAACTCTTCGTTAATATAGTTAACGTCAGGCTGTTTGGACTGCATGGATTGTTGCACCAGTTCGCAATGGTAGTGAATAAGCTGCGGAATGGGTTCATCCAGGATTGTGTGAAGATGCCTGACAGCCTCAATGGCCTTAGGCCAATCGTGCTCGGCCTCGTAGATGCGGATAAGCGCACGGTTGGCAGGCACGGCATAACTGCTATCCAGCACAGCCTTGTAAGCCTCTTCAGCACGGTCAAACATGCCCGCCTTAAAGAAATCCTGGGCAAGTTCATGCTGCGCATGGTCTCTATCATTTTTAGGTAAATCCGCCCGTGACAGCAAGCTTTGATGAACCCTGATGGCCCGTTCTATTTCTCCACGGCGACGAAACAGGCTTCCAAGGGCAAAATGAAGCTCAATGGTTTCAGTATCAAGTTTTGCCACCTCAACAAATGCATCAATGGCTTTGTCATGATCTTCATTCAACAGGAAATTAAGCCCCTTGAAGTAAGAATCGGGCAACTGTCGTGTTTCTGACATCATTTGTCGCACATCCACACGCGCGGCTATCCATCCCAAACCAAACAAAATAGGTATAAGTATCAGCCACCAGGCCTCATAATCCACCAAACCAAACTCCTCTAGACCTTCGTAATTGCGGTTGAATCTGACGTTTTATCTGACAGGCTTGCGGCTGCGGAATACTTGCTGTCTTTGGCGGAATTGACATCTTTTTTAAGACGTGCAATTTCACTTTTAAGCTGGCTAACCTGCCGGTTTTTTTTAATACGCACCAGAATGGCCAGCAAATAAGCAAATAAAGCACCCAGAAAAAAGGTAACCAGCAAGACAACAATTAAGGGGATATTATTAACAGCCACATCAGAGAAAAACCTGACCGAGACAGGTTCTGTATTTTTCAGGGCGAACAACAAAACCAGTAAAAATATGATCAGGCGTAATGCCCAAATAACGTAATGCATAATCCTCTCCTCGAATCCTGAAAACAACACATTGTAATGCGAAATTGCCTTTTAAAATACTGCATATTCGCTTTCCATCATTTATGAATAAAAAAAACTCCGAAGTTTTTGCTTCGGAGTTTTCTTTATTGAACCATGTCAAGCCTGCTTAAAAATTGGCTACCTTGACATTGTCCGATTCAAGATCTTCATGAGCCAAAGATTCTGATTTAAGCTCATTGGCAGCTTTGAATACAGAATCTACACGCTCGCGCAATTCCTTGCCAGCCTTGAAGTGCGGCACCCGTTTACCCGGCACCATCACCTGCTCGCCCGACTTGGGATTACGACCTACTCGTGGAGCACGTAGCGACAGGGAAAAGCTGCCAAAACCACGAATCTCAATGCGCTGACCATTTGCCAAGGCATTGGTCAGTGCATCCAGCATGGTTTTAACGGCATACTCCGCATCGCGAGCAGCAAGCTGTGGATAGCTTGCTGCCAGTGCTTCAATCAACTCTGATTTAGTCACTGTTTATTCGTCTTTAGCTTGATCAAGTTTAGCCTTCAGCAAGGCACCCAGGTTTGTTGTGCCTGAAGAAGCACTTGAATCTGTCATGCGTTGCAGCGCATCGGCTGTTTCAGCATTGTCACGTGCCTTGATGGACAACTGGATTGAACGAGCTTTGCGGTCCACGTTCAGGATCATGGCTTCAATATTGTCGCCCTCTTTCAGAACCGCTGTCGCATCTTCTACACGACCGGCAGAGATTTCTGATGCACGCAGATAGCCCTCAACATCCAGAGACAGTGTAACCACTGCACCTTTAGGCTCAACAGACTTGACAACACCAGGAACAACCGCACCTTTATCGTTAGAAGATACGTAGTTGTTGAATGGGTCGCCTTCCAGCTGCTTGATACCCAAAGAGATACGCTCTTTGTCGGTATCGATAGCCAGAACAACCGCATCGATCTCGTCGCCTTTCTTGAAGTTGCGAACGGCTTCTTCACCTGAATCTGTCCAGGACAGGTCAGACAGGTGAACCAGGCCATCAATACCGCCAGGCAAACCAATAAACACACCAAAGTCTGTAATTGACTTGATGGCACCATGAACTTTGTCACCACGTTTGAAGTTAATGGCAAAATCTTCCCATGGATTGGCACGGCACTGTTTCATGCCCAGTGAAATACGACGACGATCTTCGTCGATCTCAAGAACCATGACCTCAACTTCTTCACCCAGGCTGACAACCTTACGTGGGTCAACGTTTTTGTTTGTCCAGTCCATTTCAGAAACGTGAACCAGACCTTCAATACCGGTTTCAACTTCAACGAAAGCACCGTAGTCAGTCAGGTTGGTAACTTTACCGAACAGGCGTGTACCTTGTGGGTAACGACGTGCCAGACCCACCCAAGGATCTTCGCCCAACTGTTTGACACCCAGTGATACACGGCTTTTTTCCTGATCAAACTTCAGGACCTTGGCTTCGACTTCCTGGCCAACAGTCAACACTTCGGATGGGTGACGTACACGACGCCATGCCATATCGGTGATATGCAGCAGACCGTCAATACCACCCAGATCAACGAATGCGCCGTAGTCGGTAATGTTTTTAACAATGCCGGTAACCACTGCGCCTTCCTGCAAGGTTTCAAGCAGTTTTTGACGCTCTTCGCCCATGTTCACTTCAAGGACTGAACGACGTGACAGAACAACGTTATTACGCTTGCGATCAAGCTTGATAACCTTGAACTCCATGGTTTTGCCTTCATAAGGCGTTGTATCTTTTACCGGACGCAGGTCAACCAGTGAACCGGGCAAGAAAGCACGAATACCGTTAGTCATGACAGTCAGACCGCCTTTGACTTTACCGGTAATGGTACCGGTAACCATTTCACCGGACTCAAGTGCTTGTTCCAGGGACAGCCATGCTGACAGACGTTTTGCGCGGTCACGGGACAGGATGGTGTCGCCGTAGCCGTTTTCGAGTGAATCAATGGCGACAGAAACGAAATCACCCTCGTTGACTTCGAGTTCGCCCTGATCATTCAGGAATTCTTCCAGGGGGATTAATGACTCGGATTTTAATCCGGCATTAACAACCACAAAGTTGTGGTCGATGCGTACTACTTCTGCTGAAATCACTTCACCTGATTTCATATCCTGGTTTTTAACACTTGCAGCAAACAGGTCTGCAAAGCTTTCGCCACCAATAGCGTCTTGTAAAGTTACGGATGTCATTAAACTATATCCAACGGCCCTTCGGGCCTGTAAAAAAATACACACCAGGAAATACAACTTTCCCGGTGGAGTGAATGATATCTTTCATGCGGGTAAAAGTTTGTACCCCTTACATGAAAGCCCACAACACGGAAAAACCGCACAGGTTTTTCCGCTATTACCTACCACGCTGCCCATAAACGCTTTAGGCGTTTACTGCAGACCAGTAAGCCAATACTTTTGCAACGGATTCCTCTATGGATAAGGTTGAGGAATCTATAATAATTGCGTCTTTGGCCGGAACCAACGGTGCATGGCTACGATGCATATCCCGTTCGTCTCGCGCTTTCAGATCGTCCAGCAAGGACACTAGGTTAGCAGAAATTCCTTTCTCGATCAACTGCTTATAACGTCTTTGTGCCCTTTCGTTGACATCTGCAATCAGAAAAATCTTTAATTTTGCGTCAGGGAAAATGACGGTACCCATATCGCGGCCATCAGCAACCAGGCCAGGCGCTTTCCTGAACGCCAGCTGACGCTCAAACAGGGCTTGCCGCAACAAAGGATAAGCGGCGATTCGGGAAGCCAGCGCTCCCACTTCTTCTGTACGCAAAACATCACTGACATCGTCGTTATCGAGCAACACCTGCTGCCCCACAAAACAAACATTAAGGTTGCGAGCCACCTTTGCAATCTCGGCCTCATTGTCGGACTGGATGTTTTTTTTCAATACCGCCAGGGCACTTAATCGATACAGCATGCCAGAATCAAGCTGGTGCCAGCCCAAGGTTTTGGCCACAATTGCGGCCAGTGTTCCCTTGCCTGAAGCACTGGGACCATCAATCGCAATCACCGGTGGCAAACTTGTGTTATTCATGCCTGATTACCTCACAAGTGTCTTGTAAACATCAAAATAGGCCGGAAAAGTCTTGGCAACACAATCAGGATCAAGAATACGCAAGCCCACTGGACCAAACACAGCCAGGGAAAAACACATGGCCATGCGATGGTCATCATAGGTTTCGATTTCTGCCGTTTTCCATTCGGATGACAAGGGCGGCACAATCCTTAACCAATCGGGCCCCGATGTTACCGTTGCCCCCACTTTTGCCAGCTCTTTATGCATGGCTTCAATCCGGTCGGTTTCCTTGACCCGCCAGCTACCAATATTGCGCAGCATGCACGGCCCATCGGCATACAAGGCCAGCGCGGCAGCGGTCATGGCAGCATCGGGCACCAAATTGAAGTCCTCATCAAAGGCCTTCAGTTTTTCGCCTCGCGTTAAATCGGGCCCGGTTACTTCCAGCCAGGTATCGCCAAACTCAATTTTTCCGCCCATGGCCTGGATGGTTTCAGCAAACCGGATGTCCCCCTGAATGCTGTTTTCACCTACGCCATTGATTCGGACAGGCCCCCTGCCAACCAGCCCCAAAGCCATGAAATAAGAAGCGGAAGAAGCATCACCTTCGATTTCCAACTGGCCGGGGCTTTTGTAAACCGCATTGCGAGCAATAATAAAACGTGACCAACCCTGTTGCCGCACAACCACACCAAATCGGGCCATCATGTTCAGGGTAATCTGGATATAAGGCTTTGAAATGAGCTCTCCCTCAACCTCCAGCACAACATCCTGGGCGGTTTTTTGGGCAATCAGGGGAGCAACCAGCAGCAAGGCTGTCAGAAACTGGCTGGAAACCGCCCCCTGAACCTTGACCGGCCCATCAATATTCAGGTTTCCAGGTGTAATTTTAAGTGGCGGATAGCCCTCATTCTGTTCACAGCTAATAAGAGCTCCCATGGATCGCAATGCATCGACAAGATCGCCAATCGGACGTTCATGCATACGGGCTACGCCATGCAAACGATAATTTCCACCCAGCACGGCCAAGGCAGCCGTTAACGGACGAAAAGCCGTCCCTGCATTGCCTAAAAATATTTCTGCCTGTTTATTGGGAAAATCACCCTGCCCCCCAATCGTAACCGTTTCCTGATCGTGTCTCCCTACCGAGACACCCAGCGTTTCAAGCGCTTTCAACATAACCCTTGTATCATCGGAATCCAGCAGCCCCGTGATACGTGTTGGACCAATTGCCAGCGCAGCCAGCAAAAGCACCCGATTGGATATGCTTTTTGAACCAGGCAGGTTAACTACGCCGCTGGCCGTTGACACTGCATTCAAATCAATAAATGGTGTACGCATTACTTGTTTTCTCCCCATTTTTTCCTGGCCACGGAGGCCTGCTCCAGCCATGCGTGCAAGCCTTGCGCATCACTGTTTTCTATCATCTGCCGGGTTTCTTCAAGTGCCGGCATAAATGCATCAATCTCTTTCAGCATGGCTTGCCTGTTACTGATAAAGATATCCCGCCACATTTCCGGTGAACCACCCGCAATTCTTGTGAAGTCACGAAAACCCGTACCTGCCAGGGCCAAAGCCATGCCCGATGAATCGGAGCGACTCACCATGTACATGTAAAGCGCAGACAGGTAATGTGGAAAATGACTGACAGTTGCAAAGATCCGATCGTGCTCAATGGCACTGATTTCACGCACTAGCGCACCACAAGCCTGCCAGCATTGCCTTACCTGCTTAAGATCATTCGTTGAGTTCTCGGGCAATGGGGTCAAAATAACATTACGATTCCAGTACAGCAAAGGATCCGCTGCAGCCGGACCCGACTCGTCAGAGCCCGCAATAGGATGCCCGGGAATGAATTGATTGACCCGTACGCCCAACGATTGACGGGCGTCCTGGATAACCTGAACCTTGGTACTGCAGGCATCAGTCATTATTGCGGTTGACTTGAGCAGCGGCCCAAGGGTTTCACAAACCCTGCCCAGCACTGAGGCTGGCGTGGAAATCAATATGAAATCCGACTCCCTGCCTGCTTCTTCAAGTGTCGCAATACGATCAATCAAACCAAGTTGCAGCGCCCTTTCCAGGCTGGCCTGGTCTCGACCCACCCCCAGCACGCACCCCACATGACCGCCATTTTTAAGCGCCTTGGCAAAAGACCCGCCAATAAGGCCCACCCCAACCACGCTGACAACAGGTATAAAGAACGAATTAGCCGATACGGCCAACGTGTCATTCACGGACATACATGACCTTTATTGCAGAGGATAAGATCCGAGAATTTTGAAGAAAGCGGATTTCTTTTCAAGCTCAGCCAATGCCTTGGCAACATTTTTATCGTTGCGATGGCCCAGAATATCGACATAAAAATAATATTCCCACTGACCGGTACGGGCCGGACGTGACTCGAAACGAGTCATTGAGACATTATTCTGGACAAAAGGACTAAGCAGATCGTAAACGGCACCAATCCGGTTTGGCACGGCAAAGATAAGACTTGTCTGGTCTTTGCCACTTTGAAGGGAGTCCAGATGGCCAATTGCCAGGAAACGGGTTTTATTATTGGGATCATCCTGAATGCCTGCCGCCACAATCGGCAAATTCCAGACAAGCGCCGCCGCTTCACCGGCAATGGCCGCAACGGAACCCTCTTCAGCCGCATGTCTGGCTGCCTCTGAATTACTTGCCGCCGGTACCCTTTCAAGATTAGGGTAATGTTGCTGCAACCAATTATGACATTGCGCCAAAGCCTGCGGATGCCCCATGATAACCTTTACGTTATCCATGCTTCCGCCCTGCGTCATTAAACAATGCCGGATAGCGATAATGCGCTCTCCATGCACTTTCAGGGTCGTCGACAACAGCAAATCCTGAGTCCGGTTAACCGCCCCTTCCGTAGAGTTTTCAACCGGCACCATACCCACGTCAGCCTGCCCCGCCTCGACGGCACGAAACACCTCATCAAAGGAAGGACAAGGCAGTTTCTGTATCGCATGCCCATAATATTCAAAGGCAGCCTGCTCGGAAAACGAACCTTCAGGCCCAAGATAGGCCACTGTCAGACCACGCTCAAGTCCGCGGCAAGCTGAAATGATTTCAGCCCACACGGCATGCACGGACTCACGGGGAAAAACTCCCCGTTCATTAAGATCCTGCAATCGACGGATAATTTGCGCTTCACGTTCGGGCTTGAGCACCGGACCATCAGCCTGAAACTCATGCTTTACTTTACCCACATCCACAGCAGCCTGAGCCCGTTGATTCAACAAGCCCAGTATTTCATGATCAATGGCATCTATTCGCTCACGCAGCGGCTTGAGCTTTTCCTGCAACAGTTTATCCATGTTGGCGTTCAAATTCTTTAAGGTAATCGATAAGGGCCAGCACCCCTTCCATGGGCATGGCATTATAAATGGAAGCCCGCATGCCACCGACAGACTTATGACCTTTCAGGTTCAAGAGTTGCTGTTTTTGTGCGCCTTCAAGAAAAGCCGCATTCAGGCTGTCATCGCGCAAGGTAAATGGCACATTCATGCGAGAACGGTATTCGGGCTGAATCGCATTACAATAAAAATCACTGCTGTCAAGCTGGCGATACAAAGCCTTCGCCTTGCTGATGTTTTCAGCTTCGATAGCGGCCAAACCACCTTTTGCCAGCAACCATTTAAAAACCAGTCCGGCAATATAAATGGCATAAGTAGGCGGTGTATTGAATCGTGAACGCTCACGGGCCACGTTGACGTAATCAAAGGCACTTGGGCAATAAGGCAAGGCATGGCCAAGCAAATCGCGATGCAGAATAACCACCGTTACACCCGCAGGCCCGGCATTTTTTTGCGCGCCGGCATAAACCATGCCGGTTTGTCTTATGTCTAATGGACGGGACAGAAAATGGGAGGAAGCATCGACCACCAATGGAACCGACCCGGCTCCCAAGGAGCTCATATCGGGCAAAGCACCAATCTCGACCCCACCGATGGTTTCATTGCTGCAAAAATGCAAATATGAAGAGTCGGGGTTGACCTTCCACTCTTCGAAAGCCGGCACCCATGTCCAGGGAGCATACGTATGACCATTGATTTGCCTGTCCTGATGACTTTGGGCGGCAATTCGCACCGTACCATAACGGGTGGCCTCTTTGTAGGATTTGGTAGACCAAATCCCGGTTAATACATAATCGGCAGAATGCGATGCATTTCTGGCGATCAGGTTCATGGGGAGAATGGCATTTTCAGCCGTTGCCCCACCCTGCATAAACATGACGGCGTATTCTTCTGGGATATCCATCAAGGCACGAAGATCGGCTTCGGCCTCGTCACAAATTTGCGTAAACTCAGGTCCGCGGTGGCTCATTTCCATGACTGATTGGCCACTGCCATGCCAATCGAGCATTTCCTCGGCGGCCTGTTGCAAAACCTCACCGGGAAGCTTGGAAGGTCCTGCTGAAAAATTCCAATATTGCTTATCCATAACCGCTTTCACTTATTCATCTGTTGAAGATTGGGGATCATCTTGACCAGAAACCGGGCCCGGCTCGTCTTCGGGTGTTTCAGAGGTGGCGTCTGACGTGAGCTCATCACTCTCCACATCACCATCCACATCACTTTCAACAACCCGACGTACCCCGGACAGCAGACTTCCGTCATCGACGTTAATGAGGGTAACACCCTGAGTTGCACGACCCATCTCCCTTATTTCGGACACTCGTGTGCGGACCAGGACACCGCCCGTTGTAATTAGCATGATTTCATCATCGGGCTCAACCAGGACAGCACCCACAACCTTGCCATTGCGGGCACTGGTCTGGATGGCAATCATACCCTTGGTACCGCGGCCATGACGGGTATATTCCGTAATGGAGGTGCGTTTACCAAAACCGTTTTCGGTGGCGGTCAATACGCTTTGTGTTTCATCACCGGCAACCAGCAGGGAAATGACACTTTGCCCGTCCTCAAGATTCATGCCACGGACACCACGCGCCGTACGACCCATTGGCCGCACATCATTCTCGTCAAAACGCACTGCCTTGCCCGCATCGGAGAACAGCATGATGTCGTGTTGACCATCGGTAAGATCGGCACCGATCAGATGATCTCCTTCATCAAGGGCCACCGCAATAATACCGGCTTTGCGAGGATTGGAGAAATCAGACAGAGGCGTCTTCTTGACTGTGCCACGCAAGGTGGCCATAAAGACGTAACGGTCTTCAACAAATGCCTTGACCGGCAGGATAACCGTAATTTTCTCACCATCAACCAGGGGAAACATATTCACGATAGGACGTCCGCGTGAACCCCGGGTGCCTTGCGGCACCTCCCAGACTTTCAGCCAATATACGCGACCGTGATCAGAGAAACACAACAGGTAATCATGCGTATTGGCAATAAACAACTGATCGATCCAGTCATCTTCTTTCATGGCCGTTGCCTGCTTGCCCCTGCCCCCACGTTTTTGGGCACGGTATTCAGACAAGGGCTGGCTTTTGATATAACCGCTGTTTGACAAGGTCACCACCATATCGGCAGGCGTAATCAAGTCTTCAGTATCAAGTTCTGTGGCATTGGCTTCTATGACCGAACGGCGCACATCTTTAACGTTGGTGGAAAATTCCGTCTTGATAAGTGTCAGTTCGTCGGCAATGATAGCGGTAATACGCTCGGGTTTGGACAGAATATCCAGCAGATCGGAAATGGTTTCCATGATCTCTTTATATTCATTGACGATTTTATCCTGCTCAAGCCCGGTTAAACGTTGCAGGCGCATATTCAGGATTTCCTGCGCCTGTACATCGCTTAGGCGATACATGCCATCGGACTGAATGCCAAACACAGCGGCCAGGCCTTCAGGGCGATAGGCCGCACTGCCGCCTAATACACCACCATTATCGGCATCGGCCCGGGCCAGCATTTCCCTGACCAGGGAAGAGTCCCAGCTTCGCGCCATTAATTCCTGGCGGGCCACCGGTGGAGTGGGTGCTGCTTTAATGATTGTAATGAAGTCATCGATATTTGCCAAAGCCACCGCCAGGCCTTCCAGCACATGACCCCGTTCACGGGCTTTGCGCAACTGGTAAACCGTACGACGGGTAACCACTTCACGACGATGCTGAAGGAAATAGTCGACCAACTGTTTAAGATTCAGCAAACGAGGCTGCCCTTCCACCAGGGCAACCAGGTTCATGCCAAAAGTATCCTGCAGCTGGGTATGCTTGTACAGATTATTAAGCACAACCTCGGGCACTTCGCCGCGCTTGAGCTCGATGACCAGACGCATCCCGTCTTTGTCGGACTCGTCGCGGATATCTGAAATCCCCTCAATTTTTTTCTCATTGACCAGGTCGGCAATGCGCTCTTGCAACGTCTTTTTATTTACCTGATAGGGAAGCTCGTCAACAATAATAGCCTGACGGTTACCCCTTTCCATGTCTTCAAAATGCGTTTTGGCACGCATGACAACACGCCCACGTCCGGTACGATAGCCTTCCCGGACCCCTGACATGCCATAAATAATACCGCCGGTGGGGAAGTCGGGAGCTGGAATCAGCTCCATTAATTCATCAATACTGCAGCCCGGATTACGCAGGCAAAAAAGACAGCCATCGACCACTTCAGACAGATTATGAGGAGGAATATTGGTAGCCATACCAACCGCAATACCCGAACTGCCGTTAACCAGCAAGTTGGGTAATTTGGAGGGCAACAGTAAAGGTTCTTGTTCGCTGCCGTCATAGTTGGGACCAAAATCAACCGTTTCCTGATCTATGTCTGCCAACAATTCGTGAGCAATCCTGGCGAGACGGATTTCCGTGTAACGCATGGCCGCAGCGCTATCGCCATCTACAGAACCAAAGTTACCCTGCCCATCGACCAGCATGTAGCGCAGGGAGAAGTCCTGAGCCATACGCACGATGGTATCGTAGACCGCCTGATCGCCGTGAGGATGATATTTACCGATGACATCACCGACAATACGTGCGGATTTCTTGTAAGCCCTGTTCCAGTCGTTATTGAGCTCATGCATGGCAAAAAGCACACGCCGGTGAACAGGTTTGAGGCCGTCCCTGACATCTGGCAGGGCACGACCGACAATCACACTCATAGCGTAGTCGAGGTAACTACGACGCATTTCTTCTTCCAACGAAATTGGAAGCGTCTCCTTGGCAAAGGAATCCATATTACTCACAAATTTTAATCTGGTTGGACAAACACATTAAAAATGTCTTTGCCTATAATGAAAAAGCCAATTTGGGCGAAACGTTGATTCTAACATTTATAGCTCATGGGCAAACATCAATCCGTTAGCTTAAAAAGATTTTATTCAGTATCAACCCCCTTGATTTCCGATCAATTCCTTTAAGTTTTACGTTTTGAATTCATCTTTAAATACTTAAAGATTTCAACACTTTTCACTGCACACCCCTCATTTCACGGCTTGTTGCTCAAATCCAACAAAATTTGCATATAAACGACAGATTTGAAAAGATCCTTTAAAAATGTTGGGCTTACGCTCTACAAGCTACAGGAAAATCGCGTAAGATCTGTTCAAGAACACGGGAAAATCTAGCTTAACCCTTTGAATGAACATTCAAGCGTTGCTATACTGACCCTGATTTCCAATCATGCGGCGGGTTTCGCTGCGAGTCATTTTTTAGCTTTCAAGCTCAACGAGGAGAAACATGAATAAGCCCTCTAAATTCGCATTAGCATTCGCCGTGGTTGCTGCCGCAACTTCTGGCGTAGCATCAGCGCAAACTGTCGACAATTGGGTAAACCCATACGGTCTGGTTTGGATGAACGGCACAAATGAACATTGCTGGCGTGACAACTTCTGGACACCTGCAACAGCAGCTCAAGGCTGCGGTGCTCCACAATCACCCGACATCGTTGCTCAAAAAGTAACGTTCAACGCTGATACATTCTTTGATTTTGACAAATCAACCCTGAAACCTGAAGGTCGCAACATCCTTGACCAGGTTGCTCAACAAACAACTCAACTGAACCTTGAGTCAGTTATTGCTGTTGGTCATACCGACTCTATTGGTACTGTACAGTACAACCAAGGCCTGTCTGAGCGCCGTGCTGCTGCTGTTAAAAACTACCTGATCTCCAAAGGTGTACCTGCAGATCAGATCATCGCTTCCGGTAAAGGCGAAAGCGACCCAATCGCTTCCAACGCAACCCGTGAAGGTCGCGCTAAAAACCGTCGCGTAGAAATCGAAATCGTAGGTTCACGCAAGTAATTAGCAGGCAAGTATTTTTTGCCTACAGTAAAAAGCCCCCATCTGGGGGCTTTTTACTGTCTGCCCTCAGGACAGTTTTTACAGGCCTATGATAAACTTGAATCCTTACTACTTACATCCCGATTATTTTCAGGTTTCAAGAACAAAACCCTATGAATACTCCCGCCATCACCTCCGACCCCATCAATGCAGACCCAGCTGAACTGGAAAAATTCAGCGCCCTGGCCTCCAAATGGTGGGATCCCACCAGTGAATTCAAACCTTTACATGCCATTAATCCGCTCAGGCTCGAATGGATTCAGTCACTGGCAGGCACCCTGACTGACAAATCCATTATTGATGTTGGCTGTGGCGGAGGCATTCTTTCCGAAAGCATGGCAGCAGCCGGTGCCAAAGTGACCGGTATAGACCTGGCCCAAAAGTCACTGACTGTTGCAAAGTTGCACGGACTGGAGTCGGGTATAAAAGTAGAATACCTTAATATTGCGGTTGAACAAATCGCCCAGGAACGCACGGCACAATACGATGTGGTCACCTGCATGGAGATGCTCGAGCACGTTCCTGATCCTGCTTCCATCATCAATGCCTGTGCAAAATTGGTTAAACCCGGCGGCTGGGTGTTTTTTTCCACACTTAACCGAAACATGAAATCTTTCATGTATGCCATCATAGGAGCCGAATACATTATGAACCTGCTTCCCAAAGGAACGCATAACTATGGCAACTTCATCAAACCCAGCGAACTGGTTTCCTGTGCACGTCGTGCGAAGCTTGATTTAATCGGCATGAAAGGACTTGAATACAATCCTTTAACCGAAAAATATAAACTCAGCAGTGATACTTCAGTTAATTATTTGATAGCGACTCGTAAATGCGAAGAATAGTTTTCTTTGATTTTGATGGTACGCTGGTTGATAGCGCCCCTGATCTTGCACATGCAGCCAATTTACAACGCATTCGCAGGGGTCTGCCTGCCCTTGAATATGCCGCCTTAAGGCCCTACGCATCACAAGGCGCCAGAGGACTGCTTGGGGCAGCCCTGAATCTGCGGCCCGACCACATCGAATACGAGACAGTCCGCCAGCAATTTTTGCAGGACTATAAAAACTGCATGACGACCAACAGTCGACTGTTTAACGGAATTGATGAGCTTCTGGACAAAATTGACCAGAACAATATGGGCTGGGGTATTGTCACCAACAAGGCGGAAGACCTCTCTTTCCCCATGTTTGACCATTTCCAGCTAACTGCCCGCAGCGCAGCCAATGTGTGCGGAGACACCACGCCTTATACCAAACCTCATCCAGCCCCTTTGCTCCATGCCGCCCGGCTCGCCAACAGCCTGCCAGAACATTGCATTTATGTGGGTGATGACGAACGGGACATCATCGCCGGCAAAGCAGCCAATATGGCCACTATTGCTGTTTCCTACGGATACTGCAACAATAAGGACAAGATACATGACTGGCAGGCCGACATGACTGTAAACGAAGTCAATGAGCTATGGGATGCCATTGCTCACCTGATTCAAAAAAAATGGGGTTGAAAATGATTAATTCCTGGCATTTTACATCCTTGAGATTATTACTGGCATCTTCCACGCTGCTTACCGGCTGCGTCTTGAACCCCGGCCCCGGCAGCCTGAACATGGGCCCTGACGGAAAACCCACATCCAGTTTCTTCGGTCGCACGGCATTATCCCCCAGCAACTGGGATAAAATCGCCAAATCCATTGAAGATTCAGACAGAGAATCACTGGGTGTTGAAGTGAACCGTGTGCATGATGGCAGCTTAAGGGTCATTTTGCCGGCGAACAGCTCATTTCGGTCTGGAAAAACCAACATCAACCGGAAAATGCTCCCTATTCTGGACAAAATTGTTACAGAACTTAAGCAATCCCAAAACCTTCGCATCAAGGTTGTCGGACATACCGATTCGCAGGGAGACGAAATTAACAATCAAGCCCTGTCTGTTCAAAGAGCCTCTGCGGTTGCCCATTATTTAATCAAAAAAGGGGTAAAAAGCGTCCGGATTGATATAGAAGGCAGGGGCGCCATCGACCCGCTCATGAGTAATGACACCACCTACGGCAGAGCCGTAAACCGCCGCATTGAATTGTATTTATACGAATTAAGGTAATCTAACAAGTACCGGGAGGAATTTTTCCCGATATTTTATCCGTTTAGCTGAAAAAATCTCCCTTAAAAGGGTGCCAATAAAAACAAGAAAAAACCGTATCCGGAAAATAAAAAGGGAGCCGAAGCTCCCTTTTAATCCGTTCTGTTGCCAAGTGGATCAGGCTCCTAGCGGCCTAAATTAGGCGGCTAATGCGTAACTTTCGTCATTTGCATTTAAGAGTTTTGCTTGATTTACGGTCATCGCCTACCGGCTGCCAGTCTTCCTATCTTTCCCTGTCGAAACCTTGGCGTCCCCATCAATAAGATACTATAATGTTGTAAATATCCTATTGGTGGAGACGGCGGGACTCGAACCCGCGTCCAGAAAACCTTCAGTTAACCAGATATACAGCTTGAGTAGAATAATAACACAAAAACAAAAGAAATCCACACCCAAAGAAGCACTTTCATTTCAATGCATTACAAAGTTTTTTAGCCTTCCAACAGTTTTTTCCAGCCATCAGGCCCCAATTGCGTGACTTTTTCTATATTACTGTCAAAAATGGCGCTGGCATCAGGATATTGCTGTGTAGCCTTGTCCAGGCTGGACTCCCTGATCAAGTGCAAGATGGGGTACGGTGAACGGTTGGTGTAGTTACTGATGTCATCTGCTTCGGTATCGGCAAACTGATAGTCGGGATGAAAACTCGCTATCTGCAACTCACCCACCAATTCAAGTTCTTCAAGGGTCAGCTCGGCAATATCCAGAAAATCATTAAAATCATAAAAATCCTCAAACACATGTGGAACCACCAACAAACAGGTATCCAGCACTTCGGGATCGGTCTCGATCAGATTCTCACACTCTTCGGCCAATACCTGGTGCAGCTCTTTAACCGTTTCAGCACCCGTCACAACAAAACGCACCTGATTCTTTACATAAACACTTTTGGCAAAAGGACACAGGTTCAGGCCAATCACTGCTTTCTCTACCCATTTCTTTGTTTTTTCCAGAATAACCGTTTCTTCTGAAGGCTGAATTGTTAACATAATATGTTTAACCCGCTTAATTGATAAAGTCCTATTGTATCGCTACTCTTGCCACAGGAGCTTGCGTATCCTGAAACAATAAAACCGGCTCATCATGCCACACAAGCGTGTAGAATGGAACGTTTTACAATAATTTCTGGCCAGTTAGCAACATCATGACCTTTGCTTTTATTATTCCCAGTGCGATCAATGACCGTGCCAACACATCCATTGCCAACACAATGGAACCAACCGCCCCTACCAAGAATGCCGCCGAAAGTGCCTATGAGCAGCTTCTGGCCACTGTCTGCAGTATTAACGAATCAGCCAAGGGCTCATTGATATCGGTCATTGAACATGGCGCCACTGCCTTGAATGACACACAGAAAACCGGTTTATTAAAACAGATCGACATTCTGATGGAGTACAACAACAACGAAATCATCCAAAAGATTATCGGACAGTATCCTGAACGAACAAAATCGTTCAATCTTACTGAACTAACCAGCTTGATCTGGTTTCTGGAAGTTGCACAACAACATCAGATTTTCAACAAAGTCAAACGCCTGTTTTTCATCAGGCCAGGCAAAATTTTTGACCCGGCGGTTGATGCACTTGCTGCCAACAAGCCTGAAACCAAAAACAAATTCATTTTGCCCAACTCCTATCCATCATCCTACCCCTCAGAACAAACCGGGAATATATTTCTGCAGTTCAATACCCGTTTATGGAGTTTTGAACCCGGCCAGATCACCTCGCTTCTGGAAAGCCTGAAAAACATGCTGGCATTCATGCAGCAACGCTTCAATGAGGACGGCTACGTAGATCTTGGGCACTGCCTGTATAAATTTATTGATGCCAGCCATATTTTCTATGACCTGGATCTGGTCAGTAACCCCAACGCCCATTAAGCCAACAATTCATCAACCAGACGGCAAACGCCGGGCTCCCAGCGGGGCATATGCAAGTTGAACACTTCCTTTATTTTGGCATTGCTCAATCTTGAATTCAGGGGGCGCCTGGCCGGCATGGGATATTGGGCACTGGAAACCGCAGCCACTTCCCTGAGTGCCAATGGTATCCCCTTGGCACGTACTTGCCCGAATACCAGGTTGGCATAGGCCAGCCATGAGGTTTCACCATCAGGCACCAGATGGTATATACCATTCAATACATTACGGTTCGGGCCCTGATCCTCATTAAAATAAGACCGAATGGCATGCACCGTGACATCCGCAATCAAATCCGCCCCGGTCGGCACGCCAATCTGATCACTCACAATAGCCAGTTTTTCTTTTTCCCTGGCCAGTTTAATCATTGTTTTTGCAAAATTGCCGCCGTGCGTACCATAAATCCAGCTGGTACGAAAAACCAAATACCTGCCCCCTGAACGGATAATTTCACGCTCGCCTTCCAGTTTGGTATAACCATAATAGTTAACAGGATTGCAAGGCGCCAATTCTGCCCGTGCTTGCTCTCCGGTGCCATCAAAAACATAATCACTGGAATAATGCACCAGCAAACCCTGATACGTTTTTAAGGCCTGGGCAATGACCGCAGGGGCCCGGGCATTGATCAAAAGCGCCTGTTCACGATCTGACTCGGCTTTGTCAACGGCCGTATAGGCGGCCGCATTAACCACGACATCAGGCTTTAAATATTCAATGGTTTTTGTCAACCCATGGAGGTCTGACAAATCACCGCACAGACCATTCTCATTATGACGGGACAAGGCAAATACCTCTCCCAAAACCTGCAATGCCCGTTGCAACTCCCAGCCAAGCTGGCCATTTTTCCCTAACAATAAAATTTTCATGGTACCTGTATTATTCCTGTTTGTTGAATACGCCACCGAAGTGACGCCGCAAGAAAAGACTGACATCATCGATAATGGTAAAGACAACCGGAATAACCAACAAACTTAAAAAAGTCGACGTAATCAGACCACCAATCACGGCAATCGCCATCGGTGAACGAAAACCCGGATCGGCCTCGCTAAGCCCAAAAGCCAGGGGCAACATGCCAGCGCCCATAGCCAGGGTTGTCATTAAAATGGGACGCGCCCTTTTATGACAGGCATCCAGCAATGCCTCATAACGTGAAATATGCTTCTCGCGTTCCGCCAAAATCGCATACTCAACCAGTAAAATTGAGTTTTTGGTGGCAATACCCATCAGCATGATAAGACCAATCAAGGACGGCATGGAAAAACTCTTGTCTGCCAATAACAAACCAAGAAAAGCACCACCTAACGATAAGGGCAAGGCGGCCAATATGGTGAAAGGATGCAAAAACTGCTTAAACAGTAGCACCAGCACAATATAGATGCAAATAATCCCCACTGCGATCGCCAGAGAAAAGCTCTCGAACAGCTCACCCATTATTTCCGCATCACCAATACTGACAATTGAAATACCTGCCGGCAATTGCCGGATGGAAGGCAACTGCATGACTTTTTTAATTACATCACCCAGTGCCTGACCGGAAAGCTCAATTTCAAAATTAATATTTCTGGCCCGATCATAACGATTGACCACGACAGGGCCGGCCCCCAGACGAATATCCGCAATGGTACTCAATGGCACAGGACCCTGTGAGCCTGGCACTTTCAGCTCATTAAGAAATTCAATATCTTCAAGTACCCATTTTTTCAGGGTTACCACAACAGGCACCTGACGCTGATCAACATTCAACTTGGACAAAGCCACCTCATAATCCCCACTGGTCGCCACCCTCAGGGTATCGGCAATCGCCACACTGCTCACCCCATATTCGGCAGCCAAAGCATATTTGGGATGAATTTCAATTTCGGGGCGCACCAGACTGGCGGTGGATGAAATATTTCCCAACCCCCCAATCGTTCGTAAATCACGCCCTACATTCAGGGCCGCCTCCTGCAGTACATCAGCATTGTCTCCGGACAAGACCAGAACATATTTTTCTCCTGAACCGCCCAGACCGACCTTTATCCTGACACCGGGTATTTGCAGCAACAGCTCCCGGAATTCATTTTCCAACACCTGTTTAACGGGCCTATTACCCCTCTCTTTCAACAAGATGGTTAAAGTCGCTTTACGGACATCCTGCGTGGTCCCTATGGCAAACATGTCACCCCCGGCTGCACCCCCGCCTATGCTGGTATAAATGCCTTCAATGTACGGATTGCCAGCCAACAGGGAAAGCGCATGATTGGCCGCCTCGGTGGTTTCTTCTATTTGGGAGCCTGGTGGCAACTCAAGATACACCTGAGTCTGGGAAGTATCATCAGCCGGCATGAAACCGGTGGGCAACAAAGGCACAATCATTATTGAGCCAATAAAAAACAAACCCGACAACATCACGGTTATCCAGCGATGATTCAGGCATTTTTTAACCAGCGACAGATATACCCGCATCCAGGCAGCATCTTTTTCCTGCCGGACGGCCGGTTTCAGGATATAGGCACACATCATGGGTGTCAGCATGCGTGCAACGACCAGGGAAGCAAAAACGGCCAAAGAAGCCGTCCAGCCAAATTGCTTGAAAAACTTGCCTGCGATGCCACTCATGAAAGCCGTTGGCAAGAAAACGGCAATCAGCGAAAAAGTGGTCGCCACCACGGCCAGCCCAATTTCATCAGCCGCTTCCATCGCAGCCTGGTAAGGTGTTTTGCCCATTCTGAGGTGGCGCACGATATTTTCCACTTCAACAATCGCATCATCAACCAGAATACCTACCACCAGTGAAAGGGCCAACAGTGTTACCACATTAACGGTAAACCCCAGGAAGTACATGCCGATAAAAGCAGGAATGATTGACATGGGCAAGGCAACCGCTGAAATCAAGGTTGCCCGAACATTTCTAAGGAAGATCCACACCGCCAGCACAGCCAGCAAAGCCCCTTCATACAGCATATGCATGGAGCCGTTGTATTCACCTTGCACGGGTGAAACCATGTCAAAAGCCTTGGCAAATTCAATATCGGCATGTCTGCCCTGTAGCGTTGTCAACGTGTCAAGAACCCCCTTACCCACTTCAATTTCACCCGCACCCCTGCTGCGTGACACCTCAAAGGCAATCACCGGCTTGCCATCCATGAAAGCGGCCGTTTCCGGATCAGCATAAGTATCGGTAATGGTGGCCACATCAGACAAGGTAATGACCTGGCCATTGTTTAAGGGAATTTGAATATTACCCAGTTCAGCTGCTGTTCTTACCGCCCCCAGGGTTCGAATGGGCTGATTCTGCTTACCCAATTCGGTTTTTCCGCCTGACAGCTCTTTTTGAATATCCCTGAGCTTTCTGGAGATTTCGGCTGCGGTGGCATTTAAACCTTGCATCAAAACCGGATCAAGCTCTATGTTGACCTGGCGCTTGACTCCGCCAACCCGGTTAACCGCCCCCACACCTGGCACCGCCAGCAACGCCTTGGAAACTTCATTATCCACAAACCAGGAAAGATCGGTCTGGTCCATCCGGCTGGAATGAACCGTAAAGGCCAGAATGGGTTGGGCAGCCATCTCCAGTTTTGTAACCACAGGTTCGCGGATATCGGCGGGCAAATCGTTCCTGATGCCAGAAATGGCACTGCGCACATCATCGACCGCTT
This sequence comes from Advenella faeciporci, assembly GCF_014652395.1. GTDB lineage: Bacteria > Pseudomonadota > Gammaproteobacteria > Burkholderiales > Burkholderiaceae_B > Advenella > Advenella faeciporci. Next base: position 236,860 of record NZ_BMYS01000001.1, read on the forward strand.
CCTGGGTCGGTTTTTCAAGATTAAACTGTGCCGTGATGGTTGCCACGCCATCTTGCAATGTACTGAAAATGTGCTTGATGCCCTGCACGGTTGCCAGCTTATCTTCCATCTTGCGGGCAACATCGTTTTCAAGTTGCGAAGGCGTTGCACCCTCAAGCACTGCGGTTACTACAACCGTGGGCAAATCAATATCCGGGAAATTCTGGATTTTCATCTGATGGAATGAAAACAAGCCCATCAGGGTCAACAACACAAAAATCATGCAGGCCGGCAAAGGATTCCTGATTGACCAGGCTGACACATTCATGGCATTTACCGCCCGGCCCTTGCAAAGGACATGACAGATCCCGCTCCAGCTGCTGTCTCCGATGCTGCCAGAGCAACACGAACCATATCGCCATCTTCAAGGAAACGCGCCCCCTTGACCACAATGATTTCACCTGAAACCAACCCGGCAAGCACTTCCACCCCATTGGGCAAGGACTGCCCGATTTCTATTTTCCGCAACGCAACCCTATTGTTGTTTTCAAGGACAAACACATAATAAAAACCATCCCGCAACACCAGGGCCTGACGCGGCACGGCAATGACTTTACGGGTGCCCAGCTTAAAATCACCCTGGACAAACATGCCTGCCTTGACTTGTGCACCAGGAACAATATCCACATACACGATGGCCTGCCGGGTTTGTTCATTCAGGGCGGGCGACTGCTGCCTTACAGTGCCCTCAGCAAAAAGATCCTCCCTGACATGCATAAGCACCTTCGTTCCCGGCTCTAGCGCGCTCAAATGGCGGCTGGAAACCGATGCTTCCCACTGCAGTTTATTCTGGACAATAAGATGAAAAAGCTCTTGACCAGGATTATAGACGGCCCCCAATACTGCGGATTTCGCCGAAACAACCCCGTCATAGGGGGCCAGTAACCGGGTATAGGCCAAACGCTGTTCTTGCCCCACCAATGCGGCCTGGGCCGAGGACAGTTGTGCCTGATTGATTTTTTCAGTAGCCAGTACCTGATCTGCTTCCTGTTGACTGACTGCACCGCTACCCATAATACGGCGGATACGCTTGGCATTTTGGGTTGCCTGTTCAAGACTGGCCTGAGCCTGGATGATAGCGGCCCTGGTTTGTTCAATTTCCGCCCTGATGATGGTGTCATCAAACTTAGCCAGAAGTTGCCCGGCCTGGACGATATCACCCACATCGGCAAAAACCTCTTTCAGGCGCAACCCGCTGGTTTGCACGCTTACACTGGCATCCTGCCATGGCCGGATATTACCCGTGGCAGACAGGGTTCTTTCCATGTCAACAAAATTAACCTGCTGCACGGAAACCGTTAATGCGGGACGGGACGTTTCAGCAGGAGCCTTTTCAGCCCATGCCCCAAGCCCCAATAGCAGGAGCAAAAAAAAGACTACAGATCGTATTGAAATGCCATGTCTCAATTATCATCATCCTGCAAGAAGTAAACCTTATTGCTTAAGATTTACTTCTTGCTTCTGGTTTACTTCATGTTAACCATATCCGCCACAATATTGGCGGCTTCTTTTGCAGCGATATCAATATTATCCTTACGCTTTTTCTCATTGGCCAGCTCTTCTTTAAGGTTACCCTCTCCGGCCTGCAAGCCATCATCAAGCCGGAACCCGCCCACATCGGATTCGCCCAGCTCCTTGCGCCTGGCCTCGAAATCCTTGCGTTGGGTTTCCATGTTTTCACGCTCTTCAAGACGGGTTTGATAATTCAGCGAAATGACTTTCTGCTCTGACAGCTTGCGTGCGTAGTCCAGTTCATCCTGCATTAACTTCCAGCTTCCTGATTCATTTACACGATCTTTATGCAAACGGGCCAAATTGACAATGGTTGGCTTCAAATCACCAACAGGCTTGTACGAAGCAGGGTCAATTTCGGTCCAGGGCATGGCATTTTCGTAACTTGACTCACCCATTTCCTTGGCATCAAACACCGTTGGGAATATGATATCGGGCACAATACCCTTGACCTGCGTAGAGCTTCCGTTGACACGGAAAAACTTCTGGATGGTCCATTTCAGGGAGCCCAGCTCTTCATCCTGAGGGCGACGCAAAAATTCGTTCAGGCCACGAATGGTTTGCACCGACCCTTTACCCCAGGTGGGATCACCCAGCACCACGCCACGGCCGTAATCCTGCATGGCCCCTGCAAAAATCTCGGATGCCGAAGCGGAAATACGGTTGACCAGCACGGCCAAAGGTTTATCCCACACCATGTCTGTTTTCATGCTACGTACATTGGATACCGAACCTTCGGCGGTGCGGACTTGCACAATCGGACTTGGGCCACCAATAAACAAGCCACTCAGGTTTGCCGCTTCAGTCAGGGAACCGCCGCCATTATTGCGCATATCCAGAACGATGCCATCAACCTTGGCCTTGTTCAGTTCTTCCAGAATGGCACGAACATCCCGTGTCACACTTTTAAAGTTTTCTTCACCGCGGGCTCGGGCATCAAAGTCTTCATAAAAGCTGGGAATGGTAATAACAGCCACTTTCCTGGTTTGCCCGTCATTGTCAACTTCAAGTATTTTGTATTTGGCTGCCTGGTCTTCAAGCGTTACTTTTTGACGCACCAGGGTGACCACTTTCTGCTTCCCGTCAATACCTCCCTCGGCAGGGATGATTTCAATCCTGACCGTACTGCCGCGTTTGCCACGAATTTTATTGACAATATCATCAAGACGCCAGTCAACCACGTCTTCCATGGGACCCTTTGCCCCCTGACCTACGGCCACAATCCGGTCACCCGGCTGAATCTGCCCGGATTTGGCAGCAGGCCCACCGGGCACCACCTCACGGATTTGTCCATATTCATCACGTTTTTGCAATACGGCACCAATACCCTCGACAGACAGGCTTATTTGCACATCAAAATTCTTGGCTGAAGTGGGGCTGTAATAATTGGTGTGAGGGTCTGTGCTGCTGGCATATGCGTTAATGAACATTTCGCTCACATCTTCGCTGCTCATGCGCAAAATCTGGTTGCGATTATTGACATAGCGCTTGCTTAAGGTTTCCTTGATTTTTTGATCAGTACTGCCTGCCAGCTTCAATCTTAAATAATCGTTTTTGACCCGCTTGCGCCACAAATCGTTGATTTCCTCATTGGTTTCAACCCATTTGCTTTTCTTTCGATCAAGCTCGAAAGACTCGTCAACTGAAAAATCGAAATCATCTTTCAGGGTGGACAGAACATGGTCAAAACGCTGCTCGACGCGATCCCGGTAAATTTCAAAAATATCAAACGGGATTTCCAGGCGACCACTTAGGAGCATATCATTCATTTGATCTTTCACGGCAGAAAACTTCTCGATATCCGACTGCAGGAAAAACATTTTTGAAGGATCGAGCATTTTGAGATACTCATCAAAAATCGCATGGGACATTGCAGTGTCCAACGGTTTTTTATCATATTCGAAACGGGTCAGGATATTTGAAACAATAATGGCCGCCTTGGCATGCTCGATATCCGGGGAAAGCGCTTGTTTCTGGGGTTTTTTCAGACTACCTGAAGTAGCCGATTCGGTTTTTCCGGTTGCCGATTCTGCCGATTGCCGGGCCAACACAGGCTGGGTGACCTGGGCCTGGCCCAATTGATCAACCTTGCTGATGGTTTCGGAGTCGGCATATACACACCCGGAGGCGGCAATGAATGCCAACGCAGCTACTAACACTTTAAACTTCATGCGACACAATCTCTTTTCAGTAAAACCAGGCAATACCTTACTGCTTGGTTTATATATATTAACAGTCGGTTTTATAAGCAAATTCATGCCTGGACATAAAAAACGCTTACCCTTTCATGCGCTACAACCTTGTATATTTGGCCTTCGTGATTTATCACAAGATAAATGACACTGAATTCCTGAAAAAGTTTATTTTATTTGTCTTGTACTACTTTTTCTGAACTGCAATTTTACCCGTTTTACCGCAGCCCACCTGAAATTGAAGGGAAAAACACAAGACTGATATTAGCAGGATATTCATCAAAAGTTACAGGAAAAAAAAGCACAGGACAAATGCAAATGCTTCATACTGCTACAATTCATTGAACTCAGGACAAACAAGAGAGATATTCATGGCCCGCTATTTTCAGGAAAAACCGGCAATTTCACGCTTTGGTGGTTTACTTTCCTTAATCCCCCTGTTTTTTTGCATCAGTCTTCCTGTGCAGGCACAAAACACCGACTTTGCCGCCTGCCTGGACAGACTGCAGCCTGAAGCACAAAAAGCCGGTATTTCCAGCTCCTCTTTCAGACAGTTCACTGACCATATTGTGCCTGACATGAGCATTCTGGAAAAGCTCGATTATCAGCCGGAATTCAAACAACCCATCTGGGATTACCTGGCTGCGCTTGTTGATGAACAGCGCATCCAGGAGGGTCTGCAAAACCTGAGCCTTCACAAGAATACCCTGGCCCGCATTCAGGAAATATATGGCGTTGACCCTGCAACAGTTGTTGCCGTTTGGGGAGTGGAAAGCAACTTTGGTCAAACTTTCGGCAAATACCCGCTGACGCAGGCTTTGGGAACCTTAAGCTGCTATGGACGCCGGCAGGCTTTTTTCCAGAAAGAATTCTTCGCTGCACTCAGGATCCTGCAATCGGGCGACATTACGCCAGAGCGCCTGGTTGGTTCATGGGCAGGGGCTTTCGGACATACCCAGTTCATGCCCACCACCTTTGAGCGGCTTGCCGTTGATTTTGATGATGACGGACAACGAGACCTGATGGACAACACCGAGGATGCACTGGCTTCTACCGCCAACTACCTGGCCAAAAATGGCTGGCGCAGCGGCCAGCCCTGGGGCTTTGAAGTAAAGCTGCCCGATAATCTTTCGATTGCCGGTGAGGGCCGTAAAAAGAAGCGGCCCGTGCAAACCTGGATCAACAAAGGCCTTACCGCCATCAATGGCCAACCTCTAACCAACCTGGTCCCCGCTTCCATGCAAGCCGGCCTGCTTACACCTGCGGGGGCCAATGGCCCCGCTTTCCTGGTGTTCAAAAATTTTGACGTGATTTACAGCTATAACGCGGCAGAAAGCTATGCCCTGGCCATTGCCCACCTGTCTGATCGCCTGAAAGGTGAAGGCCCCTTCAAAAAAGACTGGCCTACTGATGATCTGGGCCTGTCACGTACCGAGCGGGTTACTTTACAAAAAATACTGCTGCAAAAAGGTTACGATATTGGTGAAGCGGACGGCTTGATTGGCAGTAAAACCCGTGAAGCGATCAAAGCCGAACAAACCCGACTGGGCCTGAAAGCCGATGGCCGTGCCGGACAAAAAATCCTGCGGTCACTGCAGCAAACCAACTAAACGGCAACCTGCAGGATAAAAAACGCAGCCCTTCTCTTGCGGCTGCGTTTTTAATGACTCACTCCACTTGCTGACTGGCACAAACACTTCTTAAAAACATTTCGCATTTGGTCAGTTGCTCCAGACTGATGTATTCGTTGGCCTTGTGCGCCTGTTCTATACTACCCGGTCCGCAAATGACCGTAGGAATGCCTGCCTGCTGAAACAGGCCGCCTTCCGTTGCATAAGCCACTTTGGCGATTTCCGTTTCTTTGGTCAGGCCACGTACCAGTTGCATGATGGCTTCTTTTTCTGCCGTTTCCATACCTGGGGCACTGGCCAGCTTAATCAGTTCAATACCGGCATCGGGATTTTCTTTTTTCATTTGCGGCACCAGCACTTCATGAATATAAGCCTCTATACGCTCAAGGATTTCAGTAGGTGACTGTGCTGGCAACGTACGGTATTCAAAAAGGAATTCACAATGCGCGGGCACCGTATTGATGGCATTGCCTCCCTGTATGGTACTGGTTTGTCCGGTTGTGAAAGGCACATCAAAATACGTATCAAACGGCCCTTTTTGTTTTATTTCATCAGTCAAATCACGGAACATGCAAATAATACGCGCAGCATATTCAATCGCATTTGTACCCAATGGGGTTAATGAGGAGTGTGCGGCACAACCGTGCACGATACATTTGTAAGCGCTAATGCCCTTATGCGCCACGACCGGCCGCATACTGGTAGGTTCACCCACAATACAGCCTGCCGGTTTAATTCCCTTTTGCGCCAGTTCCTGCAGCATGAGGGGCGCGCCCAGACAACCTATTTCTTCATCAAAGGAAAAAGCCAGATGCAGTGGTGCCTTAAGACGGACACGGGTAAATTCAGGCACCAGGGCCAGGACTGTCCCAATAAATCCCTTCATGTCGCAGGCACCACGTCCGTATAAACGCCCTTCGCGTTCTTGCGCCACAAAAGGTTCACTGTCCCAACCCTGCCCGTCTACGGGAACCACGTCGGTGTGCCCCGATAAGACCAGCCCTCCCTCAAGGCGCTCTTGGGTAGCAGAAGGAATGGTGGCAAACAGGTTGGCCTTTTTGCCGTCCGCATTGAACACCAGAAAGCTTTCCACCCCACAATGAGCAAGATATGCCTTAATGTATTCAATCAATTCAAGATTTGAATAACGACTGGTAGTATCAAATCCAATCAATTTTTTGGTCCAGTCAAGGCTGGTTTGCGGAAATGTAGACATGCTTGTTCAGGTAAAAAAGAAACAAATTTCAAGTGTATCAGCTGCGCTGTTGTATAAATGACATCAAAAAGACATAAATGTTGGTTTTTTTCCAGAGGCATAAAAAAATGTTGCTTTTAAAAAAAATAACATGCATAATTACGTTCTTACTTAATCTTATTTAAGTAATTGGCTCTTTAGCTCAGTCGGTTAGAGCGACGGAATCATAATCCGCAGGTCCCCCGTTCGAATCGGGGAAGAGCCACCAATAAAATCAAACACTTACGCCAATCTTTACGGGTTGGCGTTTTTGTTTTCTGTTCCGTGTACCCCCTGTGTACCCCTCGGATTTCAATATCCGCCTATCGCTCGTCAGGTGTACCCCGTTTCCAATGAAGTATTGTTGTTTGATCGGTACGCTCTGAATATACTGTTATTTAGTGATTGTCACCAAATAAGCGTAACCGGCCTAACTGTTCCCATGCGGCTTCTGCTTCCCAGCGGTTTCTAAACTTAGCCATCTGCAACACCATAAGGCAATCTGATTCTTTCCAGTCGTGATTATCACGCTCTGCAATTCTGGTTAATGCGGCAAGTCTTTGTTCTCGTTTGCGCTGTGCTGGTGTCATAGCTTGGGGGCCAATTGGTTTACGCCCTGGCTTTGCTGATTCGCTCATTCCGTATCTCCTAATTTTGTGACTGTCACTATTATATAACGTGATAATCACTAAACTAAAGTTCTTATTATGTTTTTTCTAGGTACTTGCGACAGTGACACTTGCGACTTTTGCGACACTTCATTTTTAACTTTTGGGTACTTGCTACTGCTATTGTTGCTACAGTTGCTACACTTGCGGCCAGACTGAAGGCTTTTGCACCATAACAAAACATAACAGGCGATTCCTGCCCTGAAAGAGGCTTGCATGGGATTGTTTTGTTTTGTCGGGGTAGTGGCCTGCAACCCCAGTTTGAGGGTCCAGGGTCAACCGGCAGGCATTTAGGGTTTTTGCGCTTTCAAATCACGAAACCCCGAAGCCCCCGATTCGGTGTTCTCGGTAGATACCTAGAATCACAGGTATGTAAAACCACTGCGTGTAGGCTGGTCTCCTCATTCTAAATAACCGGTTTTCCGGCTATTTGATTCAAGCCGCGCGCGTGTTGTCCATCCGCGTTTCAAACGTAAGTGGCCAGTTGCTTTTACGATCAAGTCGCGAAAGGTTTACGCCAATGGGGTAAAGCTCCTTCCAGCCTCTCCCGTATTGCCTCTAAAATTTTTTCCAATTTCGCGGTCTTGCAAATCAAGTTAGGGGGCCGGTCTAGGCCGTAAAGGCTAAAAAGTTCAATCCTATCCCCCCCCCGCCTCTCTCCAGCCCTCGCGCGCGCGTACTGGTCTCAAAAGTGCGTGAAAGATGTGCGTGATAGTCGTGAGTGAAGCAGCTCCGATCTTAATGCCACCTGCTCCGGTAGTAAGCCAATGCAAACCTGCCTTGTTCCATGTGTTCCATGTTCCATTTGCCTACATGGAACGGCTGTAACCCGCATGGATAGGACTTGTTCCATTTGTTCCATGTGTTCCATGTGGTTTTACGGGGGGTGGATATGAAACCTTGATTTTTGCAGTCAGCAATAAAAAAAGGGTATGGGGCCGGTCTGGCAGTTCAGTTGCTGGCGATTTTTTGATGTCAATAGGTTGTCAATAGGGGAAAGTTTTCTGCGCGTGAGTGTGGGGCGGGTGTCCAGGCTTGATGCCATCCAGACTTTTGATGGCCCCCTGCCATTGCCTAAGTCTGAAGTGGTCCCCATGGTATTCATGTTGGGGGCCGTCATATAACAGTTTAAATGCCGAATAGATCAAGGCGGCAATATTGCCAGTATTAAATCCCCTTTTAGGGACTAAAGAAACCCATCTACAAATAAGTGAAAATCACATATTTATTATTCATGCCAGCCTGCTTCCTTTGCCTTCCAAAATGGGTAAGTAATAGTAAGTAAAACCGCGCTCCATAAATTTATGGACGGTCGGGCAACTCATGTTTTATCAGGTTTCCATGTCAGGTTTTGTAAGGTAGCAACCTCAACAAGCAAGCCATACTGAAGCCCCGTTCCCTTGCTGTGGCCTTGCCGTAATCTTGCCGTTATCCAGCCCAAACATTTGATGGGGTTTTGATTCACCAGCACGCCACCAAAACAGCGGCATGCCGGTACAAATGGATAGGCATAAAAAAAACCGCACTGAATGCGGCTTCCTCCTGTTAGTATTTACCTGCGTTCTGGGTCTGGCTCACCCTGTACGGCCTTTCGCTTGCGGGTCACATGGTAGGCAGTCAATACGCCATGGGCCACCATATCCAGAACCGGCCTTGCTCCGTCTTTGGCCTCCCATACTTTGGGGGTCAGGGAACCGGATAACGCCACGCTGTCACCATCATTTAAAGCCAGTAGCTGTGTACAGGTCTTTTCATTAAAGCAGATCACATTAATAAAGATGGTGTCCTGATCGGTCGCCACCCTTACCTTGGCTGTGGCATACATCCCATTCTTACCCTGGCCTTGTTTTGGCTGTCCAAATACTTTGCCTGCTACCAATCCATCAATCATTTTTAAACTCCTTGCATCGTACCAATGAAAATATACTGGTTTCGCCAATCAGGGTAACGCCCTTTCCACACCTGCCAGCGTGGTAATGGGCGCATTCAGCACAGCTTATACGGTCGTCTATAAAGTCAGCATCCCGCTTGTCCAGCTTGGCGGCCAGTGCGTGGGCTTCGCGGCTTGAAATACCCTTACTTTGAAAAGATTGCAGGCGCTTGGTATAAGTGCTTGTATGCGGTTCAATATTTAACTTTGGGGTACTTGCTACTGCTATTGTTGCTACAGTTGCTACACTTGGGGGTGTTTCCTGCTTAACGGTTGTAGGCGTCGCAACTGTCACAGTCGCAACCTCCTTATTTATTACTTTTTCAAGCAATGCCATCAAGCCCATGATTCGCCCCCTTTAAGTAATTTCGGGTTAACGACAATCAGCTTTTTCCGGCCTTCACTTGTCAGGCTGGCCCTGTCTGTATCGGTCAGCTCATTCAGGACCGGCAGTAAATCACCAATCTTGCGCAAGCGTGAAGAAGGAAAATATTGCAATACATCCCGTGTGCTTATCTGGTTGGTTCCCATCTCATTGCATCGCTCAATCAGCCAGGCATCCAGTCGAGCGGCAAGACTGATTTCAGGGGCCTGTTGCAGTTCATTCAGCAATCGCCTGCTTTCGCTTAAGTGCCACATGGCGATAGTGCAAGCGGACTTCATGATTTCCCCGCTTATCGTACCTGTCGTTCCTGCCTCGAACAGGTGAAACAAGGCGGCAATACGGGCGGCATTATCACCGGTCTTGCTTGCCACGTCCTTTACATCGGCCAGGCTTTTTAATGGGGCCAGCTCGCTTTCAATGGCGTTATAAACCGAAACCCATATTTCCTTTGCTTCAGGCGAAAACTCAAGCATTACGGGGGCCAGCCCTTGGTCTGCTTCATCAAACTGTACAGGCGTGTTCAGCAATTGCGTTAAACGGGCATTAAAGCCTGCCAGCCCTGCCATATTTGCATCAGGTTCTTGGTATTGGCGCGTACCTTGGGTGCTTTCAGGCCATGCCACCAGAAAACGGGCAAGAAAACCAGAACCACGGGCCAGCTCGCCAGCCTTTTGCATGTACCCAACCAATACGGGCAATTGCACTTGCAGGCTTACGGTCAGCCGTGCGTTGCGGGTGGTATAGCTCTCTGTTGTCCTGCGGCCCACCTTATGCGTGCCACCATCCCACAAAACATTAAGCGCGGCCAGATTACGCATGACACTATCACTGCCCATGCCATGCGAACCAAACACGGTGCCTGCTTCGCTTGATATAACGCCCCCGCTGGGCCATTTGGTCGCCAGTGCAAAGGTTAATGCTTCAGGGGTACAGTCGCCATGAATAAGCTCCGGCACTTTGGGGGCCTCTGGTTTGTCACCTTCTAGCCTTCGCAAGCTGGCCTCGTATCCTTCAGTTGGTTTGCCGGTTTTGCTCGCCTGTTTTATTGCTTCCCGTAGTCCTGCCTTTTTGGCTTCCCATGCCATTAAATCAGCCTGGTAATTATCAATATCTGGCTTCAGGGCTTCGGCTTGCTCGGCCTCATATTCTCGAACAGCACGGGTAAAATAGCCGTCCACGGTGCTTTTACGCTCGCCAGATTCGGCCAATGCCAAACCAAACAGGCTTACGGGGCCTGTCAGGTGTTTATTGCGCGCTACATTCACATGCGCCTGCCCTGCAAGACTTAACGCAGTCAGGGCGCTTGTGGCAATCATGGGTAACGGTGCTTGCGTTGCCTGTTCCACGTCCAGCACTGCGGCCTTTATGCTCTGCGGCAAGGCATCCAGCGGGTACGCTTCAGGTTCATAAGTGTTGCCTGCCAGCGGCAAGGGTTCCGGCCACTCGGTAGCGGGTGTGTTTTCAAGTTTTATAATTGCCGCGCTCATACTGTCGCCCCCATTGAATTAAGTTCATCAAGCCAATCATTACCGGCAATTGGCGGGGTGTATATGCGTACAGCCCTACCTTGTTTAGTCAGGCGCTCGGCCAGTTGTGCGGCCGCTCTTTGTCCGGTCTGGTTTGCGTCATTATCAGCAAAAACATAAATATTATGGACCTCTGGGGGCGGTACAAAACCAGCCAAACCGTTTGCAGATACGCAAGGCCAGCAGGGAACGCCACACAGGACCGAAGCGGCCAGACTGGTTTCAATACCTTCACCCGCACAAATACCTAAACGGCCATCAGGGCGGGTTACTGCGTTGCCAATCTTGATACTGCCGCCTGCCATGGGGCCTGCGGGTGAACACAGCTTTTTAACGGTCGGCACGGGTGCCTTCTGGCCTTGGCTGGTTATGAAAGTGCGGTGTATGGTGATTAACTCGCCTGCGGGTGATGTTACTGCGGCCAGCATTGCAGGAAAGCGGCCCAAACATTTACCTTCATGCCAGTAATCCAATCCAGCGTGAAAGCGCAATACGCCCGTTGCGGGCACGCTAAGCCCACGATTCATTAAGTATTGGCCTGCGGGGTCAGTATCGGTAATGGGGGCGGCCTCATCCCACAAGGACAACAGCTTAATGCGGTTCTTGGCCCATTGCTTGGCCTGTTCCTGTTGGCGCTCCTGTTTTGCCCGCTCGATTAATCGCTTGGCAATGATTCGCTGTTCAGGGGTTGGTTTACTGCCACCAATCCATGTGTTTTGTAGGCCGGTTCTCCAGTCGCCATATACGCAAGTCATCAGGTCGGCATCGTCAAACAAGTGATACCAACCAGACTTTTGCAGGCCCTTATCCTCGGTGGTTTTACAGCGGATTAAACGGCCAGATTCCAGGCTGTCCACCAGCAGACCAGCGGCACTTAATGCCCTAAGTAATTCAATGTAGTTGCTCATGCGCGGCCCCTTATCCAATCCCAGACGAAAAACAGAATTACAAGGACGCTCATGCTTCGCCCCCTTCCAGTGAATACAAGGCGCATCCATAGTGCTGAAAACCGTCTCGGTCAGTTAGCGTAATTCGTTCGGTTATGATTTCATAACCCATGCGTCGTAGTTCGATAATACGGGCAGGCGCTTGATAGCATCCCATGCGTCGCAGTTCGTATGACGTTTTCGGACCTGTACGTAATGCCTCTAAGATTCGATGGCGTTGCGATTCGGTAGTTGTTGATTTTGGGTTACAATGATTCTGAACTTTGCCGCTCTCGTTGATTTTTTCGATGGGGGCGTTTTTCATTGCTCGCCCTCCTGATAAATAATTTCCCTGGCAATACGGGCGGCACTCTCGGCTATCTCAAGCAGGCCATAGGCGGCAATTGGAATTGATAGATATCGTTCTGTGTCCCCGTTCTGAATAAATAAGGCTTGGGCTTCTTTATTATAAAAAACCGCATGGCCGTCTGGGTGCTCGTGTAATATTTGAAGTTCTTGGGTATCCATTACGCCACCCCCATTACCAAAGATTTAATATCAGTAACGCGCCATGCAAGGCGGCCATTGATGCGGATAGGACGAATGGGGCCGTTTTCTCGGCACGCCCATACTCGCAAGGTTTGAGGCTTACGGTTCAGGTAGTGGGCGGCTTGGTTGGTTTCTACTGCGGGGCTGGTGACGGTTTCCAGCGTGGGGAATTGTTTAACGGTGCTGTTAGCCATGTTTTAATCTTCATGATTGTTGAACATGGCTTATGGTGCTTTTTTTCAGGCTATAGATGGTCTAACTAGGAAATGCAAAAACCTAATTAGGATTTAGGCCCTTACTTCATGCGGGTTTCAACGGCATCAGGGATTTCTTTCAAGTATTTAAGAATGGTTTCTTCTGAAATATCTGCCCCCAGTTCTTGGGTCAATTTTGCTATCTGTGCGGCTGCCCCACGGCTTTTTATGTCAATGTTTGAATACTCGCATAACGCATTAATGATGGTTAACAGCGTATTGCGTGGGCGGGTTGTGAGTGGCTTTTCAGACTTATCGGGCAAATCGTCCTTTGTTAGCCTATCTTGCAGTTTGCGTAAAGATTCAGTCCTCACAACAAACGCGGCATCATCCGGCAAACCACCAGCAGGGTAATGAGATATGCTAGGCCACGCATCTCTTGCACGCAAGAAAGCGGCTCTAGCATCTCTTGCACGCAAGAAAGCGGCTCTAATAGCTTTAAATTGCTCTCTCAATTTTTCAGCATCCGCATTATTAATTTTTTCAGATATTATCTGGTTTTCCAGATTCTCCCCATCCGCCTTAGAGCCCGGGAAATACTCATTATTTTCAAAACTTTCTTGCAGTTGATATATAACATCGCCTTTAAACACAAAGGCCCCATCAAGACACTGCGTTGTCACATCTGGCCCGCCTGTCAACATCTGGTATCTATGCTCAACATCAAGCCGTTCTGCGCCAAACAATGGCAAATCAAAAACGCCATATATTGTAACTACTCCTTTCCCAAGTCCTAAGCTAGCCTCCGTAATCGTATTTTGCAGATATAAACTTAAAGCATCCGTTTGGTCCAAATCATTAGGGCGAAATAATTTGCACATATTATTAAAATGTGGCAAAGACAAATGCTTGAGAAAAGGATATTTTTCTGTGTAATGATCAATATCATCAATACATTCAGATGGCAGGCAATCATTTAATATGCCTTGTCGCGCCATGGCGCCATTAACAAAATAAACCGATAACACAAGGTGCCCGTCCAATGCCAGCTTGAATATATCAGCCTCGGTCACTTTTTCGCCAAACAATTGCGTTAAGTATTTTTTGGTTTCTGGTATTGTTAACCACTTCTTTAGCTTAAATAATTTGCTCATTCTTGTTAGTCCCTAACAAGTCCATTCAATAAGTGCCAGCACCAGGCGGGTGGACTATCCCGCTTTTCCCCCCGTCGGGGTAGGTGCTGGGCTTGGCTGGTTGCGGGCTAAGCCTCTTGCGCCACCTTACGACGCCATACCTCCACTTCTCTGGTGCCAGTTACGGCAATGTCACAGGGCTGGCAGTTTTCTAACCTTACAACTTGCGCTAAGGCTTCTTGCTCTGTATCACCCAGGGTAAAAAACATCTTCCCCTTCACTTTTAAGGCATATTCATTAGTGACTTTATATAAGCATAAAGTGGCTTCTGCATTGGTCATGGTTCTATTCCTCGCAAGTAGAGTTAGGGCTTTTCTTGGCTGGTGTTGTCATCGTTTCGTACAAACCCATGAGCGGATCAAGATGCTTGTTTTCGTATTCCGTACTTACCTGCTCCACCCAATGCGAATTGGTTTCTAGGTAGCCATTCAATACACGCAATTCAGATTCGATTCTGCATTTTTCGCGGTATGGAATATCATTAATGCCGTATTTTTCCAGCTTGCGCATAATGCCGAATACTATTTGTTTTGCATCACCAATGATTACGGCCGTTTGAGGAAAGCATCCCAATACATCATCCCCCAAAAACTCAAACGCTTTTTTTTCTTCATCCGTCAGGGAAATTTTCTTTACAATATTTTCAGCCATGGCTCTACTCCTTATTAGTAGGGTTGTGGTTAGGGTTGGTTGGTAGGCCAATACCAGCCAGCCCGTTTATTAATTAACTGTAGCAACAGTAGCAACTGTAGCTGTAGCAAGTGCCCAAAAATCATTAATTTACTGCCCATCTGTAGCAACTGTAGCAACTGTAGCTGTAGCAAGTGCCCAAAAATCATTAATTTACTGCCCATCTGTAGCAACTGTAGCAACTGTAGCTGTAGCAACCTCTCAAAAATCATTATTTCATACCCCCATTAACTGCCTTCAGTCTGGGTGCTTCTTCGCGGGGTTGCTCAATGCCAGCCTGTTCAAGTATCCAGCCCTCAATCTTTGTATGCCACATTCTCAATAAATCCAGCGGCCTGCGGATATAGTGTTTTTCAGCCGTTGCGCTTGGCTTATGGCCCTGTATCTGTGCGGCAATACCTGCGGGGCACTCTACCCATTCAGCCAGTGTGCCAAACGAACGACGCAGGCCATGTATGGTTAGGTGCGGCAAGCCTGCGGCCTGTATGGCTCGGTTATGGGCAATACGCGGTTCAGTGATATATCCGTTCTTAGCGGTAGGGCTTGAAAATACCCAGGGGGAAGGCTCCTGCTTTTCGCCATTGATATTAACCACGGTGGGCAAATCATTAAGGCGCTTCAGGTTCAGTAACAGGCTTTTCACGTAGGGGGTTAATGGTATGGTCCGCTCACCTTCCACCTTGTCATGAATGGTAATGCTTAGCCATTTAAAGTCTACATCCTCCCAGCGCATGGTTGCCACTTCTTCCCTTCGAGCGCCAATTAGCAAGACCGTTTGCAGATAGGCGGCCTGTACAGGGTTTCTTATCCTGCGCACATGCTCAAACCATAGCGCCAGCTGTTCACGTTGCAAAACATCATCCTTGGCGGCTGGTTTGGGTAAATCTTTCTTCATGCGGATACAGGCATCAGCATTCACCTGTTCCCTGTATTCCGGCCTGTCACTACACCAATTAATGAAGGTTGCCAGCAAGGATACAGCCAGCCTTGCGCGGGTTGCCCGTTTGGCGGCTTCCACTTCCAGCCATGCGGCCACTTGGTCGCGGGTAATCTGCTTTAATGGTAATTCCAGCAGGGGGCGTAATATGCCTGGCTCTTTTTTATCTGGCATCCCCTGCCTGCGGCCACGGGTGATAATCTCGCCCCCTTGCCTGCTCATGGTTTCATGGTCAGCTTTATGGCGTTCGCTCCACTTGGGGGCGCGTGCCTGAATGTAGGCGGCCCATGCTTCCAGTGCGGGGGTTTCTTCCTGTTTTGCCTTTTCCCGTTTGGCGGCATCAGCGGCCATTGCTTCATCACGTATAACGCGGGGGTCACGGCCACTATCAATAATTGTTTTTAAACGTCTGGCTTCTTTTCTGGCTTCATCCAAAAACCATGTTTCCACATCGCCAATGGTCATACGGATAACCTTACCGTCCAGCTTGCCTTGAAATATGTAAGCCTTGCTGTTTGCAGTCGCACGTACACCAAAACCGCCAGCTTCACGTAAAAATACCTGTTTCTGGTTTGGTGGGCATGTCAGCCTGTCTACATTTGTTTTGCTAAGTTTGATTGTTGCCATTTCCTGTGTACCCCTCGTGTACCCCCTGTGTACCCCTAAATGTACAATATCAATCAATTTTAATCAACACAGAAAAAAGGCTTAAACCTTTTAGAATGGCTTATTTATTGGCTTTCAGGCTGTTTTATGCATTTTAATCAACACTGATAAATAGCCGTTTTTGCAGAATCATAATCCGCAGGTCCCCCGTTCGAATCGGGGAAGAGCCACCAAAATCTTCTTAGGAAGTCAAACACATAAGCCAATCTTTTATTAGATTGGCTTTTTGTTTTTTGGCTGAATGTATCAACCAAGTGTCAACACAGAAATTGGATCAAGTGTTTTTGCCGCTTCCAAATGGCCGGCGTGTCCACTGGCCGAACCTGAATACCCTGTTTCGCTATCCGGAAAACATTCAAAAGCCCTTTACGCCAGAATAAAATATTGTTACTCCTTGCGAATTCTAAATAAATATGCTAAAAACTGTATAAAAATACAGTATTTGAAAATAACTAAATATCGTGAAGGCCGTATCAAACAATCCTTCTGCAACGCCTATGCCAACACCACTTATCACCGGTAAACCATTGGCCTTTGTTGACATTGAAACCAATGGAGGAAGTGTCAGTGACGGTAAAATAACTGAAATAGCCATTATCTGTTACGACGGTACCACCGTTAGCACTTTCACTAGCTTGATCAATCCCGAATCCTCTGTCCCTGCCTATATCCAACAATTAACAGGCATCAGCAATGACATGCTAAAAAATGCACCGGTCTTTGCTGAAGTGGCAGAGACGATCAGACAAAAACTGGACGGCCATATTTTTGTTGCTCATAATGTGCGATTTGATTACAGTTTTATCAAAAACGCTTTTAAACGCTTGAATATTGTCTTCAAGGCACCTTTGCTTTGTACCGTCAAACTCTCCCGTAAACTCTACCCTCAATATCAACGCCATGGACTGGACCAGTTGATTCAGCGGCATCAACTGCAAATTAGTGCCAGGCACAGGGCTTATGACGATGCCCATGCAATCATGCAATTCTGGCAAATCATTGAGCGGACCTCTACCCCTGAACACCTTGCAAAAGCCGTTAAAAACACAATGTTCAGTCCTTCGTTACCTGCACACATTGATGCCGAGATCATTGAATCCATTCCCAATACATTCGGTGTCTATCTTTTTTATGGAGAAAACAACTTACCGATTTATATTGGTAAAAGTAATCGTTTGCGTCAGCGTATTCTTTCCCATTTTTCAAGTGATTACGCTTTGCCCAAAGAAATGTCGATTTCCATGCAAATAAAACGCATCGAACATATTGTCTGCGCGGGTGAAGTGGATGCACTTTTAACAGAGTCCCGTTTAATCAAAGAACGCATGCCAACCATGAACCGACAGTTACGGCGTAACAAGTCTGTTTTTTCATGGTTATTAAATGAGTCGCAACCTGGATTATGGATACCTTCCCTGGTCAGCGGACAGGATGTTGAACTGGGCGTAAACCCACACTTGTACGGCCTTTACGAAACTGCCAACGATGCACGCACTGCTTTGCGAAAAATAATTAAAGAAGAAAAACTATGCTCTCAAACCCTCGGATTAGAAAAAGGCAAACCTGGTACGCCTTGTTTTGCAAGACAATTAAAAAAATGTAATGGCGCCTGCGTTGGCGTGGAAACCCATAGCGAACACTCGAAGAGACTGGTAACTGCCATGGCAAAACAACACATCAGGCCATGGCCATATAAAGGCATTTCATTACTGCGAGAAGGCACAGTTACGCATGTTATTCATCAATGGTGCTACTTGGGAACCGCCCATAATCAGGATGAGCTACACACCATACTTCAAAGCGGCAAAGGAGATTTCTCCCGGGATACTTACCGGATATTGCTAAAGCACCACCATAAATTAATACCGCTTGATAACCATGAATTATGCCTTAATTGATGACCACCATGCATCAGGGAAAAATTCAACCCAGCACAAGCTCCACATCGTCCCGTTCATCAGCCACTGCCCTGAAAATATCGATCAGGCCTTCATAATAAATCTCACCCAATGCATCGGCACTGCTTTCATGGTCCAACCAGACAATCTTGAAAGGGCCTTTGACATCGGTGCTAAGACTGTCATACAGGGCATCCAGGTTACGACCGAAATACTGCGGCAACTTTAAATCAAGCTGCAGCGAATCATAAACCTCATCAATATTGCCAATGCGGCTTAATTCACAAACCCGCACGGAACACGCCGCTTTTTTTTTCAAGCGACGAGCCGGGATAAAAGAAGATTTTACTGACATAATGGCACCCTGTGAAATGTCTCGTAATGATCTACTGTAACGTAGCGCTGCTGGCCATCTGCACTGAACACCAATCGCTTGGCATTGCGTTTTTTACCCCGGTAATCCAGATCAGCCTCTTTCCAGCTGCCTTTGGGCAATCTGCGTTCATAATTACCAAAATGGTCACCCCCCAAGGACTTGCCCTTTAATGAGGGAATGTCCGAGAAATAACGCCCAGGACGCCATCCATGCTCACGTGCGTGCTGCTTCATAATGAAATAAGCAGGCAATTTTTGGCTGGCATTCAATGTCTGCAATACTTCGATCAATTGTGTTTCGTTGATTTGACCTGACAATTGGTTTCTGTTCAGCGCCTGAACCACTCCCTCACAGGCGACAACACCCAACTGGCCAGCTGATTTTTCAACCTCGGTTGGTGCCTTGCCCATTGCCATGACAGGCATTGAAATTGACAGCAGAAAACCCAACAATAAACGCTTCATGACCTTATCCTGTATTTGCAGGATAATACCCTGCATGCAAACTACACCCTTAATTCAGAATATTTTACAATTTAAGTGTAAAAACCACCATATCAATAAAAATAATTTATTTTTTTCAATAACTTAACAAAAAAAAATATTTACAGAGAACTCAATGAAACAACAACCTGCTCCCCACCAATTTACCCTCTTGAAAAAACGCTGTTTCGCTCCTTTTTTCTGGACCCAATTCTGTGGAGCGGCTAACGATAACCTTTACAAATTTGCCATTACGATTTTACTGACCTATCAATGGCAAACCCAATGGTTCCCATCCAGCATGGCAGGCGTCATTATTGGCGGCCTGTTTATTTTTCCTTTTCTGCTGTTTTCTGCCACCAGTGGGCAACTGTCAGACCAGTATGACAAAATCCGCATTATGCGCAACGTCAAGAATGCGGAGATTGGCATTATGCTCTTGGCTGCCTTTGGCCTTTACACGCAATCGGTCATCATCCTGCTGGTATGCATTTTCCTGATGGGCCTGCATTCCACCGTTTTTGGGCCCGCCAAATTCGCCTATCTGCCCCAGGTACTTAATGATAAATCTTTAATGGGTGGCAATGCCCTGGTCAGCATGGGCACTTTTGTTTCTATTTTGCTGGGTAACATTGCCGGAGGAATCCTGGTGGCCATCCCGGGTAATGGCCACCTTTGGGCCGCATTTGCCTGTCTGCTAATGGCGGTGGCCGGCAGGATTAGCGCACAATTCATTCCTCCACTGGAAAAAAACCCTGTCAGCAATAAAATAAACTGGAACCCTTTTACCGAAACCCTTAAGAACCTGTCCATTGCCCGCCAGGCGCCCATGATTTTCAAAAGCATGCTGCTGATTAGCTGGATGTGGTTTTTCGGTGCGGTTTTTCTTGCTCTTTTCCCCCTCTTTGCCAAAGACATCCTGCAAGGCAATGAACATGTGGCAGCACTATTACTGGTGCTATTTTCGATAGGTGTGGCAACAGGTTCCCTGTCATGTGAAAAACTGTGCCTGAATCGCCCTGCTTTATCACTGGTACCCCTAGGGGCCGCGGGAATGAGCCTGTTTACGGTTGATCTTTATTTTTCAATTACGGTTCCCGACATGCAAAGACTGCTCTCGGTTGGCCAGTTCATTGCCCGACCGGAAAACTGGCGCACCATGTTTGATCTGTTCATGTTAAGTGCCTGTGCAGGGGTTTATAGCGTGCCTTTATATACTTTCATCCAGAAAACAACGTTAAAAACGCATACCGCACGCATTATTGCGGCAAACAATATCCTTAATGCCATTTTCCTGATTGCCAGCGCTCTTCTTACCGGCCTTTTACTAAGTCTGGATTTTTCTGCTCCGGTCATTTTTATGCTTGCCGGAATTGTAAATATTCTATTTTCTTACGCCATCTTTTTGACAGAGCCCGGCTTCAGGAAAAAAAGCACTTGAAACCTAACGAAATTTTTAGTCAAAATTTCACTTGAAATGAGAAGATTCTAATTATAATTTGAGTTATAGTCGCTTATCCTCATTGCGCGTGGGGATAATTGTCATATAGCAATACACAAACATAATTTTAGCTAATAAGGATGCTCATGAAAGCATTTGGTAAATTTTTATTATTACTGGCTCTGGTGCTGGGCATTACATTTTTTGCCTGGAAATTACTGGAAACTTCTTTGTTCAATGACGAAGACGAATCCGTACCGCCTGTCTCAGGGGTTATTATTCCCGCACAAACCACCCAGCCAGAACCCCCCCCCTTACAAAAACAGGAAGATTTATACCAAAGCACATCTTCCGATGAACCTGCCCCACCACTTGCTTCAAGCGGCAGTTTTACCTGCCAGGCCAGCGTTGCAGTCATTGGCAAACTCTATGACCTGAAAAATGGCGGTAAATCACAAGAAGAAGCCAATGAATTCATCAGTAACGACAATAGTATTCCCGATGAGCAGGTTGGTTCATTTATTGAGTTTGCAAATACCTTATGGAACTCACCTTCTGACAAAATTGTGCCTAAAACACAATTTTTAAACAATTTTCTGCAACAATGCCAAAGCATTGAGAAAGAACAGCAAAGCAATACGGCACAGTAATACGCTTGTCACTCAAAAAAATACCCGGGGTAATTCTCCCGGGTATTTTTTACCTTCAAGATCCGTTTCAGTCGCGATAGGCCTGACCTACCACTGATGCAACTGAATAACGCGGAGCAAATGACTCTGCCTGGGCCAGTGGCCAGGCAAGCTCAAAAATTTTCTGGCGATACTGTTCTTTTAGCAAATCACCCTCTTCCAGTTCCGGGTAAATGGCCGATAACAATTTGACCTCGCTGCTGGAAATTCGTCTTACCACGTGGTAAGCGCGTAATTGCTGCGGGTGCGTAATGCCTGCTGCCTCTAGCAATTCAGCCAAAGCCAGCAAAGTATTGTGGTGAAAATTTTTGACCCGATCAGATTTATCTTCAACCACCAATGCTTTTTGCCTGATAGGATCCTGTGTGGCAACGCCAGTTGGACAACGCCCCGTATGACAGGCCTGGGCCTGAATACAACCAATGGCAAACATAAAACCCCGGGCGCTATTGCACCAATCAGCCCCCAAAGCCAATGTTCTTAAAACATCAAAGCCCGAAATTATTTTACCGGCCGCACCAAGCCTAATCTGATTGCGCAAACCAATACCAAGCAACGTATTATGCACCAGGCGCAAACCTTCTTTCATGGGTACCCCCATATGATCGGCAAACTCAACAGGCGCGGCACCCGTTCCACCTTCAGCACCATCAACCACAATAAAATCGGGTGTTATGCCGGTTTGCTGCATGGCTTTGGCAATGGCAAACCACTCCCAGGGATGACCAATACACAATTTGAATCCAACCGGCTTACCATTGGCCAGACTACGCAATCGCTGGATAAAATGCATTAATTCGATAGGGGTGCTGAAAGCGCTATGAGCAGCAGGTGAATTGCAATCCTCGCCAACAGGGACCCCACGGGCATCGGCAATTTCCTGGGTTACCTTGGGGCCTGGCAAGATCCCGCCCTGGCCGGGCTTGGCGCCCTGGGATAATTTGAGCTCAATCATTTTTACATTCGGCAGATTGGCCCGCTTTTCAAATTCCGTCTCGGAAAAATGGCCATTGGCATCACGACAGCCAAAATACCCCGAACCAATATTCCACACCAGGTCTCCACCATGCTCCAGGTGGTAGGCACTAATGCCGCCTTCACCGGTATCATGGGCGAAGCCCCCTTTGGCGGCACCGCTGTTAAGAGACCGGATGGCATTGGCAGACAAAGCCCCAAAACTCATGGCTGAAATATTGAATACCGACATATCATAAGGCTGCGTGCATTGCGGACCACCTACCCTGACCCTGAAATTGGCATCATCAATGTGTGAAGGCTGCATGGAGTGATTGACCCACTCATAGCCATCGGCATACACGTTTTCGATGGTTCCAAACGGCCTTTTATCTATTTGCTGCTTGGCACGCTGGTACACAATAGAACGCTGGGCACGGGAAAATGGCAAATTATCATTGTCATTTTCCAGAAAATATTGCCTGATTTCAGGCCGGATGGATTCCAGCAAAAAACGCAAGTTTCCGATGACCGGGTAATTGCGCCTGATTGAGTGACGGGTTTGCAGCAAATCATAAACCCCCACAACACTTAACAACAAGGCAGGAACAAATAAAACAAGCCAGCTGGTGCCATGATTGGCAAACATATACAAACCCAACCCAGAGGCCAGAAAAACAACCAGCAAGGCGGCATACCGGGAGAACAACAAATTGATCATTTAGCACCTACTCCATATCGTGGGATTGGATCCAAAACCTGCCCAATTCAAACACGTACCCTATAAAAAAAACCTTGTGTACGATGACACAAGGTTTTACTGATTTTAGCCAGAAATCAAGACTAGCTTAACTGGGCATTTATTTTGCAGCCTGCTGGGGAACAACCGCTTTCATGATTGAATCTGCAGTTGCGTCGTCACGCACCATGAAAAGGAAGTCTGAGCCTTGTTTTACACCGGTAATGGAAGCCAGCTGACCACCAATAGTGGTTGCGTATCCATACTGTTTATTGACTTTTGACAGCGCATCGACACCAGCGGGATTCAAGCCCAGTTTGATGAAGGTGCGACCTTGGTTATCACGAACATGGTTAATGGTTGTGAGGTTTTCACGGGTAATAACCGGTGTTGGACTGACATAAATGGTTTGCTGCTCGCTAAGCTTGAAAGGACGGAAGCCTTTAATCACTTTATCTGAAGCGGTGTAAACATCTACGCTGGCAGCCTGAGCTGGTGCCGCAGTTTCTGTCGTTTCGGTCTTTTTAACCGTTTCACATCCTGCTAACGCCACAGCAAGCGGCAAAATAACCAAACCAAGTTTGCGTGAGATTTTCATGTAAATTCCTTATTAGTTAAAGCAATTATTCATCTGCCATACGCAAATTACAACACATGCATTCTAAAAAAACAAGGCGGGTTATTGCTTGCAAATGTCAACAACCCTAAAATTTGATGGCATTTGTTTACTTTTTTGTCCTGATCATGTCAGCCGTATCTCTGGCATTGACCAACGTCAGCATGGGAATCAGCAAGACACCGTCTTCCAGTTGAGCCTCAGAGGTTGTCATGATTGAAAATACCGATTTATCCATACTGGCCAAAACGGTTTTGTGCAAGTTTGACTTATCATTAATAGCTGATTTCAGCTTGGTTGCGCCAGTGGGCGTAAGGCGCAGGCCCAGGGCCGGTTTGTCTTTGGCTTTAGCCACAAAAACCGTTTTCACATCGGCCCGGTTTAACAAAACGCCTGATGTGTAGTAAGTTTGATCACCAGACTTGATAACCACGTCTTCCAGCGCCAAAGTCTTGCCGTTTTTGCCTTTTTTAGGTGTGGATTTTGTAATTGAACCAACATAAATTTCAATATCGCCATTACCTTTTTTCTGGACCATTCTGGCATTATTCGCAACGACCGGCTTAGCAGCAGATGCCTGTGCAGTATTGGCGCTGGAAGCCTCTTTTGAACCGAATAGACCGCAACCGGTCAACGCAACGGACAAAACCGTCAGCCCTAAAACCTTAACTAATTTCATAAAAGACCTTTCAAAAACAATACTCAGAAAAAAAGAATTATCTTTCAATTATATTCTGTTCGATTGATTTTTTTTGTTAAAAAACATTAAATTATCGTAAACCATGGATTAATGAAAATATCCGCGACACCTGTCTGCATCATTAAGATCAAAAGCATTGGTGCCCGCAACCAGGCTGACTTTTTTGGATAACAGGCCACCGTATTCAACCGGTCCGCTCATGGGCTTGGTGTCTATCCAATACAGGCGCGAGGTCAGGAAATACTCCCCCACAGGCACACTCGTAAAAGCGAACTGTCCAAAATCATTGGTTTTTGCATAAAAAGCGTCACGGACATAACGCTGGTCTGCCTGACCGTTCAACACCTTCCCTGCGCGACACACTTCCTGGTACCACTGGTTGCTTACCGATGATACCGGATTAAGGACAACATCAAGATAGGCACCGGTTCGATCTCCGCCATTGACTCTGTCGCGGATGTAAACTTGTCCTACCAACATGGTTTTTGCCTGTGTGGCAGCTACTGCCGGACTACCGTTATAGGCCACCCGCTCAACCTGTTTTCTGGGCGCATGCTCCAGTGAGCGATCTTTTTTGGAAGGAGTTGATGAACAACCTGCCAACACAAGTACCATCATTGGCACAATATACCGGACTAAATGCTTGCCAGCAAAATGTATGGAAAAATTCATGGGTTATACTGTTACCATTGTCATGAAATCAGCATTTTCTTTATGTAATATGCAGGATATTAAAGCAGGTAAAGAAAATCAATCAAGTAATTGATCAAGTCGTTATTGACATCATCCTAACACTGCAATTTGTTTTTGGAAACTTAAATATTTAATAATATGCATCAAAGCAATCATCAAACCGTTCATGTATGGGATTTACCCACCCGTTTTTTTCATTGGGCTTTGGCTTTCTGTGTACTTGCCGCGTTTTTTACCATTAAAGCGGCAGGCACTACCGAAGGCTGGGTGGCCAACAGTGGCATTATCTGGATTGATTGGCATTTAAAGTTCGGTTATTGTGTACTCAGTTTGATTTTATTCCGTATTATCTGGGGTTTCACGGGCTCATATTATGCCCGGTTCTGCCAATTTATCAAAGGACCTGCCACCATTGCCCGCTATCTGAAAGGGGCTTATACATCCCTGGGCCATAATCCGCTAGGTGCTTTGTCAGTGATTGCCATGCTGGCGGTTTTCGGTTTTCAGGCCTTCAGTGGCCTTTTCACCACCGATGATATTTTTACCGAAGGTCCTCTGGCCCATTTGAATTCGGCTTTCAGCAAAACCATGAGTTCCCTGCATCGCAGCAATGAACCTGTCATGATTATTTTGTTTGCCCTGCATATACTGGCCATCATTTATTACCGGATTTTCAAAAAACAGAATCTGGTGGCAACCATGGTTTCAGGTAAAACCCAAATCCTGTTGCAACAACCTAAAAACATCCAAAGTGCCACAGACAACCTGCAGACCCGCATCATGGGTTTGCTTACCCTGGCGATCACGTCTGGCTTTGTTTATTGGATAAGCACGCTTGGAGCCAGCAGCAGCGGTTCTTTCTATTAATGCTGCTGTTCGCTGTCAAGCAATCTCATAAGGCTTAAAGCACAAAAAACCGGACTAAAGTCCGGTTTTTTGTGCTTAAGTCAAAAGAGAATGAAAGCGTCAAGTCTTTTGACCGGGTTTATCGCAAACGGCCTTTAAGCGGCTTGCATAAAGATGGGCGGGCCTAGTCTTTACGATAAGAATCGTGACAGGATTTACAGCTTTGGCCAGCTTTACCAAAAGCCGCTTTCAGCTTGTTCAGGTCTGAGCTATTGGCAGCGGCAGACAGGTTTTGAATGGCAACCTTGAAGTTCTCACGCTTTTCCTCAAAACCCTTGGCATCTGACCATACTTCAGGCTTGGCATCACCCCCTTCAAACCCGGGACCAAAAGCCACCCAAGGCAAACCAGCCAAGGTATTCAGGATAGCCACATTTTCTTTAATGGCTTCTGCATCGTAAGGGGCTTCACCTTTAATAACGGGTACCATTCTGCCAAAATGGGAAGCCAGCAGCACTTTGGCTGCTTGACGATACTCTATGCCATCTTCAGGTTTGGCAAACTGTGCATTGGCCGCAGCAGAAAAAAAGGTGGTACAGGCTAAGGCCAAAACCGTAATTTGCTTTTTCATTCATTTACTCCTGGTTATGAAATATTTATTACAAATGGTATCCCGAAATGTATTTCAAACCAATTACAAAATCCTCAAAAGCCAAAATAAAAACAATGCGCGATGTATATCTTGCATTGTTTTTATTAAGTCAGTGAATAAAGACCGGTTTACATTTGAATCCGTATTCTTAAAGCTGTTTGGGCTTAGCCAACTTTACGGGCCAGCTCAGCGGCCAGGCCAATATATGAGCGGGGTGTCATATCCAGCAGGCGCTGTTTGGGTTCCGCAGGCAAATCAAGCTGGGCAATAAACTCGCGCAATGCATCCTGGGTAATACCGCGACCACGGGTAAGCGCCTTCAACTGCTCATAGGGTTGGGGCAAGCCATAGCGGCGCATTACCGTTTGAACAGGCTCGGCCAATACTTCCCAGCAGGCATCAATATCGGCATCAATGGCTGAAGCATTGATTTCCAGTTTGCCCAGGCCTTTCAGGCATGAGTCCCATGCCACCATGCAGTAACCCAGTGCAACACCCAGATTACGCAAGACGGTAGAATCGGTAAGATCCCGTTGCCAGCGTGAAACAGGCAGTTTTTCTGACAGATGGCGCAAAAGTGCGTTGGCCAGGCCAATGTTGCCTTCAGAGTTCTCAAAATCGATAGGGTTTACTTTATGTGGCATGGTTGAAGAACCCACTTCACCCTCTTTAAGACGCTGCTTGAAATAGCCCAAAGCAATATAACCCCAAATATCACGATCCAGGTCAAGGATAATCGTGTTGGCGCGACCAATGGCATCAAACAGGGCTGACATCCAGTCATGCGGTTCAATCTGTATGGTGTGCTCATTTTGGGTCAGGCCCAGTTTGTTCAGGACGCCTTTGCTAAGCGCTGGCCAATTGATGTCAGGATAAGCTGACAAGTGAGCATTGTAATTGCCAGTTGCGCCGTTGAGTTTTGCCAGCGGCTCTACAGCGGCTACCGCAGCGATGGCATTCTTCAGGCGGGCGGCAACATTGGCAAACTCTTTGCCCATGGTGGTTGGGCTGGCTGGCTGGCCGTGTGTCCTGGACAGCAAGGGTTGGTCGGCAAACAGATTGGCATAGCGAACCAGCTCGGCCAGCACTTCGTTAAGGCGTGGCAATACAACATTGTCACGTACTCGGCCAAGCATCAGGGCATGTGAAGTATTGTTGATATCTTCAGAGGTGCAGGCAAAATGAATGAATTCACCTGCCTTGGCCAGCTCTTCGTCATCCGCCACTTTTTCTTTCAGGAAATACTCAACCGCCTTGACGTCATGGTTGGTTGTCCGTTCAATTTCTTTAATGCGCTCGGCATCGGCTTCGGTAAAGTTTTCAACCAGATTGCTCAGTTTTTGTCTGGCCTGCACCGAAAAAGGAGCCAGTTCTGGCAAGCCGGCATCTGACAGGGCAATTAACCAGGAGACCTCGACTTCGACGCGGTGAGCCATGAAGCCGGCTTCGGACAGATATTCACGCAAGGCATTGCCACGTGAGGCATAACGGCCGTCTAACGGAGACAAGGCATTAAGCGTACTGAGTTGATCTGCAATTTTCATAGGTAAGAAAAGATAAAAATAAAGAAATTAATAAATTATGCCGCCACCAAGACAGACATCACCCTCATAAAGAACGGCGGATTGCCCGGGGGTGACTGCCCATTGTGGCTGTTCAAACGATAACCTCAGGCGTGCCTGGCTGCTGCCAACCAGGTGACAGGGCGCGTCTGCCTGGCGGTAACGGGTTTTTGCACCATACACACCCGGTTCAGGAGCATGGCCGGCTACCCAGCTAAGATCTTCGGCATGCAGTTCGGATGACAGCAGCCAGGGATGATCGTGTCCGGCAACGACATAAAGAATATTATTGGCCAGATCCTTGCGGGCCACATACCAGGCATCGGCCGTGCCATCAGCCTGCTGGCGACCCTTGACGCCGCCAATACCCAGGCCCTTGCGTTGCCCTAGCGTATAGAAGGCAAGACCATAGTGCTTGCCTATTTCCTGGCCATCATCGGTAAGAATAGGGCCTGGCTGGGTTGGCAAATAACGGTTCAGGAATTCACGGAAAGGCCGTTCTCCGATAAAGCAGATACCGGTGGAATCTTTTTTGGCTGCATTGGGCAATTTCAGTTCATGGGCAATACGCCGCACTTCCTGCTTTTCAATTTCACCCAAGGGAAAGATGGCCTTGGACAACTGTGCCTGATTCAGGCGGTGCAGGAAGTAACTTTGGTCTTTGGCAGGATCCAGGCCCTTGAGAAGCTGGAATTGCGTTTGGCCGTTATGCTGAACTGAACGAACCCGCGCATAATGCCCGGTGGCAATATATTCAGCCCCCAGTTGCATGGCATGGTCTAAAAACGCCTTGAATTTGATTTCGGCATTGCACAGCACATCGGGGTTGGGGGTACGGCCGGCCGAATATTCCCGCAGGAACTCCGAGAAAACCCGGTCTTTATATTCAGCAGAAAAGTTGACCGCTTCTATGTCTACCCCAACCAGATCAGCGACACTGGCCGCGTCAAGCCAGTCCTGGCGGGATGAGCAATATTCGGAGTCGTCATCGTCTTCCCAGTTTTTCATGAAAAGACCAACAACATCATAGCCCTGCTGCTTGAGCAGCCAGGCACTGACCGAGGAGTCGACCCCTCCGGACATGCCAATAACAACGCGTGGTTTTGATGATTTCTGATTCATCCCGCTATTTTACGCGATGAATCATCATTTTAGGGCTTAAGTACTTAAGCCATCATCAACTACTTCAATCCAGTGTCTGACCGGTTTAGAAGTACCGCTTTGCAAATGGGACATGCAGCCCATATTAGAGGTAATGATCATATTCACCGGCCTGGCGCTGCCTATTGCGGCCAGCTTGCGGTCACGCAATGGCAAGGCAATCTCAGGTTGCAACAGTGAATAGGTACCAGCGGCACCGCAACACAGATTGGACTCTCCGAAGGCCGTCAGTTTGAAACCCATTTCAGCCAGCAGTTTTTCGGTTAGCGGTCGCAAACCCTGCCAGTGCTGCAAGGTACATGGAGGATGAAAAGCAACTGGACCGGGCAATTTATTGAGAAGCTTATTCCCAAGTTCGACCGCATGAGGCGCCAATATCTCGGCAAGATCCTTGACATGGTCTACAAGATAATTTGCCTTTTCCAGATAGACAGGATCATGCCTCAAATGAAATGGGTATTCTTTCACAAAAGCGCCACAACCCGATGCATTCATGACAATCGCCTCTATTTTGCCGTCCTTCAGCAATGGGACCCACGTATCGAGATTGTGTCGCATTTGCTGCAGGGAAGAACCGGCTTCACCCAAATGAAAATTAACAGCGCCGCAACATGCCCTGGCCGGCAATTCATAGGCGGAAATACCCACCGCATCCAATACCCGAATGCTGGCAGCATCAATTGAGGGCATCAAATCAGGCTGGACACACCCCATTGGAAGCAAAACCTTGCGTGCATGCATGGTGGCAGGCCGCCGACCTGCCGCACGGGCCACTGGCAATTTGCCAGCCAGCCTTTCGGGCAGGACAGACCGGAAACGCCGCCCGACACGTACTGATAAACCGAAGAGCGCTGAATTCAATCCTTTGGCCAGCATTTTGCGTTTCAGGCGATCCGCAAAACCACGCCTGACTTTTTCATCAACAAGTTCACGGCCAATATCCAGCAACTTTCCATACTCAACCCCCGACGGACAGGTGGTTTCACAATTGTGGCAAGTCAGGCATCGATCAAGATGAGTTTGTGAAATGGCTGTTGGCACCTGCCCTTCCACCATTTCCTTGATCAGGTAAATACGTCCCCTTGGGCTATCCAGCTCATCTCCCAGAATCTGATAACTTGGACAGGTGGCCTGGCAAAACCCGCAATGCACGCACTTTCTCAAGATCTCATCAATGACTTGACCATCCAGACTGTCCTTGGCCCATTGGGCTAAATTGGTTTGCATGCTTTTGACTCACAGTTTTATAATTAAACGGTCGGGGTTGAAGATACCGCGGGGATCAAGCGCATTTTTCAGGCGGCGGCTAATGCCCTCTATATTGGTCCTGAACGGATGAAAAACACCATCAGCAGGAATGGCATCAGGTCCGGGATATCGAAACAGGGTTGCGTGCCCCCCCAATTGTTGGGCATTATGCCTGATATGCCGGGTATCCTGAACCCGTCTAACCCACCGCTGGCCTCCTCCCCATTCCACCAGCGGAATGGATTCATTCATTTTGCCTGCCAGCGGTGGAACACAAACCCGCCAAATAGTTGCGTCATTGAAAAACGGATCTGTTTGTTCACGCAACGAAAGCCAGAAAGCACGGGCATCCGCATCCACCAACTCATCACCGGGCAATTGGACAATGGCCTGGGAAACGGCCACACCAGAGCCGGACAGCCGCAAATACATATGTCCGTTTTTACCATCCTCGGGCACCCATGCACTGGCACTGACACCCAAGGAACGAGCATGTATCTGACGGAAAACATCCATGGCCTGGTTAATCGTACAAGCGTGCCTGAGTGTTCTCTCACACAATGGCTTGGGCAAGACCTTGAAGGATATTTCCATTAATGGCCCGAATATGCCTAAAGAACCCACCAACAATCTTGAGACATCATATCCCGCCACATTCTTCATGACCTGCCCGCCAAAACGCAATATCCGACCTTCGGCATTCATCATCCGGACTCCCAGCACAAAATCGGCGGTTGCACCGGCAGCCATCCGCCGGGGACCGGCCAACCCTGTGGCAATGGCACCACCAATCGTTGCCTGTGGTCCAAAATGCGGAGGTTCCCAGGGCAGCATCTGGTTCTGCTCATCCAGCAGCTTTTCAATTTCATGCAAAGGCGTGCCGCATGCTGCCGTCATGACCAATTCTGAAGGCTCATACTCGATCACCCCCTTATAGGCCGTCACATCCAGCAAAACCATGTTTTCCGATGTAGTGGTCTCTGGATTGCCATAGAAACCCTTGCTGCCGCTGCCTTTTACCAGCACACGCTTGTGCGAGGCAGCCGCGGCAACCACCTGCTCACTGAGTTCATTCAAAACAAATGACATAATCTTAAAATCGCTCTAATTCAGGAAATTTGATTTGACCGGCATGAACATGCATTTTTCCATATTCGGCACAACGGTTCAGAGTTGGGATCTGTTTGGTCGGATTCAGTAATTCCTCCGGATCAAAGGCACGTTTTATGGCCATGAAAGCATCCAGCTCATCACGGGTAAACTGGGAACACATCTGATTGATTTTTTCCAGCCCGACACCATGTTCGCCGGTAACCGTACCGCCCACTTTGATGCACAATTCAAGAATTTCAGCACCAAAGTCCTCGGCACGGCGGATCTCATCAGGATCATTCGCATCAAACAGGATAAGTGGATGCAGGTTGCCATCTCCAGCATGAAACACATTGGCGCAACGCAAGCCGTACTTGCGTTCCATCTC
Organism: Advenella faeciporci; assembly: GCF_014652395.1. GTDB lineage: Bacteria > Pseudomonadota > Gammaproteobacteria > Burkholderiales > Burkholderiaceae_B > Advenella > Advenella faeciporci. The sequence goes on from NZ_BMYS01000001.1 coordinate 268,669, forward strand.
GGCCATTTGCGTTAACACGTTGGCAATCTGCTTACGGGGAATCGTGCCATCCATGCAGTAATAATCGGGAGACACACGTCCGGCAGCCGGAAAGGCATTTTTGCGGCCGGCCCAAAATAACAGGCGCTCTTGCTCGTTGGCTGATACCTGCAGACGCACTGCCCCCGCCTTTTCAAAAACGGCCTTCATGCGCTGGATTTCATCTTCCACCTCCTGGGGTGCCCCATCTGATTCGCACAATAGAATGGCTTGGGCATCCAGGTCATAACCAGCCTTCACAAAGGGCTCAACCATTTGCGTGGCCCGTTGATCCATCATTTCCAGGCCGGCCGGTATGATGCCTGCCGCAATAATGTCCCTCACGGCATCACCGGCAGCCTTGATTGAATCAAAGCTGGCCATGATGACCGTTGCGGCCTCTGGCTTGGGAATAAGTTTTACTGTTGCTTCAGTCACAATACCCAACATGCCTTCTGAACCGATAAAGACCGATAACAGGTTCAGACCCGGAGAATCCGGGGCTGCTGAACCAAGCTCAACAATATCACCATCTATGGTAATCATGCGAACCCGCATGACATTGTGCACGGTAAGCCCGTATTTAAGGCAATGCACACCCCCTGCATTTTCGGCAATATTGCCACCAATTGAACAGGCAATCTGGCTGGAAGGGTCGGGGGCATAATAAAGCCCATATTGGGCAACGGCTTCTGAAATAGCCAGATTCCGTACGCCTGGCTCTACCACTGCAATGGCGGCAACAGGGTCTATATGGCGAATCTTATTCAGTTTTGACACCCCCAGCAAAACACCTTGTGAATGCGGTGTTGCCCCACCCGACAAACCCGTTCCCGCTCCTCGGGGAACCACTGGCACGGCATGTTTTTTGCAGGTTTTCAGGACATGGATAATTTGTTCTTCATTTTCGGGCAAAACAACAATGGCCGGCATTTCCTTGAACAAGGTCAGGCCATCACATTCGAAAGGTTTTTTCTCTTCCGGCCGGCTTAAAATACAGTGAGATGGCAGTGCGCTCTCCAGTTCGGCAATCAAATCTGAAAAATCATTCAATCCTGTTACCGGTTCCCCTTGTGCCATCATGTCCCTTTCCTTTATTCCAGACCATTGCTTGCCTGCTGCTGCCTTCAAGTATACCTATCAGCATAAGGGGATGACATACCGAAATAACCCTAATAACGAGAGACCAGGAAGCTGGATCCCATACAAATACGGGCCAAAAAGGATTTGGCCCGTATTTATTTCACATTGCAAGTTTTAGTTATCATTTTCTGCGGCAAGAGCACGGCGCACCTTGACCGCCTGGGCCAATCGCTCCAGCACCTGTACTGAGGTCTCCCAGTCAATACAGCCATCGGTAATGCTCTGCCCATATACCAGCTCCTGCCCTTCAACCAGGTCCTGACGTCCGCCAACCAGGTGACTTTCAATCATGACACCAAAAATACGCTGGTCACCGGCTTCCATCTGACGGGCAATATCATCCATGACCATCGGCTGGTTTTCAGGCTTTTTGCTACTGTTGGCATGGCTGGCATCAACCATGATTTTGGCCGACAGGCCTGCCTTGGTCAGTTGCTCTGATGAATCGTTAATGCTCTGGGCATCATAGTTGGGTGCCTTGCCACCCCGTAAAATAAGGTGACAGTCTTCATTGCCAAGGGTGGACACGATGGCGGAGTGCCCCCCTTTGGTGACCGACAGGAAGTGATGGGGCTGGGATGCCGCCTTGATGGCATCAATGGCGATCTTGATATTGCCATCGGTTCCGTTCTTGAAACCAACAGGACAGGACAGGCCGGAAGCCAACTCGCGGTGCACCTGACTTTCGGTGGTACGGGCGCCGATGGCCCCCCAGGAAACCAGGTCGGCGATGTACTGGGGGGTGATCATATCCAGAAACTCGCAACCGGCCGGCACGCCTTCATCATTGACGGCCAGCAACAATTGACGGGCAAGACGCAAGCCCTTGTTGATATTGAAGCTGCCATCAAGCCCCGGGTCATTGATGAGACCTTTCCAGCCTACGGTTGTTCGTGGCTTCTCAAAATAGACACGCATGATAATTTCAAGCTCACCTTTAAAACGCTCCCGTTCCGCTTTCAGGCGTTTTACATATTCCAGTGCCGCCTTGGGGTCATGAATTGAACATGGGCCAATAACCACAACCATCCTGTCATCATCGCCATGAATGATTTTGTGTACGGCATCACGTGCTTCATGGACCACATTTGAAATTTTGGTGGTACACGGAAACTCGCGCATCAGGTGGGATGGAGGACTTAATTCTTTAATTTCTCGAATGCGTAAATCATCTGTATTGTAAGACACGGTTAACTCCAGGTTTTTGAATGCTTGCGTTTATGGCGATATATATACAAAAAGCCGCCAGGTTCTCTGGCGGCTTTTTAGGAATTTGGCTATTTCTACTGCGTAAGCTGTGTCCTTCTCTCCGCCCAAGGCTTTGAAAAACTAAAATAAAAGAAGTAAAAAGACACAGATAAATGCTTCATGGTATTAATATCCTAGCACAGCTTTTTTTAAATATTGCCTGATTTACTGCAATGCAATAAAAATAATGAAAAGATGTTCTTAATGCACCACACTCAGGCATAACCTTAAGCGGTTCCGCCAACGGTCAAGCCATCCATGCGGATCGTGGGCATACCAACACCAACAGGCACGCTTTGACCTTCCTTGCCACACGTGCCCACACCCGAATCAAGCGACAGATCATTGCCAATCATGGATACCTTGTTCATGGCATCGGGGCCGTTGCCAATTAAAGTAGCCCCTTTAACCGGATGACTGATTTTGCCGTTTTTAATCAAATAAGCTTCAGACGTGGAGAAAACAAATTTCCCACTGGTAATGTCCACTTGGCCGCCACCAAAATTAACCGCATACAGGCCGTTTTTAACCGATGAAATAATTTCCTGCGGATCTTCCTGGCCAGCCAGCATGAAGGTATTGGTCATGCGCGGCATGGGCAGATGGGCAAATGACTCGCGGCGGCCATTACCGGTAACCGGGGTTTTCATTAAACGGGCATTCAGGGAATCTTGCATATAACCGCGCAAGATCCCATCTTCAATCAGTACATTACGCTGGGTAGGATTGCCTTCATCATCTACGTTAAGAGAGCCCCGACGATCCTGGATGGTGCCATCATCAATCACAGTTACCCCTTTGGAAGCAACCCGCTCACCAATACGGCCAGAGAATACGCTGGAGCCCTTGCGATTGAAGTCCCCTTCAAGGCCATGCCCTACCGCTTCATGCAGCAAAATGCCCGGCCAGCCCGAACCCAACACAACCGTCATCTCGCCGGCAGGCGCCGGACGGGCCTCAAGATTGGTCAGCGCCTCATGAACGGCCTTATCCACATAAGACTGCAGCAAATCATCTGAAAAATAATTCAGCCCCAAACGACCACCGCCACCGGCGTGACCCATTTCACGGCGGCCGTTGCGTTCTGCCAGAACAGTCAGGGACAGGCGCACCAAAGGACGCACATCGGCAACCAGACGCCCGTCACTGCCCGCAATCAGCACGACATCGTACTCGGCGCCCAGCCCGGCCATGACCTGGATAACATGGGGGTCTTTGGCACGGGCCATTTTTTCAACCCGTTCCAGCAGGCTGACCTTGTCGGTTGCCGACAGGCTGGCAAGCGGATCAACCCCTTTGTACAGATCATGAGGACGGTTTTCGCCAGCCAGCACCTTGGTTTTTCCTGCTCCCTGCCGGGCAATGGTCTTGACCGTTTTGGCTGAAGACAGCAAGGCCTCGGGGGAAAGCACGTCGGAATACGCAAAAGCGGTTTTTTCTCCTGAAACGGCACGTACCCCCACACCTTGTGAAATGGAAAAACTGCCGGTTTTGACAATGCTTTCCTCAAGGCTCCAGCTCTCGCTGCGCGTGTATTGGAAATACAGATCGGCATAATCAACCTTATGAGTGAAAATTTCACCCAAGGCACTGGCCAGATGCCCTTCGTGCAGACCCCAGGGATCAAGCAAAAGTGATTTGGCGGTTGACAGGCTTAGCATATCAGAATCAATTACGTTCATTTTTCTCAATGTCAAAATTTATTTTACGCACCTGCCCGTTTTTTCCGGGGAATCCATCAAAAACAGACGCGGTCAGAAAAGGCATTACCTGTGTCAGGCTGGCTTTATTGGAGTCGGCCAATACAGTAGCCTGATAAACTTCAGCACCACTGTTATTCAAGTCACGGATGGAAACGTGCAGCTGGTATCGATTATAACTGGCCTGCACATAACGGTACTGTGGCGCCATGGCAAAACCGACACCACTATAAAAAGGGTGGTGATACCCCCACCCCCAGCCAAAATTAAAAGTGGGATAGAAAAAAGGATCATAAAACGGATCGTTTTCCCGCACCATTTGCTGGCGGCTTTGCACGCCATAATCAAAAGAAACCTCGAAACGGGCCTTTTGGCTGCCTGCAGCCTCAATCAGTCCTGTCTTCCACATATGATTGCGCAACAAACTTTCATAACTGGCTTTTTCAAGATTCTGCCCGGCATAGGTATTAAAACGGTAAAGCTGCCCTTGGGCATTGGCCGGCCATTGCTGGAAAGAAGTTGTTTGGGTCGTGAATTGTTGAGTTGTTGAACAGGCTGTCAGCAACAGCACGAAAGCGGCCATTGGGAAAATGCGCAAGCTTGGCTTTGAAAAGACAGTATTCATGATACAGGGCTTTGGGGTTACGGTTAATTCCCATTGACTGGGCATATGATGCATTGTGACACACAAGCGATGATTATTATTTTAAAGCATTTAAAACATCTATAATTAGTCGCATTAATCAGGATAATTTTTATTGCCATGTCGTCAAATACACCCACCACCATACACCGTCTCGACTATCGTGAATACCCTTTCAACATTGAAAATGTTGCATTGCATTTCGATCTTCACGAAACCTCCACCCGCATTACCAGCACGCTTTCGGTCAGCAGCAAAGAAAACTGGCCTGCCGATCTGGTCCTGAACGGAGAAGACATCAGGCTGGTTGCCGTTTCCATTAACGGTAAAGCACTTGGCGAACACCAGTATTCACTGAACGAACAAACCCTGGTTGTTCCTTCCCTGCAAGGACAATTCGAACTCAGCATTGTGTCCGAGTGCAACCCGCAGGAAAACAGCACCCTGATGGGTTTGTATGTCTCGGGTAACAGCTTTTTCACCCAGTGTGAAGCGGAAGGCTTCCGGCGCATCACCTTTTTCCCGGACCGCCCCGATGTCATGAGCACCTACACCGTCACCATTTGTGCCGACAAAGCCCGTTACCCCTACCTGCTCTCCAATGGCAACCTGTGTGCCAGCACAGACCTTCCCGACGGACGCCACCAGGCCACCTGGGAAGACCCGTTTCGCAAACCCAGCTATTTGTTTGCCCTGGTTGCCGGCGACTTTGATATTCGTGAAAAACACGCCACCACCCAAAGCGGCCGCGAAGTTCTGTTGCAGGTTTATAGCGACAAAGGCTCGGGACACCAAACCGAATGGGCGCTTGAATCCCTGGAAAATGCGATGAAGTGGGACGAAGCGCGCTTTGGCCTTGAACTGGACCTTGACCGCTTCATGATTGTGGCTGTGCGCGATTTCAATATGGGCGCCATGGAAAACAAAGGGCTTAATATTTTCAATGCCGCCTATGTCCTGGCCGACCCCAATACCGCCACCGATGCCAACTATGAAGGCATTGAGTCGGTCATTGGCCACGAATATTTTCATAACTGGACCGGTAACCGTATTACTTGCCGCGACTGGTTCCAGCTTAGCCTGAAAGAAGGGCTCACGGTTTTCCGCGACCAGGAGTTTTCCGCAGACATGATGGCCAGGAATCTGGATGCCTCTGCGGCAGCCAGTGCCCGTGCCATCAAGCGTATTGACGACGTGACCCGTTTAAGAACCGCCCAATTCCCCGAAGACGCAGGCCCTATGGCCCACCCCATCCGCCCTGAAAGTTACCAGGAAATTGCCAATTTCTACACGGCAACCATTTACGAAAAAGGCGCTGAAGTCATTCGCATGCAGCACACCTTGCTGGGTGAAGAGGGTTTTCGTGCCGGCATGGATGAATACTTCAGTCGTCATGATGGCCAGGCCGTCACCTGTGATGACTTCATCAATGTCATGGAATCGGTTTACACCCAACGCAATCCGGGCAAAGACCTGTCCCTGTTCAGGAACTGGTATTCACAGGCCGGTACGCCTCGGGTAACGGTACAGCTTGCTTACAATGAAGCGCAACAGCGTTGCTCAATTACCCTGTCACAAAGCTGCGCACCGGTTGGCGTTGAAAAACTGCAAAACGGCTTTGTCAAGAAGCCCTTCCATATTCCCTTTTCCATGGGTTTCATCAGCCAGTCTGGCCAGCCGCTCATGCTGCAATTTGAAGGCCGCCCGCAAACCACTGTTTTGCTTGAACTGATAGAAGAAAGCCAGACCTGGCACTTCGACCAGATCTCCGAACGGCCGATTCCCTCATTACTGCGCGATTTTTCGGCACCGGTCATTGTGGATTATCCCTGGAACCAACAGGAACTGGCGATTTTGTGCGCCCATGACAGCAATCCTTTTGCACGCTGGGAAGCCGTACAGGCACTAAGCTCAAATGAGTTGCTGCGCATTGCCGCCCTCCTGGCGCAGGGCGGACAGCCGGAACTGGACCCTGCCCTGCTGCAAGTCTGGCAAACCAACCTGACTGACCCAAGCCTTGATGCCGGTTATCGCGCCTGGTTACTGACCCTGCCTTCGGAAAAAGTCCTTGCCGAGCGCATGACACCGATTGAACCCGTGGCTATTGCCCGGGCTCGCGATTTTGTTCGTGAAAAACTGGCCAATGGCCTGCTGGATTTATGGCAGCAAACCCTTGGCCAGAATGAAACCCCCGGACGTTACAGCCCCGATGCCATCAGCGCGGGCCGTCGCAGTCTGAAAAATCTGGCACTCGCCTATTTATTGTCTATCCAGAACCCGTCAGCCATCCAGGCCGCCTTTGCGCAATACCAGAATGCCAGCAACATGACCGACCGTCTTGGTGCGCTTTCCGCACTGGTCAGCCATTATGAAGGCGATGAGCGTGATGAAGCCCTGGCCCAATTTTATGAACAATGGCAACATGACCCGCTGGTTGTCGACAAATGGTTTGCCCTGCAGGCCAATGCCCGCCATACCAACGCACAAACCATCCTGGGCCTGATGGCACACCCGGCCTTTAACCTGCGCAATCCAAACCGTGCACGCTCCCTGATCTTCCAGTTTTGCATCAACAACACAGAAGGACTGCACAAGAGCGACGGTTCGGGCTATGCATTCTGGGCCGACCAGGTGATTGCCCTGGACGGCATCAACCCTGAAATTGCTGCCCGTTTAGCCCGTGTCATGGACAACTGGTCCCGTTATGCGCCTGCCCTGAAAGCCGGTATGCAGCAAGCCCTTAAACGCGTTGAAGCGCATCCCGGCCTGTCCAAAAACGTATTTGAAATCGTATCCAAAGCATTGAATATCTGAAACCTGAGGAATCTGCAAGAATGAAATTTAAGACCCTGACGCAATATTTGGTAGAACAACAACGCCAGAATAACGCATTGCAGGCAGAAGTACGCCTGCTTATCGAAGTGGTTGCACGCGCCTGCAAAAGCATTGGGCACGCCGTTGGCAAAGGTAGCCTGGGCGGTGTATTGGGTAGCCTGGAATCTGAAAACGTCCAGGGCGAAGTCCAGAAAAAACTGGACGTCATGTCCAATGAAATCCTGCTTGAAGCCAACGAATGGGGCGGCCAGCTGGCGGCCATGGCTTCTGAAGAAATGGAAACCATCCATAAAATCCCCAATCGCTACCCCAAAGGCGAATACCTGCTGCTGTTTGATCCCCTTGACGGCTCCTCCAACATTGATGTGAACGTCTCTATTGGTACTATTTTCTCTATCCTGAAAGCACCTGCCGAATCCTCTGGTCGTGAAATCAACGAAGAGGATTTCCTTCAGCCAGGCACCCAGCAGGTAGCGGCCGGCTACGCCGTATACGGGCCACAAACCATGCTGGTGATTACTTTGGGCAATGGAGTGGTTGGCTTTACCCTTGACCGTGAAACCGGCACCTGGATGCTCACCAATGAAAACATCCAGATTCCGGCAGACACCAAGGAGTTTGCCATTAACATGTCAAACATGCGGCACTGGGCACCACCGGTTCGCCAGTATATTGATGACTGTCTGGCTGGCAAAACCGGGCCGCTGGGCAAAGACTACAACATGCGCTGGGTGGCTTCGATGGTGGCCGATGTGCACCGCATCTTAAGCCGTGGCGGCATTTTCATGTACCCATGGGATTCGCGTGAGCCCAACAAACCAGGCAAACTGCGCCTGATGTACGAAGCCAATCCCATGAGCTTTATTGTTGAACAGGCCGGCGGTATGGCCACCGATTCCGTCAATCGTATTATGGATATCCAGCCAACCGAACTGCATCAGCGGGTTGGCGTGGTTCTGGGTTCTAAAAATGAAGTGGAACGCGTGCGTGCTTACTGCGCAGGATCGTAATACTTCTGGCGCATCTCATCCAGTTGCGCCAACACATCAGCGTCAAGGCGGGTTTGCATGGCGCTGATGTCCTCATCAAGCTGCGCCAGCGTTCTGACACCAATAATAGTGCTGTCCACCTGCCATTTACTGTTACAAAATCCCAGGGCCAGCTGAACCGGACTTAAGCCCAGTTCACGGGCAAAAGCATTATAAGCCCTGGCCGCCTCCAGGCAGGCCTGTCTTCCCCAGCGCTGCTTTTGCACAGACTCATAACGGGTAATACGTGCTTCAGCCGGCGCACCTGGCCCGGTCGTGCCGGTCTGGTCATACTTGCCGCTAAGCAGGCCATAACCCAATGGTGAATACGCCAGCAATGACACCTTGTGCCGGTAACACATTTCATCAAGCCCGTTTTCATAGGCACGGTTCAACAGGCAATACGGGTTCTGGATGGTGGCCACACGGGGCAAGCCCATCTGGCCAGCCAGACGGATAAACTCGGAAACGCCATAAGGTGTTTCATTGGACAGGCCGATATAGCGTACCTTCCCTGCCTTTACCAGTTTATCCAGGGCCTGCAATTGTTCTTCTATCGTTGTAACCGGTTCGTGCTTTTTATCGGGATCAAAATAACGCCGGCCAAAAGCCGGTACATGTCGCTCGGGCCAGTGTATCTGGTAAAGGTCAATGTAATCGGTTTTCAGGCGTTTAAGGCTCCCTTCACAAGAAGCGATAATATCCTGGCCGGTCAAGCCCGTACCTTCCCGAATCCAGGGTGTACCCCTTGAAGGGCCGGCCACCTTGGTTGCCAGCACGATTTCCGAACGGGGCACCGGACTGCGTCCAAACCAATTGCCCAGGATTGTTTCCGTAGCCCCATACGTTTCTTTGCGGGTAGGCACCGAATACATTTCGGCGGTATCGAGGAAATTAATGCCCTGCCCTACCGCCCGGTCAAGGATCTCAAATGCAGTTTTCTCATCCACCTGCTCACCAAATGTCATGGTTCCAAGACAAACATCTGTCACCATTAAATCGCTTATTCCCAGCTGAACCTTCTGCATTTGCCTTGCCTCTTCCTTTAAATATCAAACTTTAAAAAATGAATAATATGAACAATCAGTCAAGGGTCAGTACCGTGGCACCCGTGGTTTTGCGTGAAGCCAGCGCAATATGGGCTTCAGCCACCTCTTCCAGCGGATAACGCTGGTCAATTTGCACCTTGATTTTCTTGCTGGTGATCATTTGGAACAACTCATCGGCTGCTGCCTGCATTTTCTCTAAAGTGTTCACATGAGCACCCAGGCTTGGACGGGTCACATACAAAGAACCTTTGGTAGCCAGCACTCCCAGGTTAACTCCGGTAACCGGACCCGACGCATTGCCGTAGCTCACCATCAGGCCACGAGGCTGCAGACAGTCAAGGGAAATTTCCCAGGTATCTTTACCCACCCCGTCGTAAACTACAGGCACTTTCTTGCCGTTGGTTAACTCCAGCACACGCTCCACCACATTTTCATTCGTGTAATTAATAGTTGCCCAGGCACCATGGGCCCTGGCAATATCGGCCTTTTCGGGGCTGGACACCGTACCAATCAATTTGACACCCAAGGCCTTGGCCCACTGACAGGCAATCAGCCCAACACCACCGGCGGCCGCATGCAGCAAAATGGTTTCACCCTCTTGCAGGCGATAGGTCTGCCTGAACAGATACTGAACTGTAAGACCCTTTAGCATGACGGCAGCGGCCTCTTCAAAAGAAATGCCATCAGGTATTTTCACCACCTGATGGCCGGGCACGTTGCGCACCTCGGCGTAGGCACCCAGTGGGCTCTGGCCGTATGCCACACGGTCTCCCGCTTTCAGGTGGGCAACATTTTTACCCACTGCCTCCACCACACCAGAAGCCTCAAACCCCAGGCCATGCGGCAGCGGGCTGGCATAAAGACCGGTGCGGAAATAAATATCAATGAAATTCAGTCCAACCGCTTTTTGGCGGATTTGCACTTCGTTATCGGCCGGTTCCGGAACATCAAGGGTCATCAGTTTCATGACCTCAGGACCACCATGTGTCTCAATTTGAATGGCTTTTGATGTGATACCCACGTTTAACTCCACTTATGATTAATAAAGAATTTACTAGAATGATAGTTAATAAAAACAATTATTCAATATATATCAACAATAATCGATAAAAAAAACAGTATACTTTGACAGTATCTGCCTAAGCAAATATAACCATAAATACAATGAACAGCAAAAAAATATCCCTATCCCAACCAGAAAAAGCCTTCACAATCAAACCTGAAGACGTTCCCCGTGGTCAGGAAAACATTGGATATCTGATTCGTCTGGTCCATTTTTCCATTCATGACATGATTGAAAAAAACATGGCACCTTTGGGTCTGACTGCCACGCAATGGCACCCTATTGCCATTATCGGGCTTAGCAAGGCGGATACCCCCGCCTGTGTGGCCCGTATTGCCGAAGTGGATACCGGCGCCATGACACGCACGCTTGACAGACTGGAAGCCAAAGGGTTCCTGACCCGCCAGCGTAGCGAGCAGGATCGCCGGGTCATCAAACTGACACTTACCGAAAAAGGCAAACAGGTCAATGAAAAACTGCTCCCTTCGGTTGCCCAGGCTTTAAACCATCACCTGCAAGGCTTTACCGAGCAAGAGGTGGAGTTGCTGAAAAGCCTGTTAACCCGTATGTTATTGAATGCCAATCCGAATATTTTAAAATCCATCCAGGAAAACGGCATGAATGGCTGAATATCAGTGTGACAGGCCAAAGCCACGAGGCAAGCACTCATCGTTCAGCCATAAAAAACTACCGTTTTCCGCTTTTGCCGATTAACGAACCCAACACACCGCGCAGCATCTTTCTGGCCGTATCCCTGACCATCCCCTTGGCCACTTGCTGAACCAAGCCATCCTTGCGCCCGCCACGCGGTCCGGTGGAACCAATCATCATTTCCTTGACCGCCCCCCAAAGGCCCTCATCTCCAGCCTGGACGCGGGTCGCTGCTTCAGCGTTTTTCTGCTCGGCACGACGCGCAAGCACTTCAAACGCCGATTCCCTGTCAATCAGGGTGTCGTATTTTCCGGCAAAACCCGACAGGTTGCGAATAGAATAACGCTCTGCATCAGTGGCTGGCCCCATTCGGCTGGCCGGTGGTAAAACCCAGACACGCTGCGTAATCCCGGGACTGCCTTTGGCATCCAGACAGGAAACCAAGGCCTCACCCACACCCAATTCAGTAATTTCACGCGCAATATCCAACTCAGGATTAGGTCTCATGGTATCGGCCGCCGTTTTTACCGCCTTCTGGTCACGTGGCGTAAAGGCTCGCAGGGCATGCTGAACCCGGTTACCCAACTGGCCCAACACCGAGTCAGGGATGTCGGCCGGATTTTGCGTGACAAAATAAACCCCCACCCCTTTTGAGCGCACTAAACGAACGATTTGTTCAATTTTTTCCAGCAGGACTTTGGGCGCATCGTCAAACAGCAAATGGGCCTCATCAAAGAAAAACACAAACCTGGGCTGATCCGGGTCACCCACTTCGGGCAAAGATTCATAAATTTCAGCCAACAACCACAGCAAAAACACGGCATATAATTTAGGTGACTGCATCAGCTTGTCTGCCGCCAGAATATTCACCATGCCCTGGCCCTGCGCATTACAGCGGATCAGGTCGTGGATATCCAGCATGGGCTCACCGAAGAAGCGGTCAGCCCCCTGGGTTTCCAACTGCAGCAATGCACGCTGGATAGCCCCCACCGAAGCGGCGGACACATTACCATACACCGGCCTGAGTTCGGCGGCCCTGTCATTGACGTTTTGCAGCATGGCCCGAAGGTCTTTCAGATCCAGCAAGAGATGATCTTCATCATCAGCCACCTTGAAGACCAGATTCAGGATGCCGGTTTGCGTGTCATTCAGGTTTAACATACGGGACAGCAACAAAGGCCCCATATCAGATACCGTGGCACGAACCGGATGTCCCTGCTCGCCAAACACATCCCATAAAACAGTGGGGCAGCCTCCCCACTGCGGTACCGGCAGCCCAAATTTTTCCAGACGCTCAAGCAATTTGGGGCTTTCAACACCTGTTTGCGAAATACCTGTCAAATCGCCCTTTACATCGGCCAGAAATACCGGTGTGCCGATGCGGGAAAAGGCTTGCGCCAATACCTGAAGCGTAATGGTTTTACCGGTTCCGGTTGCGCCGGTGATGCAACCGTGACGGTTGGCCAGCTTGGGCAAAAGAAAGACGTCATTCTTTGCATTTTTCGCTATCAGGATGGGATCTGCCATAATTAACCCTTTGTTAAGTGCAAAACATTAGAAAATCTAACCGTATTCTATAAAAGTTTGTCACACTCGGGGTAAAATCTCAGATTCGATTAACTTACTTTAACTGTTATTGATATGGCCGGACATAGTAAATGGGCAAATATCCAGCACCGGAAAGGTCGCCAGGATGCCAAACGCGGAAAGATATGGACAAAAATCATTCGTGAAATTACCGTTGCAGCACGTGCTGGCGGCCCAGATCCCAGTGCCAACCCTGCCTTGCGACTGGCTTGGGATAAAGCGACCGCTGCCAATATGCCCAAAGACAACATCCAGCGCGCCATTACCCGTGGCGCAGGTGGTGCAGATGGCGACAACTACGAATCCATCCGCTACGAAGGATATGGCATCAATGGTGCTGCGATCATTATCGACTGCATGACCGACAATCGTGTACGTACCGTCTCCGACGTTCGCCATGCCTTAACCAAACACGGTGGCAACCTGGGTCAGGATGGCTCGGTTGCTTTCATGTTCCAGCATTGTGGGCAATTCATTTTTGCACCGGGCACCAGCGAAGAAAAAATCATGGAAGTCGCCCTTGAAGCCGGTGCCGATGACATCCTGACCGATGAAGATGGCATGGTTGAAGTGGTTTGCGCACCCGAGCAATATGCCGCTGTACGGGACGCTTTCGCTGAAGCCGGACTGAAGCCCGAAATGGAAGCCATCGTCATGAAACCCCTGAATGAAACCCTGCTGACCGGTGACGATGCCAGCAAAATGCAAAAAATCCTTGACCAGCTTGAAAGTCTTGATGACGTACAAGAAGTTTATACAACCGCTGTTTTTGATGAAACAGAAGAATAAAGCGAAAATTTTACAATGAAAGTACTCGTTATTGGTAATGGCGGCCGTGAACACGCCATTGCATGGCGTATTGCCCAGTCCGCACAGGTAAGCGATGTTTTTGTGGCACCTGGCAACGGGGGCACCGCGCTTGATCCGTTACTCAAGAATGTGGCCATTACCAACCTTGATGAACTGGCCGCCTTTGCAAAAAAAGAAGGCATCGACCTGACTGTCGTGGGTCCCGAAGCGCCTTTGGCTGCGGGTGTGGTTGACCTGTTCCGCGAACAGGGCCTGGCCGTATTTGGCCCCACCAAGGCTGCCGCACAGCTGGAAAGCTCCAAGGATTTTGCCAAAGCTTTCATGGTACGCCACAACATTCCCACTTCGGCTTACGCCACTTTTACCTTGCCCGAGGAAGCACACGCCTACATCAACGAACAGGGTGCGCCCATTGTTGTCAAGGCCGACGGCCTGGCGGCTGGCAAAGGGGTGGTCGTTGCCCAAACCCTGCAAGAAGCACACGATGCCGTTGATGCCATGCTGGGCGATGGCAGCCTGGGTGCAGCCGGTGCCCGGGTCGTCATTGAAGGCTTCCTGGCTGGCGAAGAAGCCAGTTTCATTGTCATGTGCGACGGCAAAAACGTATTGCCCATGGCAACCAGCCAGGATCACAAGCGCCAGCTTGACAACGACCAGGGCCCCAATACCGGTGGCATGGGCGCCTACTCACCCGCGCCTATCGTTTCCGACCGTCTGCATGAGCGCATTATGCAGGAAGTCATTTACCCAACCATTCAGGGAATGGAAAAAGACGGCATCACCTTCACAGGTTTCCTGTATGCCGGTCTCATGATTGACGATGGCAACGACGAAGAACGCAGCATCAAGGTGCTTGAGTTCAACTGCCGCATGGGTGACCCTGAAACACAGCCCATCATGATGCGCCTGCAAGGCGATTATGCCGACACCCTGTTGAAAGCGGCACAAGGCAAGCTTGACCAGGCCAGCATCAGCTGGGATCCACGTACTGCGCTGGGCGTTGTGATGGCCTCGTACAACTATCCCGGCACACCCCGCACCGGCGATGTCATCACCGGCATTCCTGCGGCACAAAAAGAATGCGTGACTTTCCATGCCGGTTCCACACTGCAAGATAACCAGCTCCTCACCTCAGGTGGCCGGGTACTGTGTGTAACGGCGCTGGGAGACACTGTGCAACAGGCGCGCGAAACCGCCTATGCAACTGTTAAACAAATCAAGTTTGACGGCCAGCAATATCGTAGCGATATTGCCTGGAGGGCTTTAAAGTAATATGCAGCACATTCCCCTAGACCAGGTCAGTCAGTATTTTCGTTCATTGCAGGCATCCATTGTTGAAGCACTTGAAAAAGAAGACGGCTTTGCCTTTTCCCAGGATGCCTGGGAACGCCCTGAAGGCGGTGGCGGCCTGTCCCGCTACATAGAGGGCGGCCATGTTTTTGAACGCGGTGCCGTGCTGTTCAGCCACGTCATGGGAGAAAAGCTCCCGCCTTCGGCAAGCGCACACCGACCCGAACTGGCTGGCCGCTCTTGGGAAGCCATGGGGGTTTCACTGGTTTTACACCCGCGCAACCCCTATATCCCCACCACCCACATGAATGTCCGGATGTTCGTGGCCAAGGCCAGCCAACCAGACGAAAAGGACGTCTTCTGGTTTGGCGGCGGCATGGACCTGACCCCCTACTACGCCTTTGAAGACGATGCCCGTCATTTCCACCGAACCTGTCATGATGCGCTTGCACCATTTGGCAAAACACGCTACCAGGAATATAAGGAATGGTGCGACCGTTACTTTTTCCTGAAGCACCGCAATGAAACCCGCGGTGTGGGTGGCGTTTTTTTTGACGACCTGAACGACCTGGGCTTTGAACAGTCTTTTGCATTGGTCCAGGCCACCGGCAATGCATTCACGCAAGCTTACCTGCCCATTGTGCAAAAGCGCAGGCATTTGCCTTTTGGTGAAAAAGAACGGGATTTCCAGGCTTACCGCCGCGGTCGCTATGTCGAATTCAATCTGGTTTGGGACAGGGGTACCCTGTTTGGCCTGCAATCGGGTGGGCGCACCGAATCCATTCTGCTTTCCATGCCACCCACTGCCAGCTGGCGCTACGACTGGACACCAGAACCGGGTTCGGCTGAAGCCCGGCTTTACACTTTCCTGACGCCCCGAGACTGGCTCTGATGAAAAAAATAGGGCTTCTTGGCGGCAGCTTCAATCCAGTGCATTACGCACACCTGGCTTTGGCACAAACCGCCCTGAGCACGCTGTCGCTTGACGAGGTGCAGCTTATTCCTGCCGGCAATCCCTGGCAAAAACAGGCATTGCCGGTTAGCGGCCAACAACGCCTTGAGATGCTAAGGCTGGCCATTGCCAATTATCCCGGCATGGTTGTCAATGATATTGAAATTGCCCGTGAAGGCGCCACCTATACCATAGACACTCTAAGGGCATTACCGGCTAACGCCTGCTATTACTGGCTACTGGGCAGCGATCAACTGGCCAACTTCTGCAGCTGGCACCAATGGGAAGAGATTATCAATCACGTGACTCTGGTGGTGGCCCAAAGAAACACCCACCCTTGCGAAGTCCCCCCACCACTGGCTGAAAAATTGCAACAAAAAGGCAAAAAACTGATTACACTATCATTTGAAGCCATGGATATTTCCTCTACCGATATTCGCCAGCGTCTTGCAAACCGGCAGGATGTCAGCCAACTGATACCACAACCAGTCCTTGAATACATCAGGCAACACAAACTTTACACTTGAATCATTAAGATTATTACTACAGAACGATTATGGAATTACAAAAACTTCAACGCCTTGTTATTGATGCCCTGGAAGATGTCAAAGCCCAGGACATCAAGGTATACAACACCACCCATCTGACCAGCCTGTTTGATCGCGTCATTATTGCCAGCGGCACCTCAAACCGCCAAACCCGTTCTTTGGCACACAGCGTCTCTGATGCCGTGCGCAAACATGGAATACAAATTATCGCCCTTGAAGGGATGGATACCGGTGAATGGGTGTTACTGGATATTGGCGATATCGTCATTCATTGCATGCAACCGGCCATCCGCCAGTACTACAACCTTGAAGCCGTTTGGGGTGACAAACCGGTACACGTCAAGTTGTTACCCCAATCCACCCAGGTACCCCCTGTCATTTCTCCCGACCAGGCCTACGACCCCAATATCTAAAGCCCAGGCATGAAACTGATTGTGATTGCTGTTGGCACAAGAATGCCGGCCTGGGTGGAAACCGCCTGGGAAGATTATGCCAAGCGCATGCCGGCCGACTGCGCCATCGAATTGAAAGAAATCAAACCTGAACCCCGCACCACCGGGAAAACACCACAGCAAATGATGCAGGCGGAAGCCAGGCGTATAGAGTCAGCCATTCCAGCTTCCGCTTTGCGGATAGCCCTTGATGAGCACGGCAAAGACCTGACCACCATGAATCTGTCTTCCCGCCTTGAGCAATGGCGCAGTGGCGGGCAGGATGTCGTCTTTCTGATTGGTGGCCCCGATGGCCTGGACAGCGACCTGAAAAAAAGCTGTTCCGGCATGATCCGGCTTTCTTCCTTAACCCTTCCCCACCCAATGGTTCGTATTGTCCTGGCCGAGCAACTTTACCGGGCCTGGGCCATCCTGGTTAACCACCCCTATCACAGGGCCTGAACTTCTTACCCGATATGCTTCCCGGAATTCCTCCTTCGATTTACCTGGCCTCTGCCAGCCCGCGCCGCCACGAACTGTTGAACCAGATTAACCTGCCCCATGAAGTCCTGCACGTCCCAACACCCCCGGGTGAAGACGAACCGCAACACCCGGGTGAGGCGGCCCATGTTTATGTACAGCGCACGGCGATGGACAAGGCCGTTCGTGCCAGCCACTTTATTGAAGGGCAGAAGCTTGCCCCCAAGCCCGTCTTAACCGCTGACACCTGCGTCATTCTTGATGGCCAGGTATTGGGAAAACCCGTTGATGATGCAGACACCGCCAGGATCCTCGGCCTGCTGTCAGGCAAAACCCATGAGGTGCATACCGCTATTGTAGTAGCCTGGCAGGGACAGTACTTTACCGATGTCTCTATAACCCAAGTAAGCATGAAGCTCCTTGAGGAACAGGAAATAAATGCCTACTGCGCCAGTGGTGAAGGAAACGGCAAAGCCGGGGCCTATGGGATACAGGGCCTGGCTTCCCTATTTATTGAACGTATCTCGGGCAGTTACAGTGGCGTGATGGGATTGCCACTGTTTGAAACCGGCCGCCTCCTGCGGCTTGCTTATTCGGCGTCAGCCTGATTGGCCGGTGCTGCTTTAATGAAAGCCTCTTCCTTATTGCAGGCTGCATCAATGCGCACAATACTGGGATAAGGCGTTAAGTCAAGATTAAACCGGCGGGCATTGGCCACTTGCGGCACCAGGCAGATATCAGCCAGGGTGGGGGTATCGCCATGGCAGAACTTACCTGTCTGACTGGATGAAGCCAGGATTTTTTCAAGCGAATCAAACCCCTCACGCACCCAATGCAAATACCATTCATTTTTGGCTTCATCACTGACCCCCAGATTGCGGGTCAAATACTTCAACACCCGCAAATTGTTTAAAGGATGAATGTCGCAGGCAATAAACTGCGCCAGTGAACGCACCCTGGCACGTGCCGCATAGGTATCGGGCAACAGCGGGAAAGTACCCGGATAGGCCTCTTCCAGATACTCGATAATTGCCAGTGACTGGCCAATACTGACATTGTCGTCAGTGAAAGTAGGCACCAGTGCGGTGGGATTCAACTCCCGGTAGGTATGGCTTAATTGCTGGCCGCCGTCTTTTAACAGATGAACCGGCACGGACTCATATTCCAGCCCTTTCAGGTTAAGCGCAATTCTGACGCGATAAGCAGCCGAACTGCGATAATAGCCATATAACTTCATCCTGAATATCTCCTGATTATTTTTTACGTGACAACTCTTTAGGCAAAGGAAACGACACGTTCTCCTCGGCACCCTGTATTTTCCGGACTGATACCGCACCCAGCTCCCGCAAACGGGCAATCACTTCCTGCACCAGCACTTCGGGTGCGGATGCTCCTGCCGTAATGCCGATATGCCGCGCGTTCTCCAGCCACTCGGGCTGGATAGCCTCGGCACCGTCTATCAGATAGGCCGGGCAAGACAAACGCTCGGCCACCTCGCGCAAACGATTTGAATTGGAACTGTTTACACTGCCCACCACAAAAAAAACATCGCATTCGGGCGCAATCATTTTAACGGCATCCTGACGATTTTGCGTCGCATAGCAAATATCCGCTTTCTTGGGCGCCACAATATTGGGAAACCGCTTGCGCAAGGCATTGGAAACCACGGCCGCATCATCAACAGACAGGGTAGTCTGGGTAACAAAAGCCAGGTTATCGGGATTTACCACCACCAGGTTTTCTACGTCCTCGGGAGTTTCCACCAAATACATCTGTCCCTTGGCCTGCCCCAAAGTGCCTTCGACTTCAGGATGGCCCTTATGCCCGATCATGATGATTTCCCGGCCCTCGGCATGCATTTTGCTGACTTCAACATGAACCTTGGTCACCAACGGACAGGTCGCATCAAAAACTTTCAAACCGCGGTCTTGCGCTTCCTGACGTACTGCCTTGGAGACGCCATGTGCCGAAAACACGACAATTGCGCCAGCAGGCGCTTCATCCAGTTCGTCAATGAAAATGGCACCCTGCTTGCGCAGGCTTTCCACCACAAAACGGTTATGCACGATTTCATGCCTGACATAGATGGGAGTCCCATGCAACTCAAGGGCACGGACCACAATATCAATGGCCCGATCAACGCCGGCACAAAACCCCCTGGGGTCAGCCAGAAGAATTTCCATTCCCGCTGTCATTACATGACTCCCAACAAGGACACATCCACTTTCAGGTCAAGGCCTGCCAGGGGATGGTTGAAATCGAACAACGCCCAGGTATCCCCCCACTCCTTGAAAATACCGGAGTAGCGCCCGCCATTGGGTGCCGTGAACTCAACCATGTCTCCACTTTCAAACGTGGCGTTCTCTCCGGCATGTTCAGCCAGCATGTTTTTGGTCACGCGCTGCAAAAGCTCGGGGTTTCTTTCTCCATAAGCCTGTGCGGCCGTAAGGGTAAAGCTGAATTCATCACCCTCTTGTTTGCCCAGCAAGGGCTCTTCCATGGCGGGCAACCACTGATTGGACCCCATCAGAAGCGTGGCAGGGTTACCGGTAAAGGTATCCATAAATACGGAACCCGCCCCCGGACCAGAAGCCAGGGTAATACGGTAATGCAGGGTTAAATAAGAATTGGCATGGACAATATGATTCACTTTCTCTGACTTCCCGATCAAAATCTGTCACCTTAATGGTGTCTGAAAATAACCATTTTAACTGTTATGTCAACTTATCGCTTTATTTCCGACCAGGAACGCCCAAGAGAGCGCCTGATCAGTCATGGCCCGGAAGTGTTAACCACCCCCGAACTGCTTGCCATTGTGCTGCGAACCGGCACCAGTGGCTGCGATGCGGTTAATTTTGGTGCCAGGCTGTTAAACGAATTTGGCGGACTGCGCAACCTGCTGGCCGCTGACATTGCCCTGTTGCAAAAGGTAAAAGGCCTTGGCAATGCCAAAACCTGCCAATTATTGGCCATTCACGAACTGGCCAAACGCTCCCTGGAAGAAGAACTGCAATCGCGCAACGCCCTGGATCACCCCCATAAGGTCAAGGCTTACTGCAGCAGCAAACTGGCCCACCTGAATGTGGAACATTGCATGGCCATTTACCTGGACACCCGTTACCGCCTTATTTGCAGCGAACAAATATCACAAGGCACACTTTCGCAAGCCTCTGTATATCCAAGGGAACTGGTCAAATCATCCCTGAAACACCATGCAGCGGCTGTCATTATTGCCCACAACCACCCTTCGGGCATTCCCGAGCCCAGCATGGCCGACATTTCCCTGACCAAACATATTCAAAAAGCGCTTCAACTGGTGGATATCAAACTGCTGGACCACCTGATCGTGGCAGCAGAAAAAGCCGTTTCCCTGGCAGAAAAGGGTCATCTTTGAGTCTATCCCGCCAAAAAACCGCTCATGACCCATTCATCACAATCATTTATGGACTAATTGTCATTCACATGACGGCTAAACTCATATATAGTGGCTATGGTTAATCATTTATTTTTAACTGACATGAATCGTGAGAGATCAATATGCGCTGTGATGTGACCTTTATTTTTAGCCCAAAAGAATCTCTGGAAATCAATACCAGTATTGAACACGGCCCCGAGAACATGGAAAAATCCCGTGAATGGATTGCCAACAAATGGGAAGAACTGGGTTGCGAACCCTTAAGACCCAGTGGCAAGGTACTTTTGCTGGATCGTATTCTGGCCATTACCGATACCCTGGGCCATGACTGGTTAAGTGACAACGAAGAACAGGCGGAAGAGCTGGCCCGCCATTTCGCCCTGGCGCTTGACTCGATGCGTGTCGTGGTAGACTTGCCCGGCCTGTCCATCCATTCTTCCTGACGCCAGACTGTTGCAAATTCACTACTTGATGACGCCCCATGACCGGGCAGCAACTTGCCTGCATTGGGCAAAAAAGCGGGCAATCAAGAAAACTGTGGTAAAATTTGCTCCTGATTTTTTGGATACGTTGCTTTCAGGAAAGACTGAGAGCTGGCGACCCGTTTAACCAAGGAAACCCCATGAAAGAAGGTATTCACCCAGACTACCGCGAAGTCGTTTTTGTCGACTTGCAAACCGGTTCTAAATTCATCACCCGTTCAACTGTTAACACTCGTGAAACCATTGAGCTTGATGGCAAAACATACCCATTGTTCAAATGTGACGTAACATCAGAATCTCACCCATTCTACACAGGCGCACAAACACGTATTGTTGAAACCGGCCGCGTTGAAAAATTCCGTGCCCGTTTTGCCCGCACAGCAGGTACATTGAAAAAATCTTCTTGATAATCACGGCAAATTTATTTGCCCAAGCAGATTTTCTTCAAAAAAAGCAGCCCTTCATAAAGGCTGCTTTTTTTATGGTTTAATAGGCCTCAATCCGATTGCTAAATCCAACACTACTAATATTCTGCATTCCGTGTCTTTACTCCAACAAACCACCCCTGCCCGCCTGACCGAACCGGCCACGCGCAAACTTCCACGCGTTGCCTTGCTCATCGTCGGGGTATTGTATATTTTTGCCGGGCTTTTTTTTCGTGACCCCTGGAAAACCGATGACTTGACCGGCCTGGCCACCATGCTGGATGCCTATCGCGAATCGGCGTGGTTATTACCCCAAATTGGCAATTTTGCTTTTGCCCAGGAAGGCCCGCTAACCACCTGGATAGGCGCCATTTCAATTGCCATCCTCAGCCCTTTGTTTGGTTTGTTCACAGACCCTTTAAGTGCGCAGATCGCTGCTGCCCGCATGCCAAACATCCTTTATTTCTTCCTGCTGTTGTGGGGAGTCTGGCATGGCACATACTTGCTGGCCCGTCGCCCCGAATGCCAGCCACTACCCCTGCCATTTGGCGGTGAACCACACCCGCGCGATTATGGCCGCATGCTTGCCGACGTTGCGTTCCTGTTCATTATCGCAACCATTGGCATCATTATTCCCATTCACGAAACATCCTCGTTTCCCCTGCTGCTGGCCTTGTTTTCGCTTGCCTTTTATGGTCTGGCCAGAATGCTGGATCATCCTGTACAGGGCAGTATTATTCTTGGACTTGCCCTGGGAGGCTCCCTGCTTACCCACGGTTTTATTGGTGCCACTCCCATTTTCTTCATGATTGCCTGCTCGCTGGTTTCCACGGTTTTGACAACCCGCGACAAAATGGCCTTCCTGATTACCTTCCTGCTGGGCGCGGGGTGCTTTTTGGCCTGGTTCATTCCCGCACAGGCCAGCAGCCCTTACTGGACCTCCAGCTGGCTCTACTGGAATTACTCATCGTTTGGCTTCAGCAGCCCCCGGTTTTTCTTCAAATCACTCAGAGACCTGCTCTGGTTTACCTGGCCAACCTGGCCATTTGCCCTGATCGCCCTTTGGAATTGGCGCAAATGGTTCAGGGCTCCCCATATTTTCATACCAGGCACCATGGCCTTGGGCAGTTTTCTCACTATCGCCCTGGTAGAAAACGCCTTCGAGCCCGAATATGCAATGCTGACCGTTCCCTTTGCGGTTTTGGCGGCCATGTCCATTCCCACCCTGCGCCGTGACATTATCAATACCCAGGACTGGTTCTCTATCATGATATTGTCCCTGTCCATGGTCGCGGTCTGGCTTGGATGGATTGCCCTGCATTTTGGCTGGCCTCAACAAATCAATCACAACATTACCCGCCTGTTAACCGGCTATGATCCACAAATCTCACCGCTGGCGGTTATTGCCGCCATCACGGTGTGCATACTATGGTATTCAATGGCATCCTGGAGACTTCGCGTTAATCCACAGGCCCTGTGGCGAGGCCTGATATTATCGGCAGCCGGCCTGACTTGCACCTGGCTCCTGCTGGCCCTGCTATGGCTACCCGCCATTAACTATAATCGTAGCTACAAACAGGTTTCCCAGGAACTTTCACAAGCCCTTGATACCCATGCGAAACCCGGAACATGCATACGCGAACAGGGCCTTGGCATGGGGCAACGCGCCGCCTTGCGGGTTTTTGACAACATTACCTTTACCTACGACACAACCTGCAAGCTGGTATTGCTGCAAACCTCGCGAAAACACCAGGAAGAACAAACCCTGCCCTATACTGACAACGCCCGCATCCTTTGGCAAGGCTCACGCAAATCAGAGCGCGATGAAATCTTCCTGCTTTTGCAACTGGGCAAATAGTTTTCATGTCAGTTGACAGCAAAACCGGCTTTTCTTTTTCTGGATGCCTTAGCCATATCCTGAAGCAAGCCTGGCCGATCCTGATCAGCCAGTGGGCAGGCATCGCCTTTGCCGTGATGGACAGCATGATGCTGGGACACTTCAGTCCCGACTCTTTGCAGGCCATGGCACTGGCCACTTCCATTTTCCTGACCGTCAATATTGGACTGATGGGTGTGGTGCATGCCCTGATCCCCATCTGCGCCCAATTGCTGGGTGCAAATAAAAAAGAAGAAATTGGCCGCTTCTGGGGCCAGGGCTTATGGCTGTCTTTCACGCTTTCCTTACTGGGTGGGCTGGTACTGCTGTTCCCTGAAATCTGGTTATCGATGTCCGGAGATGTTCCCGCCCATGTTCGCCATGAAGTGGCCATTTACCTGCGTATTATTTTTATTGCCTTGCCTGCATCACTGATGTTCCGGGCGGTTTACGCCTTATGCACCGCAGTCCAGAAACCCAAACTGGTCATGCAAATCAATCTTTTCAGCATTGCATTAAAAGCCCTGCTGAACTGGTTACTTATTTTTGGCCAGTTCGGTTTGCCAGCCCTGGGCAGCGCAGGCGCCAGCACGTCAACCGCCATCGTGTCGTGGCTAATGTTCTTCGCCGGCCTGTGGATTCTTTTCCATAACCCCTTTTACCGTCAATTCAATCTGACGCTGGGCCGTCCCCAGCACAAATACCTGGCCGAAATCCTGAAACTGGGCATTCCAATGGGGGGTTCTTATCTGGTGGAAGTGAGCGCCTTTACCTTTATGGCCCTGCTGGCGGCACGGGAAGGCACCTTTGTATCCGGCGGACACCAGGTCTTATCGAACATGACTGCCATTCTATACATGATGCCGCTCTCACTGGGCATCGCCACCTCTTCCCTTGCCGCCCGCGCAGTTGGCAGTCGAAACTTCCGGTTTGCACATCAGATCGCCACGAGCGGACTGTTTCTTAGCCTGATTGGCGCGGGCCTTAGTATTACCATTGTTTTACTGGGTAAACCGCTTATTATTCAGGCCTATACCTCAGACGCCCAGGTTGCCGTGGTAGCTGGTGCCTTGCTAACCATTGTGCCGCTGCTGCATTTTTCCGATACCATGCAATGCATGATCTCTTACATTCTTCGCGCCTATAAAATTGCCACCATCCCCTTCATTTTGCAAACCGTTTTATTACTGGGACTTGGCCTGGCTGGCGGCTGGTATTTTGGTTTTGGCAACGGTATCGGCTTGTTGTGGCCCCTGAATCATCTGCTCACGCCTGGCGCACCCGTTGGGGTTTCCAGTTTATGGATCATGTGTAGCCTAAGCCTGCTGATCTGCGCGATTTTTTTACATGTCTGGTATTGGAGAGTTATTTATGCAAAAAGAAAGTCTTGGTAATAAGATCCCGTTCTGGCTAATCCTGATGGCCCTGATTACGGCACTGGGGCCCATCACCATCGACATGTATCTGCCCACATTCCCGGCCATTGCCCAGGACCTGCAAGTCTCCCCACACCAGATTGAGCTCACGGTTTCATCCTATCTGCTGGGCCTGTCCATGGCGCAATTATTCATCGGCCCCATCACCGATCGCTATGGCCGAAAAAAACCGTTGCTTTTCGGGCTTGGCCTGTATTTGCTGGCCACCATAAGCTGCGCACTGTCCACTTCTTTTGAAATGCTCCTGGTCGCACGCACCCTCCAGGCTTTTGGCGCCGCTTCTTGCATTGTCATCCCCAGGGCCGTCATCAGGGATCACTACAATACCCAGGATGCGGCACATGCCCTGTCCCTGTTAATGCTGATCATGGGCCTGGCACCTGTACTGGCACCGGTAGCAGGCAGTTTCCTGGGCCCCATCGTCGGATGGCGCGGCCTGTTCGCCATCATGCTGCTTATAGCCGTTCTGTTAATTGCACTTTGCGTTGTCAAACTGCAAGAGTCCCTGAAACCCGAAAAAGTCGTCAAGCTTAGCGCAAAAACCATTGGTGGCAACTATTTTGGTTTGCTGTGTCATCGCAACTTCATGGCTTTTGCCCTTTCCGGTGGCTTGGGCATGGCTGGATTGTTTGCCTTTATTGCCTCCTCCCCCACCATTTTCATTACCCAGTTTGGCATTGCACCGGAAAATTTCGGTTTCCTGTTTGGTTTGAATGCCGCTGGCTTAATCCTCGGATCTCAAATTAGCGTTCACATGCTGCGTAAACACGCTTCAATCAAGGTTCTTAAAACAGCCCTGCTGCTGGGCCTTGTCAGCAGCGTGACCGGCCTGCTGCTCACCCTTGGCAATCTTATTAACCTGACTTTGTTTATGATTTGCATGTTTTGCCTTAGTGCCTGTCTGGGCGTCATCAACCCCAATTCAACGGCACTCGCACTGAAAGAACAGGGGACCAGACTGGGAGTAGCCTCTGCCCTGATGGGTTGCATGCAATTCATGTTTGGCACATTAACCAGCAGCCTGGTCAGCAATTGGCAAACCGGTACCGCTTTGCCTTTGTTTACCTGCCTGTTTGTGTGTATAGGTATTTCATTTATTTGCGGAAGATATATTGGCCGGGCCTGAAAATCATGGGGAAATTTGCCTATCCATCTACCCCAACCCGGCTCCGGCATAGCTAAACCCGGACTAAAAACCACATATTTCCCTTTATTTATCAGGGAAATACATAATAACTTGCTAAAAACATGATTTTCATATTAGAATTATTGGCTTAGCTTATTGGACTGCATATATGAATGCACTAATATAGGCTTTAATGGTAAAACCAAAAGGTAAAACCAAAAGGTAAAACCACGATGGCAAAACCAAGACCAGTTTATTTAATTATATTGGTCAGCAACATTTGCCAAAAATATTTTTCAGAAGGCTGGCCCGAGCCAAAAATCTGGCCTATAACTTAACGAGGTGTTAATCATGGCTAAAGTCTGCCAAGTAACCGGCAAGCGCCCCATTACCGGTAATAATGTTTCTCACGCTAACAACAAAACCAAACGTCGTTTCCTGCCTAACCTGCAGTCTCGCCGTTTCTGGGTTGAAAGCGAAAACCGTTGGGTTCGCCTGCGCGTATCCACAAACGCACTGCGCACCATTGACAAAAAAGGCATCGACGCTGTTTTGGCTGAAATGCGTGCCAACGGTCAATCTGTTTAAGCCTTGGGTGCTTAAATATTTTCTGAATTTATTCCCAGGAGCTTAAAATGGCAAAAGGTATTCGCGAGAAAATCAAACTTGAATCTACAGCTGGCACAGGTCACTTCTATACAACGACCAAAAACAAACGTAACATGCCAGAAAAAATGCTGATCAAAAAATTTGATCCCGTAGCTCGCAAGCACGTTGATTACAAAGAAACAAAACTGAAATAAGCTTTGTTCTCTTGCAAAAACAGCCCTTTTAAAGGGCTGTTTTTGTATCTGCAACCTTAACGGCACACTAATTAATCATTATTAAAAATAGTATTTAACAAAAAAAATTTAAATATGATTAATTTTATCTATATCGGCAATCTAGATTTCCCATTTCACTTATTCAATAATAATGATTATCATTTAATCCATGAGTTCAGCTTGGGGAATAAAATGATCATCATCGAAAAAATAAGCCAGACATTGCTGCACATGAGTGTCGCTTTCACCGTTACCTTTGTTTTTACAGGTTCTGTCTCTGTGGGTGGGCTGGCGGCCCTTGTGGAACCCGTTTGCAATGTGCTGTTGCTGCCTTTGCATGATCGGGCCTGGAAAAGAATACGCATGCGCCTGGCCAAAAGCAACACAAACACCGCATTGGCCAGCTAACAGCCTGTCATTCAAGTGCAACCTGGAAGCACAAGGGAATTGATCAGTTTAAAGCCTTGTGCTAGATAGCCACCATGGACAAAAAATTATCCATGAGTCGGCCACGGTAACGCTGCTTGTGATAAATAATGGACAATTTCCTGTCAAGGTTTAAAAAAGGCGTGTCAAGCCGCGCCAGGCGGCCGGATTCTATTGCATAAGTTACCGCGACTCTGGGCAAAAATGCAATACCCAACCCGGCAATAACAGCTTGTTTAATAGCCTCAACCTGCCCAAGCTCCATCACAATGTGCCCTTTCGGCAAACGACTCAGTTCCCGCTCACACAACAGACGGGTCGCGGAACCCTGCTCACGCAAAATCCAGCGTTGACTCTCAAAATCGCTTTCCTGCAAGTGTTTTTTCAAGGCCAGGGGATGATCCGGTCTGGCGCATATTTGCAACTGATCATTACGCCAGGCAATCGCCTCTATGTCTGTATTGATCACCTCACCCTCTATACAGGCGACATCAAGCGAGTGCTCCAGAATTCCCTTGACGATTTCATCGCTATTGGCAACCTGCAGATGTACCGTGACCGCTTCATGCTGATTGACAAAATTGCCCAGCAAATCACCCACCAGATAATTACCGACAGTATTACTGGCGCCCACCCGGAAATTTCCCCGCAGGGTATCTTGGGCATCACTGGCCCGCTGCTCCAGCTCACGCATACGCTCCAGGATTTCCTGGGCCAGGGGCAGTAAATCTTTACCCTTTTCATTCAGGAAAAGCCGCCCCTTGTCACGATCAAACAGGGAGGAACCAAGTTGTTTTTCAAGCTCAGCCAAGGCCATGCTGGCTGCCGGCTGGGTTAAGTGCAACACGCTGGCGGCAGCCTTGACACTCCCCTGCAGGGTAATGGCCACAAAAACTTCCAGCTGTTTGGGACTGAATGAAATCATATAATAAATCCTTATTCTATTTATAAATTATATTATCTTTATTTATATTTAACAAAAGTTTAATATACCCATAATTCATAAACATATAAGTATTGATTATGTTAGCCTATAACCCTGTTCGCACTGTTAACTCTCCCGCCACTTCAATCTCCCATCAGGGCCTGTTCAGGAAAAAAAACAGCCTGATTCCCGGACTCTTGCTTACTTTAGGCATTACCATGATTGCCTGGTTTGCCGGCAAACAGTTCCCGGTTATTGGTGGACCGGTTTTTGGCATTATCTTGGGGATTATTTACAGCAATGCCCTGGGCGTCAGAACCGTCATGCAACCCGGCATTGTATTTTCCAGCAAGAAAATCCTGCAATGGTCTGTGATTTTACTGGGATTTGGCCTGAGCTTTGGGCAAATTGTCAGCACGGGCGGTGAATCCCTGGCTGTTACCTTCGTAACGGTTTCGGTGGCTTTCATCAGTGCCTTGTTACTGGGAAAAATACTGGGCATCCATGGCAAGTTACGCACCCTTATCGGGGTTGGCACCGCCATTTGCGGTGGCTCGGCCATTGCTGCCGTCACCCCCATCATCAAGCCGGAAGACCATGAGACCGCATATGCCATCTCAACCATTTTTCTTTTCAATATCATCGCTGTTTTGCTTTTCCCGGCCCTGGGGCATATGTTGCAATTAAGCGATTACGGCTTTGGTTTGTGGGCAGGGGCCGCCATTAATGACACCTCTTCTGTGGTTGCAGCGGGCTACGCATACAGCCAGCAGGCTGGCGATTATGCCACGATCGTCAAGCTAACCAGAGCCACGCTGATTATTCCCATTTGCCTGTTCCTGGTTTTTCTTGAGGCCTGGCGCCAGAAAAAAAATGACATGCCCGACGTGGCACTGGCCAAAATATTCCCCTGGTTTATCCTTTGGTTTTTGGTGGCATCTGGCATACGCAGTACCGGACTGCTGCCAGAGGCACTACTGCCCTGGCTGTCTGGCGCCGCCAAATTCATGATCATTATGGCCCTGAGTGCGATTGGACTTTCCACCAACCTGCGCAAAATCGTCAGCACCGGCACACGCGCCATCCTGCTGGGACTGGGCGTATGGGTCGCGGTGGCGGTTAGCGCGTTGCTGGTTCAATATGGCATGAACCAGCTTTAAACAGGCCGGGTCCTTTCCTGCAACCATTGCAAGGCTGCACCTTTCACCAAAGGCTGCAGCCTGTTTCTTACCTGCTCATGATACTGGTTCAGCCAGTTTATCTCGGCCTCATCCAGCAAGTGGCGCGCAATGCAACGGGTATCAATCGGGCACAGGGTCAAGGTTTCAAACTTAAGAAAACGGCCAAATTCACTTTCCTGCGCAGCTACATTGCATACCAGATTTTCAATCCGGATACCCCACTGCCCGGGACGGTACAGACCGGGCTCATTCGAGGTAATCATGCCTTCCCGCATGCCAGTATTCGGGTTAAGGTAGCCACGATGGGAAATACCCTGCGGTCCTTCATGCACATTCAGGAAGTAACCCACACCATGCCCGGTACCATGGCCAAAATCCAGGCCTTGCTGCCACAAAGGCATGCGGGCAACCGGGTCTAACAGCGGCGCCGGAAACCCCACCGGAAAAACCGCCCGCGACAGGGCAATCATGCCCTTGAGTACCAGGGTGAAATCCGCCTTTTGGCTGTCAGAGACCTGTCCAACCGGTACCACCCGGGTAATATCCGTGGTGCCATTCAGGTATTGCCCGCCAGAATCAATCAACAACAGGCCATTGCCCTCAATGACCGCATGCGATTCGGGAGTGGCCCGATAATGAGGCATGGCACCATTGGCATTGAAACCGGCAATCGTGGCAAAACTGGGGCAGACAAAATGCGGCTGCCGCGCACGGGCGGCATTGATCTGCTCATCAATCGTCACTTCAGTCACGACCTCACCATTGGCCATGGCCTGTTCAAACCAGGCAAAAAACTCACACAGCGCGGCACCATCGGCCTCCATGGCCTTACGCACATTCTGGATATCTGCCGGCGTTTTACGTGACTTGAACAACTGAGACGGGTTCAGCGCCTCTACCAGCTCCAGGCTGGCTGCCGCCTGGCAGATGCCAATGGTGGTGCGCGCCGGATCAATCAAGAGTTTCACCTTGTCTTCAAGCCCGGCCAGCCCCTGGGTGATTTCATTGTAAGGCCTGATCAGAATCTGTTCAGCCACCAGCTTTTCAGTCAGGGTCGGATTGAGCTTGGCCTCATCCACAAACAGCTCGCACTGCTCGGGGCCGATTAGCAAATACGACAGAAACACCGGATTATATGAAACGTCAGCGCCACGTAAATTCAAGATCCAGGCAATATCATCCAGCGATGAAAGCAGATGCCACTGCGTCCCCAGGCTGGCCATCTGCTTGCGCACCAGCGCCAGTTTGTCTGCCCTGCTTTGCGATACAAAAGGCACTTCATGTTCATACACTGCCTCTACCGGCAAGGCGGGTCTGTCAGGCCAAATATTGTCCAGCAATTTTTCATTCCAGGAAAATCGCAGCGATACCCCCTCAAGGGCCGCCTGCAAATCATGGGCGGCACGCATGCTTAGGGTAAAGCCATCGGCCCCAACCGTCATGCCGGCCTGCAATTCGCTGCACAGCCAGTCATTCAAATCCGGTACGCCATCCTGCCCCTGTCGCATCAGGACAATCTCACTGCCTTCAAGCTGGGCCAGGGCCTGCTCCCAGTAGCGACTGTCGGTCCATAAACCGGCAAATTGAGCGCTTACCAGCAGGGTTCCCGCCGAGCCGTCAAAACCACTCAGCCAGGTGCGGGCCTGCCAGTGTTCAGGCAGATATTCGGATAAATGCGGATCGGCGGATGGAATAATATAAGCATCAATACCGCGTTTTGTCATCTGTTCGCGCAATAGCGCAATTCTTTGTTTGAATAGATTCATTTTTTCAACCAACAAATCAGCAAGCCGCCCACCCGTTAAGGGTGAGCCGGCACAATAAATAAAATACGTTTTTCGTCCATCCTGCTCATGATAAACAAACAGGGCTGCTTACAGGCCAGATACACCCACAAAGCAGCACAAAAACGCCATGAACCCGCCTGTTTAGGTACATAAACGGACCATTCTATCCAATCTGGCGTACCACATTTCCCAGCGCATCCGCAAAGGTCGCTGGCGTAAAGCCCAAGGCTTCGAGACTACTTTCCAGATCGGTCAATGAAACCTGACTGTCAATATCCAACTGACGGCGACACATTTCCACCGAGACACGCAACCTTTCAGGAATTTTGCTGGCCTGTGCACCGCCTCTTCTAGCCACATCCCTTGGGTTGATGCCGTTATCAAACTGTTTGGTCAGCTGGCGATAGCCCTCCATTTTCTGGCCCACAGCATCTGCCAACATCCGCTGCCGGTTGGATGGGTCAGCAATATTCACGGCTTTTTCCAGCAGTGCATGGCCCCGCTCAAACCACTCCTTACCTTTATTGGCAACCGTTGTCGCGACTTTATCAGGATTGTCCAGCGCCATGCCATGATAGGTTTTATCCAGCATTTTCTTCAGGTCAGTGCCATAGCTTTCGGCATGACCCAGCACGTCTTCAATAACGGTTTGATCGGTTTTTTGGCCATAACGACCCGAAAAACCCGCATCCTTATTCTTGAACCCTTTTGAAGCCTCAAAGAAACTGTCGTTATAGATCTGTTCGGTCATGCCCTGATCAAAAAAGACATGTTCGCCTTTGGAGTTAACATAATAGGCGGTCCAATCACGATCGATTGTGGTTTTCCTGCCGCGCTGCATAAGCGACTGTGAAGAGGAACTGGCATTCAGAATTTGAATTTTAGCTGTCGGAATCCCCGTTATGGAAGCGAGCTTTTCTTTGGCAAGGGTGTCGGCACGGTTGTAAAACACACCCAATGTTTCATTAAATGATTTACGCACGGAATCCAGACTTTCATCTTTATAATTCTGCAACGCATACATGGCCAACTTGTTTTGCTGAACGCTGATGGTCATGTCATTAAGCAGTTTTCGATTGGCTTCGCTGGGGTTCAGCTCGAATTGCCAGGCCGCAGCCTGTAAATTCTCCACTTGCTGTTTGGCAAACAGCTTGCCTTCACGTAGCGCCTCATCCAGCTCGATTTGGCCGGCTGTCTTGCTTAATCTTCTGCGTCCGGTTTCCAACAGCAGGCTTGCCTGGCTGGCCGCCTGCTTGCCGGCCTTGACAGAGTCCTCAATCGCGGTACGGGTATTCTTGCCACTGATTGCGGTTGTGAAGCGTGCCATACTATCAGCGACATTTTCTTTCGCTTCACGCATGGCTCGCTTCGCTTCAGGACTGCCGGCCACTTTTTTAAGTTTGTCCAAACCGGCATTCATTGCCTTGTCGGAAAGATACTCAAGAGTGACAACTTTAACGCCCACATAAAAGGCTCCCCAGGCGCTATCACCACCGCTATCCACATACGCTTTCATATCGCGCGCCACTTCCAGGGAAGTAAAGACCACATCAGAGCAACCCAATGTAGTCACACCCAGTGCCATGCGCCCCATAAAGCCCAATGATTCTTCAAGGGATTCTGCCGTTTGCAAATAGCTTTCTATATAAAGCTTCACTTCATCGGCAAAGGTCACGGTCTGGGCCTGTGCATTGGCCCCAGCAACAGTTCCTTGCAAAAAACCACCCCAGGTCTGCTTGACGATTTCCACTTGCCGGGCGTCATAGCCATAAGCTTCGTCATAACCGTCCAGCATGACATCGATGAACTTAACCAATGGAAACAGCTTATTCAGGTAGTTCATCTCCCAAATCAGGGTACGAATATGTAGCAGACGTTCGGTGATGTACGCATCCGCTTTCAGCATCGCCATACCGTCTGCCATATCCCTGGACTGGCGCAAAGGCTGGGAACACAGCAGCACTTCTTTTTCAACAATGTACTTTTCATCACCATATGTAGTGGCAAGACGCACCTTGACCCTGAACCGGCTGGGTGCATCCAACGCACCTTTGCAACAGCGAAAAATCAAGGCACGACCTCCTCCTGTCACCTCGTCCATCATTTGACATTGAATGGCGAGCTTTTCCAGCATCGGCTGATCAGCCTCGTGCACGGCCTGAAGCTGGAAGTCCAGACTGTCAGGTGCAATCTGCAAAAGGCTATGGGCTTGCGGATCCCAATCAAACAGCGTGATCATCGCCTTGGACTCGGCAGGCACATACTGCTTGTCTGCCACCGTAAACAGGAATTTATTGCTGCGATGTTTATGCGAGTCATAAGGCTCTACATAACAGGCAATCGAACTGACATCAAGCCTCAACCCCATATGAAAACGGTATATCGGCAAAGTCCCGGTCAGGCTTTGCCCACCACTGACCGCCTTGACTTCCAGGGTATAAGAATCATAATCACCGGCATTGCCACCCGTCTTCTTTTTCTCGGTAATCACGGCATAGTATAGACCCGGCTCGTCTGCAGCCTCTACCGTCACACCATACCCGTCATCACGAATAATACAGGCGGTCACCACCGCGTCTTTACCCATCCCCAACACGGCAAAAGGCAGGCGTTCCGTTTTATCATGGCAGGCCGGCAAAGTAAGGTTGTCCTGGGCGAATACAATTTTTTCTTCCTCAATCTGAAAAACCACATGGTTGGTAAAACTGCCGCCCTCGCTCATGAAACAGAAAGAAACCCGTGCCTGGTCGGGAATTGATTCACCACTGGCAGGTGCTTCCACCTGTGCTGTCTTATAGTCGCCCGCCATGCTTTGCCCACTGATTTGCAAATAATAAGGTGAGCTGATATTGATTTTTGCCGTCAAGTCATGACGGGTATTTTCCTGGCCCTCGGGGGTGATTTCAACAATACGGGCATAAATCGGCACTTTTTTACCCACAGCCAGTGTATTCCCAAAATCCTTGCGAATTCGCATTTCATAGCGATTGGGGTTGTCCTCGAGCGCTTCCTTTTCTTCCTTTTGTGGTTTCGTTTTACGCCTGTTTCTGCCCCAGGCAGCGGCGGCACCACCCCCGATAAGGATGCCCGCAATGGCGGCAGGAATCAGGATACCGGTTTCGCCAGCACTTTCATCGGCATCGGTGGTCACCTCGGCATGGACAGCATCAGTCACTTCAAGCCAGAAACTGAACGTATTCATGTCGCTACCTCCCCAATAGGTGTTCTCCAACACCTTCCGCATTTCGCTATAAGCCGACTTGTCGTTAAAAGTTTTCACACTGCCATCATTTTCTTTGTACGATATGTCCAGATCCAGCTCATAAAAAATTGCCGGCTTACCATGATAATCACGCCCAAGTTCCAGTTTGAGCCACCCGCTGACTGCATGCCAAGGCTTAATGTCCGTCACAAAGCGATCAAACGTAATTTTGACCGGTTCACCCACCTTCAGGGTCACATCATTTAATTTTTTATGGGTGCCGTCATGATCACGCTTCGCCAGGGCGGAGGTAATATTCACAAAACGAAGTTTCACCGATTCAAGATCACGACTATTCTCCAGTATTTGTGCCTGAGCAGGACAGAAAATCGCAACGGTAAACAGTAGAGCCAACAATATTCTTAAAAATGAATGTGTTTTCATGCCCGTCATTTCACTATCCTTTTAGCCAGCTCACGAATCACATGGGTGAGTAAAGACTTTTGCCCCTCTGTCATGGCAATACGCATTTCACCTGCGTTGTCGGACGCGCTAACCGTCTGGTCAAGTAGCGCTGACAAAGCCTTTTTCACCGGATGGACCGCTTCTTTTTTAACTGCCGTGGCTGCTGTTTCTTTAGCTTTTTCTTTGGCTTTGGCTTTGGCTTTTTCCGTGGTTCTCTGTTTGGTTTTTTCTACCCCCTCTTCCGTGATGTGCTCTTTTTGTGCTGCTTCAACATTAGGTGGCAGA
The DNA here is from genome assembly GCF_014652395.1 of Advenella faeciporci. GTDB lineage: Bacteria > Pseudomonadota > Gammaproteobacteria > Burkholderiales > Burkholderiaceae_B > Advenella > Advenella faeciporci. Next base: position 304,000 of record NZ_BMYS01000001.1, read on the forward strand.
TCACTCACCTGAACAGAAATAACAGGCTCACTGACAGGGATGTCAACCGTTAATGCCCGCCCAACCCCGGCACCGCATTTCGGGCAGAATTTCATCCCCGTCTTCAACGACGCACCACAGCGGTCACACTGTATTTTTAGTGGTGCAGCCTGTTCAATTCCCGGCAGGGCATGGCCACATTTCATGCAAAATTTCGCACCTTCGTGCAACGCGGCTCCACATTTCATACAGAATTTTGCCATTACCCCATTCCATTCCCGTTAAAAAACACCTTGTCAGACCCTGCTCAGGGACGCGTCATGGCCACCAAGCCGTCAGTACCATCAGGCAACGTCAGGGTACCCACCGCATATTGCGCCCCTTTGTAAGAATAGAACTGCTTGATACTAAGATTCATCGGGCCATACCCGTATAAAGTCCCATTTTTCCAGTTCATGTTCAGCACCGTGTCTTCCATACTGGTTTCATCAATGTCCTGATCGCCTGCAAACATATGAGACCAATCAAGGATCACGGCACCATTACCCTCTGCCCCAGACAAGGTGAGTGTTAGGAAATCGTACAGCCGGCCCGTGTCTTTACCCTCGGGGTCATAAATAAACAGGCATTTCCAGTTTGCGGCAAGGTTGTTGAAATCGGTTTCTTTAATAGCCCCTTTGGGTACACCGTTCTTTTCAACATCATTTAAATACCACCGAAAATCCTCAATTGAGGGCCGTTCAGTGGTGGAAAGACTGATTCCGTTAACCGGACGGTTTTGCGTTGCCTGTGCCTGTGCAGGCTGGGCAAACAAAATGACACCCGTCACCATAATGACTGTACCGGCCATGATTGCTTTTGCAACTGTACCGGCTTTTTTCTGACCGACATTATTGGGCCGGTTTTCTTCACTTTTTTGACTATACATGAGTTTTCCTTTTTGCTTGATTGCTTGATTTAGCAGGCCTGATCAGTTCAGCTTTGCACCACATTCATCACAAAAGTTGGCGCCAGGCGCAAGACGATGACCGCATTGGGAACAAAAGCAATTGTCTGTTGAGGCTGAATAAACATCGGGCAGAACAGTGTCTTTTTCAGCATTCGCAATAAACAACCAGTCTATATCTTCCGCATCTTCGCAAAGACCGATTGAGCCGCCTGAGGACACCAGATAAAAGTTATCCTCATCGATCGGGTCTTCTTCATCGCTGGTTTGGGCAAGTGGCAGCAGACTTTCTTTCTCATAGGTCTCACTCGTATTGGCAAAATGCCAGCCATCAGACAGGGTAACGGCATATTCGGCGGCTTCCCGCAGGGAATTGAAGGGTTTCATGGAAATGTTCCTTATTTATTTGAATAGTAAATTGTCACACCGTTTGCAACGATCATTCTTGATGGGATTCATCATTGAGCAAACATTGCAATAAATAATGCGATCTTTCGATTTGTCATATTTCTCATAGGTACCAAAGGCCGGATGGTAACGCACACGATCACCCACGGCCAGATAGTCATACATATAATTTCTGCTGCCCTTTTCAACAATTTCTTTTTTCTTTCCGTCCTGGGTCCTGATGACAGTCATATACTCGATATAGGTAGTGTCACTGCTGTCCTCACTGCTTCGGCGTTCACTGCGTTCTTTACGGGTTTTATCCTCTACAACCCCTTCCCACATTGGCCTGCTGGCGCGGCGAAGCGCGAACAAATTCACGATAAACATGACCAGCGCAATACCCACACCAATGACGACCGCCTCTGTAAAAGGCAGATCCTCAACCAGAAGGCCTGCAACCGGAAAGCCGATGAGCGGCACCAGTGTGAGTACCCACAGACAGCCAATGCCGGTTTTACGGTTTTTCCGGGCCGCCTCCAATATTTCAGGGTGATTGCAATAACCGGAAAAACCCGCCCTGACGGGAAAACCCGGGAAGTCCGGCTCGGGTGCTGATTGTGCCTGACTGTTACGATCAGCACCGGCACTCACAATCCGGGTGCCACAATGTGTGCAGAACACAGCATCTTTAACCAGGGCTTCTCCACAGTTTGTACAAAACATGTGAGCATTACTCCTTACGTTCACAGGGTGATGACTTGCTTGCTTTACCCACCGCCTGTTTGTTTTTTTCTGCCGTTTTACCGTGCCACTCACCAGCAGTAGCAAAAACAGGTAAGCCAGCGGAGCAAGGAGATGGTACATGATGGCCAGCGCCCCCATCTCATCAAAATCGCTTAGCGCATTGGGTTTATTGATATAGGGAAAAAAAGACAAATAACGGATTAACTCAGTGCGGGTTTCCCCCTTTGCCAGTCTTGGCCACGCTTCATCGCTGACATAAATGACATAACCTGGGTACTGCTTTGCATTCGCGGTAAAATAATAGCCTTTGGAAATGGTGCGGGAACGGTTTTGCCCTGCGCTCCGGTTATCAAGGCGACTTTCGTAGCTGTCTACCGTACCCATCGTAATCTGCCCCCAAAGTCCCAATGCAAGTGTACTCAAGCTGATATACATGGCAAATAACAAACAGGCGTATATCAAAAGGCGGATTGGCCAGGGGATGTTATTGTTTTTTATCTTTGTCACGCAGCAAGCTCCTCTGAAGTGGTACACCTGGAAAAAACATAGCCCCCATCATTGGCTAAAAAAACTTAATATATTTACAACAAGATACACTAAGCTATCATGAACGTCAGCAGAAAATTCAATCCATGGCATTTTTTAACAGATACCCTTATCGTATTTTCTGCTTTTTATTGTCATTTTTAAGGAAGTAGTCATGAATACCCGTTTCTATCTTGTTTTCGCCGCGCTCAGTTGCCTGGTTTCGGTTGCCTTTGGCGCTTTTGGTGCCCATGCCCTGAAAGCGATGGTAACTCCCGAAAGACTGACAGTATGGCATACGGGTGTGCTGTATCAAATGACGCATAGCCTGGGATTGTTTATGCTGGTGGCCGCCAGCGCCTGGCTTGCGCCGGTCTTGCAAAAATGGGCGGCCCGTTTTCTGGTGGCAGGCATTATCATTTTTAGTGGCAGCCTTTATTTACTGGTCTTGACAGACACGCCCGCGCTCGGTGCCATCACACCTATTGGCGGGGTCAGCTTTTTGCTGGGCTGGTTGCTGCTGGCGCTGGCTGCCCTGAAAAAACAGGCATGAAAAGCATAAAAAACCCCGTACACTGCCAATGGCAAGAGACGGGGTTATTGCAGCGGTTGCCCACCTTCACAAAAACAAGATGGATAATCGCTTTGCTTTCAGCAAATATCAACTAAAGCAGCACAGCAAGCTATCCTAGGCAAAAGCGGAAACATCCACTTTCACACCGGTTTTTGACTGCAGTTCCTCAACAGTGACGCCGGGCGCCAGTTCAAGCAGTTTCAAACCATTTTGAGTGACTTCCAGCACACCCAGATCAGTGATGATCATGTTCACCACCCCTAAACCGGTCAGGGGCAAGGTACACTCAGGCAAGATCTTAAGGTCTTCGGTGCCATCTTTCTTGCGTGCAACATGTTCCATTAAAACCAGTACCCGGCCAACTCCGGCTACCAGATCCATGGCTCCGCCCATGCCCTTGACCATTTTGCCCGGGATCATCCAGTTGGCCAAATCTCCCTTTTCAGACACCTGCATGGCGCCCAGAATGGCCAGATTGATTTTTCCACCACGAATCATGGCAAAAGAATCTGCCGATGAAAAAATGGAAGAACCCGGCAACGTGGTCACGGTTTGTTTGCCTGCATTGATCAGATCAGGATCAATCTCATCTTCAGTAGGGAAAGGACCAATGCCCAGCAAACCATTTTCAGACTGCAGCCAGACTTCCATGTTGTCTGGCACATAATTGGCCACCAGGGTGGGCAAACCAATGCCCAGGTTGACATAAAAACCATCTTGCAATTCTTTGGCAGCACGGGCTGCCATCTCTTCACGACTCCAAGCCATTCTTATTCTCCTTATGCCTGACGGACAGTACGTTGTTCAATGCGTTTTTCAGGGCTTTCATTCAGCACAATACGGTGGACGTAAATGCCGGGCAGATGTATCTGATCGGGATCCAGTTCGCCCGTTTCAACAATTTTCTCCACTTCCACCACAGTGATTTTTCCTGCCATCGCCACATTGGGGTTGAAATTGCGCGCCGTTTTATTGAATATCAGATTGCCACTGCGATCGGCGATATAGGCTTTCACCAATGACACATCAGGAGTAAGCGAACGCTCCATGACATATTGATGTCCGTCAAACTCGCGAATTTCCTTGCCTTCGGCAACCAGGGTACCCACCCCGGTACGGGTAAAAAAAGCCGGAATGCCGGCACCGCCAGCACGCAGTTTTTCGGCCAGGGTACCTTGGGGTGTAAATTCAAGTTCCAGTTCACCAGACAGATATTGCCGCTCAAACTCTTTGTTTTCACCCACGTAAGAAGCAATCATTTTTCTGATTTGCCGTGTGGCCAGCAACTGCCCCAGGCCAAAACCATCTACACCGGCATTATTACTGACACAAGTAAGATTTTGAACGCCCGAATCCCTGAGCGCGGCGATGAGCGCCTCTGGAATGCCACATAAACCAAACCCCCCCACTCCTATCATTTGTCCATCAGCGACAATGTCCTTTAAGGCCAGGCTGGCGCTTTGATACACCTTATCCATCTATTTTCCTTCGTATTTAATATAAAGCGGTCAATCGCTACTAATACCACAGCTCCCCCATTCCCCTGAATTGGGGAATACACTAAAAACCGCTAATCCTGACTGAACAGTTGCTGGATGACCTCACGCATTTGCTCGCTCCATGAGCAGGAACGGCCGGTAGCCAGATTGGACAAAACCAGAACCGAACGGGCTGATGCATAAACAACACCCGGCTCACCTTCTTTTTCGATGGTAATTTTATGTTCCATGCTTGAACGCCCAATACGGGTTAACTCATGCATGACCAAAGCATTGCCTGGATAATTCATGGGACGCAGGAAATCACAGGAAAGATGACCCACCACCACGCCGGTCCCCGCTTCAAAATAAGGTCGTATGGCGTTGATGAATTCAATACGCGCTTCCTCCATGGCCCGGAAGTAAACAGTATTGTTCAGGTGCCCCAGCATATCCATATCACCCCAGCGCATGGCAAATGAAAAAGAGTGAATCCCATTACTAAAACTTCCCGCCAGATCTGCAGGCAAGCAGAAATTATCCATTTATGTCCTTTTGTTTTTTGATACGCAATAAGCTGCTAACTCTATCAGATTTAGATTGACATTTTTTTTATCGCGTGAATTTTGTTGTTTTTCACTGCATAAACCGATTCATTACAATACAATCATGGAATCTGGCAATTTACAATCTATAAAAGGAGTTGGCGCTCATGTCTGAACGCGAGTCAATGGAATATGATGTTGTGGTTGTGGGCGGAGGACCTGCCGGTCTTTCAACCGCCATCAAGCTCAAGCAATTAAGCAACGAAAACAATAAAGATATTTCCGTCTGTGTACTGGAAAAAGGCGGTGAAATTGGTGCCCATATTCTTTCAGGCGCTGTCATGGATCCCCTGGCCCTTGACGAACTGATTCCCGACTGGAAAGAAAAAGGTGCGCCGCTGGAAACGGCCGTCAAGGAAGATGAATTTCTTTTCCTTAGCGAAACCGGTGCCCGCAAAACACCCCACTGGATGCTGCCCCCCTGCTTCAAGAATGAAGGCAACTACATTGTCCGTCTGGGTGATGTCACCCGTTGGCTGGGCGAGCAGGCAGAAAGCCTGGGGGTGGATATTTTCCCCGGTTTTGCCGCCACCGAAATCCTGTACGATGACAACGGTGCCGTGCGTGGCGTAGCCACGGGCGATATGGGTGTGAATCGTGACGGCAGCCATTCCGACCATTACCAGCCTGGCATGGAATTGCTGGCCAAATACACGATTTTTGCCGAAGGGTCGCGTGGCCAGCTGGGTCGTCAGTTAATTGAAAAGTTCAAGCTGGACCAGGGTCGCGATCCTCAAAGCTACGGCATTGGCATAAAAGAAATGTGGGAAATCGATCCGGCCAAATCCAAACCGGGCCTGGTTATTCATACTTCCGGCTGGCCACTTGATTCGGACACGTATGGTGGCACCTTCCTGTATCACCTTGATAACAATATTGTAGTGGTGGGTATGGTAGTGGGCCTTGATTACGCCAACCCATGGCTGTCTCCTTTTGAGGAATTCCAGCGCTACAAGACACACCCCAGCATCAAGCCTTATTTTGAGAATGGCAAACGGATTGCTTATGGTGCACGAGCCCTTACCGCTGGCGGCCTGCTTTCCCTGCCCAAACTGGTATTCCCGGGTGGCGCCATGGTGGGTTGCGAAGCCGGCTTCCTGAATGCGTCACGCATCAAGGGCAGCCATGCCGCCATCAAAACCGGCGCACTGGCCGCTCAGGCCCTGTATGATGCATTGGTTGCCGAACGCAGCCACGACATCTTAAGCGATTACCCCATTGCCTTCGAACAGTCCTGGCTGTACAAAGAGCTGAACAAGGCGCGCAACTTCAAGCAATGGTTCAAAAAAGGCCGTACCGTGGGCACCATCATGACCGGTGTCGAACAACTGCTTTTCCAGGGCAAAATGCCATGGACCATTCACCGCACCAAGGCTGATCATGAATGCCTGAAACCGGCCGCGGAATGCGCAAAAATCGAATACCCCAAACCAGATGGCAAAATCACGTTTGATCGCCTGAGTTCGGTGTTCATTTCAAATACCAACCATGATGAAAATGAACCGATTCACCTGACCCTGAAAAACCCCGATATTCCGGTTGACACCAACCTGAAGGTTTATGCAGGCCCCGAACAGCGCTATTGCCCTGCCGGTGTTTACGAATTTATCAAAGACGATAACGGCGAAGATAAACTGCAAATCAACGCACAAAACTGCGTTCATTGCAAAACCTGTGATATTAAAGACCCAACCCAGAATATTGTTTGGGTGGCCCCACAGGGTGGTGAAGGTCCTGTTTACAGTGGCATGTAATTGCTGGCTAACCATTTGCCCAGCCTGGCCCAGATAGGGCTGGGCAAGGCAGCAGTAAAACCGGGATTTTCATATCATTAAAATACCAAAGACGCCATTCAAGCAGTGGCGTTTTTTTTTCATGTTTTTTACCACAGATACAAATTCATACTTATTTGTTTAATTTCAATCAAATTAACCACAAAAACATGACAAATAAAAGAATTTAATAACAAATACTCCTATCTCCCTGCAAAAACCAGTCAATCACTCACAATAAAACGTCTTTTCTTGTGTTCAATAATTTTACCTATGAAAAACACAGGAAATCACGCCTTAATGGAAGCAATACAAAGGGCAAATTACTTGCGATGTTATTGATTTTTCTATAGAATTCACTAAGCTTTTTGGATAAAGCAAGTACGAATACCTTACACTTTTAATTATATGTTACGACTATGCATCCACAATTACCCACGCATCAACGGGGGATAATGGCTTATTGCGGCCATTTTCTACTTGCAATCTCTTGCATAACCCTTAGCAATGCAGCTTCAGCAAAAAATGTTTCCGAAGATCCGATCCGGCAACTCGTTAGCACCCAACAATCCATTTCCCTTGATCAAGCGGTTGAAGTCGGCGAGCAATACCCCCTGCCAGATACCAATATCAACTGGTCTCCCAAACTGTCCGACCCTATTGGTGACCTGATTGTACAGGCCAAAATGGATCGTTTAAACAGGGATGCTTCCATCAGCATCAATAAATCCGGATCCAGTGAACTGGCACAGGCGGCCCTGAACTATCTGGGCGTACGCTATCGTTTTGGTGGCACAACCCCAAGCACCGGTTTTGACTGCAGCGGCTTTATTTACTATACCGCCAGCAAATACATGGGTGTTAACCTGCCACGCAACTCTGAATCAATGGCGGGCATTGGCCTAAAGGTATCCAAAGACTCCCTTAAACCCGGAGACCTGGTTTTCTTTAACACCCGCGGATTTACCTATTCCCACGTAGGCATCTATTTGGGTGCCAACAAATTCGTTCACTCCCCACGCACCGGAACGGTTGTCCGTGTTGAAGACATGAGCAATGCTTACTGGACAAAACGCTATAACGGTGCCCGCCGTCTTGAGGGCCGAACCCTGGCAGCATACTAAGCCCCAACCATCAGAAAAACCAAAAAACCTCATCCGCGTAATGCTGATGAGGTTTTTTAATTCTGGTCTGGGAAGACATTGTTAATGGGCGGATTCTCAACTTGGGGCACAATGTGCCTCGACCTGTTTCTGCGGGCAACGCTCGCAACACCTGTACCCGCATAGTGTCAATGCCTGCTGCATGCTGCCTAGCGAACGCCGGCAGGCCACCACGGGTACCCCCGCACGCTGGGCCGCTGAACGAAAAGACTTCATTACATTATGGCCCAGAAAATCGGTCAACAAAATAACCACCTGTGTGCCACTGGGCAGCTGATAGGTTTTTTTCTGATGTGCAGGTTCCCTGCCACTAATATGTTGCCTGATTTCAATATTATGATCTTTAAGCAAACCGGGGATATTTCCCAAACGATCTGCCCCTACGATTACCGCATTCATACTCATACTCATTTCAGACTCTCCTTTAGATGAGTCAAATTATAAATGATAATCATTATCAATAACAAGATATTTTTGCATATATCAGGATTCTGCCAATAAGTGCAGAAGCCTGGCCGCAGTGGTACCATACCCATGAGAAGTCCATTCTCATATACAGGACAATGACAAGGTCATTGTGCCCTGATTGCTGGCTCGATAAATATATTTTTCTGCCAGGAGGTCTCCATGCCCCTCTTTCAGCGATTGCGTAACTGGCGCAAAAACACCATCAGTGCCTACATACTGAAGGCTTTCAAAAAAGCACTGCCTCCAATGTCTTCCACAGAGAAAGAGGCAATCGAGGCCGGCACGGTCTGGTGGGAGGCCGAACTGTTCAGCGGGCGTCCCGACTGGCAAAAGCTGATGGGATATCCGGCTCCTTCACTGAGTGCACAAGAACAGGCTTTTCTGGACAATGAAGTTCAACAAGTCTGCGCACTGGTAAATGACTGGGAAGTGACCACCCAGGACCTGGATTTGCCCGAAGCTGCCTGGCAATATATTAAAGAAAAAAAATTTCTGGGTATGATTATTCCAGTACAGTATGGTGGTCTTGGTTTTTCGGCCTTTGCCCACTCTGAAGTCATTACCCGACTTTCCACCCGAAACTCGGCACTGGCGGTTTCTGTCATGGTGCCCAACTCCCTGGGTCCTGCTGAACTCCTGATTCATTATGGCACTCCAGAACAAAAAAACCACTACCTGCCACGGCTTGCCAGCGGACAGGAAATTCCTGCCTTTGCACTTACCAGCCCCTGGGCCGGCTCTGATGCCGCCGCCATTCCCGATAGCGGGGTGGTCTGCAAAGGCCTTTGGGAAGGTGAAGAGGTGCTGGGCATGCGCGTGAGCTGGGACAAACGCTACATCACCCTGGCACCCGTGTGCACCCTGCTGGGTCTGGCTTTCAGGCTGTACGACCCCGATGGCTTGCTAGGCGAGCAAAAAGAAATTGGTATTACCTGCGCCCTGGTGCCGCGTGACCATCACGGTGTGGAAATTGGCCGACGGCATTTCCCGCTTAACGCCATGTTCATGAATGGCCCTACCCGGGGCAAAGAAGTTTTCATGCCATTGAGCTTTATTATTGGCGGCCCAGCAATGGCCGGGCAAGGTTGGCGCATGCTGATGGAATGCCTGGCTGCCGGCCGCGCCATTTCCCTGCCATCGTCCAACGTGGGAATGTCGCAACTGGCTGTTCGTACGGTGGGCGCCTACGCCCGTATCCGCACACAATTCAACCTGCCGGTTGGCCGCTTCGAAGGGGTTGAGGAGGTGCTTGCCCGCATGGGCACCAATATGTATGCCAGCAATGCCGTACGCATCATGACAGCGGGCGCCGTTGATCTGGGCGAAAAACCCTCGGTGGTGTCATCAATGGCCAAATACCATGTCACCGAACATGCCCGCAGCATTGTTAATGACGCCATGGACATTATTGGCGGCAAGGGAATCTGCCTGGGTCCTTCCAATTTTTTGGGACGTGCTTACCAGCAGATCCCCATTGGCATTACCGTGGAAGGTGCCAATATCCTGACCCGCAGCCTGATCATTTTCGGCCAGGGTGCCATCCGCTGTCACCCCTATATATTAAAGGAAATGCAAGCCGCACAGGAAGCAGACCCCGTCACGTCCCTTGACAGCTTTGACCGGCTTTTCTGGCAACATATCGGGTTCAGTACCCGCAATGGCCTGCGCACTCTGGCCAGCGGTCTGTTGGGGGCCAGGATATTTACCCTGCGTCACCAGGCCGCCCCCGAAACCATGATATATTACCGTCAGCTCACCCGACTGTCCGGCATACTCGCTTTCATGGCCGATATCACCATGCTTGCCATGGGGGGCAGCCTGAAACGCCGTGAAAAAATATCCGCCCGGCTGGGCGATGTTCTGGCCCGGCTTTATATTGCCTCCTGCGTGCTTAAGCAATACGAAAACAACGGCCGCCAGCAAGATGAGCTGTCTTTTGTGCACAAAGCCCTCCAGCAATGCCTGTTTGATGCGCAAACAGCCCTGCTGCAAACCTGCCGCAATTTTCCTAACCGGGCCATTGGCTTGTTGATGCGTTTGGTCAGTTTTCCCTGGGGTGCTTCATTTTCCGCACCGGCTGACGCGCTTGATAGCCCCATTTGCGAACAGCTGATGCAACCGGGCAGTACCCGTGACCGCCTGACCGCCAACTGTTACCTGCCCACCCATCCTGAAGACCCAGTGAGCGCCATCGAACAGGCACTGGTTTATGCCATCAAGGCTGAACCGGTTGAAGCCAAAATCCGTCAAGATGAAAAAAATGGCCTATTCAAAAATCATCCTGATGCCAACGTCAGGGATATCGCCCGGCTTGCTTTCGACATGAACCGCATCAGTGCCGAAGAATATGAGCTGCTGGCAATCCGTAACCGGCTCAGAGATACCGTGATCCATGTGGATGATTTCCCCAAAGACTTGCGAAACCCGGCCGCCTTCATGAATATCCGGAACACCTGTCAAGGAGACCGACCATGACTTTCAAACCCGTCTATATTATTGATGGTGCCAGAACCCCGTTTCTGAAAGCGCGTAATGCACCGGGTCCTTTTTCGGCTAGCGAACTGGCCGTACAAACCAGCCGCAGCCTCTTGTTGCGCCAATCCTTCAATGCCTCTGAGCTGGATGAGGTCATTGTGGGCTGCGCATCTCCTTCTGCCGACGAAACCAATATCGGCCGGGTCGTTGGCTTGCGTATTGGCACCGGCTATCATGTTCCCGCCTGGACGGTCATGCGCAATTGTGCCTCGGGCATGCAGGCGCTGGACAGCGCCCTGACCAACATACAAAATGGTCGTTCACACCTGGTCTTGGCCTGCGGCACCGATGCCCTGTCCCATGCGCCCATTCTGTTTTCCGACAAAATGGTCCATTGGCTCAGCCAATGGAATGCCGCACAAAGCACGGGACAAAAAATAAAGGCCCTGCGCAACTTCAGGCCCGCTTACCTGGCACCGGTCATTGGCCTGCTAAAAGGCTTGAAAGACCCGGTCATTGGCATCTCCATGGGCCAAACGGCCGAGAACCTGGCCTGGAAATTTGGCATTACCCGCCAGGAAATGGACGCCTATAGCGCCCGCAGTCATCAACGCACCATCGAAGCACAAAACCGCAAGCAATTTGATGAAATCACCCCCATCATTGATGCCCAGGGCAATCTATATACTGACGATGACGGGGTTCGCCGTGACTCCACCCCCGACAAACTGGCAAAATTAAAGGCGGTATTTGACCGTCCCAGTGGCAATATCACGGCTGGCAACAGCTCACAGGTCAGTGATGGCGCCGCAGTCCTGATCCTGGCCTCCGAAGAGGCGGTACAAAAATGGGGCCTGCAGCCAATAGGAAAAATCACCGACTGCCAATGGGCCGCCCTTGATCCCGCCCAGATGGGACTGGGGCCCGTGCATGCCTGCATACCGCTACTGCAACGTAATGGCTTACGCTTGCAAGATCCTGATTTATGGGAAATCAATGAGGCTTTTGCCGCCCAGGTACTGGGCTGCATCCGCGCCTTTGCAAGCGAAGAGTATTGCCAGGAACATTTCAACACCCCGGCCTGGGGCACATTGGATCAAGAGAAACTGAATGTGGATGGTGGTGCGATTGCGATTGGCCATCCGGTTGGTGCATCGGGTGCCCGCATCGTCTTGCACCTGCTGCATGCTCTTCGGGTACGTAATCTGCATAAGGGGGTTGCCACGATTTGCATTGGCGGAGGCCAGGGTGGCGCCATGCTGATAGAAACCATGAAGGATGAGCCATGAGCACAGAACTGAATGTAAAGAACTGGTCGTTGCAGATTGATGCCAGGCAAATTGCCTGGCTCAGCATCAACTGCCCCGAACGCAGCATGAATGCGCTGTCTGCCCAGGTCATGGAGGAACTGAAAACAGCCCTTGACCATCTGGGACAGCATACCATCAAGGGCCTGGTCTTTTTATCGGGTAAAAGCAACGGCTTTATTGCTGGTGCCGATATTAAGGAATTTTCCGATTTCAGCAGCCCCGATGATGGAAAACAGCTCATTGAACGGGGCTGGAACCTGTTCAACCGCATTGAAAAACTGCCCTTTCCCACGCTTGCACTCATTCATGGTGCCTGCCTGGGCGGGGGTCTGGAACTGGCCCTTGCCTGTAAATACCGGATGTTGATTGACACGCCCACACCCGCCCTTAGCCTGCCTGAAGTCATGCTGGGCATCTACCCTGCCTGGGGTGGCCTGATGCGGCTGCCTGCCTTAATTGGCCCTCAGGCCGGATTGGACATGATCCTGACCGGCAGAACCCTGGATACCATCAAGGCCCAATCAGTGGGGCTGGTTGATTGGGTGGTTGCCCCTCGCGTGGCCCGCCAAAACGCGGCCGATTGGGTGTTGTCGGGACGCCCGCGCAGCCAGGCCAAAGGGCTGGCCAAATGGCTTAACAGGCAGCCCCTTAAAAGGCTGGTTGCCCGCCAGGCCCGAAAAAACGTGGCCCGCAAAGATCCTGATGCCCATTACCCCGCCCCCCGGGCAATTATTGATTTATGGGAACAGCACAACGGTAATGGCCTGGCCGCGCCGGATATTGTCAACCGGCTGTTGAACTCTCCCGTAACCGCCAACCTGATCCGGGTTTTTCACTTGCAGGAAAGGCTCAAAGCATTCGGCAAGCAAGGCGGCCTGCCACCGGTGTTGCAGGTGCATGTGATTGGGGCCGGCGTCATGGGTGGTGGCATTGCGGCCTGGTGCGCCTTGCAAGGCATCAAAACCACCCTGCAAGACACCGATTACAGCCGCATTGCGAACGCTTTCAAGGCCGCTGCCCCGCTCTTTGCCCGCAAAGACCGGCTGACTGCCCAGGCCGCCCGCGACAGGCTGATTCCTGATCCTGACGGACACGGTATCGCCACCGCTGACCTGGTGATTGAAGCCATTTATGAAGAAGAGCAAGCCAAACAGGACCTTTATCAAAAGCTTGAAGCCTTGATGAAACCGGATGCCTTCCTTGCCAGCAATACCTCAAGCCTTTCTATTCAGGCGCTGCGTAGCGGCCTGAAACGGCCGGAACGTTTTCTGGGCATTCATTTCTTTAATCCTGTCGCAAAAATGCCACTGGTTGAAATTGTGCATGCCGAAGGCATCAGCCCGCAAACCATTAACCGTGCCTGCGCCTTTGCGGGGCAAATTGGCAAGCTGCCACTGCCGGTACAAGACACCCCAGGATTCCTGGTTAATGCAGTGCTGGCCCCCTATATGCTGGAAGCCATGCACTGTGTTGATGAAGGGATTGACCCCGAAGTCATTGATACGGCCATGTTGGCATTTGGCATGCCAATGGGCCCCATTGAGCTGGCTGATACGGTAGGACTGGATATTGCCCTGGCGGCTGGCACTCAATTATCAACCGGCAAACCCGTCCCCAACTGCATGACTCGCCTGGTGGCGCAAAACAAGCTGGGCATCAAGACAGGTGAAGGGTTTTATAACTGGAAAAACAGAAAGCATGGCATCCGTTCAAACAAACCCGTTCCGGATGGATTAGCCCAGCGCCTGATTACGCCATTCATTGAACAGGCCAGACGACAAACCGAAAAAGGTATTACCGGAGATGATGACCTGACCGATGCAGGCATTATTTTTGGCACCGGATTTGCTCCATTCAGAGGGGGTCCGCTTCATTACCGCAAAACCAGCTTCGGGAAAATCCCCTGAAAAAACCGCCATCGACCTCGGCTATACTTATCTGCACATACCCGTTATAACAACAGGACAGAAGGGGAAAAAAGGATGAAAAAAACATGGATTACCAACTATCCACCGGGCGTCCCGGCTGAAATTGATGCAACCTGCTACTCATCATTGGTGGATATCTTCAACCAGAGCTGTCAGAAGTTTGCCCCTTTAACCGCCTATATTTCCATGGGCAAAAGCCTTCGCTATGCGCAACTGGCCAGCCTGTCCAGAAACTTTGCCGCCTGGCTGCAAAGCCGGGGCATCAAACCGGGCACCCGCATTGCCCTGATGATGCCCAACCTGTTCCAGTACCCGGTTTGCCTGTTTGGCGCCTTGCGGGCCGGTTGCACCGTGGTTAATTGCAACCCCCTGTACACGGCCCACGAACTTGAACATCAGCTTAACGACTCAGAGGCTGAAGTCATTGTTATTGTTGAAAACTTTGCCGCCACCCTGCAGGCAGCGCTGCCAAAGCTGAACTCACTGAAAACCATTATCGTGACCGCTATTGGCGACATGCTGGGACTGAAAGGGCATGTCATGAATTTTATGGTGCGGCACGTAAAGCACAGGGTGCCAAAATGGTCTCTACCCCATCCCGTCCAGTTAACGTCCATTTTAAACGGATCAGGCAAACTGCCCTTTACGCCCCCGACACTTGGCCATAACGACATTGCCTTTTTACAATATACCGGTGGCACAACCGGGGTTGCCAAAGGGGCCATGCTAAGCCATGGCAATATGGTGGCCAACGTCTGTCAGGCCTATGCCTGGGTAAAACCATACACGGCCGAGGGCAAAGATTTTATTATTACCGCCCTGCCGCTTTACCATATCTTTGCCCTCACCGCCAACTGCCTGACCTTCCTGATGCTGGGGGCCCGCAACCTGCTGATCCTGAACCCGCGCGACGTTCCGGCCCTGGTCAGGGAAATTGGAAAATATCCTTTTACCGCCATCACCGGCGTCAATACCCTGTTTAGTGCCTTGCTTAATGACGAGAACTTTATCAATCTTGATTTCGGCCATTTGCACTTTACGCTGGGTGGTGGCATGGCCGTGCAGCGTCCGGTTGCCGAGCGCTGGAAAATAGTCACGGGTAAGCCGCTTTCCCAGGCTTATGGCTTAACCGAAACCTCGCCAGCGGTGACTATTAACCCGCTGGACCTGTCTGAATTCAATGGTTCAATCGGATTACCCCTTCCCTCTACCGAACTGTCCATTCGTGATGATAACGGTCGTGAAATGGTCACCGGAGAAATAGGCGAAATCTGTGTCAAAGGCCCGCAAGTCATGAAAGGTTACTGGAACAATCCGGAAGAAACCCAAAAGATTTTTGACCAGGATGGTTTCCTGCATACCGGAGACATGGGCTATGTTGATGCAGAGGGATTTGTCTATCTGGTTGACCGGAAAAAAGACATCATTATTGTCTCGGGCTTTAATGTGTATCCTAACGAAATTGAAGAGGTCGTGGCCAGCCACCCCGAGGTACGGGAAGTGGTGGCCGTAGGTGTCGACAACGGTGCAGCCGGAGAAATTGTGAAGGTGTTCGTGGTGCGCAAAAGCCCATCGCTGACAGAAAAACAATTGATTGATTTCTGCCGCCAAAGCCTGACGGCCTATAAAGTGCCCAAACTGGTGGAGTTCAGGGATGAGCTGCCCAAAACCAATGTAGGTAAAATCCTGCGACGGGCCCTAAAAGCGTAAACAAACCGGTCTTTACTCCACATCCTCAAAAATCACTTCGTTATCAATGTTTTCACGGGTCAGGTTTGGTGCGCACATATTCAGGAACGCATACACATAATCCCGTAAAAACATCCCTTTTTTCAGACCGATGCGGGTCACGTGCTCACCAAACAAATGGCCGACAGGAATCCCTACCAGGCCAGGATCCCTTCTGGGATCAAAAGCAACACCCGCAATAATACCCACGCCCATTTCAACATCGACATAGGTTTTGATCACATCGGCATCAAGCGCTTCCAGCACAATGTCAGGCACAATCCCCTTGCTTGCAAAAGCATTGTCTATCGAGTTGCGGCCCGTAAAAGCACGATCATAGGTAATAATTGGATACTGCGCCACCTGCTCAAGGGTAATATTTTTAGCCTGGGTTGAAGTCAGGCTGGTCAGCGGATGATCGGGCGGCACCACCAGCGTGTGTTCCCATGAGTAACAAGGCAAGGTGGTCAGGCCCTCGACATTGGCCAACGTTTCAGTGGCCAGGGCAAGGTCTGCCTGTTCCTGCAACACCATATTGGCCAGTTGGGAAGGACTGCCCTCGGCCAGTGACACGCGTACCTTGGGAAAACGCTTCCTGAACTCGGGAATAACCTTGGGCAGGAAATAACGGGCCTGTGTATGGGTACAGCCAATCACCAGGCTTCCTTCATCGCGCCTGGCAAATTCATCACTGACTTTTTTCAGGTTGTCCACTTCACGCATGATACGGTCAATAATGCTGGCAACGGCAGCGCCCGGCTTGGTCAAGCCCTTGATACGCTTGCCATGCCGCTCAAAAACCTTGATCCCCAATTCATCTTCGAATTCGATGATGGCCTTGGAAACCCCGGGCTGGGAGGTAAACAACACCCGGGAGGCTTCCGTCAGATTGAAATTTCTTCTGATCGTTTCCCTGATAAAACGAAATTGCTGTAAATTCATAGCGATCTATCCTTAATTTAGATAGATTATAAGTTATATAAATCTTATTAATTATAACTTTTAGCTATATATTTATACTTTCTTTTCCTTAGGCTTTTTAAGGGTTAGCCGTTTTCGGAATAAATACACACACAGCAGCAAGACTGCGCCATGCAACAAGACCATACCAAGCATCATGTCTATTTTGTCACTGCTGATCCATCCCCTGACCAGATTCATGGTATTCATGTATAGCAAACCAATCAGCCCCGCCAACACCAAATCTCCGGAACGCCCAAGCCGCGGATTCACCGCCCCTAGCGGAATGGCCAGCAAGGCCAGGTTAAGCGCGGCCAGTGGCAATGAAATACGCCACATGATTTGTGAATCGCTTTTACTGGTTTGATCCTGGAACAGGCTGCCCGTCGGTCTGGCCTTCATCACATTCAGGGCGGCATTGCGGATATTTTCTTCGGCATTCGCTCCACCCTTG
The DNA here is from genome assembly GCF_014652395.1 of Advenella faeciporci. Classification (GTDB taxonomy): domain Bacteria; phylum Pseudomonadota; class Gammaproteobacteria; order Burkholderiales; family Burkholderiaceae_B; genus Advenella; species Advenella faeciporci. Next base: position 321,499 of record NZ_BMYS01000001.1, read on the forward strand.
CTTTCAAGACGCATGGTGTAATTATCAAACTTGATCATTCGAAACTCGGCACTGCCTGGTTTCATGTCGTAACGGTTACCAGGGCCCAGCACCAGAAAACGGTCACCATTTTCTTCTTCGCGCAATTTCGCATTATCGGAAGTAATAGTGCTATACCAATGATCGTCATAAACCCTGGCAAACACTTTACCCATCTCATCGTCAGGATGGGTGGGCGCTTCTATGAAGAAAACCCGTTTTCCCTGTTCCGATTCAATGAACTGGCCAAACGCGATTTTGGCAATATCAGAGCGCTGTTCGAAGCGCTGGCGGTATTCTTCTATTTGCCGGTATGCCCAGGGCGAGGCCTGCAAGGTCAGCATGGCAATCAGCACGCAAACCGGAATGGCCACCCGCAAGACCGGCCGAATCCAGTCAAGCAGGGAAACACCGCTGGCAAACCACACCACCATTTCAGATTCCCGATAATTGCGCGAAATGGTTGACAAGACGGCAATAAACAGGGAAACGGATAGTATGGTTGGCAGTGCCGTAATACTGGACAGGGCGGCAATACCAAATACAATATCTGCACCAATGCTGCCTTCGGCGGCTTGCCCCAACAGCCTGACTAGTAATACACTTAGCCATACGACAATGAGCGTGGAAAACACGACACCGACATGGCTGGTTATTTCAGCGACAACCGATCGTTTAAATAGCGACATGATTCATCTTGCGAGATAATAAACGTCTTTATTGACGCCTTAGGTAAATATAAAATGGAATTTAACACACAATCAACCCGATCATTGCAACAACTCAAGGCTACCGCCCTGTTTATTGGCGTCTACACCGATAGCCTGTTAAGCGAGGCGGCTGATATCATCAACCGCGCCAGTAATGAAAGCATAAAAACCGTGCTTAAAAAAGAATTCAAGGCCACGCTTGGCAGTATATTGGTTTTGCGCAATCTTGAAGGCGTCAAGGCTGAACGTGTTGTTTTGGTTGGCTTGGGTAAAAAGGAAGATTATAACGCGAATGCCCTGCTCAAGGCACATGCCAGCATGGCCGCTTATTGCAGCGAAGCCTCATTGACCGATGCCACCAGCGCCCTGCTTGAAGAGCCCTGCAAGGATCTGGACATTCAGATGCGCGCACGTCTGGCTGCCCGTGCCATTGGCAATGCACTGTACCAGTATGAAGGTACGTTCAGCATGGAAAACCGCCCCACCCCACATCCGCTTAAAAAAATCACCTTCATTACCGACCGTAAGGATGACAAACTGGCCAAAGCCGGTGCGGCACAAGGAGCCGCCATTGCCAACGGCATGATTGTCACCCGTCAGCTGGGCAACCTGCCTGCCAATATCTGCACGCCCGCTTACCTGGGTGAACAGGCTAAAATGCTGGCCAAGGAATTCAAGTCCATTAAAGCCGAGGTCCTTGAAAAAAAACAGATCGAAGCGCTTAAAATGGGTTCCTTCCTTTCTGTCGCGGCCGGCTCCGAACAGCCTCCACGCTTTATCGTGCTGAAATACACCGCCGACAACAACACCAAAAAAGAAGAAGGCCCGATTGTGCTGGTGGGCAAAGGCGTTACCTTTGATACCGGCGGCATTTCACTTAAGCCCGGCATGGGCATGGACGAAATGAAATTCGACATGTGCGGTGCCGCCAGCGTTTTTGGCGTTTTAAGGGCCATCGCCGAAATCGGACTTACCCGTGATGTGATCGGCATTATTCCCGCTACTGAAAACATGCCCAATGGCAAAGCCACCAAACCGGGTGATGTGATTACCAGCATGTCGGGGCAAACCATTGAAGTCCTGAATACCGATGCCGAAGGCCGCCTGATCCTGTGTGACGCCCTGACCTATGCCGAACGCTTCAAGCCATCGGCAGTCATTGATATTGCCACCCTGACCGGTGCCTGCGTGGTAGCCCTGGGTCATGTCAATAGTGGCCTGTTTGCCAGCGATGACACCCTTGCCGAACAATTGCTAAGCGCCAGCAAACAGGCGCAAGACCCCGCATGGCGCCTGCCCCTTGATGATGCCTATCAGGAACAGCTCAAAAGCAATTTTGCCGACATGGCAAACATTGGTGGCATGCCAGCCGGTTCGGTCACCGCCGCCTGCTTCCTGTCCCGCTTTACCAAAGCCTACCGCTGGGCACACCTGGACATTGCCGGCACGGCCTGGAACAAAGGCAAGGAAAAAGGTGCCAGTGGCCGTCCGGTTCCCTTGTTAACCGAATTCCTGTTGGCGCAGCAGGACTAATCTTAATGTCAACCATCGATTTTGCCTTTGGTGCAGGAAACCGTATCCGCAAAGCCTGTGAAGTTGCCTACAAGCATTTCCAGGCAGGCCACCAAGTACTGGTTTACTGCACCGATGCAAAACGCATGCAGGCTTTTAGCAAAGGCCTGTGGGGCATAGAGCAAACCGCTTTTGTGCCCCACCTTGATGCCAAAGACCCTAATGCCGGCACGGTCCTGATCCGTACCACGGCAGAAAATCCGGCCAATGTCCTGGTGCCCGGCCAGGATCCGCCCTGGCTGCTCAATCTGGATCTGGCCTGTCCACCCGGTTATGAACAGTTTGCGCGCGTTCTGGAAATCGTTTCCGGACACGAGCAGGACAAGCAACTGGCCCGGGAGCGCTGGAAGCAATATTCAGCCAATCCTGCCAATAAAGTCAAGGCACACTCTGTCACACCCTGAAGATATTGCCAATAACTGCAAAATACCCTCAACATCAACGTTAAATTCAGTTAGAATTCAGGGAACTGTCAGCTTTGAATGCTGTCTTTCCTAAAGAACAATGTTGATTCAACCATCCGTATTACTGGAGACTCCATGAGTGATTTTAATCAGCCCCTTTCGCGTGGCGACTATGCGTCCACGCCCTCAGTCAAGAACCGGGTACTAAGAAATACCTACTGGTTGCTGGCCGCTTCCCTTATTCCAACCATCCTGGGTGCCGCGCTGGCATTGCAGCTGAACCTGAACACCCTGCTTTCTCCCGGCATTTCAACCATTGTGTTCCTGGCAGGTGCATTTGGCTTAATGTTTGCCGTTGAACGCAATAAAAACAGCAGTGCCGGCATTGTATGGCTAATGGCCTTTACTTTCTTCATGGGCATTATGCTGTCACGCATGCTGGGTTTTGTGCTTAGCATGAACAATGGCGCCCAGCTCATCATGATGGCTTTTGGCGGCACCGCGGCCATTTTCGCAGCCATGGCCACTGTTGCCACTACCAGCAAACGTGATTTCACCGGCATGCAAAAAACCCTGTTTATTGGCGCCGTTGTGCTTATACTGGCAGCGATTGCCAATATTTTTCTGCAAATCCCTGCCCTGGTGCTCACCATTTCGGTCCTGGCCATGATCATTTTCTCGGCCTTCATGCTGGTTGATATACAGCGTATCGTCAATGGTGGCGAAACCAACTATATTTCCGCTACCATGGCCATTTACCTGGACATCTACAACGTATTTACCAGTCTGCTGTCCATTCTGGGCATTACCGGCGGCAACTCCGACTAATCGGAACATTTTCCCTTAAAGGGTACAAAAAACGGCGTTCAGTTTACCTGACGCCGTTTTTTTATAGAAAATGAGCGCTCACAAAATGCAATCGCTCAAGGCAAACCCGTCACATCCACTTCGTTAGGATACGCAACCGAAAATTTCTGCACCACGGTTTTCTTTTCCTTGGGAGCAAGCTTCACAGACTGCTCATAACGGCCATCTTCCTTAAGGGTTATTTCCTTGTCGGAAGGGCTAATTCGCCTGATCTCGATTTTCTCATTGCGGGAAAGGGGGAAACGGTCATGCAAAACCAGCTCGACGGCCTGGTCACGGTTATTCTGGATGACCGTTTGATATTCATAGCTGATTCGTTTGCCGCTGCCGGTTAAGCCCGTGCTTTCAGTAAAACGCTTAAGGGGTTCACGCTTGACGGAAATAGACTCGTCGGTCCCCATGGCCAGCTCAATGGGCTCCCCCGGAAATACCGTCTTGATATTGCTGCTGGCAATTAACTGCCCATCCAAAAATGCATTCAGGTCTCCCTGCAAGAGGGGATAGTCATTGCTGTTGGTGGCCTTAACCGTTAAAAAAACGGCTTCCTGCAAGGCAGGTACCAGCTGATAGGTTTGACCTGCCTTAAATTCACTGACCGAAATGGCCACTTTTTTATCTTCAGGTCCTGTGGGAACGGTTGCTGTTTTTTCGATATTGAAAACCGTATTGGTCAACCCCCTTTCTGCCGTGGAGGTATTGAATGAGGCATCAGCCTGCACGCGCTCCATCGTAGCGCCTGTTAACGGTTCAAAGGGTTTAGAGGCACGTCGCTGTTCTGACATCGCCTGCAGGGCCTTGCGTCTGGCCTGGGCTGCCGGAGCAGGCATATCTGGACGAGGTACCCGAATATCCACCAGCCAGGGATCCAGTTCAGGTAAAACCGCACCAATCATGGGTTGAGCGGTTGACAGCACCAGTTTGACATTATTCCAGTCTTCGCCGGTTTGCTGGGAAATTTGCGCATAATAAGACAGTTTGAGCATCTTACTGGACGAATCAAAACTGGCGTCATAATTAGGCCACCAGCTTGCACCAGGTACCACATAAGACAGGCTAAGGTCCAGTTTATCAGCCACAGGCGCATCCAGCTGAACCACTACGGTTTTACTTCTGACCGTCTCTTCCTGGGGAATTTGACCACGCTTTTCCTGCAAGGCAGCCAGTTCTGACTGCAACTGAGCCATTTTATGATCCAGTTCACGCTGGGCGGTGTAGTTTTCAGCCAAAATGGCCTTGCTGAAATTCATGATTTCAAGCAGTTCTGTTGTGCTTAGCCGTGGCGCATCTTTACCTTGTTGCACACTGCCCTTCTGGTAAGCTTCCAGATAATTGTTTTTGTTCAGCAGAAGCTTGCCCTGGTCTGCCAGTTGGGCAAGCTGGTTCTCAATGTCTTTGATTTGCCTGTCCAGTTCGGCAATGCGCTCTTGCTGGCTGGTTGCCTGAAAATCATCCCGGGAACTGATGTCAAGAATACGGACGGATTGCTTGCCTTTGGCATTGAACTGTAACGAACGATGATCGAGCCAATATGGCAGATCTTTGAACACCAGTTCGTGTTCACCGGCCGGCACCTGCTGCTGCCCGTCCCGTTTAACCAAAGCCCGGTCTGAAAACACGGTAACTTGCCCAATACTGGAGGAAACCGGAATGACTTCAGCCTGCGCCCACCCAGGCAATAATAAACCGGCCGTCATCAGGGCCATGGCAATTGCATTGCCCGATTTGAAAACAAATGCACCAAGTGGCGGCTCGGATAACTTCCTTAGCATGAACTGACTCCTTAACATAAGGCAAACTCTTTCTGGCCGGGATTGGACAGAACAGTTCATATTCAATCACATCATGAAAAATGCCGCAAGGAAAGCAGTACCTTGCGCGTTGACAAGTAACGGTTTTCCAGATGCTCATTGATCCTTTCACGTAAGGCCTGGCGCAGGGCCGGCTCTGTGCTGCGATCATCAAAGTCTGGGGTTTCACCCTCTATGGCGTAACCGGTTTCATTCAGCAGCGTCCATTCAAACCGACGCAAAGCACCGGTGGCCGGTGAGCCATCGGCCAGCTGGGCCAGCGCATCGGCATAGGCATCAAACAACACCTGATGGGGATCTTCCTTGGGCAACAATTTTAATAATAATTCATTCATGTACCAGCCCGACATAAGAGAGCGCCCCCCAAGCGGCAGCAAACCTGCTATTTCGGCCCGGGTAAGGGTTTTTATTTCGCCCTGGCCTGACCAGGACAGCAACAGGGGCTGGAACGCTGACAAAATGGGGCGCAAAACCGAATAAGGCCGCTTTGCACCTTTGGCGACAACGGTGACAATACCATAATCACGGGCAAAAACCTGGGCAATGATCGAGGTTTCGCTCCAGTTGGTGGCATGCATTAAAAATGCCTGCGCATCCTGTATCCGGTGCTGCCGTTTACTCATATCCCAGGTCGCGAAGTGCGCTTTCCTTATCGGACCAGCCTTTGCGCACCTTGATATACACTTCCAGAAACACCGGCTTATCCAATAACTCCCGGATATCCTGACGGGCTTCACTGGCAATGCGCTTCATGTGCATACCTTTGGCGCCCAGCAAAATGGGTTTATGGCTTTCACGCTCCACCACCACACAGGCAGAAATATGGGCCCCACTTTCATCTTCTTCCCATTTTTCAATCACGACCGTGCAGGCGTAAGGCAATTCATCACCCACCAGGCGAAAGATTTTTTCCCGAATCAGTTCTGCCGCAATAAAACGGATAGAGCGGTCAGTCAGGGCATCCTCCTCGAACATGGGCTCACCTTCAGGCAAGCGTCGGGAAATTTCATCAAGCAGGGTATCAAGCTGGATTTTTTTGACGGCACTTAGGGGAACCACGGCATCGTAGCTGAACTTGCTCATGATCTTGCCAACAAAATCAAACATTTCATTTTTGTTTTTCAGGGTGTCAACCTTGCTGATGACCAAGATGCACTTTTTGGACGATGGCAGCAGCGGCACGATATTGTCATCGCCCACCGACCATTTGCCCGCCTCAACCACATGCAGCACCACGTCCACATCGGCCAGCGCCTGGGTGACAACCCGGTTCATCATACGATTCATGGCCCCGCCATGCCGGGTCTGGAAACCGGGCGTATCCACAAACACAAACTGTTCCCGATCGCGGGTCAGCACGCCATGGATACGGTGGCGGGTGGTTTGCGCCTTGCGCGAAACAATGGAAATCTTGCTACCGATAAGCGCATTGGTAAGCGTGGATTTGCCCACGTTGGGGCGCCCCACCACCGCAATGAATCCGGTTTTGAAAGGTGTTTCCTGGGTCATTTTCTATCCTGTTCCACGGCAACGGGCAAGCTAAGCTGCGCCACTTTGCGTACTTGTTTGGCGGCACCCTTTTTTTTGGGCAGTATTTGTTCAAGTTGGGCCAGCACCAGTGCGGCGGCAGCCTGTTCGGCTGCGCGGCGGCTGCTGCCGCTGGCCTGTGCCCTGACGTCCAGTTCGGCAATCAGGCACTCTACCTCGAATTGCTGGTCATGGGCGGCCCCCGAAGTGGCAATCACATTATAAGCAGGCAAGGCAAACTTGCGCCCTTGCAACACTTCCTGCAACAGCGTTTTGGCATCTTTGCCCAAGGTATTGAAATCGACCGTTTCCAAAATGGGGCGGTACAGGGCTTCAATAACCTGATGAGCCCGATCACTGCCAGAATCCAGGTATATGGCACCAAAAACAGCCTCGACGGCATCAGCCAGAATGGATGGACGGCGGAATCCACCGCTTTTCAACTCTCCCTCACCCAACCTGAGAAAACTGGATAAATCAAGCCTGGCGGCGATATCAGCCAGCGTGCCCTGTTTGACCAGACTGGCACGAATGCGGGACAGGTCACCTTCATCAACATTGGGCAACTGATGGAACAAAATGGCGGCAACCGCAAAATTCAGGATGGAGTCACCCAAAAACTCAAAACGCTCATTATGCATGGCACTATGGCTGCGATGCGTTAATGCCTGTATCAATAAACGCTGGTCTTTAAACTTATAACCCAGTCGGGTTTCCAATTGCGTTAAATTCATTATTTGATTGAGCCGATCCGACCCAGGTCTCCAAAATTCATCCAGACAAAAAACGCCTTGCCAACCAGATAGTTATCGGGCACAAAGCCCCAATAACGACTGTCTTCACTATTGTCGCGGTTATCTCCCATGACAAAATAATGGCCTTCCGGTACGGTGCACTTGAAATCGGTGGCGGCATATTCACAATTTTGTGCAAATGGAAATTGGCGACCTGAAAGATAGGCGCCGTCACCCGGCATATTCAGGATTTCGTACGATTTTCCATCTACTTGCTCCTGCAGCTTAAGCGGATTTCCCGCCTGCTGCGAAGGGTTGACATAAGGACCCAGCGCCGTGGTTTCTACCGCTTCACCGTTGATGAACAGCCGTTTTCCAACATAAGCCACCGTATCACCGGGCACGCCAACAATTCGCTTGATGTAATCAATATCGGTATTGACAGGATAGCGAAACACCACCACATCGCCTTTCCGGGGGTTGCCAAGCGGAATGATTTTCTGGTCAACGATGGGCAAACGAATGCCGTAATTGAATTTGTTCACCAGAATCATGTCTCCGTCCTGCAGGGTCGGCAACATGGAACCCGAAGGAATTCGAAAAGGCTCTACCACGAAGGAGCGCAAAACAAAAACAAACAGAATCACCGGAAAAAAACTGATGGAGTACTCTACCCACCAAGGCCTGTAATCCTCCTGCTCTTGCCCATACTTTTCAGTACGTCGCGGTTTAAGCACCACCTTGTCAAGCAGCTTAATAACTGCCGTCAGCAGCAGCAATACAAATAAAATTAAAGCAAAATCCATTCTGTAATCTCGTGTTATTCCAGTTGTTTATTTATCGTCAACCTGAAGGATGGCCAGGAAGGCTTCCTGCGGGATCTCCACGCTACCAACCTGCTTCATGCGTTTTTTACCTGCTTTTTGTTTTTCAAGCAGTTTTTTCTTACGGCTGATATCACCGCCATAACACTTTGCCAACACGTTCTTGCGCAAGGCCTTCACGTTTTCACGGGCAATCACTTCGGCACCGATGGCCGCCTGAATGGCCACATCATACATTTGACGGGGAATCAGGCCACGCATTTTGGAAACCACTTCACGACCACGATAGCGGGCATTGGCGCGGTGAACAATCATGGACAGGGCATCAACCTTGTCTCCGTTAATGAGCAGGTCAACCCTGACAACATCGGCAGAACGGTATTCAAGAAACTCGTAATCCATGGAGGCATAGCCGCGCGACACTGACTTCAGGCGATCGAAGAAATCAAGCACGATTTCCGCCAGCGGAATTTCATAAACCAGGTGAACCTGTCGTCCATGATAGCTCATGTTTCTTTGAATACCCCGCTTTGCGGTACACAGGGTAATAACGGCACCGACATACTCTTGCGGCATGAACAGGGTCACGGTAACCACGGGTTCACGAATATCCCGAATCTGGCCAATGTCGGGCATACGCGAAGGGCTTTCAATCATGATGACTTCGCCATCATTTTTTTCAACCTCATAAACCACCGAAGGTGCGGTGGTAATGATGTCCATGTCAAATTCACGTTCAAGACGCTCCTGCACGATTTCCATGTGCAACAGCCCAAGAAAACCGCAACGGAAACCGAATCCCAGGGCCTGTGACACTTCTGGCTCAAACATTAAGGCGGCATCGTTCAGCTTGAGCTTTTCCAGTGAATCGCGCAACTGGTCATATTCGCTGCTTTCCACCGGATACAATCCGGAAAAAACCTGTGGCTTGACTTCCTTGAACCCGGGCAAAGGCAACTCGGCCGGCTTGTTTGCCAGGGTAATGGTGTCACCCACCTTGGCGTGTTCAAGTTCTTTGATACCGGTAATAATAAAACCCACTTCACCGGCAGACAATTGCGTACGGGCCACCGATTTGGGTGTGAAAACGCCCAATTGCTCACACAAGTGTGAAGCACCGGTTGCCATGAACGTGATTTTATCCTTGACCTTAAGCACGCCATTAACGATGCGCACCAGCATGACCACGCCAACGTAGTTGTCAAACCAGGAGTCGATAATGAGTGCCTGCAAGGGTTTTTCAGGATCACCTACCGGTGGTGGCACTTTGGTCACGATCTGCTCAAGAATTTCATCAATACCCATGCCGGTTTTGGCACTGGCTTTAACCGCATCGCTGGCATCAATGCCAATCACGTCTTCAATTTCCTCACGGGCCGCTTCAGGTTCGGCGGAAGGAAGATCCATTTTATTCAGGACCGGTAAAACCTCTACACCCAGTTCGATGGCGGTATAGCAGTTGGCCACGGTTTGCGCTTCTACTCCCTGACTGGCATCCACCACCAGCAAAGCGCCCTCACAGGCGGAAAGTGAGCGGCTGACCTCATAGGAAAAGTCAACGTGTCCGGGGGTATCAATAAGGTTAAGGTTATAGATTTTGCCGTCGTTGGCCTTATACTGCAGGGAAGCGGTTTGCGCCTTAATGGTAATACCCCGTTCTCGTTCGATATCCATTGAGTCAAGTACCTGCTTGGACATTTCCCGGTCTGCCAGGCCTCCGCAGCGCTGAATCAGGCGATCGGCCAGGGTGGATTTTCCATGATCAATGTGGGCAATAATCGAAAAATTGCGTATATGTTGCATATAAGGCTGAATTCAAGTTTTTGTATGGGACTCATAAAAAAAGGGCGCGATGCGCCCTTTTAGCGTATGTCGTATTGTAGCCTTATTTTGACGGCGTTACAGGTACCCACTGGGTTAAATTTTCACGTCGAATCAATAAAGCGGCCGCTTTGTCTTTAGGCAGCTTGTCAACCGTCTCTTCAAACTGCTTGACATCCTTGATGTCCTGATCATTGACGGCAAGAATAATATCGTCAGTGCGCAGGCCGGCAGACTGTCCAGGACCATCCACTTCGGTAATCTGGACCCCGCCCTTGATACGCAGCCTGGTCATGGTTTCCTGGGATAAATTACCCACGACCAGCCCCAAACGATCCGCCTTGACAGGCTTGTCTGCTTCGGCCTGGCTGGAGGCAAGCTCATCGGCCGGACTGGAAGGGACTTCACCTACAGTGATTTTCAGGTTTTGTTTCTTGCCACGACGCCATACTTCGATATTCGATTCGGTATCCGGCTTTGTCTGGCCCACAATACGGGGAAGGTCTGACCATTTCTTGACTTCTGAACCGTTAAATCCAATGATCACGTCACCGGCCTGGATACCCGCCTTGTCAGCCGGACCGCCCTGCTCTACGTTGCTGACCAGTGCACCTGAAGCGTTTTCAAGCCCCAAAGCCTTGGCAACTTCATCGGCCACCTCACCAATTTGCACCCCGATACGACCGCGGGTGACCTTACCGTTTTCCTTAAGCTGATCAACCACCTGCATGGCTTCATCAATCGGAATAGACAGGGAAATACCCATAAATCCACCACTTTGGGAAATGATTTGCGAATTCACGCCCACCACCTCTCCGTTCAGGTTTATCAAGGGACCACCCGAGTTACCGGGATTGACCGCCACGTCAGTCTGGATAAAAGGCAGGTACTCACCCGTATCCCGATTGATGGCACTGACAATACCCGAGGTCACCGTGGAATCCAGTCCGAATGGAGAACCGATCGCCAATACCCACTGACCTTTTTTCAGGGTATCTGAATCGCCAATTTTAAGGGTTGGCAATTTTCCATCGCTGTCGATTTTGAGCAAGGCAATATCGGTACGTTGATCCGACCCGATGACCTTGGCGTTATATTCCTTGCCATTGTTCAGGGTAACCAGGATTTTTGAAGCACCCGAAATAACGTGGTTGTTGGTAATAATGTAACCATCATCGGAAATTATAAAACCGGAACCTACGCCACGCGGCACGGTTCTTTCAGGCTGGTCATTACCACGCTGGCGAGGTTGCGGCGTGGCGCGTGGTGGCATGAAATCGGGACCGAAGAAAAAACGGAACAATTCAGAGGGATCGCCACCATATGGATCGTAGCCACCCCGGGCACGTGTTGAGACGGTTTCCATGGTTCGGATATTGACGACCGCATTTTCTGTCTGGTCAACAATAGCGGTGAAATCGGGCAACCCGGCAATACTTGTGGATACGATTGTATTTTGTACATCCTGGGCGTTGGCAACATCACCGCCAACATAAGAAAGCCCAGCATAAGCAGCACCCAGTCCAATCACGGTATACAGTACACTGCGTTTCAATTTATTATGTAATATTTTTTTCATGAGAATCCCTTTCCTAATTCAATGTGGATGATACGGGTGGAATAAATTTAGCCGAAACCGCCATTTCTTCAAGTGTATCCATGGGCACTGCACCAATCACGGTTACCCAGTAATCATCCACGCGTTGACGAAAAACATTCAGGGAACCTACTTGTACTGCACCATGAGCCTGCAACGTTTTTTCCGCCTCTGTCACTTTTTGCACAAAAACGGAAATTGAAGAAAGGCCGTCTGAAAGAATTAGGTGCTTAACTCGCTGATTAGTTCCTTTCGGTCGAATAATACTTAATATCGGCACGTATCCCTGAGGGGCACGCAGCTTCCAGCCTTCGCGCGCGAAATCAACTGAAACAAGTTCCTCTTTTTCGACGACCCAATCATTGAGTTTGTAGCCCGATTCCAGCAAGGCGGTATCAACATCCTTACCCATGACCAAACCGGTAAAAGTGATCTGCTCAACCACTTTGTTATCAAGTCCGACAGTTTGAGACCTTAATAGCAATTTTGATTTGACATCAACACACAAACGATAACCATAACGATCCGGGGTGCGCGGAGCCAATTCCAGCTGCTGGCACTCGTAACCGGCAACCCTCTCTTTTTTGCCGCTAAGCGTGGCGGTGTAGTACTGGTTTAAATGTGTGGCTTCGGTTTGCAAAAATGCCGGGAAGCGGTCTTTACGGGCCGGAGTCAAAACAATTTTCTTTTGTTCCGGCATAAGACATTGCACAACGTCATTGGTCCGCAAATACTCCTGGGGATCGCCATCCAGCAATTCCAGCCGTTCTTTGACACCTTCGCCATCAACAATATGCGTGACACGTGATGACATGATCTGCTCGCCTTGCTGATAAGTGAAAACACCACTGTAGTCATTGGTGACCGATGCTTTCTGCACTTGCTCAAGAAATGCGACCAGATCCTTGCCCACCAGGGGAGTTGCCGTTTGGGCCATGACAGGTGTCGCAAAAACCGCCCCGAGAAGAACCAGTGACAGCCATTTTGTTTTTGCTTTCCCTGCAACCTTGCTGGATGAATAATGCAACATTAGCGATTAGCTCCGAACTCATAGGAAACCAGATGTACGGGACGCGCACCCACCATTTGGCGATGGGCATGAATATAATCGTTGTAATCCCGGTTCAGTTCGGTACTGGGCGCGGTTTGTGAGGCCACCACGGGTGCGGATACGGGTGGCGCCACCTTATCTTCAGCCATAAATGGCTGAACCACCCACACCACCGATGCCACGGCTGCCGCCACTGCCAGCCCTGACAAACCCTGGCGAAGGCCAAGACGGCGCGCCGGGGCCACGGGTAACGGTTCGGCATCAATGGCCTTGCTTACGCGTGCATAGAACAGGTCGGAGGGTTTGATGGCCAGCTCATCGCTGCGCATGACATCACCAATCAGGTGATAGGTGTCCCACACTTGCCTGCCATAGGAATTATCCAGGTTGTCCAGGTCAAAACTGATATCTTCACCGTCAATAAGCGCCGATATGGACTCATCCCAATCAAGTGACTGCGATTCATTTAATGTTGAATGTGTTGTGTTCATGTATCAGCTCCTTACCAGCGACGATCGTTATCCTGGCCTAAAACAGGCTTGAGTCGGGCAGCAATCGCTTCCCTGGCTCTGAAAATCCTGGATCTTACGGTTCCAATGGGGCACTCCATGGTTTGTGCAATTTCCTCATAGCTCAAACCTTCCATTTCGCGCAGTACGATGGCCGTCCTCAAGTCTTCGGGCAGATCCTCAATAGCCTTATTGACGGTCTGGGCAATTTCACTGGAAACCATACGCGACTCAGGTGTATCAATGTCTATAAGATTGTCTGATTGCGAAAAAGTTTCGCCCTCTTTCGTTTCAAAGGTATCAGACACCAGCATTTTTCGCTGGTTGGATGAAAGCCAGTTACGGGCAGTATTAATGGCAATCCGGTATAGCCAGGTGTAAAAAGCGCTTTCTCCGCGAAACTGGGGCAAGGCGCGATAGGCCTTGATAAACGTTTCCTGGGCAATATCTTCGACTTCGGCCTGGTTATTGAGCATACGTGAAAGCAAACGCATGATTTTTCGCTGGTATTTAAGCACCAGCAAATCAAATGCCCGTTTATCGCCTTTCTGCACACGGGCAACAAGCTCTGCATCGACGTCACGATCACTCATGGCGCCTCCTGTTGAAGGGACCGGTGCCAGCGCATGGCGTGGCAAAGGACCCTAAGTTTACGCCAACCCGTTTTACCAACGGTAAATGGCCAAATGGTGATCAGTTTTCCTGACATTTGCTGATTAAATGGATTTTCAAGCTGCAGGGTAAGCCAGAAAGGTCCCTGCCAGAATTGTCGCAGGACCAGACGCTGTTGCGAGCCATTAGCGGAAAGCTCCCATGGCTGGGTTGCATGGATCCTGAGAAAAGATGGAGCGGGCTGTGAGGATTGGGCATGAGCCAGAAAAATGGCAGCAAGCACAAGACCCAAAGAAAACCCGGCAAGACATGCTGTTGCCACAAACAACATGCATGCCTTGCAATAACATTCAAACCTGCCTGGCCGGATTTCAAGCAAAAACGACCAATGAAGATTCAAGTGTGAAGATGACAAATCAAGCCCGTTTCACAACCATTGAACCGTTTGTACCACCAAAACCAAACGAATTGGACAGTGCATATTCTATTTTCATTTCACGAGCCTGGTTGGCGCAGTAATCAAGGTCACAACCGGGATCCTGATTGAAAATATTGATGGTTGGAGGAGAAATCTGGTGATAAACAGCCAATGTGGTAAAAACGGCTTCGATACCGCCTGCCGCCCCCAGCAAGTGTCCGGTCATGGATTTTGTGGAGTTTACGACAGTTTTATAAGCATGGTCACCCAAAGCCAGTTTAAGCGCATTGGTCTCGTTTTGATCGCCCAGCGGTGTTGATGTACCGTGTGCATTCACATAATCAACCTGATCAGGATTGATTTTTGCATTGTTCAGGGCATTCAGAATGCCACGACGTGGGCCATCGCTATCGGGAGCGGTAATATGGTGTGCATCAGAGCTCATGCCATAGCCGGTAAACTCGCCATAAATGCGGGCACCGCGTTTTTTGGCATGTTCGTATTCTTCAAGCACCAGCACGCCAGCACCTTCACCCAACACAAAACCGTCACGATCGGTGTCCCAGGGACGTGAGGCGGTTTCAGGGTCATCGTTACGGGTTGAAAGCGCGCGCATGGCGGCAAAACCGCCAATCCCCAGCGGCGAAACGGTTGCTTCAGCGCCACCGGCAATCATTACATCGGCATCACCGTATTCGATCAGGCGGGCGGCATCACCAATGGAATGCAGACCGGTAGTGCAGGCAGAAACCACGGCGTAGCTGGGACCTTTCAGGCCCAGCATAATGGTAAGGTGGCCTGAAATAAGGTTAATGAGTGAAGCCGGTACAAAGAATGGGGAAATACGGCGTGGACCTTTGGCCAGGTACTCGGTTTGCGTTTCTTCAATACGGTGAAGGCCACCAATACCCGAACTGACAATCACGCCGATTCGTTCGGCATTTTCTTCAGTGACTTCAAGCCCGGAGTCGCGCCAGGCATCGATACTGGCCGCAATGCCGTAATGGATGAAGGTATCCATTTGTTTGCCTTCTTTGGCAGACATGTATTGGGTCAGGTCAAAATCCTTAACCTCACCGGCAATCTGTGAATTGAAGCCCGAAGCGTCAAATCGGGTAATACGACTGATTCCGGAACGTCCGTTGATAATATTATCCCAGGCTGTATCAATTGAATTTCCTACCGGGGAAACAATACCCAAGCCAGTAATTACGACACGTCTTTTCACAGAAGACTCCTACCTTAATTTATATTTAAATGAATCGAATGATTGCCTTGGCATAATGCCATAAACAAAAAAAACGCTTGGGAAAAGCATAATGCAATATAGCCTGAAAACCCCCAGACTACCGACACAACGCTTTCCCAAGCGCTTTTGCATCAACCGGCCATTGACCCGTAAAGGATCAATGGCTGGTACGGCTACATTAAGCTTTATTCTTGTTAATGTACTCAACAGCTTGCAGAACTGTTGTGATTTTTTCTGCTTCTTCGTCTGGAATCTCTGTTTCGAACTCGTCTTCCAGAGCCATTACCAGCTCAACCATATCCAGTGAATCGGCACCTAGGTCGTCAAGAAAAGAAGACTCGTTTTTGATTTCAGCTTCATTAACGCCAAGCTGTTCTGCGACAATCTTCTTGACGCGTTGTTCGATGCTATCCATTTAACTCTCCAAAGGGAATGAATCCCGCGAATTATAGCCAACTGCTTATAAAATGCAAAAGGCTGTTTTGACAAAAAAAATTATTTTAGCAAATAAGCATTAAAAAACTTATAAAACCAAAATACCATCCAAAAAGTTAAAATGCGTGTACTGCCAACTGTGCATTTTATTCAAAATTAATCTTTTGTCTTTAAAAAAAGACAAACAGGGCAAATAAATTATTTTCAATGCCCCTTAACGTGCCGGAAATACAGCACTACTGCATGTACATCCCGCCATTTACATGCAGGGTTGTACCGGTAATGTAAGCAGCGGCAGGGCTGGCCAGAAACGCCACTGCATTGGCAACGTCTTCAGGCTGGCCAAGACGGCCCAGGGGAATCTGGCTTAGCAATGCCGTGGTTTGCGACTCACCCAGGGCACGCGTCATATCGGTATCGATAAACCCGGGCGCCACACAATTGACGGTAATGTTGCGACTGCCAAGCTCACGGGCCAGTGCCCTGCTCATGCCGGCAACACCTGCTTTGGCGGCGGCATAATTGGCCTGTCCGGGGTTGCCACTTGAACCAACCACCGACGTTACATTAATGATACGGCCCGAACGTGCTTTCATCATGACCTTGAGAACGCCACGTGACATGCGGAAAACCGAGCCCAGATTGGTATCCATGACCGCAGACCAGTCTTCATCTTTCATGCGCATGGCCAGACCATCGCGCGTAATACCTGCATTATTGACCAGGATATGGGGCGCCCCCTCTTTGGCCAGTTCTGCAAGCAAGGCATCGCAGGAAGCGGCATCGGTGACATCAAGCACCACGCCCCTGCCACCAAAGCCGGACAAATCGGCGCTTATACCTTGCGCACCGGACTCTGAGGTGGCTGTACCAATAACGGTGGCACCACGCTTGGCCAGCTCAAGCGCAATGGCCTTGCCCAACCCACGTGTTGCACCAGTAACCAGGGCAACCTGACCACTTAACTCTTTAACTTCAGACATTGTTATTCCTTATCCCTTCAAGGTTTCCAGGGCAGCCTGCAAGGACGCGGGATCGTAAATGGAGATCCCTGTCATTTCAGGCTCGATTCGTTTAACCAGGCCACTTAACACCTTGCCCGGACCACATTCAACCACATGGGTCACGCCCTGCTGTTTCATGGAACGGATGGTTTCCACCCAACGCACGGGATGCCACGCCTGGCGCACGAGTGCGTCACGAATGGCTTCCGGTGTTGCAGCCACCGCTACATCAACGTTATTGATCACATCAACGGAAGGCATCGCAATTGTAATGCCTGACAGCGCTTTTTCCAAAACACTGGCGGCTGGCTTGAGCAGACTGGAATGAAAAGGAGCGGAAACAGGCAGCGGCAGGGCACGTTTGGCACCAGCCTGTTTGGCCAGGTCGCAGGCACGTTCTACCGCACCCTTATGACCGGCAATGACAACCTGGGCAGGCGCATTGAAATTAACGGCCTCGACCACTTCAGACTGTGCCGCCTGGGCACAGACCTGGCGCACGGTATCATCATCAAGACCAAGAATGGCTGCCATGCCGCCTGTTCCCACCGGAACGGCAGCCTGCATGGCATCAGCCCTTATCCTTACCAAACGCACGGCATCTTCAAGCGAGAATGAACCGGCCGCCGCCAATGCGGAATATTCACCCAGACTGTGACCAGCCATTAACGCCGGCTGTGGACCTGCCGCCTGCACGTATGCCTGATAAATGGCATAGCTGGCAGCCAGCATGACAGGCTGGGTATTGGTGGTTAAATTAAGCTGCTCAGCCGGACCTTCGGCAATTAACGCAGCCAGATCCTGACCAAGCGCCGCCGAGGCACGTTCGATAATTTGCGTGACGATCTGGTTTTCTGCCCAGCTATTAAGCATGCCTACGGTTTGTGAACCCTGGCCCGGAAATACAAAAGCAATTTTCATGTTGGTTTGTCTCTTGAAATTAGTTTACATGCGCACCAGGGCGGAACCCCAGGTAAAACCACCGCCAACGCCTTGCATCAGCACGCAGTCACCCGACTTGATGCGACCGTCTTTGCGAGCGGCATCAAAAGCCAGGGGCACACTGGCTGCCGAGGTATTGGCATGCTCAGCAACGGTTGCCACGATTTTTTCAGCAGGCAGGCCCAGCTTGCGTCCAAGATAATTGATAATGCGGATATTGGCCTGATGGGGAACCATCCAATCTATGGCATCCAGGGATACACCCGCTTTCTCACAAACCTGATGCGCCGATTTTTCAAGCACGGTTACAGCCTGCTTGAACACAGCCTGTCCATCCATACGCAGGAATGGATCACCGGTTACCAAACCGTTTTCGATACGCCCGGGGGTATTCAATATCGTATTAAGAGAACCGTCGGCATTAAGCTGGGTGGCAAGAATGCCAGGCTCTTCAGAAGCCTGAAGCAGCATGGCACCGGCACCATCACCAAACAGTACGCAGGTACCGCGGTCATTCCAGTCTAAAATACGGGAAAAGGTTTCTGCACCTATCACCAGTGCGCATTTGGCATTGTTCGCCTTGATGAAGCTGTCTGCCGTTGCCAGTGCATAAACAAAACCGCTACACACGGCCTGCACGTCAAAAGCTGCACCGCCCTTGATACCCAGGCGGGATTGCACGATACAAGCCGTGCTTGGAAAGATGAAATCGGGCGTGGAGGTGGCAACGATAATCAGATCAATGTCAGCAGCATCGATACCGGCATCTTCAATGGCACGCCGGGCGGCAATGACAGCCAGATCACTGGTTTTTTCATTGTCACTGGCCAGATGACGCTGGCTGATACCAGTCCGGGTCATAATCCATTCATCGGATGTTTCTATGCCTTTTTCTGCCAACCTGGCGGCCAACTGGTCGTTAGTAACACAGTTTTCCGGCAAATAACTGCCTGAACCTATAATTTTTGCAAAACTCATGACCAACTCCTTGGGCCATGCCTGGATTGAAGGGGCAGGCACAGCGTTTTATATTTTTTATTTCTGTTCGATGGTACTTTCAGCATTATCCCGGTCTATTCTTTGCGTCATCTGGGTGACTGCCGTTGCGGTTTTCTCAAGCAACCCCCTGACAACCGCACCACGGGCCCGTTCAATGGCCCTGGTATAAGCAAAAATATCTGCCGAACCGTGACTTTTGAAGACAATTCCGCGTAAACCCAACAGGGCAGCACCATTATAGTTGCGATTATCAACACGATCACGGAAACGGTTCAGCACCGGCCGGGCAACCATACCTGCCGCCATTGTAAGATAGTTTCGGGTAAATTCCTGTTTTAACATGGTACCGATCATTTTAGCCAAGCCTTCAAGCGACTTCAGGACCACATTACCCACAAAGCCGTCACACACCACAATATTGGTGGTTCCCTTGAAAATATCATCGCCTTCAACGTTGCCATAAAAATTCAGGCCGCTGCAGTGCAGCAGGGCCGATGCCTCTTTGACAACCTCATTGCCTTTGATGGCTTCTTCACCAATATTAAGCAAACCAACTGTTGGTTTCTGGATATTGTCGATCGCTTCGCACAGCGCCACACCCATGATGGCGAACTCCAGCAAGTGCTGGGCAGAACAATCGACATTGGCACCCAGATCCAGCATGGTGGTAGCCCCACCTTTCTGGTTGGGTATGGCAGTGGCAATGGCAGGCCTGTCAATGCCTTCCATGGTTTTTAACACATACCGTGAAATAGCCATTAAAGCACCGGTATTACCTGCCGAAACAAGCGCATCCGCCCTTTTCTCTTTGACCAGGTTAACACCAACCCGCATGGAAGAGTCTTTTTTACGACGCAAAGCGACCTCAACCGGATCATCCATTGCCACCACTTCAGAAGCAGGAACAATTTCAAAACGGCTGAGGTCGCCTGGATTTGCTTGCCTGAGAGCCTGTTCAATTTGTTCAGGAACGCCAGTTAACAGAAAATGCGTGTCAGGATACTGCCGTGCAATCTGCACAGCAGCAGGAACAGTCACGGGCAGGCCGACATCACCGCCCATGCAATCTATAGCAATACGTACCACGATAGTAATAAACAGGCCACGCTTGACAACAGCGCGGCCATATTCTCAACTTGACCGATTATTCGTCGTTTTTTGTTTTCAGAACTTTACGGCCACGATAGATGCCGTTAGGACTGATGTGGTGACGCAGGTGCAATTCGCCAGTTGTTGACTCGATTGCTGTAGCCGGTGATGTCAAAGAATCGTGTGAACGGCGCATATTGCGTCTTGAAGGTGACTTTTTGTTTTGTTGAACAGCCATGATGACTCCAAAAAATGTTGTATTAAATAAGGTAATACAAACTAAAAACTATAAACTGTAAAAATTACCGCTTTTTGAGCTGTTCCAGCACCGCGAATGGCGAAGAAGGCTTTTCGAGCTCATCGTCGGGCAGCGCCGCCTGTGAAGGACAACTCTCGTGCCGTGGCACGTAGGGCAGACTTAAAATTAAATCGTCCTCAACCAAATCGAGCACACTCATGTGCCGGGAAGAAAGGATTTTCTCGTCGAGAGATTCCTCTATTTCGCCCGATTCAGTCAAATCACTGTGAAGATCGGCCTCGGAAGTAACCAACTCCAGCACCGACTCATTATTTACATCAAACCTGAATAAACCAAGACAACGCTGGCAGACAAGCTGCGGACTGGCCTGCACATGCAAACGCAACAACCGTTTGCCACGCGCATCTTTTTCACCTTTCAGTGACCAGACAACCATACCGCTTTCATCTGTTAATTGCTCGGGCAAATCTTGCGTAAGCCTTAAAAAGGCACCTAAAGGTGTCTTGCCGTTTACCTCACCGGCCCGGCGCACAAAATCAAGGGAATCAATAAAAAGACCCTTGCCTGAACCCGCCTGGCTTTTCGCCGCCAGGCTTTCAGCTTGGCTTTTTTCAGCCTGGCCTTTTTCGTTACTCCCTTTTTCGTTACTCATGTCCTTGCCCGTTCCTTATTCCCTGCACTTCTTGATTCAAGGTTTGCACAAATATCGGAAAACATAGGATAATAACCCGTTATTTATCATTTGGTCAATTAAAACAATGACAAACCGTGTTTCCCGTCTTATTCTTGCGTCATCTTCCCGCTACCGAAAAGAAATGCTGGAGAGACTCCGCCTCCCGTTTGAAGCGATCTCCCCTGACATTGACGAAACCCCGCATCCGGGCGAAACACCCGCCCGGCTAGCCTTGCGGCTTTCAGTCGAAAAAGCGATGGCCATTGCGGCCAACCACCCAGACAGCATCATTATTGGTTCAGACCAGGTCGCCACACTTGATGGCTCGCCCATTGGCAAACCCGGCAACTTTGACGCAGCAAAAAAACAACTGCAGGCACTATCTGGCCAATGCGTGGAATTTCATAGTGCACTGGCCGTTACCGATGGCAGCAGAACCGAATCGGCAGACATCATTACGCGATGTTATTTCAGGCAACTCAGCGATGCTGAAATTGTACACTACCTTGAAATTGAAAAACCCTTTGACACCGCCGGCAGTGCAAAAGCCGAAGGATTGGGCATTACCCTGATGGAAAAAATGGAAAGCGACGACCCGACGTCTATTATCGGCCTGCCTTTAATTACCCTGGCCCGGATGCTCCGCTCATTTGGCATTAACCCCACCCTGTCTGCCCAGGAAAACCCGCATCATGACTAAAACCCTGCACCTGATACCCGTTGGCCTGGGCGAGGCCCCCACTTCTTCGTGGTTGCCCGCTGATGCCCAGGCACTGGCTTCGCGCCTTACCTGTTATATTGCTGAAAACGCCAAAACCGCCCGCGCTTTCCTGAAACTGATTGGCACTCAAAGCCCCCTGCAGGAAATCACCATTCATACGCTTGGTGCAAAAACAAGCGCGGGCGAAATCAACCAATGGCTGAATGATGCCGGCCCAAACAGCGAAATCGGCCTGGTGTCCGAGGCCGGCTGCCCCGCTGTTGCCGACCCGGGCGCCAAAGTTGTCATGGCGGCCCATAAAATGGACATCCGCGTCATTCCATGGGTAGGACCTTCCTCTATCTTGCTGGGCTTAATGGCCAGTGGCCTTGACGGGCAACGTTTTGCTTTTCATGGTTACGCCCCCGTCAACCCCGCCGAACGCGGCAAACAACTGAAAGCCTGGGAAGCCCAATCAGCCAAACTGCAACAAACCCAGCTGTTTATAGAAACCCCCTATCGCAATGCTGCCATATTTGAGTCTTTGCTTAACGCCCTGCGACCCGATACCCGACTGTGCATTGCACGCTCTGTCACCACCCGGGAAGAATGGATCAAGACCAAAACCATTGCCCAATGGAAAGCCGGCCCGGCCCCCGAACTGGATAAAAAACCCACCCTCTTCCTGTTTTTGGCCAGTTGATGGCTTAACCGGCTAGCTGTCTTCCTGCGTGGCCAAGTCCATTAAAATCGCGGCCGTTTGGATGTCGGGCTGGCCGTCATGGCGTTGCGGGCGGTAGTGCATCTGAAACGCCTGCAGCACCCGCCGGGTTGACGCTTGGGCCCCGGGCCCAAATTCCACCTCGTAACCAATATGCCGCAGTTTTTCCTGAAACCACAGTAAATCCGGCACACCTTCCACCGCCAGGCGGGCCTCGTATTGGCGGACACGGTTTTCATCATACCAGCGCCCTATACCCTGCCTGGCCAACGCTTCCCAGGGAAACACAGGACCAGGATCAATTTTACGCTGCGGAGCAATATCACTATGTCCCACAATATGCTTTGCCCTGACCTGATGGCGCTGCGCCAGATCACGCAATAACGCTGCCAGCAACGCTATCTGTTCGGGCGAATAGGCATCCCACTGCGTTTTTTGCTCGTCCAATGGCCCAAGATTAACCACCTCAATACCAATAGACATGGCATTAAGATTTTTATAGCCATACCACTGGCTGATACCGGCATGCCAGGCCCGGCGATTTTCATCCACCAGACGATACAACACGGGATACCTTCCGGCTGTTAGCAGATAATGGGCACTGACCCTGTTTTGCGTAAGAATCCGCAATGAATCGGCATTGTTTTCAGAGGTGTAATGCAAAACGATAAAACGAACCCGACTGTCCTGTGCCAACGCGACAAAAGATTCATCTACCGGGTAATCAGACCGCGAACAAGCCAGCAGCATTAACAGGCCAAATACACCTGACAAACCCCGAAACCACCTGACCGCCAAATACATTGAATCTGTTCGCAACATGGCTACGCCCTTTCCTCATGCAAGCATGCCTTTATGACCCGGAAGGCCGACCAGAGCCTTGCGCATTTCCCACTGAATCGACAATGGCCTGTACCTTGCGGCGTACCATTACCGCATTTACCACACGCCAAAGCAGCAGAAAAGCCATCAGCAGCGTAAACACAACGGGTGCCACCAGGCTTTGCCCTTCTTCGTGCATTTTCCAGAAATGAATAATAACCAGTATGCCAACCCCATACACGGCACGATGCAAACGCTGCCAATTACGCCCCAGTTTGCGAATGGACTTCTGACGAGAGGTGGCCGCCAGCACGCACATGATGGAAAAAGACAATATGCCCAGCAGGATATATGGGCGATCGGACAGGTCCTGGAGCATGAACGAAAAGCTGAGTTTGCGATCTAGCCATAGCCAGGCGATCATGTGCAAAAAAGCATAAAAGAATGCGTACAAACCCAGCGTTCTGCGCCAGCGCAGCAGGGCCGGTTGCCCCAGAATTTGACGAACGGGTGTGACAGCCAACGCAAGACACAACATGCCCAAGGCCCATTGCCCGCTGGAGCGGGCAAAAAACAAGGCTGGCTCAGCCGTCATGCCACCTATACTGTCCAGATAAAACCAGCGCATTACCGGCAACAAACCCAGTAAAAAAACAACGGGCTGAACGCGGTCAATACTTTCGGCTTTCCAGGTTTTCATTTCGTTTCCTTGCCAGGCTCAGGAAAGCGCCTGGCTTCCATTGGTTTTGCAATGCATTTGCAACAGGCCTGCAAGACCGGCAACATCATCAACAATACGGGTAGGCTTGCTTTCATTAAGCTCACGCAGGCTATGCGCACCATAAGTCACTGCAATACTTTCAACGCCGGCATTATGCGCCATCAGGATATCATGGGAGGTATCGCCAATCATGACGGTCTCTTCAGCCGGTATCGCCAGGGTTTCCATAAGCTCATTCAGCATTTGCGGATGGGGCTTACTGAATGTTTCATCAGCCGTGCGGGTGGCGGCAAAATAATGCCCCAGTTTTTTCTGCTCAAGCACCCTGTCCAGCCCCACCCTGCTTTTTCCAGTCGCCACGGCCATCGTGACCCCATTATCACGAAGCTCTTCGAACAGCGTAGAGATCCCATCAAAAAGACACAAATCGGGATCACGGGTGAAATAATGAAACTTGTAGCGCCGGATAAATTCAGGCAACTGTTCGGCCGTTAAGGTTGGCACCACCTTATAAAGGGCACTTTCCAGCGACAGGCCAATAACCCATCTTGCCTGCGCCGCAGATGGCACTTCCAGACCCAGATCCCGACAGGCCGACTGTATGGCCTGCACGATAGACTGGGTAGAATCAATAACCGTTCCATCCCAGTCAAATACAACCAATGAATACCGCATATTACGTTACCAACCTATAAAAATTAAATCCGCTGCTCTTCCAATTGCCTAAGGACATGCTGGCAAGCCACTGGCAACGGAGCCTCAAACTCCATGGTTTCACCACTAATGGGGTGTGGCACCTGAAGACGGTGTGCATGCAAAAACATGCGACTGAAACCATGACGTGCAAAATATTCCCGGACTTCATCCTTGCCGTACTTCTCATCCCCGACAATCGGAAAACCACTGGCCGCCAAATGCACCCTGATTTGATGAGTCCGGCCGGTGCGCAGCTCGGCACCCACCAGCGTATATTTCCCGAACCGTTGCACGCCAGTGACAATGGTATGGGCAAAGCGACCTTCCTTGTCGACCCGCACCCGGCGTTCTCCGCCCGGAGTAAGATATTTGGTGAGTGACAGTTTGACATGCTGCCGGTCATTGACCCAATCTCCGCACACCAGGGCAAGATATTGCTTGCGTCCACGCGATTCTCGCATAATTTCATGCAAGGCAACCAGCGCCGGGCGTTTTTTGGCAATCATGAGCAAACCCGACGTTTCCTTGTCCAGGCGGTGCGCCAGCTCCAAAAACCGGGCCTCAGGCCGGGCGGCACGCAGTTGTTCAATAACCCCGAATGAGACCCCGCTCCCTCCGTGCACGGCAACACCGGCCGGTTTATCTATAACCAGCAGGGCATCATCTTCATAAACCACAGGAAACTCGGCGCCCGGCACTTTGCGGGGCGCATCGGGCTCGGCCGTGCGCAAGGGTGGAATACGCACCTGGTCTCCCACCTGCAGGCGATACTCGGCCTGGATCCGGCCTTTGTTGACCCGCACCTGTCCACTGCGAATGGCTTTGTAAAGATGGCTTTTCGGCACTCCTTTGCACACCCGGATCAGAAAATTATCGATCCGCTGATCGGCAGAATCGACATCAATCGTGACCACTCTTACAGAAAAAGATGAATTATTATCAGAAGTTTGTTTCCACATACACAAAAGAGCTCTATAATTCCCTCACCATATGAAGATCGGTGTGGGAAGATCGGGCGTAGAGAAGCTAAAAAAGCTGTTTCCGCCAAATCGTTAAAATCACATTGTACTGCTACTATCAAACAGCCGTACCTGTATTTCTCACCCGCTTCAGAGTTACTGGTCACCAAGCAGGCAACGCTTACTGTTTTGTTATTAATGCGGCAGGAAAATCATCTGCCCACAAAAAAGCCTCTTAGCCTGTTTGCTGTACGAATGAATGAATAAAAAACGCCTAATTTTTATTCCAGACTGGCATCGTCTATGCGCCGTCTGGAATATACACAGAAGTTATTAAAAAATTGAGTTTATCAATAAATATCAATTATCTGCAGACCGGGTCCTCTCCTGCTTTCAATCAAGGAACCACACCCGTCAATCAAGCGTATACATGCGCGGAGTACCTGCGCGCGTTCATTTTACCCTTTCATTCGCACCCAAGTAACTCTGTGGTTAATGCATACGATGTCCGTTGCATTAGTTAAACGGAGAATACCTTAAATGAAACGCATGTTATTTAATGCGACGCACCAAGAAGAACTACGCGTCGCGATTGTAGATGGGCAAAAACTCATCGACATCGACATCGAAACAGCAGGCCGGGAGCAACGCAAAGGCAGCATTTACAAAGCCGTCATCACCCGGATCGAACCCGGACTTGAAGCCTGCTTTGTCAACTACGGCCATGACCGTCACGGTTTCCTGCCATTCAAGGAAGTGGCCCGCAGCTACTTCAAGGAAGGCATCGATGTCCGGGGTGCCCGCATCCAGGATGCCTTAAGTGAAGGCCAGGAACTGATCATCCAGGTTGAAAAAGAAGAACGTGGCAACAAAGGCGCCGCCCTTACCACCTTTATTTCCCTGGCTGGCCGTTATCTGGTATTAATGCCCAATAACCCTCGGGGCGGTGGTGTTTCACGCCGCATCGAAGGTGAAGAGCGCCAGGAGCTGCGAGAAGCCATGGATCAGCTTGACTTGCCTGCCGGCATGAGCATGATCGCCCGCACGGCGGGTATTGGCCGTTCGGTTCCCGAGCTGGAATGGGACCTGAAATACCTGCTTCAACTCTGGAACGCGATTGACTCGGCGGCCAAGGAATATCCTGCTCCGGTGCTTATTTACCAGGAATCCAGCCTGGTCATTCGCGCCATCCGGGACTATTTTTCGCCCGACATCAGCGAAATCCTCATCGACACCGATACGATTACCGAACAGGCTGTCGCGTTCATGAAAGACGTCATGCCCGACAACGTCAATCGCGTCAAACGTTACCGTGACGATATCCCCCTGTTTTCCCGCTTCCAGATCGAACACCAGATTGAAACGGCCTATTCACGTACGGTTCAGCTCCCGTCTGGCGGCGCGATTGTGATTGACCACACCGAAGCCCTGGTGGCCATCGACGTCAACTCGGCACGCTCTACCCGCGGCACCGACATCGAGGAAACCGCCTTGCGCACCAACCTTGAAGCAGCCGAAGAAGCAGCCCGCCAGCTGCGTCTGCGTGACTTGGGTGGCTTGATTGTCATCGACTTCATCGATATGGAAGACAGCAAGAACCAGCGCGCCATTGAACAAAAACTGCGTGATGCCCTGCATTTTGACCGGGCACGCGTCCAAATGGGCAAAATATCGCGTTTTGGCCTTATGGAACTGTCGCGCCAGCGCCTGCGCCCCTCCCTTAACGAAGGATCGCACATTACCTGCCCACGCTGTAACGGTACCGGCGTAATCCGTGATGTTGAGTCCAGTGCCCTGAATATCCTGCGCCTGCTGCAGGAAGAGGCCATGAAAGACAACACGGCGGCCCTGCATGTACAACTGCCTGTAGAAGTGGCCACTTACCTGATGAATGAAAAGCGGTCCGACATCGTCAAAATGGAGTCCCGCCTTAAAATCAATGTGGTACTCATTCCCAACAAGCACCTGGAAACTCCTCATCATCATATCGAACGCATTCGATATGATGACAATCGCCTTGATGAACCCAAAACCAGCATTGAGCTGATTGAACAGCCCAGCACCATCGTGACCTGGGAGTCCAGCACTGAAAAGGCGGTTCATAACGAACGTCCCGAAGCCCTGGTCAAGAGCATTTCACGTGACCAGCCAGCACCGGTGATTCCTGCACCCAAAACAGAATCCTTGACACCTGCTCCACAGCCTGGTTTGTTCAAACGCCTGTTAAGCTGGTTTGCGGGCGAAAAAGCCGCAGCACCAGAAGCCGAACAGCAAAAAGAAGACAAGCCGCGTCAGGCTAACCGTGGAAAAACCGGCCAGCGCACCGAGCGCAACACCGGTCGCAACCGCCGCAACACGGAAAAACGTCCTGAAGCTGCTGAAACCGAAGAGGACAAGCGTCGCAATCCACGTACGGCCAAGCCCCGCGCCCAGGACAGCCGCAACAAGGAGCGTGAAGCCAAGGCCACTCCAGCAGAAACCGTTACCGACACCGATACCAGCCAGTCTGCCGATGAGACCGGTTCACGCTCACGCAACCGCCGCAGTCGCCCACGTAACCGTCGTGAAAACACCAGCGACAACAAAGAGCAGAACCTGAACCAGGACAACGCAAATCCTGAAAGCACCAGCGATGAAGCGCCTGCCAAACAGCGTCCTGCCAGGGTGAAAGCCGAGCCAGAGGCTGTCCAGGAAACTGAAAACACCACCACCAAAGCCGCGGCAACTTCTGTGGTAGCCACCATGGCCGCCCTGCCGGCCAGCGAAGTCGCCGAAGACACTGCCAATGAAGACCTGGCAGAAAACACCGCCACATTTGATGAGGAAACCGGTGAGGCGCTTGATCCAAACAAACGTCGTCGCCCACGCCGCCGCAGCCGTCGTACCCGCCGTCCTGCCGATGAACAGGGAACCACAGAAAACACATCGGCATCGGCTGCTTTTGTACCTAATGAAGTTCTCTTGGCCAAAGCGGAAAACCTTGCCCAACACCCCCCTGAGGCGGCACCGACTGCCAAGGCGGAACCAGCGCAAGACAACGTAACTGCAGAGACACAGGAAGCCATTACAACGGCCACCCCATCAGCTCAGGAAACATCTGTCGCTGCTCCTGCTGAGCAAGCCCCTGCCAAACAGGCTGAAACCATTGTGACTGCACCTGCCGAAGCAGAGCCTGTTGCAACAGTTAGGGCTGAACCCGCACTCATCAACGCTGAACCCGCTACGGTAACAACAGACTCAACAGCCACAGGCAACCAGCCTGCTTTGCCTGTAGAGACCAGCCGACCTGACACTGCCGAGCCTGACTCGTTAGCCAGTATGCCAGCAGAACAGCCGGTCATTACAGAAACGGTGCATGCAAGTGTGACTGAAAGCGGCTCCGCTATTGAAAGCGCACCCGCTTCTGTGGCAGAAACAGCCGCTAAAGAAGTGGCAAGTCCAGTGGCAGTATCTGCAGAAAGCGAAGCTGTTGCACAAATCGCTGACATCACAGCAGCACAAACCACGGAATCAGCCCCTGCAACCGGTACGCAGACTTCACTTGAAGAAATTGCCTCCAGCACCGGCATGCAATGGATTGAAACCAAGGCCAGTCTGGTACAACAAGTGGAACAACCCAAACCCAAACTGGGACGTACCCGCAAAGCTGCAGCAAAAACAGAAGAAGTACCATTGGAAATAGTGGAAACCAAAAAATAAGTTTCCCCTAACGTCGATGCCCAAGAAAAAGCCCCTGGAAAAATTCAATTCCTGGGGCTTTTTTACTGCCTGCAATCTTTCATACTGCCCGTCCTGCATGCCTTCAAGGCTTCAAGACTTGCCCACCCTGAAAGGGCGGACAGCACCTTGAATAACATTAATCCAGCGTGATATTACCTGCCTGGATCACTTTCGCCCATTCCTCACGCTCTTTGTCAGAGTAGGCCTTGAATTGCCCGGCTGTCATTGGCATGGTTTCAATACCCATGGCATTGATTTTCTCGCTCACCTCAGGATCTTTCAGGGTGGCCAGCAAATCAGCTGAAACTTTCTCAACCACTTCCTGGGGCAACCCACCCGGACCAACCAGACCTTGCCATGCATAGGCCACAAAACCGTCCACACCAACTTCATTCATGGTAGGCACGTCGGGCAGCACATTGGCCAAACGTTCGGGTACCGCCACGGCCAGCACACGAACCTTACCCGCCTTGATATTGGGCAAGCCGGAACCCAGGTCGGCAAACATCAAGTCTACCCGTCCGCCAATCAGATCTTGCAATGCCGGTGCAGCGCCCCGATACGGAACATGCAAAATATCGGTATTGGTTAGCTGCTTGAAGCGCTCCAGCGCCAGATGGTGCGGAGAACCGGCACCCGCTGAACTGGCTGACAGCTTGCCCGGTTCCTTGCGGGCGGCTTCAAGCAGGTCTTCCAGTTTCTGATAGGGTGAATTTGCCGGAACAGCCAGCACCAGCGGGAAACGGGCCAAACCGCCAAGGTAGGTGAATTTGGCGGGATCGTAAGTTAACTGCTTGTACAAAGACGGGTTAAACGCCAAAGTACCGGAATCGGCCGTGCCCAAAACATAACCGGTAGGGTCGGCATTAGCCACTGCGGTTGCGCCAATACTGGTGCCACCACCGGGTCGGTTTTCAATGACCAGCGGCTTGCCCAGATGTTTTTCAAGATTGATGGCAACCGTACGGGCAATCACATCGGTGCCACCACCGGCCGGATAGGGCACTACCCAACGAATGGGCTGCTCGGGCCATGCGGCCTGCGCCACCCCTGAAACACCTACGGCCGTAAGCAGCAACAGCTTGTTAATTGATTTGATCATGGTTTTATCTCCTTCCAGTTACTATTTATACGCTACCCGCCTCAGTATTTCGGGTACGCAATTACATTAAAATAAAAAAACGAAACACGACAAATACGAATGGGCAAGACACTTTCATGCCTTACCCCAGTACCGTCAAAAAACTAATAAGGCCTAGTTTTCAAATGTAGCCGCATCATTAATAAGATGGCAGATTTTGTCTGCATCTGCAATCTCGTTACCCAGCAACAAAACCAGTTTGGTCAGAAACAGGCTACGCTTTTCCTCGGGTAAACTGTCAATGGCAAATGACAGGCTATCGTATACTTTTTCAAGGCTTTGAATATCAATACTCATTTTTCACCCCTCCTCAGGCAGATTTTTTAATGAATTTCTGGAACGCGTTTTCCAGGGAACCCGGTACATATTTTTTCCAGCGTCCGCAAATATGATGATCGGGGCGAACCAGATAAACCTGTCCCTGGCTTGCCCCGTAACGGCTTTGCAGCAATTGTGCATCTACCCTGAAAGTTTTATCGGCACCAGCGGTAGCCGTGTTTTCAGAAGACAGGACAATGACCTTGAATGGTACACCCTGACTTCTTAGCTCATTGACTTCTTTTTGCAATGAATCGGGCAGGCTTTCTTCGTTGCCAAAATAAACAATATTAAAATCCAGACCCAGCTCGTCGTAGAGATACTGTTTGCCAGACAGCTTCAGATTGGGAATAGGTGCGCCATTTTCCAATTCCGGTATCATGTCCTGGTTATCATCGCCAATACTGTTAACAGGAGAAGAACGGTACACATGGGCACGGGAAGTTCTCCAGTGAAACAGCGGACGAACGAATTCGTGCTTCAGGGACAGGGACAGCGTGGCATCGCGCAGCAAACGGAAACCATCGGTGGGCGGTGCCATGAAACGTGTGCTTTTACCCGCTTCATCAATAATTTCCATGGCGGCACCAACGCGGTCATGGGTATACGAATTAAGCAGATAAGAAGAACCCCAGCCTTTAATGGTCGCGGCCAGTTTCCAGCATAAATCCATCACATCCTGAAAACCGGTATTGGCACCACGCACGCCAAAGATGGGCAGCATATGGGCGGAATCACCCGCAAACAGGATACGGTTGTGTACGTATTCAGGCAAGGTAAGCGCACGGGCTGAATATACCGAATACCAGTCAAGCTCCCATTGCTTGTCTTCGTACCCCATCATTTTAAGCTGTGCATTAACCGCTTGATTAATATTTTGCAGATCCAGCGCCTCTTCATTGGAGACATGGGCCGGCAATTGATAGTCAAAACGCCAGATATTGTCAGGCTCTTTATGCAGCAAAATGGTGTTGCCAGGGTTCCAGTCGGGTGAAAAATAAGCCAGACGCTCGGTAGGCAAAGGCAAGTCGATGCGAATGTCCACAATCACAAAGCGGCCTTCATAACTATTGCCTTCCATGGTTAGGCCCATGCTTTGGCGCACTGCAGAACGGGCACCGTCTGCGGCAATCAGCCAAGGGGTTTTGTAAGTGTATTCGCCTTCAGGCGTATCCACCACCAAAGTCACTTCATGCTCATCTTGCGAGAATGAAGTCAGATGATTGCCCCAGCGCAATTCAATCAGGGGTTGCCTGGCTGCCTCTTCAACCAGATAGGTTTCCAGGTGGTTTTGCTGCAGGTTATTGAGGGGCGGATAACTATCCTGGGGATCAACCGGATTTTCCATGCGGAAAACCCGCTTGCCGCTATAAAAAGAATTGCCGCTGGTCCAGGACAGGGCTTTTTCCATAATGCGATCGGCCACGCCAGCAACCTTCAGGATTTCCATGGAGCGACGGGTATAAACCAGGCCCCGGCTGCCTTCTGACACTTGCTGCTCTGACAGGAGCACGATGTTTTTAATGCCGTGCCTGGCCAGGATAAGTGAGGCCACCAGGCCAATAGGGCCACCGCCTACAATGGTGACAACGCCATTGGACCGGGCAGGATCAGACGGAAAGGTATGCGGGTAAACAGTGTATGAGTGATACAGGGATTGACGCGGAACAGTAACAGGCGTATGCATAATGTCTCCAGAAATGGATATTATTCAATTTATGTTTATGAAATAAGCAACACGCAAAAGTGGTTGCATTTGCAAGCAATTTTAGTTGCAAACACAACCATTTTCAAGTTTTTTTTGATCTGCGTTAATTATTTTCCAGATTATGCTGGATTTTATTCATTAAATTGATTAGATTTTGTTGTTCTTCTGCCGACAAAGTTCTCATCGCGATTTCATTGCGATGCGTAATCAGGGCCACCACTTCCTCATAAACCAGCCTGCCTTTTTCTGTCAGGGACAAATCAAATGCCCGGGCATCCTGCTTTTGCTGGCGTTTTTCTATCAGCCCCTTGCCAACCAGGGAAACCACTGCCCGGCTACCCTGGCTTTTGTCAAGGTTGGCCTTTTTAGCCACTTGCAACACCGACAGCCTGTTATTAAAACCAATCACGGCAAGCACCCTGCCCTCGGCAAAAGAAATACGGGCATGCCGAATGTCCG
This sequence comes from Advenella faeciporci, assembly GCF_014652395.1. Lineage (GTDB taxonomy): Bacteria > Pseudomonadota > Gammaproteobacteria > Burkholderiales > Burkholderiaceae_B > Advenella > Advenella faeciporci. Next base: position 354,586 of record NZ_BMYS01000001.1, read on the forward strand.
CATAGTCGGCGTGCTTGTCAATTAACTTTGCCAGGGAATGCAGTTTATACGTAAGGGAATCTTCAAGATTAAATGAATTGGAGGACATTTTATATTTGACGCATAGGAATAAAATTTCATCATTCTATCAGTCATTACGGACATGTCATCTTTTTTAAACAAACAACCCCGGCCATGATCATATAGCCGGGGTTGTTGTTGAATGCCGAAATTTAATGGCAAGGGGCTAAAAAAACCCCGCAAACATGGTTTATGCCGATAAGGCCTCGTTGGACTGACGGGTTAACAAAGCCATCAGGCGAGCCAGTTCTTCACGTAAATCATGACGGTTAACCACCATATCGACAGCACCTTTTTCAAGCAGGAATTCAGCACGCTGGAAGCCTTCGGGCAATTGCTCGCGAACGGTTTGTTCAATCACCCGCGGACCGGCAAAACCAATAAGCGCCTTGGGCTCGGCAATGACCACATCCCCCATAAAGGCAAAGCTGGCCGATACCCCACCCATGGTTGGATCGGTAAGCACGCTGATAAACGGCAAACCTTCGGCGGAAAGCCGGGTAAGCATGGCATTGGTTTTAGCCATTTGCATGAGCGAAAACAGGCTTTCCTGCATGCGCGCGCCACCCGATGCCGAGACACAAATGAAAGGGGTACGGTTTTCAATGGCGGCCTGCACGCCGCGCACAAAGCGCTCGCCCACCACCGAGCCCATTGAGCCACCCATGAAGTTGAATTCAAAGCAGGCAAGCGTAACCGGCAAAGACATGATTGCCCCGCTCACTACCACCAATGCATCGGTTTCATTGGTTTGTTTCACGGCTTCGGCCAGACGCTCGGGGTATCTGCGACTGTCCTTGAATTTGAGGGGGTCGGTTGAACGAATGTGATCGCCAATTTCAACCCGTCCTTCTGCATCAAGCAGGGAATCGATGCGTGCGCGTGAACTTAATCGCATATGATGTTCGCACTTGGGGCAAACATTCAGGGCCCGTACCAGATCTTCCTTATACAGGGCGGTCTCGCAAGAGGGACATTTAACCCATACGCCCTCGGGAACACGCCGTGAACCCGAATCGGCCTTCTTGTTGATACGGGGGGGGAGAATTTTATCGAGCCAACTCATTATTTATCCTTGTTTTGAACCTTGTCCAGCGCTTCACGTATGCCTTTGAGCCATGTGCTTGCTGAAGCAACGGCCACTTCGGTCACCTGGTCCTCAGGTTTGCCGGCAATTGCCTGTTCCATGGTTTCGATGATTTTACTGCCAATGACAACCGCATCGGCCACTTTGGCAATTTTTGCAGCGCTTTCGGCATCACGAATGCCAAAACCGACACCCACCGGAATTTTTACGTGTTTTTTGATGTCCAGCACACGTTGCTGCACATCTTCTACATTAAGCGCACCCGAACCGGTGACGCCACGCAAAGACACGTAATAGACATAACCTTCGGCCACACGAGCCACCGACTGGATGCGGGCTTCAGTAGAAGTGGGCGCCAATAGAAATATGGGGGAAATACCCTTTTCTTTCAGAATCGCGGTAAATTCATCAAATTCCTCGGGCGGATAGTCTACCACCAATACGCCATCCACACCGGCGGCACCGGCTTTTTCCGCAAAAACAGCGCGCCCCATGGCTTCGATGGGGTTGGCATAACCCATTAACACAACAGGCGTTTCGTTATTGACCTTACGGAACTCACTGACAATGTCAAGAACCCGGGGCAGACCCACCCCTTTGGCAATGGCCCGTTCAGCGGCACGCTGAATCACCGGACCGTCGGCCATGGGATCGGAAAAAGGCACACCCAGTTCAATAATGTCAGCGCCCGCCTCTGCAAGGCTGTGCATTAATGCCAGCGTGGCTTGTGGACTGGGATCTCCGGTGGTGATGTAGGGAATCAGGGCTGCGCGCTGCCCTGCCTTTGCAAATGCATTGTCAATTCTTTTTAAAGCCATTGTTGTTTTCCTTTACAGCTCGATTCCGCTAAATTCAGCCACAGTATGCATATCCTTGTCACCACGGCCTGAGAGATTGACCAGAATGATCTTGTCGGCAGGCAAGGTGGGTGCCAGCTTGGCGGCATAAGCCAGGGCATGGGAGGATTCAAGCGCGGGAATAATTCCCTCAAAACGGCAGCAGTCATGAAAGGCCTGCAGTGCTTCGGCATCATTGATGCTTTCATAGGAAACACGGCCAATTTCATGCAACCAGGCATGTTCGGGACCTACGCCGGGATAATCAAGGCCCGCGGAAATGGAATGGGTTTCCTGTACCTGCCCATCTTCGTTTTGCATCACAAAGGTACGGTTGCCATGCAACACACCTACCTGGCCCGAATTGATGGAAGCTGCGTTACGCGGGGTATCCAGACCCTCGCCGGCGGCCTCAACACCAATCAGCTTGACTTCTTCGTGAGGAATATACGGATAGAAAATGCCCATGGCATTGGAGCCGCCACCCACGCAGGCAACCACATAGTCAGGCTGGCGGCCTGCACGTTGGGGCATTTGCTCAAGGCATTCTTCACCGATGATTTTCTGGAAATCACGCACCATGGCCGGATAAGGGTGCGGACCGGCCACCGTGCCAATAATGTAGAAAGTGTTATCAATATTGGTGACCCAATCACGCATGGCTTCGTTAAGCGCATCTTTAAGCGTTTTGGAGCCGGACTCTACCGGCACCACGGTAGCGCCCAGCAGTTTCATGCGATAAACGTTAAGGGCCTGACGGCGGACGTCTTCGACCCCCATGTAAACCACGCATTCCAGGCCGTAACGGGCTGCCACGGTAGCCGTGGCCACACCGTGCTGGCCAGCGCCGGTTTCGGCAATAATACGGGTTTTGCCCATTTTACGGGCCAAAAGGATTTGACCAATGCAATTGTTGATTTTATGGGCACCCGTGTGATTCAGGTCTTCGCGCTTGAACCAGATATGGGCACCACCCAGCAGTTCTGACCAGCGTTTGGCATGGTAAACCGGGCTGGGACGCCCCACAAAATGAGCCAGTTCATCATTGTATTCAGCAACAAAGTCGGGGTCATTCCGGTATTTTTCGTAAGCTTCGTTCAGTTCCTTGATGGCATGCATTAATGTTTCGGCAACAAAAATACCGCCAAATCGGCCAAAATGACCTTTTTCATCTGGGTAATTATAGGGTTTCAAAACGCCTCCTGCAGCGCATTCAATTATTTTATTTAACAGTCATTTTACTCAATTTAACAGCGGGACGCAGACATTACCCCGGGGATTTCCAATAAGGCTTGCAAAGCCCGGGACAATTGCTCCCCATTCTGGATCTCGATGGTAAAGTGCATATGTGCCAGCGAACGCTTGCTTTGCGTATTGACGCCAACCACCTTAAGCTTAAGCCTGGAAAAAGTTTCAGAGACATCCCGCAGCAGACCTGTGCGATCCTGCGCATGCACGGCAATATTGACCGGATAGACCGTGTCTTCGGTATTACCCCAGGCAACATCAATGACCCGTTCGGGGTTTTTATGCCTTAACACGGAAAACGAGGTGCAATCCTGACGATGAATGGATACCCCCCGGCCACGGGTGACAAAACCGACAATATCATCGGGTGGTGCCGGGCGGCAACAACGTGCCAGCTGGGTCATTAATGAATCAACCCCCACCACCAGCACACCGCCCTTACCTGCCTGGCGGGTATCGGTTTGGCGAGCCACCAGGATTTTGTCTTCGGCACCGGTTTCAGCGCTCGGCTCGGCAAAAGCAGAAGCAATGGACCGCAAGCTGAACTCGTCTTTGGCGACTGCCACATACAAATCATCGGCACGGGCAAAGCCCAGTTTTTCGGCCAGCTGTTCCTGATTAACCGCTGTTTTACCCAAGCGTTGCAATTCCTTCTCAACCTGCTCTTGTCCGCTGGTAATACGTTTTTGCAATTCAATCGCATTAAACCATAATCGCACCTTGGCCCTGGCCCTGGGGCTGGCCAAATAACCCAGTTGCGAATTCAGCCAGTCACGGGAAGGCCCGCCCGACTTGGCAGCAATAATTTCAACCGTCTGGCCGGTTTTCAGTTTGGTGTTAAGCGCAACCATATGGCCGTCTACCTTGGCTCCCCGACAACGGTGTCCCAGGTCTGTATGCAGATGGTAGGCAAAGTCAACCGGCGTACTGTCTTCCGCCAGCTCAATGACACGGGCCTGCGGTGTGAGCACATAGATACGCTCATGCCTTTCACCCTCTTTCATTTGTTCCAGCTGTTCGCCGGTTTTTTTCAATTCGGCTTTTTTACGCTCCAGCCCAGGCTGGTTTACCCCATTTTCTTCAGACGCTTTTTTTTCTTCTTTTTCGGTAATGCCTACCTCTTTGCGCCACGAAAGCAACTGCCGCATCCAGGAAACCTGGCGGTCATACAGGCTGGAAGCCGCTACCTGCCCGCCTTTTACCCCGGCTTCTTTATAGCGCCAGTGGGCCGCCATGCCATATTCGGCAAACTGATGCATTTGCGTGGTGCGGATCTGCACTTCAAAAGCGCGACCGTCATCACCCATAACTACCGTATGAAGGGAGCGGTAACCGTTAGGTTTGGGATTGGCAATGTAATCATCGTATTCGTCCATAACCGGTGTCCACTTGGCATGCACCAGTGACAAGGCGGTGTAACAATCCCGTTCGGTATCCACAATAATACGCAAAGCCTGCAAGTCATACAATTGGTCAAAATCAAGCTGTTTGTTGCGCATCTTGTTGTAAATACTGTAAATATGCTTGGCTCGACCGGCCACATCGGCCTTGATGCCCATTTCCTGCAACGAATCCCGAATCTCATTGACGGTTGCGGCAACAAGGCTTTCACGCTCTACACGGCGACTTTCCAGTTTTTTGGCGATATCCTTGTACACCTCGGGCTCAAGAAAGCGGAAAGAAAGGTCTTCCATTTCCCATTTGATTTGCCAGATCCCCAGGCGATTGGCCAGTGGCGCATACACATCGCGGGTTTCAATGGAAATATCTTCAGGGCAGGGTTTCTTGGTTTCAGCAAACCAGCGCAATGTTTGCAACCGGGAAGCCAGACGCACCAGCACAATTCGCAAATCGGTAGCCATGGCCAGCAACATTTTGCGCAGCATTTCCTGCTGGTTGCCGCTATTGCCGCCTTCCTGGCTGGCAGTACCTGCATTGCGGGCCACCAAGCCTATTTTGACCAATTCCCGTGACCCCTGGACCAGATTAAAGACCTCCAGCCCAAACTGATTGATAATTTCGTTCTTGTAGTTTTTTTCAGAAGCTGCCTCTTGCTTTGTGGGCATGGCGGCAATAAGGCCCGACACCATAGTGGTCGCATCAACCTGGAGCAGGGATAAAATCCTGACCACCCCGGCAGCATGTTTAAGTGCTGGCTCTCCGGTTGCAAGAATCTGCCCGCCCATGGTTTGCAAAGCCCAGCTGGTTGCTTTTTCCAGCAAGCGCCACTCTTCGGGTCGAAGGTCTTCACACACCGACTCAAGCCACGCTTCATCAAGGACGTTTTTATTTTCGCTATCGGGTATCATGTGAATCATGGTTAAGGAATAATATAAGAAATCAAATGCAACACCCCTTATTGTACAGGCCGAAACTATGGACGCAAATACAAAAACGTTGTTAGTCATTTGGCATTCACGCACTAATGCCGCCAAACTGGCTGCCCAGGCGGCCTGTGACAGCGCCCGCAAGATTCGCCAGGAACTGGGCCAGCAAGATGAAATCATCATGCTGAACGCCAACGAGGTAACGCTTGACCTGCTTTTACAGGCAGATGCCTACCTGTTTTGCGCCCCTGAAAACCTGGCCAGCCTAAGTGGTGCCATGAAAGAGTTTTTTGACCGTTTTTATTATGATCTACTGGGCAACGTAGAGGGACGGCCATACAGTGCGATTATTACCGCCGGCTCTGACGGGCAAGGAGCACTGCGACAGCTGCAGCGCATTTGCACCGGCTGGCGCCTTAACGAAAAAGTGCCAGCCATTATATTGAATACCGCCAGCCAGACCAAAGAAGAAATCCTTGCGCCGAAAAGCCTGTCAGCCGAACAGCTGGCCCAGGCTGCCGAAGTGGGAGGCACGCTTTATGCCTGGCTATGAAATACGCATTCCCACGCGGGAGCATGGGAACGAGTAAACCGGATACGCATTCCCACGCGGGAGCACGGGAACGAGTAAAACTTAAAGCGCTGCTGTCACAACGATTTCAACCTTGAAACCGGGATTGGCCAAACGGGCTTCCACCGTTGCACGGGGTGGTGCGTTTTCTTTGGAGACCCATTGATCCCATGCTTTATTCATGGCAGGGAATTCGGCCATATTGGCCACATAAATTTGTGCCATTAAAATTCTTTCTTTGCTGGTACCGGCCTGCGCCAGCAACTCGTCGATGGTAGCCAGTACCTGGGCGGTTTGGCCTTCCATATCCAGTGAAGCATCGGTGGGAACCTGCCCAGCCAGGTAGGCAACGCCATTATAAACAGCCATATCGGACAAGCGGGCACCCACATTGGTACGTTTAATATCGCTCATTCAAGGTTTCCTGTAAAAGGTTGAGAAAAAATCAGGCAGCGGGCAAATCAAAGACATGCCGCAAATAAGACAAATAAGCAGGGTCATCACACATGGTTTTCTCGGGTTCGTCTGAAACCTTGGCAACCGGCTGGCCATTGCAACGAACCATTTTCATGACCACCTGCAAGGCTGGCACACCCATGTCGTTGGTTAAATTAGTGCCAATCCCAAAAGACACCTTGCAGCGCCCACTAAAACGACGCGCAATCTCCATGGCTGTTGGAAAATTGAGGTTATTGGAAAAAACCAGGGTTTTGCTGATGGGATCTACCCGATTGGCCTGATAATGGGCCAACAGGCGTTCTCCCCATTCGAACGGATCGCCGGAATCGTGACGCGCGCCATCAAACAATTTGCAAAAATACATGTCAAAATCACGCAGGAAAGCATTCAGGCCGTAAACATCAGACAGGGCAATACCCAGGTCACCACGGTATTCTTTAGCCCACATTTCAAGGGCAAACACCTGGGAATCGCGCAAGCGCGGCCCCAATGCCTGGCAGGCCTGCAAATATTCGTGCCCCATGGTACCCAAGGGAGTTGTATTATATTCTTTGGCCATTAAGACATTACTGGTACCCACGAAATGGTTGCCCATTTTTTCTTTAAGGGTTTTAACCACTTCATGATGCCAGGCCTTGGAAAATCGCCGGCGGGTACCGTATTCGGAAATTTTGAAACTTTTCAGGTCGGTACTGGCATTGACCAGTTCAATTTTCTCATTCAGGCGACGCCTGCCTTCCGTCCAATCAAGATTTTTATGCACATTGCGGAAATACACTTCATTCACAATGGCCAGCACCGGGATTTCAAATAAAATCGTATGCAGCCAGGGGCCTTTGGCCTCGATGGTAATTTCCCCTTCCTCGGGGCCCTCACCTACTTCGATGCATTTTTCGGGCAAATGAAACAGGCCCAGGAAATCAACAAAATCACTTTTGATGAAACGCATGTTGCGCAAATAGTCCAGTTCATCTTCAGTGAAGCGCAACTGGCACAGATGATGAATTTCCTCGCGTATTTCATTAATGTAAGGACGCAGGTTGACACCCTTGGAACGGCACTTGAAGCGGTACTCCACCTGGGCACCTGGAAACTGATGCAACACGACCTGCATCATGCTGAATTTATATAAATCGGTATCTAAAAGCGAGGTAATAATCATGTCGGTCACGGTGAATTTTTTATAACCATATCACAGCTATCAGGGTTTTGAGCGCCAAGTATTTCAAGATTGGGTAAAATCACATTTTTAATGTCGTTTATTGGAGTTTTAAATGACTCACGTTGTTACCGAAAACTGTATTAAATGCAAATATACAGACTGTGTTGATGTATGCCCTGTCGATTGTTTCAAGGAAGGCCCCAACTTCCTGGTGATTGATCCCGATGAATGCATTGACTGTGCCGTCTGTATTCCCGAGTGTCCGGCCAATGCCATTTTTGCTGAAGAGGACGTGCCACAGGACCAGATCCATTTCATCAAAATCAATGCAGAACTCAGCCCCGAGTTCCCAACCATCAGCCGCTCTAAAAAACCGCTTGACGATGCTGATGAGTGGAATAACGTACCAGACAAACTCCAGTACCTGGAAAAATAGCTGACCGAAAAAACAGGAAAATATGACTGACCAGAAATATACCCGTGAAACAGTAACCGGCATGACCGAATGGGTGCCCGGCAAGCTGTTCTCGATCACCACCACCCGCGATAGTGCCTTCCAGTTTGAACCGGGCCAGTTTGCCCGGCTTGGCCTGCCCGCCAGCAATGACCACGCTGCCGAGCCCACTATTTGGCGTGCCTATTCCATGGTCAGTACCCCAGAGGATGATTTTCTGTCTTTTTACTCTATTGTAGTACCTGAGGGCGAATTCAGTCCCCGCCTGGCCGGCCTTAAAACCGGCGACCCGGTTTATATCGACAAAACCGCCTTTGGTTTCCTGACCATAGACCGTTTCCCCCAGGGAGGCAATTTGTGGCTACTTGCTACAGGCACCGGCTTATCGGCCTATATCTCCATGCTCAACACCCCCGCCACCTGGGAACGGTTTGACAAAATCATCCTGGCCCATGGTGTTCGTACCTGCGAAGAGCTGACTTATCAGGATGAAATGGCCAAATGGCAACAACAGTTTGGCGATCGTTTTGTTTACTTGCCCCTTCCCACCCGGGAGGCTTACAAAAACCATCCGCAGGAACGCCTGACCAGCCTTATCAGCAATGGCAAGCTTGAGCAGTTAAGCGGCTTGAAACTGGATCCGGAAACATCAAGAATCATGCTGTGTGGCAACCCCGAGATGCTCTCTGAAGCACGAAAAATACTGGGTGAAAAAGGCTTCGCAGCCGGCAGGCGCGGCATCCCGGGCAATCTTGCCGTTGAAAATTACTGGTAATAATTCCTTATTTATTGCCCTATAACGTATTTATGAATAGTAACAAAATAGTAATTTCCCTAACTTCTGTCTGTTTTAGGTGAAAATTAACATTTCCTGATGTTATATCCAGATCACTGGTGCTAGACTTTTATCATGCACCAGGTTTTTCTGGGCAAAACAACAACAAGGAAATGAGATTATGTTGTACCAATTTCATGAATTGACCCGCTCCATACTGGCTCCTATTTCGGCTTTCACGAACATAGGCTCTCAACTTTTTTCCAATCCTTACAGTCCATACGCCTATATCCCCAACTCAAAACAGATATCGGCAGGGCTTGAACTCATTCATCGATTGGGCAAGGATTATGAAAAACCCGAATGGGGCATCAATTCAGTCATCGTGGAAGACCGCGAAGTGAGGGTTCATGCTGAAATTGCCCAAAGCAAACCTTTTTGCAATTTGGTTCATTTTGTTCGCGAACCTGAACCCAACGCAAAACCCTGTCCAAAAGTGCTGATTGCTGCCCCGCTGTCCGGGCACCATGCCACTTTGCTGCGTGATACGGTACGCACCATGCTAAGCGCTTATGATGTCTACGTGACCGACTGGATCGATGCGCGCATGGTTTCCCTGGCTGAAGGCACCTTCCATCTGGATGACTACATTGAATATATCCAGGAATTCATCCGCACGCTGGGCCCAGACCTGCACGTTATGTCGGTTTGCCAGCCTACCGTACCCGTTCTGGCCGCAATTTCTTTGATGGCGGGCAATAATGAAACGGTTATGCCCAAAAGCATGATCATGATGGGTGGCCCGCTGGATACCCGTTACTCGCCCACCGAAGTTAACGGACTGGCCAGTACCAAACCCTATTCATGGTTTGAAAACCAGCTGATTCACATCGTGCCCTCCCGTTACCCGGGTGTGGGCCGCAAGGTTTATCCGGGCTTTTTGCAACATGCCGGTTTTGTTTCCATGAATCCCGACAAACACATGCAGTCGCACTACGACTACTATCGCAACCTTATGAAAGGCAATGAGATGGAAGCCAGTGGCCACCGCAAATTCTACGATGAGTACAATGCGGTGCTGGACATGCCGGCCGAATATTACCTTGACACCATTCGGGTCGTCTTCCAGGAACACCTGCTTCCACGCGGGCTTTGGGATGTTCGTGGCGTACGGGTAGATCCCGATCATATCCGCAATGTCAAACTCATGACCGTTGAAGGTGAACTGGATGACATTACCGGCCATGGGCAAACCCGTGTGGCCCATGAACTGTGTGGCAACATACCTAATGCCAACAAATACCATCTGCAGGCAACTGGCTGTGGACACTATGGTATTTTTTCCGGCACCAAGTGGCGTATGCGAATTTTTCCTGAAGTGAAAGAATTCATCAATAACGTCGACCGGGACTGATTTCCGGTTAAAATGGGAAGGCCTGTTCAAACAACAGGCCTTTTTTATTTTTACTATGACAAGCAAATCCCTACTTCAGAAAATTGATGCCATCCTGCCGCAAACCCAATGCACAAAATGCGGCTATGATGGCTGTAAACCCTATGCACAGGCACTGGTTCAGCAAGAAGCCAGCATCAACCGCTGCCCTCCCGGGGGCAGCCAGGGCATACAGCAGCTGGCTACTTTGCTGCAAGTACCGGTCTTACCCCTGGACCCGGAATGCGGCCCTGAGATCCCCCTGCAGGTGGCGGTGATTGATGAAGCCCACTGCATTGGCTGCACCCTGTGCATCCGGGCCTGTCCGGTAGACGCCATTATTGGTGCCAATAAATTCATGCATACGGTAGACCCGCAATTATGCACGGGTTGCGACTTATGCGTTGCGCCCTGTCCGGTTGACTGCATCAGCATGGTTGATGCCAACCGCACCTGGACGACTGCAGACGCCAATGCCGCGCGGGATCGCCATGAGCAACGTGCTGCACGCCTGCTAAAACTAAGCCTGCAGGAAGAGGCCCGTCTTAACCAGAAATCCATTCAAACCGCTACGCATTCCGAAGAATTGGCCAGCCTGCCCACGCCACCCCAACCGTCAGGCAATGAAAAAACCGCTGAGCAGCTTAAGAAAGAGGCCATTGCCCTGGCACTGCAACGGGCTCGTGAACGACGCCAGCAAGGCATAAAAAAAGGCCCTGCCACCCCATAACCATGAACGCCGAAAAAAGAAAAGAGATTTTTGCCCGCTTTAAAGCCGCCAACCCCAAACCCACCACAGAACTGGAATACGAAAACAATTTTCAGTTGCTGATTGCGGTACTGTTATCGGCACAGGCCACCGATAAAGCGGTTAATATTGCAACCCGCAAGTTTTTCGACACCTGTAAAACACCCCAGGATATCCTGGACATGGGACTGGAAAAATTTACCGAAGCCATTCGCACCATTGGCCTGTACAAAACCAAGGCTAAAAATGCCCTGGCCACCTGTGAGATCTTGCAAAACCAATACAACGGCCAGGTCCCCGGCAACCGTGAAGCGCTGGAGTCCTTGCCTGGCGTAGGCCGAAAAACCGCCAATGTAGTGCTTAATACCGCTTTTGGCCAACCTGCCATGGCGGTAGACACGCATATTTTCCGGGTTTCCAATCGCACCGGCATTGCACCGGGCAAGAATGTGCTTGAAGTAGAAAAAAAACTGCTCAGGCTGGTCCCTAAAGAATATTTGCTTGACGCGCATCACTGGCTGATATTGCATGGCCGCTATGTGTGCGTGGCCCGAAAACCAAAATGTCCGCAATGCGGCATTGCGGACATCTGTGATTACAAAGATAAAACCAAGGCATCCTGATAAAACCGGGACATCCTGAAGCAGCCGGGACAATCATCAAGTCCTGCGAAAAACATCTTCCCGGATTGGCAATCCAAGCTGGTGAACCGCTGGCGGCTCACCGGGCTGTTACTTAATTGTCCTGCTTGCCAAAACCCAGATAACTCTCAATAACCCGGGGATCGTGGAGCAGCTCGGAAGCATTACCCTCAAGACGGACCTCTCCCATTTCAAGCACGTAACCGTAATCGGCCACTTGCAGGGCAGCACGGGCATTTTGCTCTACCAGCAAAATTGACACCCCGTTTTCCCGAAGCCTCATGATAGTATGAAAAACCTCGCGCACCACCAATGGCGCCAGCCCCAGGCTGGGCTCATCAAGCATCAGCACTTTGGGTTTGCCCATTAAGGCACGCCCAACCGCCAGCATTTGACGCTCTCCGCCCGACAAGGTACCGGCATTTTGCATGCGTCGCTCTTTCAGTCGCGGAAACAGTTCATAAACTTCATCCAGCGTGTCCCTCCAGTTTTTTTCCCGGGCACGATAACGGCGAAAACCGCCTAGCAGCAGGTTATCCTCGACCGGCATGCTGGAAAACAACTCGCGTTTTTCTGGCACCAGGCACAGGCCATTAGCCACCCGGTCTTCAACAATCAGGCGACTGATATCGTGTTCCTGGTAAACCACCTCACCATTGGCCGAGCCAGGAACCGGCAGTGAGCCCATGATGGCATTGAGCAAGGTGGACTTACCCGCCCCGTTGGCCCCGATAACCGTTACCACCTGGCCACTTTTTACTTTAAGATTGATATTTTGCACAGCCAGCACCTTGCCATACTGTGCACACAGGTTTTTGGTTTCCAGTAAGATACTCATGCGTTTGCACCCTTTGCGTCAATGGAAATACCCAGGTCATCATCGACACCGCCCAAATAGGCCTCAAGCACCACGGGATTCACCTGAATCTGCCCGGGTGTACCTTCTGCAATACGGGTACCAAAATCCATAACCACCAAATGATTGGTCAGGCGCATGACAAAATCCATATCGTGTTCCACCAGCAAAATACTCATTCCCTCATCGCGCAAACCGGACAGTACACTGGCCAGCTCCTGCTTTTCCTTGTAGCGCAAACCTGCTGCAGGCTCATCAAGCAGCAGCAAGGTTGGATCAAGTGCCAACGCACGGGCAATTTCCACAATACGTTGCTGGCCCAAAGACAGATTGCCAGCCTGCTCGTGCAGATAATCACCCAGCCCGACCCGCTCAAGCTGCTTTTTGGCTTCTTGCAGCATTTGGGCCTCGGTCTCACGCTCCAGATGCAGCAGACTTTGCACAATACCCGTATTGACGCGCAAATGCGCCCCCAGCGCCACGTTTTCAAGCACACTCATGGTTGGCAGCAGCTGCACATGCTGAAAGGTGCGACCCACGCCAAGCGCGGCGATTTTACGGGATGACAGCGAACCGATTTCCTGCCCCATGAAACGTACGGAACCGCGGGTTAGCGAGTGCACCCCTGTAATCAGGTTGAAAGTGGTACTTTTACCTGCGCCATTGGGCCCGATAAGGCCCATGATTTGACCGGCATGGATATTGAAACTGATATCATTGACAGCCACCAGGCCACCAAACTCCTTGCGGATATTGTCCACTTCAAGAATGAGCTCACCATGTTGTGGCCTGTTCCGCTGCGGCAGGGCTGAAGAAGCGTCGGGTACCGGTTTGGGCTGCACCAGCTGGCTGCCGGTGAACTTGGCCACAAAATTAACCAGTATGGGCCACAGGCCTTCGCGGGCATGGTGCAAAATAAACACCATTAAAATACCAAACACCACCATTTCGAAGTTGGCCGAGGTATTTAACAATTGTGGCACAATATCCTGGATATGGTCTTTCATGGTAAGGATAAGCGTGGAACCAAAAACAGCTCCCCAGATATTGGCTGAGCCGCCAATAACAGCCATGAACAGATATTCAATACCGTAGTTAATACCAAACGTACTGGGGCTGACAGCCCGCTGCTCGTGGGCATACAACCAGCCTGCCAGCCCGGCCAAGACACCGGCGTAGACAAAAGCAACCACCTTATAATATTTGGTATGCACCCCAAAGGATTCGGCCATGCCCGCCCCGCTTTTGAGCGAACGGATAGCCCGCCCGGGACGGGAATCCAACAGGTTTTTGCTGAACCAGACGGCCAGCAGCACGCACGCCCAAATAAGAAAATAAATATGTTTGGCCTTCAGCAGGGAAAAACCAAAAATCTCGATGGGTGGAATACCGGGAATACCATCGTGACGCCCCAGGAAACCCAGGTTGCCGTACAGGTAATAAAAAACCAGACAAACCGCAATCGTGCTAAGCGGCAAATAATGCCCTGACAGGCTTAAGGTGATTTGCCCCAGAATATAGGAGACGATAAACGTTAAAGCCAGGGCCACCAGCAAACCCACCCACGGAGAGTAACCGGCCGTGGTTGACAGATAGGCGGTTGCATAGGCACCAATACCGACAAATGCAGCCTGACCAAAAGAAGTCAGGCCACCCACACCGGTCAGCACCACCAGCCCCAGCACAACCAGGCTGGCAATACCGATCGAGTTCATCTGGTTGATCCAGAACTCGGGGGTGCCTGGAAAGACAGGCAGAACCACCAGAAAAATGATAAACAGTGCAAGAAATAAACGTTTCATTTTATTATTCTTCATCCTCTTCGTGCTTGACTAAAATGGCGCGTAACAGCAGAACAGGAATAACAATACCAAAGACAATAACCTCTTTGTAATCACTGGCCCAGAATGTGGTGAAGGCCTCGATAATGCCAATGGCAATGGCGCCAAAAGCCGCCAGCGGATAACTGACCAGACCACCAATAATGGCGCCTACAAATCCTTTAAGGCCAATCATGAAACCCGTTTCATAGGTAATGGTAATGAATGACACGATCATGATGCCAGACAACACCCCGACCAACGCGGTTAAAAAGAAAGTAAGGTGCCCCGACATGGAAGTACCAATACCTACCAGTCGGGCACCCCGACGGTTAACCGCTGTTGCGCGCAAGGCGCGGCCATACAGGGTTTTGCCAAAAAACAGCCACAGAGCACCAATAATGGCCACGGTCATGCCAATGACAAACAGGCTTTGGTATGACCAGCTTAACGAGGCTATTTCAACCGAGCCGTCAAAGAAAGGTTCGGAAACCAGCCAGCCTTCGGCACCAAAAAACACCAAGCCCAATCCCACCAGCGCATAATGCACGGCAATGGAGACAATTAACAGGGTAAGCACCGAATGCTCGGCAACCGGCTCGTAGGCAATACGGTAAAGCATGGGGCCCAGTGGCACAACCAGCAGCAGCGTGAGGAAGGCTTTTACCCACAATGAAGGATCGGTGGCCAGAACAACCGGCACCGCCCACAACAAAAGCAAGGGGTAGATAATAAAAAGTCCCAGGGATTTAAGCAGCGTTTTCCTGTCTTTACCCTGGTAGACAAAATACAGCTCTTTCAGGAACAAAACCGCGCCGAACATGGGCAGCAGCCAAATAGTGCCAGGCTTGCCGCCATCGGCCATAATTGCAAAAGTAAGTGCACCAAAAGTGACAAACTCTCCCTGTGCAATAAAAATAATGCGGGTAACAACAAATACAAGGACCAGCGAAACAGCCATCAGGGCGTATATCACCCCGGTAACCAAGCCGTCCTGCATAAGTATTTTGGCTATAGACCAATCCATCTTCTGCTTTTTCTCTTTTTGATATGTAGAACAATAATAGTGGCAGCGCATTTGCCACAATGGCCCGCCTGCTGACAGGACGGGCCACCAGAGCATTTATGGCGCTGATCGGGCTGGCTTATTCGGTACCCAGCTCGGGCGCATAAACCCACTTGCCATCAACAACCTTGACCAGTACGCGCGAGCGTTCATCAAGACCTGTATGATTGTTTGGGCTCATGTTGAAAATACCATGCACACCTTTTACGTCACTGGTATTTTCAAGCGCATCGCGCATGGCCACGCGGAAGGCTTCGGTACCAGGTTGTGCACCGCTGGCAATCGCCTTGGGAATGGCTGCATTGATTAGTGCAGCGGCATCCCACATATGGCCGCCAAATACACTCACAGAGCCTTTGCCGAATTTGTTTTCATAGCTTTCTATGTAAGACAGGCCTTCGGCCTTGACCGGATTATCATCGGCAAGCTGGTCGGCCACCAGCAATGGACCCACTGGCAATACCAGGCCCTCGCAGGCCTTGGCACATACACGCAGGAAGTCGCTATTGGCAGAACCATGGGTATGATAGATTTGACCTTTATAGCCACGCTGTTTAAGTTCGCGTTGAGGCAAAGCACCCGGTGTACCGGCGGTAGCCACCAGAACCGCATCGGGTTTGGTGGCCAACAGTTTAAGCACCTGGCCGGTAACGCTGGTATCAGGACGGTTATAGCTTTCTTCGGCCACAATCCTGATATCGGTGTCTTTCAGGACACTTTTCACTTCATTCAGCCAGCTTTGGCCGTAGGCATCGGCAAAACCAATCACGCCCAGGGTTTTGACATTCGCTTTTTTCATGGCATCAGCCAGGGCCTGTGCCATCAGGAAATCGTTTTGGGGGGTTTTGAACGCCCATTTCTTGGCGCCTTCCTGGGGCTCAACCACGACAGCATTACCTGCCAGGCTGATGACCGGCACTTTATTCTCGGCGGCGACATCTACCATGGCCAGGGAGCCAGGGGTCACCGTGCTGCCAATCATGACATCGATTTTGTTTTCACTGATCAGCTTGCGCATGTTTTTAACGGCTTGCGTGGTGTCAGTTGCATCATCATATACAACGTAATTTACCTTGACGCCATTCACGTCGGCAGGAACCACGTCGACTGTGTTTTTTTCAGGAATGCCCAACGAGGCTGCCGGACCGGTAGCGGAAATGGACACACCAACATTGACGACGTTTTGCGCCATCGCAGTACCCACGAATGCAGTGGCAAGCATCATACTTAAAGAGGTTAATTTGGCAAGCTTCATGTTTAATTTGTCTCCAGGGACACAATAAATGGGGCAGTAAAACCGCAGGTAACAAAAGGCAAACGTGAATCTTACCATTTGTCAGCCTTGAAAATACCGCAGAACCTCATTTTACGCTAACATAGTGCCTTGTAATGGGCTCCTGGCGCACTTTTTCCCGCATTCAAACAATGTGTAACAAAAAAATAAACTTATCCGGGAAATAAAACACATAATACTCATTTCATTTAAAATGGCATGTTTCATTCCCCAAACAGGTGAACAGTGAAAATCATCAAATCCGACGCGCAATGGCAACAGGAGCTTACTCCTGAAGAATATTATGTGGCGCGGCAAAAAGGCACCGAACGCGCTTTTACCGGGCGCTACTGGAACACCTTCTCGGCAGGCATCTACCGCTGCGTGGGTTGCGGCACTCCCCTTTTTGCCTCAGACACCAAATTTGATGCGGGATGTGGCTGGCCCAGTTATTTTGAACCAATCAACCCCGATCATGTCAGAGAAGAGCGTGACACCAGCCATGGCATGGTTCGTACCGAAATCCTGTGCAACATCTGCGATTCCCATCTAGGACATGTTTTTCCCGATGGACCGCCCCCCACAGGCCTGCGTTATTGCATCAACTCCCTTTCTTTACGTTTTGAACCCACCGAATGAAAAAATTCCTGTTTGATTTTTTTCCACTTGTCCTGTTTTTTGTCGCTTTCAAAGTAGCCGACATCTACGTTGCCACTTGGGCTGCCATTGTGGCAAGTGTGGCGCAAATTGCCTGGCTCAAGCTACGCAAAAAGCCTATTGAAGCCACTAACTGGATGAACGTGATTATTATTGTCGTGTTCGGTGGTGCCACCATTTATTTCCAGAATGAAGCCTTCGTCAAATGGAAGCCCACCGTTCTTTACTGGATGTTTGCAACCATCCTGCTCGGCGGCAAACTGTTTTTCAAAAAAAATCTCATTCAAAAACTGCTTGGTGCCCAAATGAACATGGACAATCATGTCTGGGACAAACTTAATTACAGCTGGTCGGGTTTTTTTATTATTGCCGGTGCCATCAACCTGTTTGTTGCCTTTTCGGGGTATTTTACCCTGGACCAATGGGCAACGTTCAAGGTGTTCGGCATGACCATTCTGCTTGTTATTTTCGCTATCGGCCAGTCCCTCTGGATCAGCCGCCACATTGACATTCCCGAGAACTGAGCCCGACCATGTCAGATCGTATTAAATTAATTGAAGAAAGGCTTTCTGCTCTTTCCCCGCTCAAACTACAAATCATTGACGACTCTCATTTGCATGCCGGACATGCCGGCAGCCAAAACGGCGCCGGCCATTACACGGTCATCATTCAGTCTGCCCTGTTCAATGATTTAAGTCGGGTTGCCCGGCAAAGACTGGTCTATGATGCCCTTAATGACCTGATTCCATTCCCAATCCACGCACTTGCCATTCAAACTCAAACTACTATTTGACAACAAAAGGAAACTTATGAAACGCTTTATGTTACTTGCCGCAACTTGTGCGGTAGCCCTGCCTGCTTTTGCCCAGAACATTGCAACCGTGAATGGCAACGCCATTACCGAAGCCGAACTTAACAACACCGTCAAGGCCCTGGTTGCCCGTGGTGCCCAGGATACCCCCGAGTTCCGCAAACAGTTAACCGAAGAGCTCATTAATCGCGCCGTGCTGGTTCAGGAAGCCGAAAAAGCAGGCATTGACAAGAAAGATGACGTTTCGCTTGCCCTGAGCAATGCAAAACAGGAAATCCTGATTGCCTCTTTACTGCAGGACTGGAGCCAGAAAAACCAGATTTCCGATGCTGAAATCCAAAAAGCTTACGATGAAATCGTTAAGGCAAATGCCAATAAAAAAGAATATAAAGTAAAACATATTCTGGTTAAAGACGAAACAGCCGCCAACAAACTGCTAAAAAGCATTAAA
Organism: Advenella faeciporci; assembly: GCF_014652395.1. GTDB lineage: Bacteria > Pseudomonadota > Gammaproteobacteria > Burkholderiales > Burkholderiaceae_B > Advenella > Advenella faeciporci. The sequence continues at coordinate 373,320 of NZ_BMYS01000001.1, forward strand.
GACAAGAAAGCCAAGTTTGCCGATGTAGCCAAAAAAGAGTCCATTGATTCAGGTAGCGGTAAAGCAGGTGGCGATCTGGGCTGGGCACCTGCCGAAAACTATGTACCGGAATTTGCCAATGCCGTCAAAGCAGCCAAAAAAGGCCAACTGATTGCCAAACCCGTGAAATCACAATTTGGCTGGCACATCATTCAGGTTGAAGACGAACGCGCCGCCCAGGCACCCAAACTGGAGGAAGTAAAACCACAACTTCAGCAAATGCTAAGCCAGCAAGCCCTGCAAAAGCACATGAAAGCACTGCGTGACGAAGCCAAAGTTGAAATCACCGAGAAAAAATAAGCCCGATTGCAGACATAGGGGTTCCCACGCAGGAGCGTGGGAACCAGGATCAAGCAATCAGGACAGGCCCAGCATGCGTCTTAACTGATCTTCATCTATCACGTTTACGCCCAATTGACGGGCCTTTTCAAGCTTGCTGCCGGCATCGTCTCCAGCCACCACATAACTGGTTTTTTTGGATACTGAGCCGCTTACCTTGCCACCAGCTTCCATAATAAGCTTGCCTGCCTCTTCGCGTGACCAGGTAGGCAAAGTACCCGTCAGCACAAAGGTATTACCAGCCAGCGTATCATTCTGGCTTTTTTCAAGCTGTTTGGGCTGCACACCCACTTGCAGCAAATCGGCAATCACATCCTGGTTATGCTGCTCGGCAAAGAAGCGGCGAATGGAACCCGATACCACAGGCCCGACTTCGGTCACTTTCAGCAATTCTTCTTCAGAAGCCTGCATCAGCGCAGTCATGCTGCCAAAATAACTAGCCAGATCACGTGCCGTCGTTTCGCCTACGTGACGGATGCCCAGGGCATAAATCAGACGGGACAGCTCAACCTGCTTGCTTTTTTCTATCGCATTCACCAGGTTCTCGGCCGATTTTCGACCCATACGCTCAAGACCCATGATCTTTTCAACAGACAGGCGATACAAATCGGCCAAAGAATGCACCCAGCCCTGATCCACCAATTGGTCGACGATTTTTTCACCCAGGCCTTCAATATCCAGCGCCTTGCGACTGGCCGCATGCAAAATGCTTTGTTTGCGCTGGGCCGCACAAAACAGCCCGCCGCTGCAGCGTGAAACCGCTTCATCAGGCAAGCGCTCAATAGCTGATCCACACACCGGACAAGCCGTAACCATCACAAACTCACGTGCATCGGCCGGACGCAATTCGGGCAATGGACGAACCACTTCGGGAATCACGTCTCCGGCCCGTCGCACAATAACCGTATCACCAATCCGCACATCTTTGCGCCTGATTTCATCTTCATTATGCAACGTGGCGTTGGTCACCGTAACTCCGCCCACAAACACCGGCTGCAAACGCGCAACCGGCGTAATGGCTCCTGTACGTCCGACCTGCACTTCTATACCCAGCAATTTGGTGCTGACTTCTTTGGCAGGGAATTTGTGCGCAACGGCAAACCTTGGCGCCCTGGAAACAAACCCCAGTGCCTGCTGGGCCGCCAGATGATTGACTTTGTAGACCACGCCATCAATTTCATAAGGAAGGCTGGCACGTACACGACTGACATGGCGGTAAAATTCCAGCATACCGTGCACGCCCTTGACTACCCTGCGCTCTTGCGCCAGCGGGAAGCCCAACTGGGAAAACCAGGCCAGCATGTCGGCATGGGTAAGTGGCAACGGGCTGGTAAAACCGGAGATTTCCCCCCAGCCATAGGCAAAAAACCGTAATGGTCGCTTGGCGGTAATGCGCGGATCCAGCTGGCGCAAACTGCCCGCGGCAGCATTACGCGGATTCACAAACACCTTTTCTCCACGGGCATCCTGCTGCTGGTTAAGCTTTATGAAATCCTGGCGATTCATCAGCACCTCACCGCGGATTTCAAATACGGACGGCAGGTTTTCTCCCTGCAAACGCAAAGGCACCGAAGCAATGGTACGTATATTACTGGTCACGTCCTCTCCGGTTTGCCCGTCTCCACGGGTAGCCGCATGGGCCAGCACCCCATTTTCATAGCGAATACCAATAGCCAGGCCATCAAGCTTAAGTTCACAATTGTATTCAACCATATCAGCCAGCCCCAGCAAACCGGCATCACGCAAACCGTCAGTCACCCGTTTGTCAAAAGCAGTGATGTCCGCTTCCTCAAAAGCATTGCCCAGGGACAACATGGGTACGGCATGCCGGATACTGGCAAAAGAAGACAGCGGGGCACCCCCTACCCTTTGGGTAGGAGAGTCGGGGGTAATCCATTCAGGATGGGCTGCCTCAAGTTTTTGGAGTTCATGCATGAGCGCATCGTATTGCGCATCGGAAATAAGCGGCGCATCCTGTACATAGTAAGCCTGGTCGTGTTTTCTGATTTCATTGCGAAGCGCCTGCAATGCCTGCGCCTCAGGGTCATGCTTTATTACCATTTTTATACTTCAGCGATCAGGAAAACACCAGCAAGGCACGGCTCGAACCAGCCGGAATACCCTGTTTGTCAAGTTCATCATAAAGCTCCACAAGCTTGCGATCGATAGCGACTTCGGCACCATCCATGACAGGGCGTCCGGAATCATCGACCAGCTGGGCCTTTAAGGCAACGGCCAGTTCTTTTGCGACCCCCAGCATGCGACCAAATGAATGCTCGTCGGCAGGACTGCGCGGAACATCCAGCAGCAAACCGATATGATCAACACCGGCAGAACGCACGCCTTGGCCGGGTTCGTTACCCAGCAACAACAGAAAACGGGGTACCCCATCTTCGTTACACCAGGCAAAATCGTTGCCATATTCCACAAAACTCATGCGACGGATAATATCCACAATAGCCGCCACGGGCTGGGTACCCTGGAGTTTCAGGGTAAGGCCAACCTGCGTATCCAGATTGGCGCACAGCTCATCCAGGGACTGCGCACGTTTGAGCAGGGCATCGGCATTGGGGCTTTCGGTACTTGCATCAAAAACATGGGCCAGTTTATCGGCCATGACCAAGGCCTGGGACCATTCAATTTCATTCAGGGGCCCCTGGCGATTGGCCAGCACCACGGCCATTTGCAATGAGGTATAAGACTCATTGGGATTCAGGCGGGCACGATGGTAACCATCGGCAGTTTCAGCAAAATAACGAATGGACTTGCTGCCTGCCTGACGATAAGACTGGATTTGCGCCAGCAACCTGGCTCCGGGAACCGCGGAAGCAAAATGCAAGTCAATCACCCCTTCGCAGACTTCATCAACCGTTTCCTCGTCATGGGCCTGTTTGATGGAGGCAACCGCAACATCGGTCTCGAAGGCGGGATCTTCATCTGGCAGGCCAAATGCCGGCTCTTCACGCAAGGAGCCAGTATGTGTATGGATGGGTTCCGCACTTAACAAAGGGTCTTGCTCCGGCTCGGGGAACCTGTTTCGCATTTTGTTCTGGACACGCTGCTCTTGCCACCAATTGAACAGCAACACCAATAAAATCAGTACAACACCAAGTGCGATCAGACTTAGCTGCAAATTACTCATATCTTTTTAACCCTATGATTATGATGCTTCATTGGCCAGTTGGACAGCCGAATCAATATCTACGGCAACGATTCTTGAAACACCCTGCTCCTGCATCGTAACACCAATTAATTGCCGGGCCATCTGCATGGCTATTTTATTATGAGAAATAAATAAAAACTGTGTCTGGTCACTCATGCTTTTGACCAGATTTGCATATCGTTCGGTATTGGCATCATCCAGCGGTGCATCAACCTCATCAAGCAGGCAAAACGGCGCCGGATTCAGTTTGAACAGGGCAAATACCAGCGCGGTTGCGGTTAAGGCCTTTTCTCCGCCTGACAGCAAATGAATCGTACTGTTGCGCTTGCCCGGTGGCTGTGCCATCACCTGCACGCCGGCATCCAGGATCTCTTCACCGGTCATGATCAGGCGGGCTTCACCACCCCCGAACAGTTTTGGAAACAGCTCTCCAAAGTGACCATTGACCTGATTAAAAGTTTCCTGCAACAAATCCCTGGTTTCGCGGTCAATTTTGCGAATCGCATCTTCAAGCGTCTCGATGGCCAATATTAAATCATCATGCTGGGCATCAAGGAAGCCTTTACGCTTGCGAGCCTCGGCCAGTTCCTCAAGCGCGGCCAGATTAACCGAACCCAGGCTGTCTATTTGCCGTGAAACCTTTTGTACCTCTGACTGAAGCCAGCCGGTTTTTTGCCAATCGGGCGGCAGATCGGCAAGCATGGCCCGCAACTGATCACGGTCAACCTGGTGCTGATCCAACTGGTCGGCAAACTGCTCGACTGCCAGCCGGGCTGCCTGTTCGTCCAGCTGCAACTGCATGATACGGGCCCGTAAAGGTTCAATGGACTGTTCAAGGGCCAGTCGGCCGTCATCGGCATTACGCAGGGTGGCAGCGATATTTTCCAGTTCAATCCGGGCCTGCGTCAGGGCCTCTTCTTTTTCTGCCCTTGTTTCCAGCGCGTCCTGCAGGCCGCTGCGGATGGCCTCTTCATCAAAATCAAAGAGCTCCTGCTCAAGGTTATCCAGTTCTGATTGGGCTTGTCCGCTTTGATGACGGGCCAAATCCTTGTTCTTTTCAAGCTCGGTAATGCGGGCTGCCAGCGAACGCTTGCTGAACTCGGCTTCCTGGGCCGAGCGCTCAAGATCCCGCAGGGCCTGTCTGGCCTGCTCGGCCTCTTGAGCCAGGTCTTCTCCGTGTATTTGCGCATCGGCATGACGGCCTTGTATTTCACCCAACTCCATGTCCAGCGTTTCAAAACGGGCCTCACTGGTTTCCATGACGGCATGCAGTTCCTCGCGCTGCATGTCCAGGTCGGCCAGATCCTCATTCAGGCGGCGGGCACGTTCGTCAGACTGCTGGATTTGCTGTTGCAGACGGGTGTACTCCAGTTGCAGGTCATGACTGCGACGCGTTAATTCGGCCAATCGCTGGCGAGCCGGCACCATTGCCTGCGACACCTGGTTCCAGGCACTTTCACTGCGGGCAACCGCACTGATGGCCTGATCGGCAATTAACTGGTCTGCCTTGATTTCCCGTTGCAGGTTTTCTATTTCATTCTGGCGTGCCAGCATGCCCGCCTGTTCGGAATCGGCCGCATAAAAACAAACCCCGCTGGCATCCACCACATGACCGCTTTTAAGCACAAACTGGCCACCCTGGGGCAACTGCTCGCGGCTGCTCAGGGCCTCGGACAGGTCGTCGGCCACAAAAATGCCACGCAACCACTGCGCCAGCAAGGTCTTAAGATCGGTATCATTGCAACGAACCAGCGACAACAACGGTTTCATCCCCTGCGCGCCAGGCTGAACCGCCAAGGGGGCAGCCGGTTTCTGATAAAACGCCAGACGGGACGGTGGCGCATCCTGGGCAAAAGCGCGGGTAAGCGCGAGATTATGTACCTCGATAGCGGCCATTCGTTCACGCAATACCGACTCAAACGCGCTTTCCCAGCCCGGTTCTACCTGAAGCTTTTGCCACAGACGGCCAAGAGCGGATAATTCATGTTTTTGCAGCCAGGGTGCCAATGCCCCCTGTTTTTGCACGTCTTCCTGCAGCTTTACCAATGCGGCCAACCGGGCTTCCAGACGGGCCAGATTGGCATTTTCGGCCTGGGCGTTTTCATGCGCCTGGCGACGGGCTTGCTCAAGCCCGGGCAGGCGTTCTTCAAGGTTGATCAACTGTGCCTGTGCCTCTTCCAGTTGCAAGGCGGCAGCGGCACTGTCGCCAGCCAGTTGTTCACTGCGACCGGTATCGGGCAGGGCAATTTCACTTTTTTCTTTAAGCAGCCTTTCCCGGCGCTGCTCAAGCGCTTGCAGCTGACGGTTGGTTTCCCTTTGCTGCTGCCCCACCAGCGCCAGGTTTTGCTCAATGCCGGCCAAAGTACTGCGCAGGCTCTCGCGCTCGGCAGCGGCCTGTCTGAGCCGGTTTTCCAGCTCGGGCAGGTGCGACTGCATATCTTCCACCCGGGCGCGTGATTCTTCGGCCAGTTCAGCCGACACCGCGCTTTCTTCTTCGAGCAGGGCTATTTGTTCTTCACAATGCCGGTATTGTTCTTTCCATTCCTGTATTTGCGTTGTTAACTGTGACTTGCGGCTGTGCAGGCGATTACGCGAATCGGCCACATGCCTGATTTCGGTTTCAAGGCGGCTGACCTGCGTATTGGCTTCATACATGGCGGTTTGTGCCGCATGAACCGCATCACTGGCCTGATAATGTGCCTGACGACGCGCTTCCACTGCCGTTTCAGTAGACCGCAGCTGTGCCAGTGCCGCTTCAAGATCGGTTTGTGCCTTTTCGCTTTCCTCGGCCTTGCGCTGCCTTTCCTGCCTGGCATTCTCTTCGCGAATCATCCACAGCACATGCTGTTTTTTCTCGCCCTCTTGTTGCAGGCTGCGATATTGCGTGGCCACCTCGGCCTGTGATTCGAGTTTGCCCAGCTGGGCATCAAGCTCGCGCAGGATGTCTTCAACACGCGTCAGGTTTTCACGGGTATCGGCCAGGCGATTTTCTGTTTCACGACGACGCTCTTTATAGCGGGACACCCCGGCGGCTTCTTCAAGGTACACACGCAGCTCTTCGGGCTTGGCCTCGATAAGGCGATTGATCATGCCCTGGCCAATGATGGCATAGCCCCGGGAACCCAGACCGGTACCCAGGAACAGATCATGAATATCGCGGCGCCGTACCTGCTGGTTATTAATGAAATAACTGCTGGTTCCGTCTTTGGTAAGGACGCGCCGGACAGAGATTTCGGCGTAAAGGCTCCATTGCCCTATCGCACGGCCCTCGGTGTTATCAAAAACCAGCTCAACAGAGGCCCGCCCTGCCGCCTTTCGATTGGCTGAGCCATTGAAAATGACATCTTGCATGGACTCGCCACGCAGCTCGGAAGCCTTGGTTTCGCCCAGCACCCAACGCACGGCATCGATGATATTGGATTTTCCACAACCATTGGGGCCCACCACGCCCACCAGCTGGCTGGGAACAGGAATGGTGGTTGGATCGACAAATGATTTGAAGCCGGATAATTTTAGTTGGGTTAAACGCACGTTAAAAGACAGAAAACGATATTAAATTGGTTTCATGCAATTTATGAATGACAAGTTGCATGAAGCCTTAAACCTTATATAATAACCTAGCTGCACACAAAATATGGTCAATAAAAGTCACCGTCCCACTAAATTTTACCGGCCCGTTTTTACATTCACGGTAACTGAAAAAAACGGATGGCAAGACTTTATTTCTTAGTGCTAGCGGTCACTTCACAGTAAAAAACAAAAAATTGGAATTCGGTTGAAAAAAGGTTTTTATCTCGTCATGATCGCGCAAGCACTATCTTCGCTTGCCGACAACGCTTTATTTATTGCCGCAATTGCACTTATTGCCGAATTAAACGGGCCAGACTGGATGACTCCAGCCATGAAATGGTTTTTTGCGTTTTCCTACGTCATACTGGCCGCTTTCGTGGGTGCCATTTCAGACTCCTACCCCAAGGGCAGGGTCATGTTTGTGACCAATGCCATTAAAATTTCGGGTTGTCTGCTCATGTTCGGCTTCGAATTTGTCGCAGGTAACAATCACTCTCTTCACGCTTATATCGTTTGTTTTTCATATGCCCTGGTGGGTATTGGTGCCGCCGCCTATTCACCGGCCAAATACGGCATTGTGACCGAACTGCTCCCTCCCAACGACCTGGTCAAGGGCAACAGCTGGATAGAAGGCCTTACCGTGCTTTCCATTATTCTTGGTGTGGTACTGGGCGGCAAACTGACTGAACCGGCCATGTCAGGCTGGTTGCTGGCCAACCCGTTTATCAGCACGATTGCCAAAACACCGGCTGAAGCGGCCATCGTGGTTATTGCCACCATTTATATTCTGGCCGCCCTGTGCAATCTGTTAATCCCCAACACACACTTTGTTTATCCCAAACAGGAAACCAGCCCGGTCAGGCTATGCAAGGTTTTCTTCAGCTACGTCAAAATACTGTGGCAAGACAAAGTCGGGCAAATTTCCCTGGCAGTCACCACCCTGTTCTGGGGGGCCGGTGCAACCCTTCAACTGGTGGTTTTGCAATGGGGGCAAGACCACTTGAACCTTAGCATTGCCCAATCAGCCAATTTAATGGGGGTCGCCGCCATTGGCACCGTACTGGGTTCGGTACTGGCCGGCCAGGTTCCCTTACGTAAAGCGCTTGTCGTGTTGCCTGTTGGCATTATCATGGGCCTGGCCGTCATGCTCATGACCATCACCAAAAGTGACTGGAGTGTTTATCTGGTGCTCATTTTAATTGGTGGTCTGGCCGGATTTTTCGTGGTACCCATGAATGCGCTGCTGCAACACCGCGGGCATGTCCTGCTTTCAGCGGGGCATTCCATTGCAGTGCAAAACTTCAATGAGCAGCTTAACATCCTGTTCATGGTAGCCGCCTATGGCGCCATGGTAGCCTTTGACATGCACATCAATACCATCATCATTATTTTTGGCTCTATTGTGGCCGTATTAATGTCATTTATCATTGTCTGGTGCCTGGTCAATAAAAAACGTTACCCCGAGACCTTCAATGAAATTGGCGATATCGGCCACGGGCGGGCGCAGCAAAATACATAGTATTGGGCCCTGCCGTGAAACCGGGCCAGGGAAAACGGTTTGTGCGCATTTGTGCTCACCGTGCCGGCTGGCTTTAAACAAGAGGCAGGCCATCTATGAACTGGAACGCACAATCCGCAACGCTGTTTGCAGGTCTTGCCAAACCCGGGCCTTATCGGCTTGCGCAACCATTAAATGGTTAGGGTGATACGTCACCACAACGGGCACCTGTTTCCCGTTTGCATCGTTAATAAAACAATCTTTGGCACGCAAGGCCTCAAGGGTTTCATTGCTGCCCAAAAGCCGGTTGGCGGCACGCCCGAAAACCACAATACACTTAGGCTGGACCCGTTCAATCTGTGCCTGTAAAAAACCCAGGCAACTGGCCACTTCTTCTTTTGAAGGCGCAATATTGGCAACCGGCCGGCATTTGACCAATGGGGTTATAAACACGGTTTCACGCTGCAAACCAAGGGCCTTAAGCATATTGTCAAACAGGGCTCCCGCCTTGCCCATAAAGGGCTGTCCATGCCAGTCATCCTGCTCACCCGGGGCTTCCTCAACAAACATCCAGTCGGCAGGCAGCGCTCCTTCGCCAAAAACCGTCTGCCTGCGATGCTCACTTAGTGCGCAGCTGGTGCAGTTGGCCACACTATCACGCAGGCCAGGCCAATCAAGTTGACCAAGATCAGGCCGCAGCACCACGGCTGGCGGGGTTTCTTCTTGTGATATTTGCGCGGGTATCGGCCTTTCAAGCTGACGGGAAGGCCGCTGTGAAACAACCGAACGGGAAGTGGCGAAGGCCTGTTCTTCGGCTTGCCGGCCAGACTCTTTTGTACCGGCCAAATGGCCAGGCCCTGCCACACCGGGCTTGACAGCCGAAACAGCCTCTACCTGACGGCCACTCCCAAGCGCCAACAGGGGCTCGCCCCACAGGCGGTCTATGCCTGACTCTTGCAACCACAACGCCTGCAAGCCATTTAGATTGGGCCGAACCGGAACCGGAGGAATTAAATTATTGGATACCATGAGCCATTATGCCACATGCTTTTGCATGACCAGTGCATCTTCACTTTCACCATTATTACCCGAATAATAACCCTTACGCATCCCAATTTGCACATAATGGTGCCGCTCGTAAAAAGCCCGCGCCTGGCGGTTTGAAGGCCGCACCTCAAGCACCTGCAAATCCAGCCCAGCCTCTTTAAGTCTGTTCTCGGTAAAAGCCAGCAAACGTGCACCCAGCCCTTGACCCTGAAAACCGGGAGTGACGCCAATTAACAGCAGATGGGAAACATCGGGGGCCAGCATTTGCATGGCAAAGCCCAGAATGGTGTTTTGCCTGTCTGTGATAACCCAGCCCGGATAATTGGCTTTAAGCGCATCCAGGAAATTCCCCTTGGTCCAGGGTTTTTCCTGCACTGCCTGCTCAATGGCCACCACTGCATCAATATGCCCTTCATTCATGGCCTGAACAAGATAGTCATCCTCTGGCGGCCGGCCTGAGTTTTCGGGCAAAGCCTGGCTACTGTTAACAGACGGCAGGCTGGCCTTGGGATTACCGCCCGCCCCCTGCTCACGCTCTTGAGTGGTAAATGCCACCTTGTCCCGGACATACAGCGGACTGGCGTGATCGGCCTGAATAAACGACTTGTTATGCCAGGCAGGCAGGGCCAGCTGCACAATGGTATCGGCTCCCGCCCATTCAGACGGCCCATAAGCAATACCTTCATGCCCCAGCAATATATCGGGATAGGCAGCCAGTGCATTACCAGCCAGTAAAAAGCGGATCTGCCTGCCCGCATTACGCTCCCATTCAGGCCGCTGGCTTTCCAGCCAGAATAAAACCTGATCGGCCGCAATCAAACACGGCCCCTGGACGGTTTCCAGCTGATGGGGGTTATTGGCGTCTTGACGGTAAACCCCCATGAAAACCTCATTCATGCGGGCGTCAAGCACGCTGACGATGTAAAGGCCACTGGCCTGCGCACGCGCCAGCTCGGCAGTGGCCCGCAACGATGTGACAGGATACACTGGCACCCCCAGGCCAAAACCCAGCCCCTGTGCGGCACCACAGGCAATACGCAAGCCGGTAAACCCGCCCGGACCCTGCCCGAAAGCAATGCCATGGATATCGTTTTTTTGCAGACCCGCCTCTTCCAGCAACTCATCAAGCATGGGCAACAGGCGCTCTGCGTGTTGCTGACCCAGCGTGTTGTGCCGAACCGTTATCCTGGCATTGCCTTGCTCATTGGCACACAACAAGGCCACACTGGAGCCGGAGCCCGAGGTTTCGATTCCAATCAAATTAATATTCGTCATAAAAAATTCAAGAAACTATCGTATATACCGATATGCAACTAACCTTATTTGTTACAAAATGCCAGAAAGCACATAACAAGACAAAAATACACCAAACTTGGTTTAACGCAAATGTTTTGAGAAAACCCCTTTTAAATTTGCTTTATTCTACTGATAATAGTGCATTGCCACTCATAAAATAACATTTTAATGGTTTAAAGATCAGTATCTGCAAAATTTGGTTCAATCCTTTGCAAACAAACGGATCTTGTTTATTACAGGCACAAATATCCGTTACACAAGAATCACAATTACCCGGACTTTTTTTGTGTAACATGTTGTGAAACCCCCTAGTTAACCTTTTTGAAGGCTGTTACATTTCCGGTATGAATACTCAAAATCAAACTTCACCTCGAAAAATACTGGTTGTAGACGACGATCAACGCCTGCGTGATCTACTGCGTCGCTACCTGTCTGAACAAGGGTTCAATGTTTTTGTAGCCGAAGATGGCAAAGAAATGTCCAAGCTCTGGCAACGCGAACACTTCGACCTGCTGGTCCTCGATCTCATGCTGCCAGGCGAAGATGGCCTGTCAATATGCCGTCGCCTGCGTGGCGCCGGTGACAACACCCCCATTATCATGCTAACGGCCAAAGCGGAAGAAATCGACCGCATCCTTGGTCTTGAAATGGGCGCCGATGACTACCTGTCCAAACCCTTCAACCCCCGCGAACTGCTGGCAAGGGTCAATGCCATTTTGCGCCGTCGCGGCTCCGATGAACACCCTGGGGCGCCCAGCCAGGAAAATGAATCCATTATTTTTGGACCATACACCCTGAACCTGTCAACCCGCACCCTTAGCAAAAACAACGAGGTCATTCCCATCACCACAGGCGAATTTTCAGTACTCAAAGTCTTCGCGCGTCATCCCAAAATGCCCCTGTCCCGTGACAAACTCATGGAACTGGCACGCGGACGCGAATACGAAGCCTTCGACCGAAGCCTGGACGTTCAAATTTCCCGTCTTCGCAAGTTAATCGAACCCAATCCTGCCAAACCGGTTTTCATTCAAACCGTATGGGGGCTGGGTTATGTTTTCGTGCCCGATGGCGGAAACTGATACCTCTTATGCTAAATGCTGGAAGATAAAAAGCACTTAAAAGGTTTATTCCAAAAAACGTTATTCAAGGCCCGGCTGAGTTTATTCAGCCGGTCTTTTTTGCTGCTGGCCGCCTTGCTGATTGTCAGCCTGGGTACCTGGCTTGCCGTCTTTTTCAGCATGCAGGAAGAACCCCGTGCCATTCAATTGGCCCAGCGGGTCATTACCGCCCTTAAAATCACTCAAAAATCCCTGCTTTACGTTCCCTCCTCAGAACGTAACGCCTTGGTGATTGACCTGGCCACTGACAGTGATATCCAGTTTTTTCCCCGCCAGCTGGATGACACCACCCTTGCCTTGCCCAACACCTTTTTCTGGAACACCTTCATTCAACATATCAGGCTGGAAACCAAAGACCCCAACACTTTGGTAGCCGCCAACATGAACGGCGAGACAGGGATCTGGATCAGCTTTACGGCAAATGATGACCTGTACTGGCTTTTGTTAAAAAACGACTCTTCCGAAATATCCCTGATCAATGAATGGCTGGGCTGGGGCATTATTGCCCTTATATTGGCGGTAACCGGCGCTGCCATAAGCGTCCGGTTTGTCAACATCCCCCTTTCGCGCCTGTCCAAAGCCGTGCAGCAAGTCGCCCGCGGTGAAAACCCGGCCCCCCTGCCTACCAACGAAGGCCCGCTTGAAATTCGTGATCTTAACCTTGCATTCAATCGCATGGCACGTGATTTGCGCCAGACCGAAGCCGACAAGGAACTGATGCTGGCTGGCATTTCCCATGACCTGCGCACCCCCCTGGCACGCATGCGACTTGAAATTGAGCTGAGCAATGTCAGTGATGAAACCCGCGCTGCCATTGACGGAGACCTGGCCCAGATTGACCATAGTATTGGCCAGCTTATGGAATATGCCCGCTCTGCCGGCGTCATTCCCGATACCGCCATTGATGTTTCCGAAGTATTGACCATGCTTTGCCAACGCGAAAAAAACTATACCGAATCCCTGGCCGGCACACTGAAATTTGATGTAGCACCAGGACTCTACGCCAAAATCGGCGAATTGAATCTCAAACGCATCGTCAGCAACCTGATTGAAAACGCCCGCCGTTATGGCAAATCCGCGGATGGTGTGGTGCATATCACCGTGACTGCCCGGGAAACAGGTTCCCTGATTCATATTGACATTAGCGACCTGGGGCCTGGCATACAAAGCAAAGACATAGAGCGCCTGCTCCGTCCCTTTTCCCGTGGGGAAGTTGCCCGTACCGGCGTAAGCGGCGCAGGCCTTGGCCTTTCGATTGTCGAGCGGTTGCTCAAGCACGTAGGCGGCTCGCTACAGCTCTTGCCCAACAAGCCTACAGGCCTTACCGGCCATATTGAAATACCCAAAGCCAGGCAGGCAAACAATCAGGCAGACATCTTAAAGCGTTAGCGTTATACTGACCCGGATCTGGAAACCTTGAGGAATAAGGAAAAATCATGAAAACCATTGGTGACAAACTGGAAGCGTTTAAAGTGATCGGCGTCAAGCCTGGCTTCAACAAACACGAAGAAAACGGTGTTTCTGCATTCGAAGACATTACCGAAAGTTCTTTCCCGGGCAAATGGAAAATCATCTATTTTTACCCTAAAGACTTCACCTTCGTCTGTCCTACGGAAATTGTCGGCTTCAACAGTCTGGTACAAGAATTTGCCAACCGTGACGCGGTTCTCATGGGCGGCTCGGTTGATAACGAATTTTGCAAATTGGCCTGGCGCCGCGAGAATGCCGAGCTGGACAAGCTGGGACATTATTCATTTGCCGACTCGACCGGCTCATTAATAGACCAACTCGGTATCCGTGACAAATCGGCCGGTGTCGCCCTGCGGGCCACGTTTATTGTAGACCCCGACAATATCATCCAGCATGTTTCAGTGAACAACCTGAACGTCGGGCGCAACCCCGAAGAGGTCCTGCGCATCCTGGACGGCCTGCAAACCGACGAACTCTGCCCCTGCGGCCGTGAAACCGGCGGAAGCACACTTTGACATCGCCGCCGCCCTGAAGGACGGCGATTTTTACGGCGCTCAGGCGGCAATCACCTGAATTTGCTACTTGAATCGCCTGAATTTGCTACTCGTTTACTCGCTCCTGCTTTACTCGTTACTCGTTCCCACGCTCTGAACTGACCCCCAAAAGTTGGACACCCATTCAACTTTTAGGGGTTTTTCAATGGAAAAATATGATGTGCAATTCAAAGTCAAATTAGTAAAGGAGTATCTGT
>NZ_BMYS01000002.1 GCF_014652395.1 Advenella faeciporci
ATCGCCGAACAGATACTCCTTTACTAATTTGACTTTGAATTGCACATCATATTTTTCCATTGAAAAACCCCTAAAAGTTGAATGGGTGTCCAACTTTTGGGGGTCAGTTCAGAGCGTGGGAACGAGTTTCGCTTGGGAACGAGTTTTGAGTTCCTTGTGGGGACAGCTTGTCTGAAAATCCGGTTGACGCTTATTCCTCTTCTGGTGTGCCTGAAGGCCAGTCACGAATATAGGCCTTGAGCATGGTGTTTTCAAATTTTTGGGCCTCAAGGATGGCGCGGGCCATATCGTAAAAAGAAATCACGCCCAGCAGGGTGGGACCATCCATGACCGGCACATACCTGGCGTGATGCTCAAGCATTAAGCGCTGTACCTCGTTGGCATTGGTGTTGGGTGAAACGCTAACCGGAGCATCATCCATGATTTTTCGAATGGTGGTGTTACCTGCCTGGTTGTTGTTGTCGCTAAGATGACGGATGATTTCACGAAAAGTAAGCATTCCGGCCAGTTGACCCTGGTCCATAATGACTAAAGAGCCAATATCATGAACACTCATGGTTTCAATGGCCTGGGCAACGGTTTGGTCTGGTGTGGCTGTATAAAGCGTATTGCCCTTAACGCGCAGAACTTCACTGATTTTCAACATATTGCTCTCCCTGATGCTTGCCAGCCGTATTTTTATAATTTAAGTGCTTTTGAAAGCCGCTTAAACGGACCTGGCTGCTTTTACTGTAATAAATGAAATTTGATATATAGAAATGTACACCATACAAAGAGTCTTTTAAAGTTAAATTTTCATGTGAAGCTGCTGGGCGACAGGGAAACAGTTGTTTTGCCAGTATTAATACCCAGGCGTATTGAATATTGGCGTTGTTGTGGATTCTTTATTGTTTTTTGATGATGTCGCCCAGTTTGACGGTGTCATCATTCAGGATAAGTGCCGGAACAGCCTTGCGGATTTCGGGTTCATCATGCAGGGGGTTGGCTTGGCGGTCAAACAGGAAGTAATTGGACAGGGCTGTTAAACTGGCGTTTTCACTGCTGGCCAGTGCCCAGCGTTCAGATCTTTTGCCAGTGGTGTTAACGATGTAACCCATTGCCTGCAGTGGGTCAAGCACCTCTGGCAACTCATCGTGGTTGATTTTAAGTGAAGAAGCAAGAAAAGCGGTACTTCTGCCAGGCGGGTTGTCATCACGGTTGGCATGAAGCAGGCGCAAAACACGTATGGCCGCCATAAACCGGGTGCCCGGCAAAGTGTTGTGCTGAAAGCTGCCAAGCCGGATCTGTGGGGCAATGGCCGTTACCGAGGCGCCAAACAGCACAACCAGCCACGACAGGTAAATCCATAATAAAAAAAGCGGGATCGTGGCAAAAGTGCCATAAATAAGCGTGTAGGAAGGAAAACGGGTAATGTAGTAGGTAAATCCGGCTTTCATGATTTCCAGCAAAATGGCCGTGGTTAAGCCGCCAATCAGCGCGTCTTTTAAGGCAACCTTGCCATTGGGGGCTACCAAATACAACAGGGTAAAGCCAATTACCGATAGCAGAATGGGTATCAGGGATACCAGGATACTGCTTAACAGCGAAAGATCATCGGTAAGGCCAAATTTTTCACGGGCCAGGAATGCAGTTGCCCACAGGCTGGCACCCAGCATGATGGGACCCAATGACAAGATGG
The DNA here is from genome assembly GCF_014652395.1 of Advenella faeciporci. Classification (GTDB taxonomy): domain Bacteria; phylum Pseudomonadota; class Gammaproteobacteria; order Burkholderiales; family Burkholderiaceae_B; genus Advenella; species Advenella faeciporci. The sequence goes on from NZ_BMYS01000002.1 coordinate 1,679, forward strand.
CCCAATAAACCAGGATACGCTGGGAAATCGGTCGTTGTCGCCTGATATGCCATATTTTGTTAAGTGCCTCGTCTATCGTCATCATGAGCATGATGGAAGTAATAATCAGGAAACCCACCCCGATGGTGGTTAGCCGGTTTGCCTGCTGGGCAAACGTATTAAGGTAACTCATGATGTTTTCCGACATCGAGGGGGGCATCAGGTTGTTGGTCAGGAAAGTGTCAAGCGATGCCTTGAAGTCGATGAATAGCGGAAAGGCAGTGAAAAGGGACAAGATAACCGCAAGCAGGGGAACAATGGCCAGTACGGTGGTAAACGTAAGGCTGGAAGCGACTTGTGTGAGATTGTCACGCATAAGCCGGGTAAAGGCAAACAGAACAGCATCCCTGTAAAACAGCAGGCGGGATTGATTGGTAAACCTGGAAAGCTGCTCCTGTTCTTCTTGTGCTTCCTGGGCTTCCTGCCTTTGCTCCAGATGCTCTTCCTGGTCCAGATAGTTTTGTTTGTCTTCGGTTTTCATGAAAAAGTAGGGGGGGTGACCATTTTAAAGGCAGTATAACAAGATTATCCCCGTGCTTTAAGTCAGGCTGCGCTTATAATACGGTAATTAACGTCAACATGATGATTGAGTATTTTTGTGTCTGCACCTGTAATTGCTTCTCCTGATCCGGAAAACCCCGTTTATTCTGTCAACCATCCCATGACAGTCACGCTTAATCCGGTCTACCGTTATATCTGTTTTGCCAGTCTGTTGGCTTTGTTGCTGCTTTGTGTTCTATGGGAGCTGGTTCTGGATCCGCTGGTACCGGGGGGTAGTATCTATGTCCTGAAAGCCTTGCCCCTGATTTTTCCCTTGTATGGTGTTTACAAAGGTAATTTATATACCATGCAATGGTCTTCCATGCTGGTCCTGCTTTACATGATGGAGGGTACCGTGCGTTGGTATTCAGACTTAAGCGCTACTTCAATGTATCTGGCAATGGCAGAAACCCTGCTTTCATTGGTGATTTTTGTGAGTGCCATTTTGTATGTTCGCCCTGCCAAGAAAGTAGCGCGTGCCACCAAAAAACAGGGTAAATAAAATGCTTGCCCATTTGTCTGTCAGTAACAGCTTTGCCCAACTGTCTCCCGAGTTTTACACCCGGTTGCAGCCTCGTGGGCTGAATAACCCATCCCTGCTGCATGTCAACAGCGATGTTGCAAGTTTGCTGGGACTTGACAAAACGCAAACAGAAAGCGATGAGTTTCTGCAAATCATGTCCGGTAATGCGCCATTGCCAGGCGGAGTGACCTTATCTGCCGTTTACAGCGGCCATCAGTTTGGTGTTTGGGCCGGGCAGCTGGGTGATGGCAGGGCGCATTTGCTGGGGGCTGTTGCAGGGCACGATAGCAATGGCAAGCCCTGCGACTGGGAGCTGCAGTTAAAGGGGGCCGGTCTCACCCCTTATTCCCGTATGGGAGACGGCCGCGCGGTTTTGCGTTCTTCGGTGCGCGAATACTTGGCCAGTGCGGCCATGGTTGGCCTGGGTATTCCCACCACTCTGGCCTTATGCATTACCCAGTCTGATGATCCGGTTTACCGGGAAACCACTGAAACAGCGGCTATCGTCACGCGCGTGGCGCCCAGTTTTGTCCGTTTCGGTTCTTTCGAACACTGGTATGCCAACCGTCGGCCAGACCTGCTGCGTGAGTTGCTGAATTATGTGGTCAGTCATTTTTTTGCCGATGAAGTCAAGGTGGCACAAAATGATGCGGATTTGCCCGCAATGGTTTGTGGTTTCCTGGATAGCGTTGTCAGAAGAACAGCCTTGTTAATGGCTGACTGGCTGTGTGTGGGGTTTTGCCATGGCGTCATGAATACCGACAACATGTCCATTTTAGGTTTAACCATTGATTACGGGCCGTATGGGTTTATGGACGGGTTCCAGGCCAACCATATTTGCAACCATTCGGATAGCGAAGGGCGGTACGCCTGGAATCAACAGGCATCGGTGGGTTTGTGGAATTTATACCGTTTGGCCAATTGTTTTGTCTCGCTGGGGGTTCCCCAAGAGGAGCTCACCCAATGCCTTGATCGTTACGAGTCAGTCTTTACCGATGCTTTTCGGGAAAAAATGATACGCAAAATGGGACTTGTGCAGTGGCAGGATAATGATGAACAGCTGCTTGAACAGTGGTGGCAGATGTTACATGGCCAAAAGGCTGATTTCACTTTAAGCTTCAGGTATTTGTCCGAGGTCATGCACGATGACTCGCGGTTTCTGGGCCTTTTTTCAGACAAGCCTGCCGCGCAGCAGTGGTTGCTGCAATACAAAGCGCGTATTGCCGGTATTGAAGGGAACGAGCAGGAACGGGTGGATGGTATGAATGCGGTAAACCCCTTGTATGTTTTGCGCAATTATCTGGCCGAAAAGGCCATTTGGGATGCCAAACGTAAAAACCCGTCAACCATTGAAAACCTGTTGACAGTGTTAAGAAACCCGTTTGTGGAGCAGGCAGGCATGGAACAGTTTGCCGTCTTGCCACCCGAGTGGGCTAACGAGATTGCGGTAAGTTGTTCTTCTTAAGTAAGATACATCCTCAGCAGAAATAAAAACGATATGGGTAAGAGAAAAAATGTCAGGTAATACATTAGGAAAAATTTTTACGGTCAGTAATTTTGGCGAGTCGCACGGGCCGGCCATTGGTTGCGTTATTGATGGCTGCCCGGCCGGCATGGAGTTGTCAGCTGAAGATATCCAGCTGGAACTGGACAGGCGCAGGCCCGGTACCTCACGGCACGTGACCCAGCGCCAGGAGCCCGATCAGGTGGAAATCCTGTCGGGTGTCTACGAAGGTAAAACCACCGGTACGCCCATTGGGCTGCTTATCCGCAACCAGGACCAGCGCAGCAAAGATTATTCGGCCATTTCAGATACATTCCGCCCCGGTCATGCAGACGTTACGTACTGGAAAAAGTACGGTATTCGTGATCCGCGGGGTGGTGGACGTTCTTCGGCCCGTTTGACCGCACCCACGGTGGCTGCCGGCGCTGTGGCCAAAAAATGGCTTAAAAAAGAGTTCGGCACTATTATTCGTGGCTATATGAGCCAGTTGGGTCCTATCGAAATACCCTTCATTTCCTGGGATCACGTTACCAGTAACCCGTTTTTTGCGGCTAACCAAAGTCTGGTTTCAGAACTGGAAAGTTACATGGATGAATTGAGAAGGGACGGCGACTCTATTGGGGCACGTATAGAAGTGGTGGCCCAAAACCTGCCTGCTGGCTGGGGTGAGCCTATTTATGATCGCCTTGATGCCGATATTGCACACGCCATGATGGGTCTTAATGCCGTGAAGGGGGTTTCAATTGGCGCAGGCTTCGAATCGGTGGTCCAGCGCGGTTCTGAGCATGGTGATGAATTAACACCCGATGGCTACTTAAGCAATCATGCGGGCGGTATTCTGGGCGGCATTTCTACCGGGCAGGATATTACGGTGTCTCTGGCCATCAAGCCAACTTCCAGTATCCGTATTGAACGCAAATCGCTTAACAAGGCTGGCGAGCCGGTCATGGTGCAAACCCTGGGCAGGCACGATCCTTGTGTGGGTATTCGTGCAACCCCTATTGCCGAGGCTTTGCTGGCGCTGGTTTTGATAGATCACGCACTCAGGCAGCGGGCTTATCGCTGCTAATTAACGGGTAAGTGCCCTGCAATAAAAAAGGACGGTTTTAGGGGTCGTCCTTTTTATTGGCTAGATGAAAATGCCTAGAACAATGCTTTCAGTACGGTTCCGGAAACAGAGCCCAGACTGATATCGGGATAACCTTCTTTGCGGCAGACACCCTTGATAATGATTTCATCACCATCTTCCAGGAAGGTGCGTTTTTCACCCCAAGGCAATTCGATGGGTTTTTTGCCCCCCACGCTCATCTCCAGCAATGAGCCTGCTTCTTCAGGTTTGGGGCCAGACAGGGTACCGGAACCCAGCAGGTCTCCGGGTTGCAGATTGCAGCCGTTAACAGTGTGGTGTGTAACCATTTGCGCAATAGTCCAGTAGGCATCCTTGAAGTTGCTGCTGGCAAGATGTGCCGGAGGCTGATGGCTGTTGCGTGATTGTTCGGTACTGAGTAAAACATCCAGTTTAAGGTCATAGGCACCGGCCTTGCTGTTTTCTTCAGAAGTCAGGTACTCAAGAGGCTGAGGGTCTTCAGCCGGGCGAGAGAAGGCGGTCTGGAAGGGGGCCAGGGCTTCGGTGGTCACGACCCACGGAGAAATCGTGCTGGCAAAATTTTTAGCCAGGAATGGGCCTAGTGGCTGGTATTCCCAGGCCTGCAAGTCGCGGGCAGACCAGTCATTCAGGATACACAGGCCAAAAATGTGTTTTGGGGCATCTTCAATTTTAATGCGATGCCCCAGTTCGTTGCCGCTGCCAATGAAAACGCCTAATTCAAGTTCATAATCAAGACGTTTGCAAGGGCTTAGTTCCGGTTTGCCGTCCTCGGTGGCAGGACGCAACTGTCCAACCGGACGATGAAATTTCTGGCCCGATACCCCAATGCTGGAGGCGCGGCCATGGTAACCAATGGGAATCCATTTGTAATTGGATAACAGCGGATTGTCGGGGCGGAACTGTTTGCCGACGGCGGTGGCATGGTGGACCGAAATATAAAAATCGGTGTAATCGCCAATTCTTGCGGCCGTGGTGTATTCGGCATTGGCTTGGGGAACCAGTAAAGGCTGAATGCTGGCCTGCAGTCCGGAACCGCTTTTGAGCGCGCGAGACAAGGCCAGACGTAAAGCAGACCAGTATTCCTGGCCAAGTGCCATGAGTTCGTTCAGGTGGGTGCCTCGGCAGGCATTAAGGGCCTCTTGGGCTGCACCCTCAAACAGGTTCAGGTTTGCCAGTGCGGCCAGATCAACGATTTGATCACCAATGGCAACACCAGGGCGGAAGGATTCTTGCGAGCCGGCTTTGCGAAAAGAGGCAAAAGGCAAATTCTGGATAGGAAAACCGTTACCTGGTACGTTGGCGGATTCTACCCAGCTTTGCAGTTGGGGGTTATGTGTCTCGTTCAGTGTTGTCATGCGTTTGAATAATTTAAAAAAGAGTTTTCAATTATAGTTGAAAGCGCAACTATTATAAGGGCGTCTACAGACTTAAAACCAACGCAGGTTTGCCTGCATGGTACTGCGTTTTGTTGCCCGGTTTTGCGTAACGGATAAAACCGTAACAAATGATACTATACCTTATAAGCAAAAAAACAGCCAGAGGTAAGTCTGGCTGTGGTTGCAAAAGTCTTGTCTGGTCAGTTTTGCCTGCTACTTTTAAAGTCTTAGTCCACTTGTTTCAGGACATTGCCAAGCACATTGAATATGTGCCCGATTTGCTCTTCGTTAATAATCAACGGGGGTGAGATGGCAATAATATCGCCTGTGTAACGCAGCAGGACACCCTGTTCGTAGCATTTCTGGAACACTTCAGCGGCACGGGCGCCAGGTGCGCCGGTTCTGGGTTTTAGCTCGACTCCTGCCACCAGGCCAAGGTTGCGTATGTCCAAGACGTGAGGGAAGCCTTTCAAGGCGTGTGCAGCCTGTTCAAACATGCCACTCATTGCTTTGGCATTTTCAAAAATACGCGCTTTTTTGTACAGTTCCAGGGTTGCCTTGACGGCTGCTGCAGACAGGGGGTGTCCCGAGTAAGTGTAACCATGAAAGAGTTCAATCCCTCCAGCAGAGCCATTGACGATCGCATTGTAAATGCTTTCCCTGGCAGCGACAGCACCCACTGGCACGGCGGCATTGCTAAGGCCTTTTGCCAGGGTGATGAGATCGGGCGTGATACCAAAATACTCACTGGCCGTTGCGGTACCCAGGCGACCAAAACCGGTAATGACCTCATCAAAAATGAGCAAAATGCCGTGTTTACGGGTAATTTCTCGCAATCGTTCCAGATAGCCCTTGGGAGGAATCAGCACACCCGTAGAGCCGGCAATGGGTTCTACAATAACCGCGGCAATGGTGGAGGCGTCATGCAGTGCGATGATGTTTTCAAGTTCATCAGCAAGGTGCGCGCCCCAGGCAGGTTGTCCTTTACTATAAGCATTGTGCTCAAGATGGTGCGTGTGTGGCAAGTGATCCACCTGGGGTAGCAGGCTATTGGAGAAAGTTTTTCGGTTGGGGCTAATGCCGCCTACCGAAATACCCCCAAAACCAACGCCATGGTACCCGCGTTCACGGCCAATCAAGCGTGAGCGGGTGGGTTCTCCGTTAGCCCGGTGATAGGCCAGGGCAATTTTCAGGGCCGTATCCACTGACTCCGACCCGGAATTGGTAAAGAATATTTTGTTGATTCCGTCTGGCATGAATTCTGCCACAGCCTGGGCCGCTTCAAATGCAATGGGATGCCCCATCTGGAAACCGGGGGCGTAATCCAGCATATTTATTTGTTCAATCATGGCCTGGGTTATTTCCTCACGGCCATGCCCGGCATTCACGCACCATAAACCGGCGCAGCCATCCAGTATCTGCCGATCATCGGTAGACGTGTAATACATGCCTTTAGCCGCCTTTAGCAGGCGAGGAGCAGCCTTGAAGTTCTTGTTGGCGGTAAAGGGCATCCAAAAATGGGAGAGATCGGGTGTCTGGCGCATGGCTTTACTCCGAAAAATGCGTGATTGAGGAAGGTGGTTTTGTCTTATATGAAAAAAAATTTATTATCTGCAATTAACCCGTGCATTATGACATGTTGTCAACATGGAAAAACAGGCGGGTTTTACCTATGAATTTTGGCTATATGATTGTTTTGCATCAGTTTGATGGGCTGAAAAAGTTGAAAAGGCAAGACCTGGTGCCTTAATTTTGAGCGATTAATGCTTTTTTATAGTAGTACCACTACTAGTATAAATAATGGGCTTGTTAAGCATAGACAATCAGCGATAATTATTGCATTGTTGACTAAAAGATTTTTGTCAACCCAACAAAACTATTCATTTAGTTGTGCGGAGAAAAAAATGGCGCAAACACTTTACGATAAACTCTGGGATGCCCACGTCGTGGACCAGGGAGAAGACGGTACCTGTTTATTGTACATAGACCGTCAATTGTTGCATGAAGTAACCAGTCCGCAGGCCTTTGAAGGCCTGACTCTTGCCGGACGCAAGCCATGGCGTTTAAGCGCCAACCTGGCAGTGGCCGATCACAACGTGCCCACTAAAGACAGGGCAGAAGGTATTGCAGACCCTGTCTCCAGGCTGCAGGTTGATACCTTGGACAAAAACTGTGAAAGCTTTGGTATCACCGAGTTCCGTATGAATGACATGCGTCAGGGAATTGTGCACGTGATTGGCCCTGAGCAGGGGGCAACTTTACCAGGCATGACTGTTGTTTGTGGCGACTCGCATACCAGTACACATGGTGCGATGGGTGCCTTGGCTTTTGGTATTGGCACATCTGAGGTAGAGCACGTTTTGGCCACCCAGACACTGTTGATGAAAAAGAACAAAAACATGCTCATCAAGGTAGAAGGGGAGCTGCCTTTCGGTTGTACGGCGAAAGACGTGGTATTACATATTATTGGCGTGATTGGCACTGCTGGCGGTACAGGCCATGCCATAGAATTTGCTGGCAGCACCATTCGTGCCCTGTCAGTTGAAGGTCGCATGACCGTGTGTAATATGGCCATCGAGGCAGGTGCCCGTTCAGGCATGGTGGCCGTTGATGAAAAAACCATTGAGTACTTCCGTGGCCGTCCTTATTCGCCAACCGGCATTTTGTGGGATGAAGCCGTCAAATACTGGAAAACATTGCACTCTGATGAAGGCGCAAAATTCGATACGGTAGTGGAAATCAATGCCAAAGACATCAAGCCACAGGTTACCTGGGGTACCTCACCTGAAATGGTGCTTTCCATTGAAGACCGCATTCCCGACCCTGACAAGGAAAAAGATGACGTGCGTCGCAGTGGCATGGAACGGGCGCTTGAGTATATGGGTCTGAAACCCAACACGCCTATCCAGGATATTCGGATCGATCGGGTTTTTATTGGTTCCTGTACCAACTCCCGCATTGAGGATTTGCGTGCCGCTGCCAAGGTGGCCCGTGGCAAGCATGTGGCCTCAAACGTTATCCAGGCCATGGTGGTGCCAGGTTCCGGTCTGGTCAAGAAACAGGCTGAACAGGAAGGTCTGGATAAAATCTTTATTGAAGCCGGTTTCGAGTGGCGTGAACCAGGCTGCTCAATGTGCCTGGCCATGAATGCCGACCGTCTTGAACCCGGTGAGCGTTGTGCCTCAACCTCAAACCGGAACTTTGAAGGCCGTCAGGGTCAGGGTGGGCGTACCCATCTGGTCAGCCCTGCCATGGCTGCTGCCGCTGCAATTGCCGGTCATTTTGTTGATGTCAGAAAATTAGGAAACTGAAATGGAAGCTTTTACAACACATGAAGGCCTTGTAGCCCCCTTGGACCGTGAGAATGTGGACACAGACCTGATTATTCCCAAGCAGTTTCTGAAATCCATCAAACGTACCGGTTTTGGTCCTAACCTGTTTGACGAATTGCGTTATCTGGATCATGGCGAGCCAGGCATGGATAACAGCAAACGCCCGCTGAACCCCGATTTTGTCTTGAACCAGCCCCGCTATCAGGGCGCTTCAATTTTGCTTGCCCGTAAAAACTTTGGTTGCGGTTCAAGCCGTGAACATGCTCCCTGGGCGCTTACCCAATACGGTTTCAAGGCTATTATTGCACCGTCTTATGCGGATATTTTCTTCAATAACAGCTTCAAGAATGGCCTGTTGCCCATTGTGCTTTCAGAACTGGAAGTGTCTCGCCTGTTTGATGAGGTGAAGGGTTTTGCCGGTTATAAACTGCGCATTGATCTGGAGCGTCAGGTTGTGATTGCAGCCGATGGCCGTGAAATGCCCTTCCAGATTGACGGGTTCCGCAAACATTGTCTGCTGAACGGGTTTGATGATATCAGCCTTACCTTGCAAAAGTCAGACAAGATCAGGGCTTTTGAGGCAGAACGCCTGGCCCGTCATCCATGGCTTGAAGGCAATGCCGGCTTGGTTAAATAACAGGATACTTACATGACTTATAAAATTGCAGTATTGCCAGGTGATGGCATTGGAAAAGAAATTGTGGATCAGGCTGTGCGCGTGTTAACCGCGCTTAAGCTGGATATTGCACTTGAAGAGGCACCGGTTGGTGGGGCTGCTTACGATCAATTGGGGCATCCTTTGCCACCCTCAACACTGGAACTGGCTAAAAATTCAAATGCCATCCTGTTTGGTGCGGTAGGTGACTGGAAATATGATTCTTTGCCACGTGAGCATCGCCCCGAACAGGCTATCCTGGGTTTGCGTAAAAACATGGGCTTGTTTGCCAACCTGCGTCCCGCCATTCTTTACCCGCAACTGGCCAATGCCTCTTCCCTTAAGCCCGAAGTGGTTTCCGGCCTGGATATCCTGATTGTCCGGGAGCTGACTGGCGATATTTATTTCGGTACGCCACGCGGTGTCCGTACCGCCGAAGACGGTGCTTTCAAGGGTGAGCAGGAAGGTTTTGATACCATGCGTTACGCCGAAACCGAGGTGCGCCGGATTGCCAGAATCGCCTTTGAAGCAGCCCGCAAGCGTAATGGCAAATTATGCAGTGTTGACAAGGCCAATGTACTGGAAACATCCCAGTTCTGGCGTGACATCATGATTGATGTGTCCAAACAGTACCCTGATGTTGCCCTGACTCATATGTATGTCGATAACGCCGCCATGCAGCTGGTTCGTGCTCCCAAAGAGTTTGACGTGATCGTTACCGGTAACCTGTTCGGTGACATCCTGTCTGATGAGGCAGCCATGTTGACGGGCTCCATTGGCATGTTGCCTTCTGCATCCCTGAATGCATCCAACCAGGGCCTGTATGAACCCAGCCATGGGTCGGCTCCGGATATTGCCGGTAAAAACATTGCCAACCCCTTGGCGACTATTTTATCTGCCGCGATGCTGTTGCGTTATTCACTTAATGAATCGGCTGCGGCAGACAAAATTGAAGAGGCCGTCCGCCAGGTACTGGCTCAAGGGTTGCGTACAGCCGACATTTATGAAGAGGGAACGGAAAAAGTTTCAACTTCTCAAATGGGTGATGCTGTATTGAAGGCATTAAGCTGATATAGTGTTGTAATATAAGCACTTAACAGTAAAGAGGGGCTTGTTGCGTAGGCAGGGATCTGCCAGCGTGACAGTGTCCCTTTTGTTGTCTGAATTTTTTGTAATTTGAAATTTTGTGAGTTAAAAATGACACAATCTGTCGGTTTGGTCGGTTGGCGCGGGATGGTAGGCTCTGTTCTCATGCAGCGTATGCGTGATGAAGGGGATTTCAATCTTATTAATCCTGTCTTTTTCTCTACCAGCAATGCGGGTGGCTCTGCGCCTGCCTGGGCGCAAGGCGCCGGTCCGCTGCAAAATGCCTACGATATAGAGGCGCTTAAGAAGCTGCCTATTATTCTGACGGCACAGGGCGGAGACTACACGACAGAAGTGTTTCCAAAGCTGCGTGCTGCCGGTTGGGATGGCATCTGGATCGATGCCGCCAGTTCATTGCGCATGAAAGACGATGCCATTATTGTGCTTGATCCGGTTAACCGTGGCGTGATTGATGCCGCGCTTGCCAAAGGCGTTAAAAACTTCATTGGTGGCAACTGCACAGTCAGCTGTATGCTAATGGGGCTGGCCGGTTTGTTCCAGCAAGACCTTATTGAATGGATGACCAGCATGACTTATCAGGCGGCTTCCGGTGGTGGTGCCAAGCATATGCGCGAACTTATCACGCAATTCGGCTTGCTGAATGCCTCGGTCAAACCCCTGTTGGACGATCCCGCCTCAGCAATTCTGGAAATTGATCGTCAGCTGCTGGCTGCCCAGAAAGATGATGCTTTGCCCCATGAGAATTTTGGCGTGCCATTGGCTGGTAACCTGATTCCCTGGATTGACAAAGACCTTGAAAACGGGCAGTCCCGTGAAGAGTGGAAAGCCGAAGCCGAGACCAATAAAATTCTTGGTCGTGGAGAGGGTTTTGGCAGTGATCCCGTACGTATTGATGGATTGTGCGTTCGTATTGGCGCCATGCGTTGCCACAGCCAGGCTTTAACCATTAAGCTTAAACGTGATGTGCCCCTGGATGAAATTACCGATATCCTTAAGCAGGGTACACAGTGGGCCAAAGTGGTTCCCAATACCAAAGAAGCTTCCATGGAATGGTTAACACCGGTTGCAACAACCGGTACTTTGGATATCCCTGTTGGCAGACTGCGTAAAATGTCCATGGGCCCTGAATATCTAAGCGCCTTTACCGTGGGTGACCAGTTGCTGTGGGGGGCTGCCGAGCCTTTGCGCCGTATGCTGCGTATTGCGATTGGTGAGCTGTAGTCATGAATTTACCTGCCTGGCTGGCCAATGAAACGGCTGTGTTGATTATTGCAGTTTGTCTTGTCATGCTCATTGTGCCTGCGGTGGCGATTGCGGTTCTTAAAAAAAAGGTCGCGCAGCAACCGAAAATGATGTCTGATGGGGAATTGAAGGCAAAACTGGAAAAAATCAACCTTGATCTTGATTCTCCAGAGAGCAAGTAAGCCTGTTTATGGATATCAAAACCGAATTGCCATTAAAAAGAATAGCCTTGGGGGTGGCCTATAACGGCACCCCTTATTATGGCTGGCAAACCCAGCCAAATGGCCAAACGGTACAAGATAAGCTTGAAGCGGCGTTGCGGCAGTTTACAACGCAGGCAACATCCACCATTTGTGCCGGACGCACTGATACCGGTGTACACGCACTTTCCCAGGTCGTTCACATAGATACACAGGCTGTGCGTCGTGATGAATCCTGGGTCAGGGGGCTGAATGCTTTGTTGCCCGATAGTATTTCGGTACGTTGGGCCAAAGAAGTGGCTCCGGATTTCAATGCTCGCTTTTCCGCCTGTTCCAGGACTTATGTGTATGTACTCAGGAACGAACGCATCTTGTCACCGCATTGGGTGGGCAGGGCAGGCTGGGATTTTCATCCCTTGAACCTTGAGGCCATGTGCAAGGCAGCTGAACACCTGGTGGGTACGCATGATTTCAGCAGTTTTCGCTCATCCCAGTGCCAGGCGGCCAGCCCGGTCAGAACCTTGGAATTGCTAAGGATAGAAAAGCAGGGTACTTTTATTGTTTTTACATTAAAAGCCAATGCTTTTTTACACCATATGGTGCGCAATATCATCGGCTCTTTGGTGTATGTGGGTAAAGGGCGTTTCCCAAGTGAGTGGGTGGCATCGTTGCTCCAGGAAAAAGATCGCAAATTTGCAGCTCCCACCTTCATGTCTGACGGCTTGTATTTGGCCCACGTTGATTACCCCGAAGAATATGGCCTGAATTCATTCAGTCAGTTCAATCCTCACCAACCTTTACGTTCCCTGTTTCAGGCCTAAGGAAAACGTGAGCACGGTGTAAATCTGCATGAATAAATCCCATGCCAATTCTGGTTTGTCAAACTAAAATTGCGTCAAGGGTTAATCTCGGCTTACAAAATGTGGTTAATCAGTTATCATCTTGCATCCCGGAATACATCCGGATCGTTCAGATAAAAAAATATATTCAGCGGATATCCTTTATTTAGCGTGTCCGGGCCTGAATATCAATGGGTTTATGTTTTACTATTGAGAGCTTCATGGGTTTTTTACTTTCCATTTCACGGCTGATAGATTCGCTCAATACCTTTACAGGCAAGTTTGTTACCTGGTTAACGCTTCTTGTGGTGGTGATTAGTGCCGGAAATGCCGTTTTTCGCAAAGTGTTTCATATCAGCTCCAATGCCTGGCTTGAAATCCAGTGGTATTTGTTTGGGGCAATTTTCCTGCTTGCCGCCGGTTATACCTTCCTGAAAAACGAACATGTACGTGTTGATATTCTTTCACAGCGTATGTCCGAGCGTACGCAGGTCAAAATTGACCTGGTCTGCGTGTTGCTGTTCATGCTTCCGGTCTGCGGCTTGATCATTTATCTGTCATGGCCTTTTTTCATGTTGTCTTATGAAACCCTGGAGCAGTCTTCCAATACTGGTGGTCTGGTTCGCTGGCCGATAAAACTGTTAATTCCGATTGGTTTCCTGTTGCTGGCATTATCCGGTATCTCTCATATCATAAAATGCACGGCTTTCCTTGGTGGTCATGGGCCTAATCCATTGGCTCGCCAAAGCACTAAATCATCTGAAGAATTGCTGGCAGAAGAAATTGCCCGTGAAGCGGCACAGCGTGAACAGCAGGCAGGAGTGAAATAAGCATGGAATTCATCATCAATAACATGCCGCCAATCATGTTCCTGACCCTGATTGGCTTTTTGCTGTTAGGCTTTCCGGTCGCATTTTCTCTGGCGGCAAACGGTATTTTGTACTGTTTGCTGGGTATTTTCATGGGAGAGTTTACCTTTGCCTTCCTTCAGGCCTTGCCTGAACGTATTTTTGGCATTGTACAAAATGACTCCCTGCTGGCGGTACCGTTCTTTACTTTAATGGGGCTTGTGCTTGAACGATCGGGGATGGCCGAAGACCTGCTTGAGACGATTGGCCAATTGTTTGGCCCCATCCGCGGAGGTCTTGCCATTGCCGTTGTTGTCGTGGGAGCCATGCTGGCGGCCACCACCGGGGTGGTTTCCGCATCGGTCATTTCCATGGGCTTGATTTCCCTGCCCATCATGTTGCGTTATGGCTATGATCGCAAGCTGGCAACCGGGGTCATTGCCGCCTCGGGAACCCTGTCGCAAATCATCCCGCCGTCTTTGGTGCTTATCGTTCTGGCCGATCAGCTTGGCCGTTCAATTGGCGATATGTACCGTGGCGCCATTGTGCCGGGCTTTTTGCTAACTGGCACATACATTCTATATATTATTATTTCATCCATCATTAAACCTTCATCAGCACCCGCATTGCCTGAAGAAGCGCGTGTTTATAATGAACCCAATGGCAGCCGGGGTCTTGGATCCCTGCTGGTGGTTACATTGATTGCCGCTGTTGCTGCCTATTATCTGGACAGTATTCTGGTCAGCGAGAGTGCGCCTGTTGATGAAAAAGTGGTGGTTTCCCTATTGTTATGGGGCGTGATTGCTTTTGTGATTGCCCTGGTTAACAAGTTTCTTCGTTTAGGCTTGCTGTCGCGTATTGCCGAACGGGTGATCTTTGTGATGGTTCCCCCCATGTTCCTGATTTTTCTGGTGCTTGGAACCATTTTTATCGGGGTGGCTACGCCAACAGAGGGCGGCGCGATGGGGGCGGTTGGCTCCATTTTGCTGGCCATGTCGCGGGGCAGGTTAAGTCTGGATCTTTTGAAACAGGCTATGGAGACCACCACCAAAATCACCAGTTTTGTGGTGTTTATTCTGGTGGGTTCAACCATCTTCACCCTTACTTTTACCGGGTTTGGGGGCCAGGTCTGGGTTCATCACCTGTTTGAGTCATTGCCGGGTGGGCAGTTTGGCTTTCTGGTTGTTGTCAGTATTGCCGTTTTCTTCCTGGCATTCTTCCTGGACTTTTTCGAGCTGGCTTTTATCGTGGTACCGTTATTGGGTCCTGTTGCAGAAAGCATGGGCATTGATTTGATCTGGTTCGGGGTGTTACTGGCCGTGAATATGCAAACATCGTTTATTCATCCGCCGTTTGGATTTGCCCTCTTTTACCTGCGTTCAGTGGCAGCCAAGGATGATTACATAGACAAAATAACCGGCAAGCTGATTACCAAGGTAACAACCGGGGATATCTACAAGGGCTCCATCGCCTTTATTGTTATCCAGTTGCTGATGGTGGCCTTGGTCATGTACTGGCCTGATGTGGTCATGCACTACAAAGGGCAGGGCTCTGGGGTTGATCCAAGTACGATCATTATTGATAGCGGTGCCGGTTCTTACGGTTCGGATCCTTACGGTTCACCTAGTCCGTATGGCGGAGACGGTTTTTCCAGTCCTGCCGATGCCTTCAAGTAGAAGCTGTCAAGCCGAGTGCCAGCCGGGTTCGAGTCTCTGTGCAGGCACCGGCTGGTCTAAGTAATTAATTTCAAATAAGTTTGTGGCTTTTTATAAAAAAAGCATCCTGGACATACATTCATTATGAGAACACGGGTAAAAATTTGCGGCTTGCGCAGCAAAGAAGACATCCATATGGTGGCTGATGCAGGTGCAGATGCCATTGGTCTGGTTGTTTATGCCAGCAGTAAACGGGCAGTCAGCGTGCAAGAGGCTGTTTTATTGCGTCGCGAGATTCCCGCTTTTGTTTCTGCCGTGGTGCTGGTGGTTAATGCCAGCCAGGCAGACATAGAACAAATCATTCATGATGTCAAACCCACTTTATTGCAGTTTCATGGTGATGAATCCGCTGAGTTTTGTGAGCAGTTCCGGTTTCCCTATATCCGGGCATTAAGGGTTGGCGGGGGTTCATTGCTTTCGCCAGACGCGGTTGCCCGAGAGGTACAAAAATACCCTAATGCCAGCGGTTTTTTGTTTGATGCTTACAGTGCAGGATATGGTGGTTCGGGCTTGACCTTTGACTTGTCTTTGCTGGAAAAAGTGCGTGAAATTCTGCCAGCCAGAAAAATCATCATTGCCGGTGGCCTGAATGCCGGTAATGTGCAGCAACTCATCAGGGATGTAAAACCCTACGCCATTGATTTGAGCAGTGGGGTAGAGTCTGCGCCTGGGGTGAAATCAGCAGAAAAAACCCGCGCCTTCATGCAGCAAGTGGCAAACGCCTGAGTTACCGAACGCAAATCTGCGTGTATAGAAGGATTTCATTCCCACGCAGAGCATGGGAATGAGAAAAACATCTGAGTTGCTGTACTCGTTCCCATGCTCCAGCGTGGGAACGAAAGTGTGCAAGGGAACGCCTGTCACACGGCAAGTGCTTCTATCTCTTCCTGCAGCATGAGCCATTCCTCTTCCAGCTCATTATGACGCTTGCTGAGTTCTCCATGCTCGTTAAGCACCTTAACGCGCTCATCGCGTCGCTCATCGGCGTAAAAAGACTCATCGGCAATGAGCAAGTCAATCTCTTCCAGCCGCTTTTGGCTTTTGATCATCTCGCTTTCCACTTTCTTGAGCTTGCTTTCCAAAGGCTTGCGCAAGGCTGAAAGGCGCTGGCGTTCTTCAGCTTCCAGTCGTTTTTGCGCCTTGCGGTCAATACTGTCCTTGCCGTTGTTTTCTGCCGCTTCCTGGCGGGCTTCGCTACGCTCAGCCTGGTTACGCTGGTTCAGCCAGTCACGGTAATCTTCCAGGTCACCGTCAAATTCCTGAACCTTGCCATCGGCCACAATCCAGAAACTGTCCACGGTGGTGCGTAAAAGGTGCCGGTCGTGGGAAACCATCAGCATGCTGCCGTTGAATTCAGCCAGGGCCGTGGCCAATGCTTCACGGGTATCAACATCAAGGTGGTTGCTGGGTTCGTCAAGCAAAAGCAGGTTGGGCTTTTGCCAGACAATTAATGACAGGGCCAAACGGGCTTTTTCACCACCAGAAAACGGGGCTACTTTGGAATTGACGCTATCACCGCCAAAACCGAAACCGCCCAGATAGTTGCGCAGCTCCTGTTCACGGGTATCGGGCGCAATCCGGGCCAGATGCTGCAAGGGCGTGGCGTCCAGATCCAGCATATCAAGCTGTTGCTGGGCAAAATAACCAATTTCCATCCCTTTGGACGGCTTGTATTGACCAGCCAGCGGTGCCAGCTCGCCGGCAATGGTTTTGATAAGCGTACTTTTACCCGCACCGTTAACGCCCAGTACGCCAATTCGGGCACCACCCCGGACCATCAGGGTGACATCGGACAGAACCGTTTTAGGTTCGCCATTTTCACAGGTGTAGCCGGTAGACAGTTTATCCAGCACCAAAAGCGGGTCTGGCATATTGGCCGGAGAGGGAATATGAATGCTGATCCCGGACTCCATTTGCAGTGGGGCCAGTTTTTCCATGCGAGCCAGGGCCTTTACACGGCTTTGTGCCTGTTTGGCTTTGCTTGCCTTGGCCTTGAAGCGATCGATGAAGCCTTGCAGGCGGGCACTTTCCCGTGACTGGCGGTCGATGGCAATTTGGGCCTGCTTCAGGCGTTCGGCACGCTGTGTCAGGAAGTCTTCATAGCCGCCTTTGTAACGAACCAGTTTGCATTGGTCAAAATGCAGGATTACTTTGGCCACGGCATCCAGAAATTCGGTATCGTGGGAAATCAGGATGACCGTGCCCTGATAAGCCGCCAGCCATTTCTCAAGCCAAAGCATGGCGTCAAGGTCAAGGTGGTTGGTGGGTTCATCAAGCAGTAGCAACTCGGAAGGAGCCATTAGGGCGCGTGCCAGGGCAAGGCGCATCTGCCACCCTCCTGAAAAGCTGTTGACCGGGTTCATCCATTGGTCTGGTTTGAACCCCAGTCCGGCCAGCAATTGTTCGGCACGTGAGGGAGCGCTCCAGGCATCTGCTTCTATCAGGGCTGATTCCAGTTCGGCAATTCTTGTGCCATCGTGTTCATCAACCTGTGCGCGTTCAGCCTGCAAGGCACGAAGATGCGTGTCACCGTCAATGACAAATTCCCGGGCTGGCTGGTTGCTAGAGACCACTTCCTGCCGGACACTGGCGATTCGCCAGGTATCTGGCATCGTTAATGAGCCGGCATCCTGATCCAGTTCGCCCTGTAAAAGGGCAAACAGAGTGGATTTTCCGGCTCCGTTTTTACCGACGATACCCACCCGTTCTCCGGGGTGTATGACAAATTCAGCGTTATCCAATAATACTTTTGTGCCTCGTCTTAGCGTGAGGCCGGTAGAACGAATCAAAATAAATCCAGATAAAAAGAAGTTTCTTATTCCAGGGTCAGCAACTGGGTCCGGTTCAACAGCAAAATGCTGTGTGAGGTGGTTTCTGTTTCAAGAAAAACAGGATCCAGGGTAGGAAAGGCATTAATGAAATTTTCATATTCATGGCCAATTTCCAACACGATGAAGCCATCATCTTTAAGATGGCTGGGAGATAGTTTCAAAATGCGACGGATAAGCGCCATGCCATCTTCTCCACCATCCAGTGCCAGTTCCGGCTCGTTCTGGTATTCAATTGGCAGGGCCTTCATAGAGGTGCTGTTTACATAGGGCGGGTTGCAAATAATAAAATCATATTGTTTATGGCCCAGCGCCTCAAACAGGTCGCTTTGTATCACATTGATTTGATGTTCAAGGCCATACATGGCCACATTCACGTTTGCCAGACGGATCGCGTAATCGGAAATATCAACCGCGTCTATGGTTGCGTTCGGAAAAGCCAATGCGGCCAATATGGCCAGGCAGCCGGAGCCGGTGCACATATCCAGGATATCAGCGGTGTTTTCAGGATCAACCATCCAAGGGTTCAATTGCTCTGAAAGCAATTCTGAAATGGGCGAACGGGGAACGATTACACGTTTATCGGCAATGAACTTATGTCCTTGCAGCCATGCCTCACCAAGCAAATAGGCCAAGGGGATCCGTTTCTTGACGCGTTGGTCTATCAGCTTGAGGCAACGTTTTTTTTCTTCTTCGAGTAAACGCGCATCCAGAAACGGGTCCAGCGTATCAAGCGGCAGGTTCAGGGTATGCAAAACAAGGTAAACCGCTTCATCCCATGCGCTGTCGGAGCCATGGCCAAAAGACAGCTTGGCTTGGTTGAATTGGGAGACCGCAAAGCGGATCATGTCCCGGACGGTTTTAAGTTCGTTATGAGTTTTTGTCATGAAGGGCAGTTAAGTGCAAAGTAAATAATTAAAGCAGAAGATGTTCGAGTGTGCGACGGTAAATGTTTTTCAGGGGTTCCAGCGTATTGATGGCGATGTGTTCGTTGACTTGGTGAATACTGGCGTTTATCGGGCCGAATTCAATCACTTGCGGGCAAATTTTGGCAATGAAACGTCCATCAGAGGTACCACCGGTCGTGGATAATTCGGTGTTGATACCGGTTTCATCCATAATCGCCTTGGCAATGGCATTGCTTAATTCTGCCCTTGGCGTCAGGAAGGGCTCTCCGCTGAGTGTCCAAGTCAGGCTATATTCTAACCCATGCTTTGTTAAGATTGTGTTAACCCGGTTTTTAAGCTGCTCGGCGGTGCTGGCGGTTGAAAAACGGAAGTTGAATAAAATGCGGGCCTCACCGGGCACGACATTGCTGGCGCCGGTGCCTGCATGAAAATTGGAAATCTGGAAGGTGGTGGGCGGAAAGTATTCATTGCCCTGATCCCATTCAGTCCTGGCCAATTCATCAAGGGCGGCTGCGCACAGGTGAATCGGATTGCGGGCCAGGTGTGGGTAGGCAACATGCCCCTGTTTTCCCTTGATGATCAGCTCTCCGTTGAGGGAACCCCGGCGCCCGTTTTTAACCACATCACCCAGTTGCTGGTCTGAAGTGGGTTCACCCACAATACAATAGTCAAGACTTTCATTTCGTGCCTTTAATGCGTCACAAACCTTGACGGTGCCGTTAACCGAAGGCCCTTCTTCGTCAGCGGTAATCAGCATGGCAATAGAGCCTTTGTGATGGGGATGGGCCTGCACAAACTCTTTGGTGGCCACCATAAAAGCGGCAATCGAGCTTTTCATGTCGGCAGCCCCGCGCCCGAATAAAACGCCGTTTTTTTCTGTTGGGGTAAAAGGGTCGGTGTCCCATTTTTCAAGTGGCCCAGTCGGGACGACGTCAGTATGTCCGGCAAAAACAAGTACCGGAGAAGCCGTACCTTTCCTGAGCCAGAGATTGTCGACCTCTTCAAAGCGCATGTTTTCTGCAATAAACCCCAAAGGGGCCAGATAGGTGGAGATTAAATCCTGGCAATCCTGGTCTTGCGGGGTTACCGAAGCGCGGCTGATCAGATCTTTGGCCAGGTCAAGCACAGCTGTTGTCATGTCAATCAAGCCCTTAGCAAGTCGTTGATACTGGTTTTGGAGCGGGTTTGTGCATCAACCCGTTTTACGATGACTGCGCAGGCAAGGCTGTGTGAGCCATCGGCAGAAGGCAGGGAGCCAGGAACGACCACAGAGCCAGACGGAATGCGACCGTATGTGATTTCACCCGTTTCACGGTTATAAATTTTGGTGCTTTGGGAAAGGAATACACCCATGGCCAGAACCGAATTCTCTTCTACAATGACCCCTTCAACCACTTCCGAGCGGGCACCGATAAAACAGTTGTCTTCAATAATGGTGGGGTTGGCCTGCAAAGGCTCCAGCACACCGCCGATGCCTACGCCACCGCTCAGGTGAACGTTTTTTCCAATTTGGGCGCAGGAGCCAACGGTTGCCCAGGTGTCCACCATGGTGCCTTCATCGACATAAGCACCAATATTTACATATGATGGCATGAGGACTACATTTTTTCCGATAAATGCGCCACGTCTGGCAATGGCCGCTGGCACGACCCGGAAGCCGCCGTTGGCAAAATCCGTGGCGGTATGGTTTTGAAACTTGAGTGGCACCTTGTCATAAAACTGCATGGGTGCGTGATTCATGATTTCATTGTCCTGGATCCGGAAAGATAATAAAACGGCTTGCTTCAACCATTGGTTGACAACCCATTCTGTTTGTTTTTTTTCTGCGACGCGAAGGCTGCCGTTATCCAGACCGGCCAAGGCCGTTTCTATGGCATCTCGCACTTCAGGGCTGACATTTGATGGTGACAGCTCGTTACGGTTTTCCCATGCTTGTTCAATTGTGTTTTGCAATGCGCAGTTCATGATATTTTTCCCGGTGGGGAGGTTGTGTTGGAAAAGGGTGTCGAATAAATGGGTTCACATGCTGATGAGGCGTGCTTTCAACGGTTGTTTTTAATAAAGCGGGCCATCCGTTGCGCACCCTCAAGGCATTGCTCAAGAGGAGCAACCAGGGCAATGCGAATGCGGTTTCTGCCCGGGTTAATGCCATGGGCATCGCGTGCCAGATAGCTGCCTGGTAAAACGGTGACGTGCTCTTGTTCAAATAATTGCAGTGTGAATTCGTCATCGGGCATAGGGGTGCGTGCCCAAAGGTAAAAAGAAGCGTCGGGCATTTTTACGTCCAGGACGTTGGCCAAAATGGGGTACACCGCTTCAAATTTGGCTTTATACCGGGCGCGGTTTTGTGCGACATGCGCCTCATCATTCCAGGCGGCAATACTGGCGGCGCTGAATACCGGACTCATGGCGCTGCCATGATAGGTTCTGTATAGCAGGAATTTTTCCAGCAGGCGGGCATCGCCAGCCACGAAGCCCGAACGCATGCCGGGAACATTGGATCGTTTGGACAGACTGGAAAAACAGACCAGATTGGGGTAGTCGGGGCGTCCTGCCAGTTGGGCTGCCTGCAGGCCGCCTATTGGCTTGTTTTCATCGGAGAAATAAATTTCTGAATAACACTCATCTGAGGCGATGATAAAGCCATAGCGGTCAGACAGTGCAAACAGGGTTTTCCAGTCTTCAAATGGCATGACATTGCCCGCGGGGTTGCCGGGAGAGCATACAAATACCAGTTCGGTTTTTTCCCAGACATCCGCCGTGACGCTAGACCAGTTGCTGCCAAAATTTTTGGCGGGGTCTGCATTCAGATAGTAAGGGGTGGCACCCGCGAGCAGGGCTGCTCCTTCGTAGATTTGGTAAAACGGGTTGGGGCAAACAACCAGGCTGTTCGGTCCGCCGTTGATCATGGCTTGCGTGAAGGAAAAAAGTGCCTCGCGTGAACCGGTGCAGGGTAGAACCTGGATTTCAATATCAGGGGCAGGAATATCGTAGCGACGGGCTATCCAGTTGGCGATAGCCTGGCGTAAAGCCGGATCCCCTTTGGTGGGCGGATAGGAAGACAGGCCGGAAAGATTGTTTTTAATGGCCTCTTCAATCAGCGCTGGGGTAGCGTGTTTGGGCTCGCCAATAGATAGATTGATGTGCGTGTTGTGTGTGGGAGGGGTGGCATTGGCAAGCAATGTCCTGAGTTTTGTGAAGGGATAGGGCTGTAGTAAATCTAGTCTGGCATTCATGTGATTGAAATGTCCGTTTGGGTTGCAAGGTCTTGTTTTTTATTATGCAGGACACATCATTCTATCACTGGATTTGCTTTTGTTTTGTTTGAAAAAATGAATATGGCCTCAAAAAATAGGCAATTTGAAACACGCAGACTAAGGGGGGCAGACAGTGACGAATGCACTGATAAGGAGAGGGTGTTTTTTATGATTTCTTATGGTGCGAGCGGAGAGACTCGAACTCTCACACCTTTCGGCGCTGGAACCTAAATCCAGTGCGTCTACCAATTCCGCCACGCTCGCAACAAAGAAGAAGTAATATAATTCATTTATCTGGTTTCTGGCAAGATAAAGTACTGAGAATATTGTGAATTTATGAGTTTTATTGATTTTTTGTGGTTAAAAAACAATAAATCACCTTGGTTTTAATGGATCAGGTCTTATTCGAGTTTTATGGTTTCAGATAAAAACCATAATATCCTGCACAAGAAAAATGGTTTTTCGGTATGTGGCATAGGCTAGGCTTGCTAGTGCTAGTCGCCAGTGCTGTCCAGATCCTTAATCAGGTTTTGTTCTTCAAGTAAATCCAGGTATCTTCGGTATTCAGATTGACTCAACCAACTTAAATTGCTTTTGGCCCATTCTTCTGTGTCTGGTTCCTGTTGAGCCTCATTCTCTTGTATTGTGTCTTTTTCATTCAGTTGCTCCTGGTTTTTTATAATGGGCCTCATAGGTGGTTTCTCGGTTTGATTTAGATAAGTTTTATTGGTTTCGTTGGTAATGACAATGCGTGACGGGCATTCGCACGGATATTGCCGCCAGTTTCATTATGAACTTTTATTATAAAAAAGCATGTTAATAAATATCAAATGTTTTCAAAAATTGATATTTGTTATGAAATACGGAAAAGGCTTTTGTTGAATAAATAAGCTTAACGGACTACTATATTCTTAATTCCCATTGTTTAAGGAGAAGTGTGATGAGTGATCATGTATATAAACAAATTGAATTGACGGGATCATCCAAGACAAGTATTGAAGATGCCGTGAGTAATGCCTTGGCAAAAGCCCATGAAACCATCAGGAATATTCAATGGTTTACCGTTACGGAAACGCGGGGGCATGTGGTAGAGGGTAAAGTGGCTCATTGGCAGGTATCCATCAAAGTGGGTTTCACGTTAGAGTAACGGCAGAAGGCCCGCCTGTTAAAATGGGGCAGTTTCCAAAGAAAAGGTCTGGTATAACACCAGACCTTTTTTGTTACCCGTTTGTCGGTCTGGCGGGCAGGTCGACACAATTGAACGAATGGTTTTTCAGTTCAAATTTTCCCGGAGAGCATTGTCAAGTTGATCGATCACTTCAGCCCAGTCGGCATCTTCAATTTTCTCTTCCCTGAGCAAGGCTGCCTGCGCTTCGTTCCAGAATGGGGCATCCTCGAGCAGAATATCGGGAGGCAGTGGAGAATGCTGAACCAGAAAATGGCGTATGCCCGCTTCATCGGACGGCAAACCAAGTTGGGCAAATAATTCCGAAAAACGGTGATATGACTTTTCCATGGTGATCCTTTATGAAGTTTGTCTTTACACGATCTTTTTAATACCTTTTATCGGGTTTGGCAAGCGCAGATGATGGAGATGGCAATGGAAAACCCCGCATGGTTATTGTTTCAAATGCTTGTCATAAACAAAATTGGCCTGATATCAATTCAGGCCAATTTTTCAAACATCCAGGCAATTTTCAGGATGCGTTAAGCTTTAACAGCTACTTTTCGGGTTTCGTAAAACTTCAATCCCACCAAGGCAATGGCCAGTGCGGCAATAATACCCGGTACGGCAAAAGCCATGAAATTCTGGTGATGGGGCAGGCTAAGTTGCATCAATACACCGCCCAACATGGGTCCTACAATGGCGCCAATTCTTCCCACACCCGACGCCCAGCCCAGGCCGGTGGAACGGATATGCATGGGATAATATTGCGCCACATAGGTATAAAGCAGGATTTGTGAGCCGATCGTGGCTGCGCCGGCGATCATGACCAGAAAATACAGGAAATAGGTGTTGCTGCGAAAGCCAAGCAGGGTAATGGCGATGGCACCCAAAATGAAGAAGGTGACCAGTACGCTCTTCAGGTTGAATTTATCGGACATGTGGCCGCCCAGGATGGCACCTATCATGCCGCCAATGTTCATGGCAAACAGGAACATCAGACCTGATTTCAAAGGGTAGCCAGCGGTTTGCATTAATTTGGGTAACCAGGAGCCAAGGGCATACACCATGAGTAGGCACATGAAAAAGCTGATCCAGAAAGCAATGGTACTGATTGCCCGTTTTTCACTGAATAAGTCCAGAATGGGTATTTTCCTGGCAACCACTTCCTGGCGGACCAGTTCATATTGATGGGTGGCAACGATTTGAGGATCGATTTTGGCCAGAATCGTTTTAACCTGGTTATCTTTATTGTCCCGTAACAGGAAACCCAGTGACTCGGGCAGCAGCTTCATGATCAGTGGCAACAGAAGCAGTGGAATGCAACCCAGATAGAACATAATTTCCCAGCCCCAAGTTGGCACAATCCAGATGCCCAGGCCGGCCGATAACATGCCGCCAACCGCATAGCCGCTAAACATGAGGGCAACCAGTGTGCTACGGATTTTTTTGGGCGCATATTCGGAAATCAGGGCCACGACATTGGGCATTACGCCTCCAATGCCCAGACCCGCGATGAACCGCATCACGGCAAATTGGCCGGGGGTTTGGGCAAAGCCGCAAAGAAATGTAAACAGGCTGAATAAAATGATACAGAGCAGAATCATTTTTTTACGCCCGAATTTATCGGATGCCGTACCCAATGTCATGGCCCCCACCATCATGCCGAACAGGGCAATACTGCCCAGGGAGCCCGCTTCAATCGGCGTCAGTTGCCATTGATCCATCAGGATCGGCAGAACCACACCATAAATAACCAGGTCATAACCATCAAAAATAATGATCAGGGTGCACCAGAATAATACATTCCAGTGAAACGACCTGAATTTTGCCTCGTCAATGACATGGTTTATGTCAACTTTCCTCATTTTCCTTCCTCCTTGTTGATATAACTGCAAATAATTTTTTAAAAGTGGTTACTGAAAAATTTTTTGTTACATTGAGTTTTTTTTATTTCATTAAGCGGTGTTTTAGTGATTGATACTCAGTGTTTTCAGGATGTTTTTTTGTCGGTTAAGGCTGTTTTGCTGTTCATGATGAAAAATGCCAGCAATCCGATAACAATCCCCCAGAAGGCCGAGCCCAGACCCCACATGGACATGCCTGAGGCAGTGGCCAGAAAAGTAATCAGTGAAGCTTCGCGGTGTTTCGTGTCTTCAATAACAATGGTCAGGTTGGCTGTAATGGCGCCAATCAGGGCCAGTCCGGCCAGAATGGTAATCAGTTCCTTGGGCAAGGCCGTGAAGAGCATCACGATGGTGCCCGCGAAAAGCCCGCCGATGAGATAGAAAAGCCCGTTTGAAATGCCAGCGACATACCTTTTACTCGGGTCTTCGTGGGCATCTTTACCGGTGCAGATGGCCGCTGTAATGGCAGCTAGGACAATGGTGATACCACCGGTAAAGGCAACCATTGCAGAGGCCAGGGCAGTAATAACAATAATGGCCTTGGCCGGTACCCGGTATCCCGCCAGATTCAGGATCGTCATGCCAGGCAGGAATTGGCCGGTCAGGCTGACCAGGGTGAGCGGGATGGTAAAGCTCAGGAATGTCGCCAGATCAAACTCTGGCGCAATCAAAACCGGCATGGCCAATTTTGGGGACAAAATGCCCAGGTTGGTTTTGTCCAGTAAAAAGGCAATGGTAAAACCCACAATGGCTACAATGACAATGTTGTAGCGGGGCAGGTAACGCCGGGACAGAATATAGGCCAGAATCATCCCCACGGACAGCAAGGGGGACAGGGCGCTGGCCTCAAAGGCCCGCAGCCCGAACTGCAATAAAATACCGGCAATCATGCCCGCGGCAATGCCCTGGGGAATCAGGCGAACCGCCTTGTCAAAGTAGCCGGTAATACCAATGATAAACAGCAGCAGGGCCGAACTCAGGTAAGCACCCACGACCTGGCCCATGGTAATTTCCGGGAAAAGGGATATCAGCAACACCGTGCCGGGGGCTGACCAGGCGGTGACCACAGGTACTTTAAGCCACCAGCTAAGAAAAATACCCGAAATGCCGGCACCGATGGAAATGCCCCAGACCCATGAAACCATCATGTCATTGGAAATATTGCCCGTGGAGGCCGCCTGGAAAAATATAACCAGGGGGCCGGCATAGGAAATAAGTACGGCCAGGAATCCGGAAACGATAGCGGAAATTGACCAATCAGTGGTTTTTTGTTTTAAGGGATATTTTTGCCCGGTATGTACCTTGTCTAGCCTGTCATTCATGACGGTTTACCCCATTCCCAGGTCGCCGCCGCCAACAGGCAACACCGTGCCGGTGATGTAGCTGGCTTCATCAGAGGCCAGGAAAAGAATGGCGTTAATCTGTTCCTGTATGGTCCCATAGCGCTTCATCAGGCTGCTTGATACCGTCTGGTCAACAATGGCCTGGTACCAGACTTTCTCCTGTTCTGATAACGGTTTTGGGTTGCGGGGTATTTGACGCGGTGGCGCTTCGGTGCCTCCCGTGGCAATCGCGTTGATGCGAATGTTGTTTTCAGCATGCTCCATGGCAAGGCTCATGGTCATGGCATTGACACCGCCTTTGGCTGCCGCGTAGGGGATGCGATGGATACTGCGCGTGGCAATGGATGAAATGTTCACAATAACACCGCTTTTCTGGCTGATCATGGTGGGCAAAACGGCGCGGCAGCTCCATAGCGTGGGAAACAAAGAACGGTTCACTTCTGCCAGGATTTCGTCGGGCGCATATTCCTGATAGGGTTTGGCCCAGATGGTGCCTCCTACGTTATGAATCGAGACATCAATTTTGCCGTATATCTCAAGGGCACTTTGGGCGACTGCCTGGGCACCTTCCCAGGTTTCCAGGTCAGCCAGTACCGCATGCGCTTGACCGTTATTGTTATTAATGCGTTTGGCAACGTCCTGCACCAGCAGGTTGCGGTCTGCCAGAATCACTTTGCCACCTTCAGCAGCAATGGCGCAGGCCACGCCTTCACCAATGCCCTGGGCAGCGCCAGTAACAATGACAACCTTGTTTTCAAAGCGTGCATTCCGGTTCATGAATCATGCCTCGCTGGGTGAAAATTTTTCATAATGGAAGTTTTTGGGTGTCAGATTTTCCTGTTCCAGCCAGCCGCGCACGGCTTCCACCATGGGTACCGGGCCGCACAGGTAAATATCAACATCCCCTTCATTCAGCCATTCTTTTTCGATATGCTGTGTGACATACCCTTTTCTTGGGTGCCGGCTTTCTTCAGCCACGACACAGGTTGTATAGTTGAACCAGTCGTGTTTTTCACTCAGGCGATCCAGTTTTTCAAGTTCTACCAGGTCTTCATCATTGGTGACGCCAAAAACCAGGTTGATTGGATAATGGCAACCGGATACTTCCAGACTGTCAAGCATGGACAGGAAAGGGGCAATACCGGTACCACCCGCCAGGAACAGGGCAGGGCGCACGACCGGGCGCAGGTAAAAACTGCCATACGGGCCGGTAAACGAAATGGGCTGGCCAACCTGGGCCTGGGTGGTCAGGTACGTGCTCATTTTGCCTTGGGGTACATTGCGTACGACAAAGCTGCTGTTCTTGTCCATAGGGGCCGAGCTGAATGAATACGAACGGGTCAGGTCCGTGCCGGGAATCTGGACGTTGACATATTGGCCGGGCAAGTAAATCAGGTTTTCCGGGTTGGGAAGATGAATGCTGAAGGCAATCGTTGAATCGGAAACTTTTTCAAGCGAAGAAAGCGTGCCTTCAAAACGGGTGACGCCTGTCTTGCAGGCTTCAGAGGAGGCGTTAATCTTGACCACACAGTCGGAAGTAGGTCGCATCTGGCAGGTCAGGACAAACCCTTGCTCCGCTTCTTCTTCAGTCAGAGCATCTTCAATATAAAGCTCTGCCGGCATGTCGTAATTGCCTGATTCGCAGAAGCTGCGGCATGTGCCACAAGCGCCGTCGCGGCAATCCAATGGAATGTTCAGCTTTTGGCGATAGGCGGCATCTGCCACGGTTTCGCCTGATTTACAGCTAATGAAGCGGGTTATACCATCTTCAAACTGCAGTGCAATAGTATGCTCCACAACATTTCTCCTGGGTTTTGGGATAGATGAATAAAATGCTTTCGGGCAAGCCTGTCCTTAGCCGGACAGGCACCGAATTTAAATGTGATAAATATCAATCAGCTGGTTGATGTAATCGTTTTTCAGAACCACATATTTGCGTTTTATGAGGGGGTCGGCATTGGAAAAATCAATCGTGTAACGGGACATGCCAAAATAACTGTAGCAGGTTTTGTAACGAAAGCTCAGTGTATGCCAGTTGAACCGGATGGTCACCACCTTGCCTTCCTGTGATTCAATTTCCAGGTTGGAAATATTGTGGCTGGTACGGGTATCAGGCAATGTGGCGCTAGAACGCTCTGTCTTGATCCTGAAAACACGGTCTTCCAGTCCACCCCTGTCAGGGTAGTAAATCAGGGAGATTTCCTGCTCGGGATTGGTGGTCAGGGTATCGTTATCGTCCCAGGCGGGCATCCAGAATTGCGCATCCTGGTCATAGCAGTTTAACCACTCATCCCATTGTGCATCATCAAGCAGGCGTGCTTCTTTGTACAGGAATTGCTGTATGGTTTCGTAAGGAATAGCGCTCATTAATTTTTCTCCTGTTGCTGTGCAAGAGCTTTTTTCATGACTTCTGACCAATATCTGTGCTGAACGGTATAAAGGCCTTCATCTTCGGTTTTCAGGCCGCTCAGGACCGGTTTCAGTCCCAGGGTTTCGGCTGCCTCATCGGGGCCATCGATCCAGTGTACGGAACCGCGGCTCATGTCATTCCACTCCATGGCAATGCCGTTATAGCCAGCCTGGCAGGAGCGGAACTCTTCCAGATCATCGGGGGTGGCCATTCCGCTGGCATTGAAAAAGTCTTCATATTGGCGGATGCGACGGGCCCTGGCTTCCTTGTTTTCACCCTTGGGGGCAATGCAGTAAATGGTGACTTCGGTTTTGTCAACGGACAGGGGGCGCAATACCCGGATTTGTGAACCGAACTGGTCCATCAGGTAAACGTTGGGGTATAGGCACAGGTTGCGTGAACGTTCAATCATCCATTTGGCTTTTTCTTCACCAAAATTCTTGATGTAGTCTTCTTTTTTGGGGAAATTGGGGCGGTCTTCAGGGTTGGCCCACTGTGTCCACAAAAGCATATGACCATAATCAAAAGCGTAGAAACCACCGCCTTGCTGACCCCATTTTCCGGCGCTCATGGCCCGGATTTTGTCTTCCTGGGCTTCTTTTTCCTTGCGCTGGTTGGTGGTTGCCGCATAATTCCAGTGAACCGCTGTTACATGGTAGCCATCGGCGCCATTCTCGGCCGTCAGTTTCCAGTTGCCTTCATAGGTATAGGTTGAAGAGCCTTTGAGCACTTCAAGGCCTTCTGGCGACTGGTCTACAATCATGTCAATGATTTTTGCCGCCTCACCCAGGAATTCTTCAAGGGGCACGACGTTTTCGTTCAGGCTGCCAAACAGAAAGCCACGATAGTTCTCAAAACGGGCCACTTTTTTCAGGTCATGTGAGCCGTCCTTGTTGAAGCATTCCGGGTAACCGGCCTCAACAGGATCCTTTACTTTCAGCAGTTTGCCACTGTTGTTGAATGTCCAGCCGTGAAACTGGCAGGTATAGGTTGCCTTGTTGCCGCGTTTGAAACGGCACAATTGCGCACCCCGGTGCGAACAGGCATTAATGAAGGCGTTCAGTTCCCCCTGACGGTTGCGGGCAATAATTATGGGCTGGCGTCCCATATAAGTGGTGTAATAATCATTGATTTCCGGAATCTGGCTTTCATGGGCGAGGTAAATCCAGTTACCTTCGAATATGTGTTTCATTTCCAGTTCAAACAACTCCTGATTGGTGAAGATGCTTCGGTGGACGCGATAGTCGCCTTTTTCCTTGTCTTCAATCAGTAAATTGTCGATATTTATCTGGGTTTCCAGTGCTGCAGTCATCAGCTTTCTCCATTTTTAAGCAAAAATCTGGCTTGCCTGCGGCTAGGGGCGGCAGGCAATTGGAATTGAATGGGGGGTGTGGGCAGGAAAGCCGGGTGTCAGGCTGCAGCCCTGCGGCGCTCAACAACGGAAGAGGGGGCTTCCTGGATGTCTTTCAACAAATGAATATCAAAGACGATGTTTTTGTAGGGACGTTCAAGGCCGTTTTGTTTAATCAGGTCTGGATCGGTGATTTCATTAACAGGTGGAACCAGGCCTTCGCGGCTGGCAAAAGCAAAATCGTCCCACAGATATTCATCACCATCGATATTGATCTGGGTTGTCAGTTTGCGATGCCCGGGAGCCGAGATGAAATAATGGATATGGGCGGGACGATTGCCGTGACGGCCAAGCATATCGAGTAACGCCTGGGTGGTGCCTTCAGGAGGACAGGCATAGCCGACGGGCATGATACTTTGTGCCTTGTAGTGGCCATTGGCGTCGGTGTAGATGGTACGGCGCAAATTGAAAGCGGATTGGGACTTGTCAAAATAGGAATAACAGCCATTGGTATTGGCATGCCAGATTTCAACTTTGGCATTTTGCAGGGGTTTGCCGTCTGCATCATAAACCGTACCTTCGATGATCAACGGGTCAGCCTTGTCGCTTTCGGTGCCATCATCCATACGGGTAAATCCTATACTCTCGGGGGCACCGGCAACATATAATGGACCTTCAATAGTCCTGGGTGTTCCGCCAGTCAGGCCCAGTCTTGCTTCCGCTTCATCAGACCGAATGTCAATAAAGCGCTCCAGGCCCAGGCCTGCGGCCAGCAAGCCCAACTCATTGGCTTTTCCGGCATCCGTCAGGTATTCAATGCCTTTCCAGATTTCAGCAGGCTGAAGGTCAAGATCTTCAATGGCCTTGAAAAGATCGCCCAGCAAACGGACAACAACGGTTTGTACGCGATGGTTGACATCGCCTTCTGCCTTGTCCTGAATGAAGGTTTTAACCAGTTGATCTATTTGAGCGTGGTTCATGTTATCTCCTTTGACAAATCCAGTTAACTTTAAATTTAAATCAATATCTGTTATTTTGGTGGTGATTTTTATTATTTTGACGTAAGGTTAATCTTGATCGGTTAGCTTGTCTAAGACTGTTTCAGTATGTTTTTCATACTTTAAAGGTATTGAGTTGGAATTAAGACATTTGCGCTATTTTGTTGCGGTTGCCGAGGAGAAGAATTTCACTCGCGCAGCTGAAAAACTTTTTATTGCCCAGCCGCCATTAAGCCGGCAAATCCAGCAGCTGGAAGAAGAGCTGGGCGTCAAGCTGTTTGAAAGGGGAGTCCGGCCCTTGAAAACAACCATGGCAGGGGAATTTTTTTATGAGCATGCCAAACAATTGCTGGTGCAGGTCAATGAGCTGAAACTCATGACCCAAAGGTTGGGCAATGTCAATGAAAGCCTGAAGGTGGCCTATGTGGCTTCGACACTGTATGGCAAACTGCCGCAAATCATCAATATTTTCCGGCAACGATACGGCAATATAGCGCTGGAGCTGTTTGAAATGACCACCATGGAGCAGATACATGCCCTGAAAGAAGGTGACATTGATATTGGTTTCGGGCGTCTTTACCTTCAGGACCCCAGTGTTCGGCGTATTGTTTTAAGAAAGGAGCCGTTGGTATTGGCCGTTCCGTTCAATCATCGGTTTATTGGCAGGAAAGAAATCACGCTTGATCAAATTGTCAGTGAAAAAATCATTATCTATCCCCAAAAGCCAAGGCCCAGTTTTGCCGATCAGGTACTGGAAATATTCAAGTTCATTGGCTTGCAACCAGAAAGGCTGTTTGAGGCCAGGGAATTGCATATAGCCATGGGCCTGGTTGCCGCCGGAGAAGGGGTTTCACTGGTCCCTGAAGGTCTTGCCAGGGTCAATGTACAGGATATCGCATTTATTCCCATTGTGGATGACCATGCGTTTTCTCCCATTATGATGAGCACCCGGACCAAGGATAAATCTGACAATATCAGGAATATGCTGAATGTTATTTATGATATTTATGACCAGGAGAAAATCGCTTATATCCGTCGCAAAATATAAACGGGTATGCCTTGCTGGCATACCCGCTCCGGTTAGTTGATATTTTTTAGGTATGAATCAGGCCAGAGAAATTTCAGGCTTGAATGAAAGACTTGAGAAAAGCCTGCGTCCTTTCCTCTTTGGGTGAAGTGAAAACCTCTTCCGGAGGGCCTTCTTCCACAATATTCCCCTTGTCAATAAAGCAGATCCGGTCGGATATTTGCCTTGCAAACTGCATTTCATGGGTTACCAGTAACATGGTTAAATCATGCTTTTCGGCCAGGCGCTGAATAACACCCAGTACTTCACCAACCAGTTCAGGGTCCAGGGCAGAGGTGGGTTCATCAAACAGCATGATATTGGGGCGGGTGGCCAGCGCCCGCGCAATCGCCACCCGCTGTTGCTGTCCACCGGAAAGCTGGGAGGGGAACTTGTCTGCGTGTTCGCTTAAGCCAACCAGGTCCAAATATTCATCAGCCAGCTCATTGGCTTCTTTGTGGGATAACTTGTGAACATGGATAGGCGCTTCGGTAATGTTGCGCCTGACCGTCATATGCGGAAAAAGATTGAACTGCTGGAAAACCATGCTCATTTCCTTGCGCATCTGCCTGAGGTGATGCTCGCTGGCGGGAACTGTTTGGCCATTTTTGTATTCATGCCATAATGGTTTGCCGGCAACGTGAATGATACCATCATCAATGGTTTCAAGTGTCATGAGGATGCGCAAAATGGTTGACTTGCCAGACCCCGATGGGCCGATGATGGTCACTTTTTCATTCTTGGCGACTTCAAAATTCAATTTGTCCAATATCGTGACATTGCCGAATTTTTTGGTTACATTTTCAAACTTGATGATGGCATCGTTCATTTCAATGGAATTCCTTTTTTTGGCAGGCGCTTGTCCAGATACCGGATGCCTGCCGAGGCCAGCAGGGTTAGCAACAGATAAATGATGCCAACCATGGAAAGGGGGATGAGGTAGTTAAAGGTGCGGTCGCCAATAATTCTGGCCACATTCAGTATTTCAAGAATGGCAATAACAGAAAGGACCGGCACGTCTTTCATGATGGAAACCAGGTAATTGCCCAGCGCCGGGATAATGCGGGGGATGGCTTGCGGCAAAATGATAAACATGAAAGTGTGTAGGGGCGTGAAATCCAGCACCCGTGAGGCTTCGGTCTGGCCATGTGGGATGGATTCCAGGCCGGCCCGGTAAACTTCAGAAGTATAGGCGCTGTATTGCAGGCCCAGGGCCAGGGCGCCTGTCATGAAAGCCGGCAAAATAATGCCGTATTCGGGTAATACATAATATAAGAAAAACAGTTGAACCAGCAGGGGCGTGTCCCTGATGAATTCGGTAATGAAATATGCGGGCCAGGAAATAATGCGTAACCGGGCCCCTTTAAGTGCGGCCAGTACCAGGCCTAATACCAGGGCCACTAAAAAACCAACCAGTGTAGCCTGTATGGTAACCACCAGTCCTTTGAAAAGGATGGGCAGGATAGACAAGGCAAAAAACCAATTGTTGGCGGTGTCCCACTCTATGCCAAATAACATGTTAAATTTTCCTTGTGCGCCAGCGGCTTGCGTAGCATTCAAGTATTTTCATCAAGGCGCTTAAGACCAGTGCCATGCCAAAATACATGAACAGCAAGAGGGTGTAAATGGTTGTGCTGTCCTGGGTGTAGTTGCGCAACTGTTCAGCCCGGAAGGTCATGTCGCCCAGGCTGATCAGGGAAACCAGGGCCGTGTCTTTCAGGTTCTGGATGGCAAGATTGCCAAAACTGGGCATCATTTCAGGAATGGCCTGGGGCAATACAATCCGCCACAAGGTTTGCTTGGGCGTAAAGTCCAGTGCCTTGGCAGCCTCGTATTGATTCCCGGGAACTGCCTGAATGGCGCCACGCACCACTTCGGCACCGTAGGCGCCAATGTTAAGGCCCAGGGCAATAGTGCCTGCCAGTAAGGGGGGCATACGTAAATCCACCCCAATTGCCTGCCCCAGGATGGGCAAGGCAAAGTAAAGCCAGAACAACTGCACCAGTAAAGAGGTGCCACGGAAAAACTCAATGAAGCAAATTGACAGCCACCGGGTGGCGCGGTTTGTTGACAGCTTGCCAATGCCTGCCATAAAAGCAACCATGCCACCCAAAATGGTGGAATAGAGGGTTAGCTGCAAAGTCACCCATGCGCCATCAAGCAAAGGGTCTACATACGATAGCAGGTTATCCATGATGCCTTTCCTGACTTATTCCCGTGTAACACCTGCTATTCATAACTGCGGAGCGAATTACTTTGCACATAGTTGCGCGGTGGTTTTTTTAGGTGATTCCTGAATATCGGTTTCACTGAAACCGTAGCCGGCCAGAATGTTTTTCCATTCATCGGTTTGCTTGATTTCAAGCAGTTCCTTGTTGACGGCATCACGCAGATCAGTAGAGGCAAGTGCGAAAGTGAAACCACCCCAGCTTCTGACCGGATTGCCATTCACCACAGGGTCTGTAAATCCGCTGGCTGCTTCAACGCGATCGCTTTTGGAAGCAAGCTCACTAACGGTCAGGCTGGTTGCTGCATAAGCTGCAGCGCGTCCGGTTGAAATAGTAGAGATGGCATCGGCATTATTGGCGATGGTCACCATTCTGTTGTCATCGACCTTAAGGGCCTGCATCATTTCAAGTTGGTCGGCGCCCGCCATGATGGCCACTTTGAGCTTGTTGTCGGTGAAGTCTTCATATTTGTGAATGTTCTCCGGGTTGCCTTTGGCAACCAGCAGGCCTTCACCATACGAGCTGTTGGGCTCTGAAAAATGCACTTCAGTACAGCGCTGGGGCAAAATGGCCATTTCTGCAGCCACCATGTCAAAACGGTCTGCTTTCAGGCCAGGAATAAGGGAACCAAAATTGGTGGTGACCCAGCGGATTTCCTTGATGCCCAGTCTTTCCATAATCAGTTTTGCCACATCGGGACCGGCGCCTTTTGCTTCATTGCCGGGGGTCATGTAGCCATATGGAATTTCATTGGCAACGGCAATGCGGATATAACCGTTATCCTGGATGTTCTTGAGACTTGCCGCATTACTTGAAGCTGAGAATAATAATGCCGTTGAAGCAAGTGATAGTGCAGATATAAATGAAATATGAGCTTTTTTCATCGTGGTCTCCAGTTTTTAAATTATATATTTCTTATTTAAAATAATTTGCTAATTTAAAAAAAGTATACATTTGAAATAAAAAATATAATGAACGAACTCTATTTTTAGAGTAACAGAAAAGCATGGCTGATGAACGGATAAGGATGTTATATACCCTGACTTTGTGTAACAAAAAACTACAAAAGAAACAATGGTTACATCTTGGTTTCAAAAAATAAACATATAAATCAAATGCTTGGATGCCACAAAAAAATACTGCAAAGTGTTGGGTGAGACATACATTAATTATTATTTGCAGCAATCTATATCAACAATGCTATATAAAATCTTTTATTTCTATTGGATGTATTTGATTTTTCTGAGTGGTCAAATAAAATGATGGCTATATCTTTATTGAATATTTTTATTAATTAAGCTGTTTGGCCTTAATAAATATTAGCGTTCATAAGGCGATTAATAATATATATTGCATATGTGTTTATGGGGTTGGTTCCCACACATGGCAAATACACTACTACACTTATCAAGAATCATGAAATCTCCCGAATTATTACTGCCTGCCGGTGGTCTGGAGCGCATGCGCGCCGCCTTTGATTTTGGTGCCGATGCCGTTTATGCCGGTCAGCCCCGTTACTCATTGCGCGCCCGCAATAATGAGTTTGTACGTATCGCTAAAATGCAGGAAGCGATTGATGAAGCGCATACCCGCGGCAAGAAATTTTATGTGGCCAGCAACATCCTGCCGCACAACTCCAAACTGAAAACCTATCTGGACGATATGGTACCGGTCATGGAGATGAATCCGGATGCCATTATCATGGCAGATCCCGGTCTTATCATGAAGGTCAAGGAACGCTGGCCCGATGCGGTCATTCATTTATCTGTCCAGGCTAATACCACCAACTATTGGGGTGTGCAGTTCTGGCAGAAAGTGGGAGTTGAACGCATCATTTTATCTCGTGAGTTGTCAATTGACGAGATTGCTGAAATACGCCAGCAATGCCCCGATATGGAACTTGAAGTTTTTGTGCATGGTGCTTTGTGCATTGCCTATTCAGGCCGGTGCCTGCTGTCGGGTTACTTTAATCACCGTGACCCCAATCAGGGGACCTGTACCAATGCCTGTCGCTGGGACTACAAGGTGCATAATGCGGCAGAAAGTGATGCCGGCGATGCGCAACTGTTAAGCGGCTTTAATTTCCAACAGTCAAAGGAAGAGGCGGACGCCAGTTTTGCTTCTTGTGGCGGGGCGAAACGGCATCCGCTGGCAGACCAGGTTTATTTAATAGAAGAAGCCAATCGTCCGGGCCAGATGATGCCCATCATGGAGGATGAGCATGGCACTTATATCATGAACTCCAAGGATTTGCGCGCGCTTGAGCAGATTGAAAAGCTGGTGAAGATCGGGGTTGATTCCCTGAAGGTGGAAGGCCGGACCAAATCCGTTTATTATGTTGCCCGGGTTGCCCAAACCTATCGCAAGGCTATTGATGATGCTATTGCCGGTCGCCCCTTCAACCCGGAATTGCTGGCTGACCTGGACGGCTTGGCCAATCGGGGTTACACACCCGGTTTCCTTGAACTGCACCAAACCCAGGACTACCAGAATTACCTGCACGGCTATTCCATTTCCAAACAAAGCCAGTTTGCCGGCCTGGTGACCGACGTGGATGAAAATGGCTGGGCCACGATTGATGTGAAGAACAAGTTTTCGGTGGGTGACACCCTTGAGATTATTCATCCGGATGGCAACCAGCTGATTCGCCTGGACACCATGCGCAATAATGGCGAGGCCATTGAGGTGGCGCCTGGCAATGGCATTTTTGTGCAAATACCCAATATGCAAGGCAAAGAAAAAGCCTTGCTGGCAAGAATCATCAACCCTGCCGACATGTAAGCTGCCGGAAAGTAAGCCAGTTAACTTGAATCCCGCCACATAAACGGGCGGGATTGTTTTTTTGTTCAGGCACTCACAAGTTGTCATGACCTTCACGCAGTTAAGCAAGAGTGCGCTCAGGTCCTGTTTTTTAACTGATGTTCCCTGCCAATTCTTAGTTCAATTCTGTGGCGGGCTGTTTGCATCGCCTCAAGCATGGATTCTATGTTTTTTGGAAACCGTGAGCTTGGCATGGTGATGGAAATCGAGAAGCTGCCCAGATAAGTTTCAAGCGGTACGGCAATAGAAGATATACCTTCTATATATTCATTCTGTTCAAATGTCAATATTCCCGTCTTCAATGCGGGCCGCTTGAGTGCAAGTCTGGATTATGCTGAAATCCAGAAAGATATTCATGTGGCGCAATATGAAAAAACCATTCAGAATGCCTTCAGGGAAGTAGCTGATGGCTTGGCCGCGCGTGGTACGTTTAGCGAACAGCTGGCTGCCCAGAAAAAACGGGTGGACAGCACCCAACGGTATTACAGCTTGGCAAACACCCGTTATAAAGCGGGCATAGATAGCTACCTTACCGTGCTTGATGCACAACGTCAGCTGTTGGGGGCGCAACAGCAGGTGGTGGTCGTGCAATTGGCCAAATTAAGCAGTGAGGTTTTGTTATACAAGGCGTTGGGTGGTGGCTGGCATGAAAACGGCCAGGCCACCAAGCAGGGGCGGGATGGCTAGAATACTCATCATGCCTTCAATGAGGCGGTCATTTACATGTTTGATTTAATGTAAAAAAATCGGTTGCGGATATCGCAACCGATTGATTTTAAATTTTTATAAGTACTTTTTATGTGCAAATGGATGTTTGCACATAAAAGAAATAAATGTTTTTATCAGCCTATTTTACTGCAACAGTAATGGACTTCAAACCGTCAATGGTGGCAACCATTGTGTCACCGGCTACCACGGCACCTACGCCTTCGGGTGTACCTGTCATGATCAGGTCACCTTCTTTCAGTTCAAACAGGGTGGAAAGGTTGGCAATCGTTTCTGATACAGACCAGATTAAATGCGTCACATTGCTTTTCTGGGTGGTTTTGCCGTTAACTGTCAGGTGAATCTCACCATTGTTAATTTCACCGGTTTTAGCGATGGGGGTAATTTCACCAATAGGTGCGGAATAATCAAAGGCCTTGCCAATTTCCCATGGACGACCGACTTCACGCATTTTCATTTGCAGGTCACGACGAGTCATGTCAAGGCCAACCGCGTAACCAAAGATATGTTTGACAGCATCTTCAACTGAGATGTTTTTACCACCTTTGCCAATCGCCACAACCAGTTCAATTTCGTGGTGATAGTTACCGGTTTGGACAGGATAGGGAATTTCAATGGTTTGGCCATCTGCAACCGGAACAATAGATTCAGCGTCGTTAGGTTTGCAGAAGAAAAATGGTGGTTCGCGATCTGGATCAAAGCCCATTTCACGGGCATGGGCAGCATAGTTACGTCCTACGCAGTAAATACGGCGTACAGGAAATAAATCTTCAGAATCGGTAACGGGGATACCGACAGTTTTCATCGGTTCAAATACGTAAGACATGTTAAGTTCCTTCCTTGTTAATGTCAGGTTTTTTCAAGATATACAGTTTACAGGGTAAGCCTTTGGAATAAGGCTTACCCTGTATTCTTCATTTATTGAAAATTGTTATTTCATTCTGCAGAATAGTTTTTCGCTGCATCAAGGCAGTTGGAAACATTCCAGCCATACAGCCACTCCATCGCATCGTAGAAGCGTTCGGTAGAGCGGCCACGCCATAGATCATTACGAATCATGCGCTGGACACCTTCAGCATGATATAAGCGACCCATTTCACGAGAAGATAAAACAATGCGGGCGGTTCTGGCAACACGGGCACGCTGATACAGCTCGAAGGCTTTTTCAATATCATTGTCGCAGGTACGCAGTGCTTCACCCAGGGTAACGGCATCTTCCATGGCCATGCAGGCGCCTTGTGCCATGTATTGGGTGGTTGGATGCGCGGCATCGCCAAGCAGGGTGGCACGGCCGTGGGTCCAGTTGCTAATGGGCTCACGGTCTGCGGTAGACCAGCGCTTCCATGATTTGGGCAATGAAAGTAATTGTTTGGCTTTTGGACAGATATCAGTAAAGTAGCTTAATACTTCTTTACGGCTGCCATCCTTGACGCCCCAGACTTCCTGTTCACGACTGTGGAAGGTCACCACCACGTTGTATTGTTCACCGCCACGTAGTGGATAATGAACAAGATGGCCTTTGGGGGCTGCCCACAAACTTGCGGCATTCCAGCGCAGGTCTTCGGGGAAATCCTCTTTGTCTACAACAGCACGATAAACCACATGGCCGGTTACCAGTGCTGGGTCACCCACATATTTTTCACGAACTACAGACTTGCCACCATCAGCTGCAATGAGGGCAATTCCAGTATGTTTATTACCCTTGGTGTCAGTGACCGTAACGGTTTTGCCGTCCTGTTCGATGCCTTCGATACGCGTGTTGGTATGGATTTGAACCTCGCCGGTTTCCTGTGCGCCTTCAACCAGGGAAGAGTGGATGTCAGCACGGTGGATGACGGCATAAGGGTTGCCAAAACGCTTGCGGAAATTTTCATCGGTGGGGATTTTGCCGATCACGTATTCGTTAAGGGCATCATGCATGACCATGTAATCCGTGTAGACGGCACGTGAACGGGCTTTGTCTCCGATGCCCAGTGCATCAAAGGCATGAAAGGCGTTGGGGCCCAATTGAATGCCCGCCCCGATTTCACCAATTTCCGGTGCCTGTTCAAACAGTTTTACCTTGAATCCCTGACGCACCAGTGCCAATGCTGCGGCAAAGCCTCCGATGCCGCCACCAGAGATCAGAATAGGTAATTGTTCCATTTTTTGTTTCCTCTATGAAAATAGTTTTTTTGATCTGAATTATTGATTGTTTGGGCGTTCAGAGTAAAGACCCAGTTTTTTCTGTACCGGAGATTCGTCAGCAATAAAAATGAAGGTGGGCTGATCTGCATTTTTATTCACAAAAGTGACCGGTGCAAAACAGGGTACGCAGCTGATATCTGATTGCTTCATGTCAAAGTTGTTGTTAGTTGTTTGCACTTGTGCATGCCCTTCAATAATATGGAATACCATTGCACTGGAACGTAAAGGCAATGTCAGGGTTTCATTCGGGCGTAACATCAAGGCAGAATAACCAATAATTTTCTGGCAGTCATCGCCATTTTCAGGATTCACATAGGTGATCTGGATGGATTTTGCCTCTGGCTGGTTCTTGGCCATGCTTTCCAGCGCTTTACGTGCATCTTTCCATGCATAGCGTAACATGGGGTAGTGTGAATTCCGGCGTTCAAAAACAGGGGTTGGCACAATACCGGGACCGTAATCGGTTTCGTCCGAGCTGCCTTTGATATTCTGGTGTTCTCCGGGTTGGACGTATGAGGCTTCCATGAAATACACCAGTGGCAGGTCAAGCACGTCAAGCCAGACCACAGGGTCAGTACCTTCATGGGTGTGTTCGTGCCACATGCCGGTAGGTGTCAGGATCAGGTCACCGCGCTCCATTGGGCATTTCTGGCCATCAACGGTTGTGTAGGCATCGTTGCCTTCAACAATCATGCGAACGGCATTGGGGGTGTGACGGTGTGAAGGAGCCCATTCACCGGGAAGCAGAAGCTGCATGCCCAGATACATGACAGAACTGGCACGCATGTTTTCCAGGCCATGTCCAGGGTTGGCCAGAACCAATACACGTCGTTCGGCTTTTTCAATCGGGGTGAGTTCGCCGGCTTGAAGCAGCAAAGGGCGCAATGCCTCATATGACCAGAAAACAGGTTTGGTTTTGGGTTGGGGAATTTCTGGGGGAAGAACATCACGCAGGCTGGGCCAGAGCGGAACCAGGTTGAGCTTCTCAAGGTTATCCCGGTATTCCTGGGGCAGGTCTTCAAGTTTGGCTAATTGATCCACGATAATTTCCTCGTAAATAGTGATAAATTTTTTGATTTTTTTGATTATTGTTAATGAAATCGTCAGTTTTTAATTTAACAAGGCTAATCTATTTCATCCATACAATAATATAAATAATCTGTATTAAAAAAATTAATAGTGGTATGCTTGGCTGTCCCTGAAACTCTGGGGGAGGTCAGTAAAGGCAGGTATAACATGAAAGACTCAGGAAAAATAGATATCCGTCAGTTACAGGTGTTCCATGAAATTTATCGTGAAAAAAGCGTTTCAAAAGCGGCTGAAAATCTTGGCATGGGGCAGCCAGGGGTTAGCATAGAGCTGAACAAGCTCAGGAAGCATTTCAATGACACCCTGTTTGTCAGGGTTGGCAATACGATGCAGGCGACGGCAGTTGCCGAATCCCTGAATGGGTATATTATGGATTTGCTGGATAAATGGAAACGCATTGCTGAATTTACCGAAGAGTTTGATCCAGGCACTTCAACCCGACGTTTTACCATCAGTATGATGGATATCAGCCATATGGAAATTTTACCTAAACTGGTTGCCTATCTTCATGTGAATGCGCCAAATATTGCCCTTGATATAGTACCCATCACCCCCGAAACTCCCGTGCAAATGTCCAACGGTGCGGTAGATTTGGCCATTGGTTTTGTGCCACAGCTAAAAGCCGGTTTTTATCAGCAAAAATTGTTTCGCCAGCAGTACGAATGTCTGGTCAGCAGTCATCATCCCCGTATACAGGGTAAATTAAGCCTGGAGGATTTTCAGCGTGAAGGGCATGTGGTTTTTTATCACCAGGGAACCGGTCACTCTATTTTAGAGCAGAAAATCCGGCGTTTGGGTATACAGCGTAATATTTATATACAGCTTTCATCATTTTTGGGATTGGGGCTGCTGATAGAAAAATCAGATTTGATCACGAGCATACCCACGCGCTTAAGCAAGATGTTTGCCCGTAATCCCAATTTGCGTTCGTATGCCTTGCCGTTTGAGTCTCCCCGTTATGTAATCAGGCAGCATTGGCATGCCCGTTTTCACCAGGATGCGGGCAGCCGCTGGATGAGAAAAATCATCTATGAGTTTTTCAACACATCTGAAAACACGGATTCAGGCAACCACTGACGGATTATCTGGAACTTCAGCTCCATGGGGTAGGATATTGGAAGTAAAGGCCTTGTAACTTTTATCACGGTATACGCTAAAAGGCCAAATCGCATGTGCCAGGGCTTCATTTGCCAGCGCCTCATCAAGCTGGGACCGTTGAAATATATCAGGTGCCAGATAGGTAAACTGTTGCGGTTGCATGTGAGGATCCAGGACAAGCAGTTGGTCGGCCTTCAGGTAGCCATAGCGGTTGTCATATTGCATCATGGCCCGGTTGGGGGTTTGTCTTGAGAGGTCATGACCAATCATGGGATGCACGCACGATGCACCTGCCAGGGAAAGCAGTGTTGCGGGTAAATCAATCTGGCTGATTATCCGTTCATCAAGTCGGGGCTTTATGTCTGCACCCAGTAGCAGGGCAGGAATATGGAAATGTTTCAGGGGTATCAATTCGGCGCCAAACACGCGTGAATCATGGTCGGCAACCACCAGGAATACGGTGTTTTGCCAGTAATCCCGTGTTTTGGCATTTTCAAAAAACTGCCCTAGGGCATGGTCGGCATAGCGAACGGTATTTTCAACACTGGCCGGTTCACCTTGGGGCTGGATGCGGCCTGTCGGGTATTCCCAAGGGGAATGATTGGAAACGC
The DNA here is from genome assembly GCF_014652395.1 of Advenella faeciporci. Lineage (GTDB taxonomy): Bacteria > Pseudomonadota > Gammaproteobacteria > Burkholderiales > Burkholderiaceae_B > Advenella > Advenella faeciporci. The sequence continues at coordinate 44,699 of NZ_BMYS01000002.1, forward strand.
TGAAGGCCAGGGTAACTACAGGCTGGTCTCTGCTTCCATCTTCTTGCAGCAGCCTGTCAAGTTGATTGAACATGTCTTCATCACTGTAACCCCAGGTTCCCTTGAATTGCGGATTCTTGAACGAGGGGCTATCAATAACCTCCTTGAAACCGTTACCCAGGAAAAAACCTTTCATATTATCAAAATGGGCCTCTCCGCCATACAGAAAACGGGAATGATAATTGTATTGCTGCCCCAATGCTTCGGCGATGGTGAAAAAGCCGGTTTGGGCGTTGGGTAGTTTGAAAACAGATTGTGTAATCGTGGGTGGAAAACCGGCAGACAGGGCTTCCAGTCCACGAACCGAGCGTGTCCCGGTTGCATAAGCACGCAGAAAACCCCAGCCTTCCCGGTAGAGTCTGTCCAGATTGGGTGTCAGGCATTCTCCTCCCAGGGTTTTGACATACTGGGCACCCAGGCTTTCTTCAACGATAATAACGATATTCCGGGGCGTGACCGGGTGATGGTCAGCTATTTGCCTGTGCATGGTGGCTATGGTATCTGAGCACTGGGCGGCGTTGATGCCCGCCGCTTCACGCACTATCCGGTTCATTTCATCTGACGGCATTTTGCCATATACATCTTCAGCCGACATCTCGTATTTCATTGCATAAATCGCGTATAAAAGGCTGTAAATGGAATTTAGTGCCAGACTGTTAACCAGGCCATCTCCGGCAAAGGCGACGGTTGATGGATTAATGGGTCTTTTTTTCAACGTGCCACGAATGCACAGGAAAGAAAGCAGCGTATAGCAAAATGACTCGATGACTCTAAGCCAGACGGGCCCCAATTGCTCAGGACCATAACCAAAAAAAAGTGAATTGGCCAAGGCTGCCATTAAACCAAAAAGCAGCAATCCGCCCGCCAGCACGCCCTTATAACCACGCCACAGCATCCCAAAAACTTCCTTGGGGTGCTTCAGGTACTCAACAAATAGACGATTGGGGCGGGTGTCGTATTCGGTAATAAATTGCGGAGTGGCAATTTCCATGAAAGCAGACAACAGCCACCAGAATGTAAACCAGGTGGCGGTAATTGCCAGGAACAGAGTGCTGTTTTCCAGCCATGGCATCAGCAGGGCCGGTACCGAGGCGTAGGTGGCGATCTGGTTAAGGTCTATGCGTAATCCACCCAGTAGAATGGGCCACAGCCCCTTGGCTTGTTGCACCCGCTGATGTTGCCAGGTCATTAGCAACAGGCGACTCAGGGTAAAAAGAGCAAATAAAGCGACAATAAACGTAATTAACTGAATTCTCAAATCTTAACCTGCATGACAAATCCTGATGGAACTCAGGAGGATTGATTGGGTTTAGTTATCCGTAAATGGTAGATTTAATGCCCTCAATCAAATATCAATTAAATATCAATTAAATATCAAAATGTTTATCTTGGGATCGGCAGGCAGTACAGGCTATTGCGTGGATTTGCAGCACTTGGGGCAAATATAATTCATAAAGCCAGGATGGGCATATAATTGTTTTTTTTGAACCTATGAATATTAAAGCATTAAAAATGAGTATTGCCCATTCTTTGCAGACAACTTCCGGTAACCATCATGAAGTCCGTGTCCCTCCCTTGCCAAAAGTAATGCTGGAACCCGTTGTTCGCATGGCCTTGTTGGAAGATCTTGGCAGGGCGGGTGATTTAACCAGCGGCAGCATTATCCCGCCACAAACCCAAACAACCATGAATCTGGTGGCTCGCCAGACGGGGGTTTTGGCCGGTCTTGACCTGGCCTGCCTGGCATTTGACCTGCTGGATGAAAATATTAAGGTAAGCATTCATCGTAACGATGGTGACCGTTTGAGCCCCGGCGATCTTGTTGCCAGCATTTCAGGTCCGGCAGGTGCCATTCTTAGCGCAGAGCGTACGGCACTTAATTTTCTGGGGCATTTAAGCGGGGTTGCAACAGCAACGGCTTCTATTGCCGATGCCATTCGCGAATATGGCACCAAGGTTACCTGCACCCGTAAAACCCTGCCAGGCTTGCGGGCCTTGCAAAAATATGCGGTACGGGTTGGTGGTGGCAGCAATCATCGCTTTGGCCTTGATGATGCCGTATTAATCAAGGACAATCATATTGCCGTGGCTGGCAGCTTGCGTGAAGCCGTCTTAAGAGCTCGCGCCAATGTAGGGCATATGGTCCAAATTGAGCTGGAAGTGGATACCCTGGAACAGTTGGCCGAAGCGCTGGAATTGGGGGTTAATGTCATTCTTCTTGATAACATGAATCCTGAAATGCTGAAAAAAGCGGTGGCCATGGTTGATGGGCGTGCCGTTACGGAAGCATCAGGCAGAATCAATGCGCAAACGGCACCTGCCATTGCCCAAACCGGTGTTAACCTGATTGCCGTTGGCTGGATTACCCATAGTGTGTCTGTTTTTGATTTCGGGCTTGATGCGGTTGAATAAAATTCAAAAAGGAAATTTGTATATCATGTCCGATCAAGCCGTGCTGCAAGCCTATTACCCTGAATCCTGAAGGCCAGTCAGTGCCTTAGCGCATTTCAAAAGCTTCCTGATGGAAGGAAAACTTGCCATGCCACCATTTTTTCAGGTTTGATTTAAGGCTGTCAGCCAGACTGCTTGGTCCACAGAACCAGATTGAAGTTCGCTCTTTCTGCGCCAGTGTCTGGGCTAGTTTTTCAGCATTGAGGTAATCTCCTTTTTCACTTTCATGCACATGAAGCCTTACAGCTGGCAGTGCCTCGCAAAGTTGCCTGATCCGGTCAATGAATGGATCTTGTTGCGCATTACGCAAGCAATAATGCAAGTCTGTCGAAGGAGTGGTGTCAGGCGATTTCTGACATGCTTCCAGCCATGAAAGAAATGGAGTGATGCCAATGCCACCAGCAATCATGGTATGGTGCGATCCTGCATCAAGCCGGTTCAGGTCAAAACAGCCGTATGGCCCTTCTGCCTTGATTTGTTGACCCACATTGATCTTCCTGGACAAGTGACGGGTATAGTCACCCAGCGCCTTTATCTGAAAACTGATGCGTCTGTCATTGCCAGGCGCACTGGAAATGGTGAACGGGTGTGCGCCTTCATGTCGATCAAAAGTCAGAAAGGCAAATTGTCCTGCGTGGTGAGCTTTCCATGAGGCATCCATTTTGCAGGTGATTTCCGTCATGTCTTCATTATGAACCCGAATGGATTCAATGGTGCCGGTTGCCTGGCGCGGCTTGCCAATTAAGCCGGTCAGGGAAATGATGCTGGCAATGCAGGCGGGTACAAACAGGATGGCAAGCAATATCCCAACCGGTTGTGTCCAGTAGTTGGACGGTGCAAGGACAACTGTGTGAAATACCAGCAAAAGAAAGAAAACCGGCATCACCTTATGGACGTAACGCCAGAATTTATAGGGAAATTTTTTCCACAGGGTGAGCACCAGCATGATAAGCAGGGCATAGATAATCAATTCACCACTGTCTTTGGCAAAAGAACGGAACATGGTGGCAAACTCGGTCAGGTCGCCTTTGGGGGGGCGTCCTGTTTTGCCAATCCATGACTTGAGCAGGTCGCTGGACATATCAAGCAACCAGTGCAGGCCGGCCGCAGAAATGCCCAGGATACCCGCCCATTTGTGCAGGCGGTACATTTTATCCATGCCGCCCAGTGGCTTTTCAAGCCAGGCCGGGCGAATGGAAAGCACCATGACCAGCGACATGAGTGCAATAGCCCACAGGCCGCTTAAATAAAGCCCCTGTCTTTGAATCAACCACGGCAAGGCTCCCTGCAGGGGCGGGTTTAGGTAAAATACATCATATCCCCAGGCCAGGGTGATGAGTGACACAAAAGAAATCAGCAGTGTTTTCATGCTTAACCTTTACGATGATTATTCAAGACAGGGTTTGTCAGTTTCCTTCAATCTTTATTTGCTTTTTGTCTTGGTATCAATGATTTCTCCACTTCTTGCATCAACCTTGATTTTCACACGCTCTCCCTTTTGGTCATGCGCCTTTACGTCATAGATATTGTCATCAAGATCAATTTCAGTAATGTTGGTATATCCGGCCGTTTCCACTTTGTCGTAAATTTGTTTAATATTTAACGGTGTTTGGCTTGGCGCAGTCTGTACCTGCGCTGTATTTGTCTGGGCTAACGCGGTATTAATTGCGGCGCCAGAAAAAAGCAGGCTGGAACTCATGGCAAGTGCAGTCATTAAACGGGTTGTGTTCATCATCTTTCTCCGTGATTCAGGTATGATCGACATTGATCATGGAGGTATTATGCGGGTGGTTAAATGAACAGGATCTGAAGCCTGTGTTCATCTTCCATTCATCTTCCCCATGTTATAAAAGGTTTACTTATTCATTGCACAGATCCCGGAAGACCCCATGACAGGAAAGAAATTTTTTAATCGTATGCTAGGCGGTATAGTGGTTTGTACTCTGCTGGCACCCACATTTGTCCGTGCAGACTCAAACGACCATGAGCAGGCCCGCCAGGCTCTGGCAGAAGGCAAAATCATACCTTTGCGCGCGGTGTTGGAAAATATTGAAAAGCAATACGCCGGACAGGTTGTTAAAATCGAATTCGAGCATGACGATGATGATGGCCAAAACCGTTGGCTGTATGAAATCAAGCTGCTTCAGGACTCGGGTGATATGCTGAAATTACTGGTAGATGCCGAAAATGGCAAAATCCTGAAGCTGAAAGGTAAAACACGACACAATAAAACACAGGATAATGACTGATGCGAATACTGGTTGTGGAAGATGAACCTACGCTTGCCTTGCAGTTGAAGGAAACGCTGACTGAAGCCGGCTACGTGGTTGATGTGGCCATGAATGGAAAAGACGCCTGGTTCATGGGAGAGGTGGAAACATTTGATCTGGCCGTTCTTGATCTTGGCCTGCCATTGATGGATGGCATTTCTGTCTTGAAAAAATGGCGTGAAGCCGGGCTGCAAATGCCCGTACTGATATTAACAGCACGGGACAACTGGCATGAAAAAGTAATGGGTATTGACGCCGGTGCCGACGACTATATGACCAAGCCTTTTCATATGGAAGAACTGCTGGCAAGAGTCAGGGCCTTGCTGCGACGTACTGGTGGCCATGCCAATGCCATTCTTAAAAACGGCCCGATAGAAATGGATACGCGCAATGCCAGGGTCAGCGTCAATGGTGTGCCGCTTTCCCTAACCAGTCATGAGTTCAAGGTGCTGGAATATTTGATGCACCATCCTTCAGAAGTGATTTCCCGCTCTATCCTGACCGAGCATATATATGCCCAGGATGCCGATCGTGACTCCAATACCATCGAAGTTTTTATTGCCCGCCTGCGCAAGAAGCTGCCTGCCGGTACGATAGAAACGGTCCGTGGCATGGGGTATCGATTGGGCTAGAAAACCATGATGCCACACAAAAAAAACCTGTCTTTCTGGTCGTCACTCAGGTTTCGCCTGCTGGCAGGCACGCTGGCCTGGGTCTTGCTGACCATTATTGTTGCCGGCTGGGGGCTTGATAGCCTGTTCAAACAGCATATGATGCAGCAGGTAAGAGCAGAGTTAACCTTGCACTTTAACCAGTTGCTGTCTTTTGTGGCGGTTGATGCCAATGGCAAAGTCAGCGTTCCACACGCCCTAAGCGATGCACGGTTTGATCAGCCCTTATCGGGTCTTTACTGGCAAATAGACCAGTTAGATGAGCAAGGGCAGGCAGAAACAACAGGTTTGTTGCGTTCCCGTTCACTTTGGGACAATGTTTTGCCTACCGCGGGCATTGGCAATACCAGTGCTGCATTGCAGGAGTTTATTATTACTGATGCCGATGGAAGTGTGCTAAACGCTGTGGGTAGAATTATTCAACCGGAAGAAGAGTCATCCCTTCCCTTGAGACTGGTTGTGGCTATTAACCATGATATTGTCGCATTGCCTGCCGAGCGCTTTCGCAATATGTTGATACTGGCGTTAACGGTGTTGGCTGTTGGTCTTATGGTGGCGGTTACTACGCAGGTTATTTTGGGGTTGCGTCCTTTTGGCCGGCTCAGGAAAAGCCTGGCCGATGTGCACGAGGGCAAGACTTTACATATTGAGGGTGATTTTCCTGCAGAACTTGAACCACTGGTTAATGATTTCAACCAGGTTCTGGACGTGAACGCCAAGGTGATTGAACGGGCCAGAACACAGGCCGGGAATCTCGCACATGCCGTAAAAACCCCTTTGGCAATCTTGTCCAATGCAGCTGCCAAAGAACAGTCTTCTTTTTCTGCCTTGGTCAAGGAACAGGTTGCGATGGCACAACGGCAGGTTAATTATCATCTGGCCAGAGCCAGGGCAGCAGCGGCCATGCAGGCAAGCAGCAGCCGCACACCGGTAAAAAAATCACTGGAAGCCCTTATCAGGGTGATGCAACGATTGTATGCAGAGCGAAATCTGGATATCAGCCTGCACTTGCAAGAGGACAATTGTACATTCAGGGGTGAAGAACAGGATTTTCAGGAAATGCTTGGCAATTTATTGGATAACGCCTGCAAATGGGCCAGTCATGCGGTCAGCATAACCGTGGTTTCAACTCAGAATGAAATTGTCATCACTGTTGACGATGATGGAGAGGGATTGCCAGAAACCCAGCAAGACCTGATTTTCCAAAGAGGGATAAGGGTGGATGAAAAAAAACCGGGTACCGGATTAGGACTGGATATCGTCCGGGACCTTACCGATCTGTATCAAGGGACCGTAATGACAGCCACTTCTTCTTTGGGCGGGTTACGGGTGGTATTGCGATTACCCGCCGCCAACTAGGGGTTAAAACATTAAATTGTAATGATGTTCTGATATAGTATAACTATGTGACTGTCATATTCGTTATAGTTAAAACTAAACTTGTTTATAAAAACAATAAATTATACATATTAGCTGTACGGGGCTATACTGGTCACATATCAAGTTTTCTAACCCAACAAATAAAGGAAGAAAGAAATGTCATTAATCAATACAGAAATCAAACCTTTCAGCGCAACCGCTTATCACAACGGTAAATTCATTGACGTTAACCAGGACAGCCTGAAAGGCAAATGGTCTGTTGTTGTGTTCTACCCTGCCGACTTTACATTTGTTTGCCCGACAGAACTGGAAGACCTGGCTGATCACTATGCTGAATTCCAGAAACTGGGTGTTGAAGTTTATGCGGTATCAACCGATACACACTTCTCACATAAAGCATGGCACGACACTTCTGACGCGATTTCTAAAGTCCAGTACCCAATGATTGGTGACCCAACCCATGTCTTGGCTAACAACTTTGAAGTTCTGATTGCAGAAGAAGGTGTTGCTCTGCGCGGTACATTCGTGATTAACCCGGATGGTCAAATCAAAGTGATGGAAGTTCACGATAACGGTATTGGCCGTGACGCTTCTGAACTGCTGCGTAAAGTTAAAGCTGCCCAGTACGTTGCCGCTCACCCAGGTGAAGTTTGCCCTGCCAAATGGGAAGAGGGTGCTGCTACATTGACACCTTCACTGGATCTGGTTGGCAAAATCTAATTAACTGCCAATTCAGTCAGTAAGTTATTGCACCCCGAAATAAGTTCGGGTTGCCTGGTTCGGGCTTTGCCCGAACCCTATCCCCCAAAGTTAAATAAATCAAGATCCGGAGAGTTCATCATCATGTTAGACGCAAATATCAAGACACAATTAAAAACTTACCTGGCAATGGTTTCACAGCCTATCGAAATTGTTGCTTCACTGGATGATGGCGCTAAATCGAAGGAACTGAAAGAACTGTTGCAGGAAATCGCTTCTGTTTCAGACCGTGTTACTTTAAATGAACAAGGCACTGATTCACGCAAGCCCTCTTTTACCATTAACCGTCCCGGAACCGATATCAGCGTGCAGTTTGCCGGTATTCCGATGGGCCACGAATTCACTTCACTGGTACTTGCCCTGTTGCAGGTCGGTGGGCATCCCATCAAACTGGATGAAGCCGTCATTGAACAGATCCGTAATCTGGATGGCGATTACAAGTTTGAGACCTATTTTTCACTGTCATGCCAAAACTGTCCGGACGTTGTCCAGGCACTGAACGTGATGTCAATTATCAACCCGCGTATCAAGCACGTCGCCATTGATGGCGCCTTGTTCCAGGACGAAGTCGATAGCCGCCAGATTATGTCTGTTCCCACCATGTTCCTGAATGGTGAGTCATTTGGTCAGGGTCGTTCCAGTGTCGAAGAGATTCTGGCAAAACTGGATACTAATGCAGGGAGCCGCAAGGCAGAAGAACTGAACGCCAAGGAATCTTTTGATGTATTGGTGATTGGTGGTGGTCCTGCAGGTGCCGCCGCAGCCATTTATGCCGCTCGCAAAGGTATTCGTACCGGTGTGGCCGCAGAACGTTTTGGTGGCCAGGTATTGGACACCATGTCTATCGAGAACTTCATTTCCGTAAAAGAAACCGAAGGCCCCCGTTTTGCCGCCCAGCTTGAAGAGCACGTACGTGCCTATGAGGTGGATATCATGAACCTGCAGCGCGCGGAAGAACTGATTCCCGGCGATAAGGAAATTTCTGTCAGAATGGAAAACGGTGCCGTCTTGAAAAGTAAAACCGTCATCCTGGCTACTGGCGCCCGTTGGCGCAACATTAATGTTCCTGGTGAACAGGAATACCGTACTAAGGGTGTTGCTTACTGTCCTCACTGTGATGGCCCTTTATTTAAAGGAAAACGGGTTGCCGTTATTGGTGGTGGTAACTCGGGTGTAGAGGCCGCCATTGACCTGGCTGGTGTTGTGGCCCACGTGACATTGATTGAGTTTGGAGAACAGTTGCGCGCAGATGATGTTTTGCAACGCAAACTGCGCAGCTTGCCTAACGTTGATATCATTATCTCTGCCCAAACCACCGAGATTCATGGTGATGGCAGCAAGGTAAATGGATTGTCTTATAAAGACCGTACTACCGGAACCATCCATAAAATTGATCTGGAAGGCGTGTTCATCCAGATTGGTCTGGTACCTAATACCGAATGGCTGAAAGGTACGGTTTCCCTGAGCAAGCACGGTGAAATCGAAGTTGACGCCAAAGGCCAGACATCGGTTCCCGGTGTATTTGCAGCAGGTGACGTAACTACGGTTCCATATAAACAGATCGTGATTGCGATTGGCGAAGGTGCAAAAGCTTCTTTAGGTGCTTTTGATCACATCATCCGTACTTCAGTTACCGAGGAAGAAACCACAGCTGAGGGTGTTGCTGCCTAGTTGCAGCTTATTCAGATAATGTAGTTTGAAATGGCACGTAAAAAATACGTGCCATTTTTTATTTAAGCCAGTTGTTTAAGTGCCATCTGGACAATTGACTGTGCATTGACACCAAAATGTTGGCGTAATTCAGCACGGGTATCACTTCGGCCAAATCCATCTGTTCCCAGAGTAATATATTTGCGTCCTGCCGGCGTATAAGCCCGGATTGATTCGGGTAGCATCCTGACGTAATCGCTTGCGGCAATAATGGGCCCTTTACTGTTTTGTAATTGTGTTTCAATGAAAGGTGCCAGAGGCTGGCCGGAAGGGCTGGTTTCATGTTCAGTGCGTTGGCCGTCACGGGCCAGTTCGGTCCAGCTGGTAATGCTGAAAACATCACACGCAATGCCAAGTGAGGACAGCTCTTCGGCGGCAGCCAGCACTTCAGTAAGAATTGCACCGGAACCCAGCAAGGTTACGGAGTTTTCCCCTTGCAGACCGGACACCGACTGTGCAGGGTAGTGCCTGAAATGATAGGCACCTTTAAGAATATTTTCACGCATCCCGGGTTTCAGGGAAGGCTGCGGATAGTTTTCATTCATGACGGTAATGTAATAAAACACATCTTTTTGCTCCGTCATCATTTCCTTTGTGCCCTGTTCAATAATAACGGCCAGTTCACCCGCAAAAGCCGGGTCATAGGATTTGCAATTGGGAATGGTGGCAGACCAGATATGACTGGAACCATCCTGGTGTTGCAAACCCTCACCGCCAAGAGTGGTTTTTCCCGAGGTGGCACCAATCAGGAAACCGCGCGGGCGCTGGTCAGCCGCGGCCCAGATCAGGTCTCCAATGCGCTGGAAACCGAACATGGAATAATAAATATAAAAGGGGAGCATGGGTGTGCCATGAACGCTATAACTGGTTGCCGCAGCGACCCAACTGGAAATGGCACCTGCTTCACTAATGCCTTCTTCCAGGATTTGTCCATCAAGCGCTTCACGATAACTCAGGATAGAGCCGATATCTTCGGGCTCATATTGCTGGCCTACGCTAGAGTATATGCCGACCTGCTTGAACAGGTTGGCCATGCCAAAAGTACGTGCCTCATCAGCCACAATGGGAACAATGCGTTGGCCGATTTCATTGTCTTTTAAAAGGCTGCCCAAGATGCGTACAAAAGCCATGGTGGTGGACATGTTTTTATTTTCGGCCTGCAAGGCAAAACCGGCCCATTGTTCTACCGGTGAAGCCTGGCGTGTTGGTGTATCGGTATAGCGCTTGGGTAAATAACCCCCCAGTTTTTGACGCTGTGCATGTAAATAACGTATTTCTTCGCTGTTTTCATCGGGTCGGTAAAAATCCAGGTTAAGGGTTTGTTCATCGCTTAACGGCAAATTGAAACGATCCCTGAAGGCAAGCAACTCGGTGTCCCCGAGTTTTTTCTGTGAATGGGTGGTCATTTTCCCCTGGCCTGCATTGCCCATGCCATAACCTTTTTTGGTATGGGCCAGAATAACCGTGGGCTGTCCCTTATGATTGACGGCAGCCGCGTATGCCGCGTAAATTTTGACTATATCATGACCACCGCGACGGAGCTTGTCGATTTGTTCGTCGCTCATACCTTCAACCAACCGTTGAAGTGCTTCATTTTGCCCAAAAAAATGCTCACGGTTAAAGGCACCATCTTTAGCGGCAAAGGTTTGCATTTGTCCGTCAACGGTTTCGCCAAGAGCTTTTGTCAAGGCACCCGTCAGGTCTTTGGCAAACAGAGGGTCCCAGTCGCTGCCCCATAGCACTTTAATGACATTCCATCCGGCACCGGTAAACAGGCGTTCCAGTTCTTTGATGACTTGTCCATTTCCCCTAACCGGGCCATCAAGACGTTGTAAATTGCAGTTGACGACCCAAACCAGGTTGTCCAGTTTTTCACGGGCAGCCAATGTCAGTGCGCTCATGGATTCGGGTTCATCCATTTCGCCGTCACCAAAAATGCCCCATACTTTGCGGTTTTCGCAGTTTTGCAACTGACGATGTGTCAGATAATGCATGAAACGGGCCTGGTAAATGGAACTGATGGGACCAATTCCCATAGATCCGGTGGGAAATTGCCAGAAATCAGGCATCAGATACGGGTGAGGGTAGCTGCATAAGCCTTGTGCACCTTCACGGTTGGCACGCAACTCTTGCCTAAAAAAGCTTAAGTCCTTTTCAGTCAGGCGGTTTTCAAGAAAGGCGCGGGCATAAACTCCAGGAGCACTGTGAGGCTGGAAAAATACCAGATCTCCCTTATGGCCGTTTTCTGAGTTTTCACGGGCCCTGAAAAAGTGGTTGAAACCCACCTCAAACAAATCGGCAGCACTGGCGTAACTGGCAATATGCCCCCCCAATTCACCATAGGCGCTATTGGCCCTGACCACCATGGCCAGTGCATTCCAGCGTATCAAGGCACCCAGTTTTTCTTCTACCTGGATATTACCAGGATAGGCAGGCTGTTCTTCAAGAGAAATTGTGTTCACATAGGAATAACTGTTCGCAGGGGCCGCTTGCTGTTTCCAGCTTATTTGTAATTGTTGGGCTAAAACAGACAGCTCATCAAGGATAAAAGCAGCCCGTTCACGACCATGGGTGGCCACCAATGAATGCAATGAGTCTTTCCACTCATTGGTTTCATCCGGATCAATGTCTCTTTGCAAAAAAATATTTGTCATAGTCTCAATGTTTTTGGGTAATGGGGCATTCATACGATCCCTCCTTTTTTGTTGGCTGTTTATTTTGAATATCGTTCTTGATATTCTAATGAAAAAGACCAAAAATAAGATGCTGGATTTCTTGAATTAACATTCTATTTCAGCATAAAATGCTGTAAATATTATTTATTACGGCATTTTATGAAACTTGATATTGTTGATCTTAGAATTCTGGACGAGCTGCAAAAAGACAGCTCTTTAAGTAATGTGGAGCTGTCAAAGCGTGTGCATTTATCGCCTTCACCTTGCCTGTCGCGCGTCAAGGCGCTTGAAACAAACGGCATTATTTCCCGTTACGTGGCTTTGGCCAATCCTTCGGCACTGGGTCTGGATCTGAATGTTTTTATTTCAATTAGCCTTAAGTCCCAGGACAAGCAGGCACTGGCGGATTTCGAGCAACGGATTTCCGAGCACGATGAAGTCATGGAATGTTATTTAATGACCGGAGATTCTGATTACCTGATCAGGGTGGCGGTTACCAATATTGGGGCACTTGAAAGGTTTATCCTTGAGCAGCTTACCCCAATACCAGGTATTGACAAGATCCGCTCAAGTTTCGCGCTTAAGCAGGTTTTATATAAAACAGCGTTGCCTCTGACCCGAATACAGAATAAAACGGCTTAAAGATTATGCATGGCTATTTTCAGGCAACCTTCCGCAGTTTTCTAATCAGGAAGGGGACAAACAGGAATAAGAAGGAAAGGGTCAGGAAAACAATAGACATGGGGCTCTCGACCAAGACCGCCGGATTTCCCTGGCCGGCAGCCAGTGCTGTGCGCAGCTGATTTTCTGCCATAGGCCCAAGAATCAAACCAATTAACAGGGGAGGGATGGGGAAATCATAAACCCGCATGACATAACCCATTAAACCGATAAAGGCCATGCTTGCCAGGTCAAAAACAGAGCCTGATACTCCCCAAATGCCAATCATGGCAAAAATGAGAATGCCGGCATATAACTGTGGTTTCGGAATGAGCAGGAGTTTGACCCAAATCCCAATGAGCGGCAGGTTAAGTACCAGCAACATGACGTTTCCAATATACAGCGAGGCAATCAGGCCCCAGATAAGCTCGGGATTACTGGTAAACAAAAAAGGCCCGGGCTGCAAGCCAAAATTCTGGAAAGCTGCCAGTAATATTGCTGCGGTGGCAGAGGTTGGCAATCCCAGGGTGAGCAATGGAACCAGAACGCCAGCCGCTGCCGCATTATTGGCTGCTTCGGGGCCCGCAACGCCTTCAATAGCACCCTTGCCAAATTCATCTTTGTGTTTGGACAGGTTTTTTTCAAGGGTATAAGACAGCATGGTAGGTATTTCAGAGCCGCCACCAGGTAGCGCACCCATTGGAAAACCAATCGCACTACCACGAATCCATGGCATAAAAGAGCGTTTCCAGTCGGATTTGCTCATCCACATTCCGCCCTTGACGGAAATAATTTCATCGTTCCTGTTCCTGTAGCGGCTGGCAACGTAAATAATTTCGCCCACAGCGAAAAGGGAGACCAGAACAACGGTAAGTTCCATGCCATCCAGCAAGTCTGCAAATCCGAAAGTCATACGTGGCTGACCGGTCATGTTGTCAATACCGATGACACCAAAGGCAAGTCCAATGAACAGGGAAATAAAGCCACGGACCCTGGAGCTGCCCATTACTACAGCCACCGAGGTAAAGGCCAGAATGGTCAAGGCAAAATAATCGGCTGGCTTGAAATAAAAAGCCAGTTCGGCAACATACGGAGCCGCAAAAGTAAGGGCAATCGTGGCTAGCGTGCCTGCAACAAAAGAGCCAATGGCCGCAGTGGCCAGTGCTGCGGCTCCTCTTCCTGCCCTGGCCATTTTATTTCCTTCCAGGGCGGTCATCATGGAGCCGGCTTCACCGGGAGTATTAATTAAAATAGAGGTGGTGGACCCTCCATACATGGCACCATACAATACGCCGGCAAACATAATGAAGGCGGACACCGGTCCAACCGAAACCGTAACCGGTAAGAGCAGGGCGATGGTCAGGGCAGGGCCAATACCAGGCAAAATACCAATGGCGGTGCCAAGTGTAGAGCCTACCAGTGCCCAAAACAAATTGGTAGGGGTAAGGGCAACGTCAAACCCTTGCAGCAGTAAACCCAGTGTATCCATATTTAACTTGAATTATTAATGTAGCAGGAGAATCAAATGCCCAGCAAGGGAATAAAATCTCCCAGCTGAAGCCCAAGCAGGCTAAACAAATACCAACTGGCTGAGCCAAGTATGAAGCCGACGAGCAGGTTCAGTACAATCTGTTTTGAACCAAAAGCCAGCGTTACCAGGGTGAATGACACCATGGCAGTAATGGGAAGTCCCAAAAGCTCAATAATGAAAACCGGTACAAAGGCAGCAGCCAGTGCGATGAAAAACGCCCGTTTATCCATGGGCGTGTCGCCCTCGGCATTTTCTGTATCCTGGGGTTCGAATTTCTCACCACGTGCTATTTGTATAAGCAACAACAAGCCAAGCAGGATCAATCCGATACCTGTTGCGGTCACAAACAGGCCGGGCCCAATGGCGGAGTATCGGGCAGTGTTGGCAAGCTCGTTGGCCGCGTACAGGCAAATAGCACCCATTAGCACAACAACCAGCCCCAGCCACCAGGGTTTTGCCGGTGGCCGGGGTGTTGTATGAGAAGATGTAGCGGTTTTATTGGGCAAGTCCGGCATCCTTCAGGATGGTATTGATACGCTCGCTTTCGCTTTTTATGAAATCACCAAACTCGGCACCTGCCAGGAAAAACTGGTCCCAGCCCTGAGTTTGCATTACCTGTTTCCATTCAGCGCTGTTATTGAGTTGAGTGAAGCGATCCACCCAAAGTTTGTAATTTTCCTCTGGCATCTCGGGGGCACCCAGAATACCACGCCAGTTTGCAATTTCAACATCGAAACCGACTTCCTTGAAAGTGGGCACTTCCAGACCTTCCATGCGTTGTGCCGAGGTGATGCCCAGGATTTTTACCCGATTCGATTTCGCAAACTGCTGAAATTCTGAAATGCCGGAAATGCCAGCCTTGAGGGTACCGTTGACAATGCCGGTAACGGTATCGGCACCGCCGGCCTGAGGAATATAATTCAGATCTTTTACAGGCACGTTACCCGCCTGTGCCAGCAAGGCCAGGGCGATATGATCAACGCCGCCGGCAGAGCCACCGCCTACCGGTGTACCACCCGGGTTTTCTTTGAGTGCTTTCACAAAATCACCCAGATTCTCGTAGGGGGCATCGGGGCGTACGGCAATAACCAGATATTCGGCGGTTAAACGGGCGACTGGCTTGAATTTATTCAGGTCTATGGGTGATTTGTTTAGGGTTATGGCACCTACGGTAATAGCACCAAAAACGGCCAGCGCATTGGCTTTTCCGGTTTGTGAGTTTTGGAATTCTGCCAGACCAATGGTGCCGCCTGCACCGCCTTTATTGGTAAAGTTCACGGGGCCGGTATAAATGCCTGCCTTGTTCATGGCGCTAAACGCCTGGCGACCGGTACCATCCCAGCCGCCACCCGGGTTGGCGGGTAGCATTACACTAACCTGCGCATAGGCAGCACTGCTGAACATGACTGCAGCGGTAAATAGGGTACGCAAAAAATTGTTTCGTTTCATGTCTGCTCCAGTAAATGTGGATTATTGTTTGTTACGCTTTTCAGGCTAGAATAGGTTGAAGCTATTTCTTTGTCAATAAGGGTTAAACAGATAAACCCGCAGATAACCCCGGCGATTGGATTGTCCTGATCGCCATTTATTTTGTAATTGAAAAATCCAACAACAGGTGAACCTTGAATATGAGTAATCTTAAACTGTTTAATTTGTTTTTTTGTATGGGGATGATCGCGTTTAATGTTAACGCAGCCAGCCTGGATCCTAAAGTGCCTTATCCGGCAGCCAAGCCTGACCAGTTACGGCAAGTCATTGATCTTCCTGCCGTTCCAGAGGAAGAAAACATGAAAGTGCAATTGATAGTGGGAAAGACTTTAAAGGTTGACTGCAACCGGCATGTTTTTGGTGGAGAACTGAAAGAGCATAATCTTGAAGGATGGGGTTATCCTTATTACAGCATTGAAGCGTTAAATGGCCCCATGGCAACTATGATGGCTTGTCCGGATCAGGACCTGACAGAACAGTTTGTCCAGCTTGGTGGCAATGACTTTTTGCTTGACTACAATAGCCGCCTGCCAATTGTGGTTTACACACCGGCTGACGTGGAAGTGAAGTATCGCATCTGGCAGGCAGGCGATAAAGTGGAAACAGCCACTAAAGAATAGTCCTCAGGTAATAGCCGCTGGCATTATCTCTGCCACTTGATATAGACCTGATTCAGATTTATCAAGCGTCATCGTAAAATCCCGGTTTTAAAGGGTATCGCAAAGGGGTTTTGGCGACACCCTTTTTAGGGCAGTCAGAACCTCATAGTGATTGTGTGTTTTTATTGAACAGGTAACCCTGTTTTAAGGGACAATGGACAACAGGCAATACCCTAATGACGCTCTTCATTTTCAGGTGTCGACGCTGCCGGACTTTCCGGTTCTTTATCAGGGTCGGGTGATAAATCAAGGGAAGAAGGGAAAAGATCCCAGCATGCCATAAAGAGTGCGGCCAGCAAAGGGCCAATAACGAAGCCGTTAGGACCAAAGACCGTCAGGCCGCCAATCGTGGAAATCAGGATGACATAATCGGGCAGTTTTGTATCTTTTCCAACCAGTAAAGGCCTAAGCACATTATCGGTAAGACCAATTACCAGTACCCCAAACAGTATGAGGGTTATACCATGCCAGGTTTCGCCGGTGACAAGAAAATAAATAGACACTGGAAGCCAAATGATGGCGGCGCCAATAGCAGGCAATAAGGACAGGAAACCCATGATGGTTCCCCACAATAAAGAACCCTGAATGCCCAGCACACTGAAAATGAACCCACCCAATGCACCCTGGGTGGCTGCAACCAGGATATTTCCTTTTACAGTTGCTTTGACGACAGTGGCAAATTTGTTGAACAAATGTTGTTTTTGATCGTGCCCAAGGGGAATCATGGATTTGATTTTTCGCACCAGGTAGCCGCCATCCCTGAGCAGGAAAAACAGCAAATACAGCATGATGCCGAATGTGATCAGGAATTGAAAGGTGTCCTGGCCAATATTCAGGGCCTGGTTGGCCAGAAATTTACTGGCCTGCGCCGCCGCTTCAGTCAGTTTCTCCCGCAGACCGAAAAGACTGTGAATTTCGTAACGATCAAGGATATCTTTAAGGAAAGGGGGAAGGTTTTGAATGATTTGTTCAAAATACAGCCCCAGATTAAGTTCACCGGATTGAACTCTTTGATATAACAGAGAAATTTCTTTTATTAGAGAGGTGGTGATGGCAATGAGCGGAATGATGACCAATAGCAATGCAATAACCAGGGTAACCAGTGCTGCTGTATTGGGGGCCTTGGGTATTTTTTTAAGGAGCCATAAGTTAAGAGGCCTGAACAGTACACTGAAAATGACTGCCCAGAAAATGGCGCTGTAATAGGGCAAGAGTAACCATATAAAGCCAATGGAAACCGCAGTCAGCAAAATAAGGAAAAAGTGATATTGGGTACTGTTTTTATTTTGAATTGGCGACATTGTGTTTCCGTACTATAACGGGTTGATAAGTAGTCAAAGAAGAAAGCATTTTTCAAAGCCCACTAAAAATGCCAGTATAGTTGATTTTCCGTATTTTTCCATAAGGTGAGGCAGATGGTCAGCATGCATCTATTGCTTTACAATAATTATAATTATTATGTATTGCTCTATCACAGGAAAGTATTGGATACCATGAGGGGTTTAACAAAAAACAGCATTTCAAAAACCGGCATTTCGTCATTGTTTTTATTGCTGCTGTCGGCGTGCAGTACCACACCGCCAGCCAACCCGGAGAATATCTGTGAGATTTTCCGGGAAAAGCCGTCATGGCACGAAGCTGCGCTCTCTACCAAAGAGAAGTGGGGAGTGCCGGTTCATGTTCCCATGGCCATGATGTATCAGGAATCCACTTTTCGTCACGATGCCAGGCCGCCCAAAAATTATGTGCTTGGTATTATTCCCTGGGGCAGGGTAAGCTCTGCCTTCGGTTATGCCCAGGCAAAAGATGAAGTATGGAGCGATTATCGTAAAGAATCCAATCGCTGGAGTCCAGACCGTGATGATTTTTCAGACGCCCTTGATTTTATGGGCTGGTATATGAGTAAGGCCCAAAAGGTAAACGGTGTTTCCAAGTGGGACGCCTATGCCCAATACCTGAATTATCATGAGGGCTGGACCGGTTACCGCAACGGTAGCCACCAAAGTAAAAGATGGCTCCTTAATACGGCACAAAAAGTCAAAGACAGGGCATCACGGTACAGTGCCCAGTATGCGGCCTGTGCAGCTGGTTTATAAATTTAATGATGAACCTGTTCCCTTACCCGAATAGTTTG
The DNA here is from genome assembly GCF_014652395.1 of Advenella faeciporci. Taxonomy (GTDB): domain Bacteria; phylum Pseudomonadota; class Gammaproteobacteria; order Burkholderiales; family Burkholderiaceae_B; genus Advenella; species Advenella faeciporci. The sequence continues at coordinate 63,126 of NZ_BMYS01000002.1, forward strand.
AACTTGATTAGTTTATAGTTAGCTGAATTTGTCTGGTTTTGTGTGATAGATAAGGGTTTATTAGTGTTTCCCTGAGTGATTAAGCCGTGATATTCGTGTACTATCAGGCAAATGGTTAGTATTTAGCCATTGTATTCAACATATAGCGGGGACAATTCATGAATAAACTTTTGAAAAAATCTTTAAGCAAACGCTTTGCCCTGTCAGCCAGTGCGCTGACATTGTTTTCTGTTATTGCCGCTCCGGGGGCAGCAATTGCCCAGCAAAAATTTGTCAGTATCGGTACGGGTGGTGTCACGGGTGTGTATTATGCTGCAGGTGGTGCCATTTGCCGACTGGTCAATAAAGACCGCGCCGATCATGGCTTGCGTTGCTCCGTAGAGTCAACCGGTGGTTCGGTCTTTAACGTCAATACGATTAAAGCGGGCGAACTGGACTTGGGCGTTGTGCAATCTGACGTTGGTTACAATGCCTACAAAGGCGAGGGTCAGTTCAAGGAGCCTTTTGAAAAACTGCGTTCAGTGTTTTCCATTCATCCAGAGCCGTTTACGATTCTTGCCCGCAAAGAAGCCAATATCAAGTCATTTGATGACCTGAAGGGTAAACGTTTTAACGTCGGCAACCCAGGTTCGGGTACACGTGCGTCCATGGAGCAGTTGCTTAAGGCAAAGGGCCTGGACATGACGTTCTTTTCGCTTGCCTCGGAGTTGCGACCCGATGAGCACGGTTCGGCACTGTGTGACGGCAAAATTGACGGTTTCTTTTATGGCGTAGGTCACCCTTCAGCAAATATCCAGGATCCAACCACAACTTGCGGTGCGCAATTGGTTCCCATTACCGGCCCCGAGGTTGATAAACTGGTTGAAGCCAATCCATACTACGCCAAGGTTTCCATTCCGGGTGGTCTTTATCAAAATAACCCTGACCCAACTGAAACCTATGGTGTATTGGCTACCTTCGTAAGTTCTGCCGATGTTCCCGAAGAGTCAGTGTATAACGTGGTCAAAGCCGTGTTTGACAACTTCGAGGACTTCAAAAAACTGCACCCGGCACTGGCGCATCTTAATAAAGAAGACATGGTTAAAAACGGTCTGTCTGCCCCTTTGCATCCTGGCGCTGAAAAATACTACAAAGAAAAAGGCCTGATCAAGTAATAATAATATTGTTTTTTAAGGTCACTGGTCTGGAATTTATCTTTAGAGCATTCCAACAGTGACCTTTTGTTGTATATAAATGAAGGGAAATTATGAGTACTGATATAGACGCAAAAAAAAATGCAGCACTCGAACAAATGGTCGCCGATGTTGACAGAGGTGGACGACATGTGGGCGGTGTTGCGGGTGGTGTACTGGCCGTTGGTGCGCTTATATGGTCATTTTTTCAGCTATGGTACTCTTCACCATTGCCATTTACATTCAATTTCGCTATTTTCAACGATACCGAAGCTCGTTCAATTCACTTGGGTATTGCCATATTTCTTGGTTATCTGGCCTACCCATTCAATAAAAAAGCATCCAATTACATGCCTTGGTACGATTGGGTATTTGCCATTATGGGCGGTTTTTGCGGTGCCTATCTTTATTTGTTTTATAACCAGTTGGCTATGCGCCCTGGTTTGCCAACCACGGTAGATGTGGTCTCTGCAAGTATTGGCCTGCTCCTGTTGCTGGAAGTGACCCGTCGTGCCTTGGGTGCGCCGATGACTATTTTGGGTGCGGTTTTTCTGCTGTATGTTTTTTTAGGTCCGTACCTGCCCGATGTCCTGGCCCACAGAGGAGCATCGGTAGAACGGTTGGCGTCACACATGTGGCTAACCACTGAAGGCGTTTTCGGGGTCGCGCTGGGCGTATCGGTTTCATACATTTTCATTTTTGTATTATTGGGCTCTTTGCTTGACCGCTGTGGCGCCGGCAACTATATGATGCAGGTGTCATTTGCCTTGCTGGGTCATTTACGTGGTGGCCCGGCCAAAGTGGCTGTGGTGTCATCGGCGGTTAACGGTATCGTGTCGGCGTCTTCTGTTGCGAATGTGGTAACCGGGGGTATTTTTACCATTCCGCTTATGAAAAAATCAGGTTATGGGGGGATTCGTGCCGGTGCTATTGAGACCGCCTCTTCCGTTAACGGCCAAATCATGCCACCGGTAATGGGAGCTGCTGCTTTCCTGATGATTGAATATGTCGGCATTCCTTATACCGATGTCATTAAACATGCACTTTTGCCAGCCAGTATTTCCTATGTGGCCCTGTTTTATATCGTTCACCTTGAAGCCCTGAAATTGGGTATTGAACCCATGATGAGTGCGGGCAAGCCTAAAACCGTCACGCAAAAACTGGCCGGGTGGGGTTTGGGTATTTCGGGAACACTTATCGTTATGGGCCTGGTTTACTGGATCGGCGTGGGTGTACAGCAAATAGCCGGCGCTGCCGCCATCTGGATTCTGCTTGGCCTGTTGCTGGCACTGTATGTTTGGCTTTTGCGCATTACCGCCTCACATCCCGATTTGCCAACGGAAATTGATATTGCCAATCCGGTCAGGCCGGAAGCATGGCCAACAGTGCGTGCGGGCCTGTATTTCCTGATTCCTATCGGTATTTTGGTTTGGTGCCTTAGCGTAGAACAGCTTTCAGCAGGCTTATCTGCTTTCTATGCAAGTATGTCAATGATCTTCCAGATGCTCACTCAGCATCCGATTATTGCCTGGTTCCGCAAGAAAAACCTTTCCTCCGCTGCCAAACAGGGGGTTTCAGAAACCCTGACCGGCCTAGAGGAAGGCGCTCGTAACATGATTGGTATTGCCATTGCCTGCGGTACCGCCGGGTTAATTGTGGGGGCTATTACCTTAACCGGTCTGGGACTGCGCATGACGGCTTTTGTAGAGCTGGTTTCTATGGGTAATGTGCTGGTCATGCTGTTCTTTACCGCTGCGGTTTGCCTGATCCTGGGATTAGGGATGCCAACCACGGCAAATTACATTTTGATGGCCACCCTGATGGCACCGGTTGTGGTTGAACTGGGCGCGCAAAATGGCATTATCATCCCGTTAATTGCCGTGCATATGTTTGTGTTTTATTTTGGCATTATGGCCGATATTACACCACCGGTAGGTTTGGCCACCTTTGCCGCGGCAGCCATTTCAGGGGAAGACCCGCTTAAAACAGGGGTTATGGGGGTTATCTATGCCATGCGTACCGTCATTTTGCCTTTTATCTTTATCTTTAATCCCCTGATTTTGTTAATTGGTATCGGAAGTGCGTGGGAGCTCATTCTGGTGGTTTTTGGTGCAACGCTGGCTTCGCTTACTTTTGCAGCGGCAACCATGTTCTGGTTCAGGATTAAATGCACCTGGATAGAAGTAATTTTGCTTCTGCTGGCTACTTTCCTGTTGTTCAGGCCCGATTGGTTCATGAATAAACTGGCTGATGAGTATGTATCGCGTCCCGTGACAGAACTCTATACGGTAGCGGCAGATCTGCCTGAGTCCACCCGGTTTGTGGCCGTTCTGCAGGGCTTCAGTATTGAAGGCGATGAAATTGTCAAAACAGTGGCGGTCAATTTACCAGCCCTGGTTGAAGGCGATGACCCCTCTAATAAAGAACTGGCTGGCAGGAAGCGTCTGAACGGTGCCGGACTTAATTTCATGGTATTGGGAGACCAGGTTCAGTTGGCCAGTGTCCGTTTTGGCAGCAATGCCCAGAAGTCAGGCTGGGATGCAGGGTGGGATGTACTGGAGCTTAAAGTTCCAAACCCAGCTCGTCCTTCTGAACTGTGGTTCTTTGTACCTGCGCTCATTATCATTTTGCTGGTTTGGCTGGCGCAGGGAAGAAGGATGAAAAGGTTGCCTGGCCATGCTGGCAGAGTGCATACCAGTCTGGCTTAGGTATTAAGCAGCGTCTATAAGCCCCAAATAAAACACCATATTCTATTATTTATGATCAGGATATGGTGTTTTGAATTTTATTTGCGCTTCAGACATAACTGAAAGCAGGTATCATGCTGCAAAGCAAGCAATATTTTATTCCATATTCACGAATGATTTTAACCAATTAAACAAAGGAAGTATCTATGTCCGGGTTCCCCTATATGAACAGGCAGTATCTGTTTGATAAATATCCAAATGCTGTGGTGACTTCTGATTGCTTTAAGCTGCAAGATGAGGTAATTACCCAAATTGATGATGGGGAAATCCTGGTGCGTAATCACTACTTATCCCTTGATCCCTATATGCGCGGAAGAATGAGCAAAGCCAAAAATTATGCGGCTGCGCAAGAACTGAATACAGTCATGCAAGGCGGGACAGTTGGTGAAGTGGTGGAATCAAAACATCCTGGCTTTAGGGCGGGTGAAACGGTTCTATGTACCGGAGGCTGGCAATTGTATTTCCGCGCAAGCCCTTCAACAGAGAACAACCATATACGTAAAATTGATGTTTCACGCATTCCCATGAGCGTTTACTTGGGTGCGGCAGGTATGCCAGGCATTACTGCCTGGTATGGTCTGAATAAAATACTTAACCCGAAGCCTGGCGAGACACTGGTGGTAAGTGCTGCTTCGGGCGCGGTAGGTAGTGTGGTGGGGCAACTGGCCAAACAAAAAGGATGCCGCGTTATCGGCATTGCCGGCGGCCCTGAAAAATGTGATTACGTGGTTGAAATTCTGGGTTTTGATGACTGTATTGATTACAAAGCCTACCCTGATACCGAAACCCTGTCACATGAATTGAAGCAATTGGCACCTAATGGCATCGATGCCTACTATGAGAATGTGGGCGGCTATATCATGGATGCTGTACTTGAAAATCTTAATCCGTTTGCCAGGGTAGCTATTTGTGGTCTGATTGCCGGTTATGATGGCCGCTCCATTCCGATAAACAACCCAAGAGCCATTTTGGTTTCCAGAGCAAGTATTACCGGTTTTATTGTTTCAGATCATTTGGATATTTGGCCTCAGGCACTGGCTGAATTGGCCGAAGCCGTTGCCAATGGTGTCCTTATTTTCAAGGAATCGGTAAGCATTGGGCTTGAAAGTGCTCCTGAAGCATTTTTAGGGTTGTTGCAGGGGCATAATTTTGGAAAACAATTGGTTAAGCTTGTTTGAGGATTATATTTTTTAACCTGGCTTTATGTTGAAATGGAAACAGGCATGCTCCCTGGGCTCGAAGGACCATGCCTGAATGTTTTATTTCAAGAATTAATCAATTCAGGTTGTGGGTTCTGATCAGGCCAACAGCTATACCTTCAATGGTGAATTCCTGGTTGGGACGCACAATAATGGGTGAGAAGTCGGGGTTTTCAGGTAAAAGTTCGATATGCGAGGCTTTTTTTATGAAACGTTTAACGGTTACTTCGTTTTCGATTCGAGCCACGATGACCTGACCGTTGCGTGCTTCCGGGTATTTTTTTACTGCCAGCAAGTCGCCATCAAGAATGCCGATATCTTTCATGCTTTGGCCTTTTACCTTAAGCAGGAAGTCGGGTTGTTGCATAAAGAGGGCAGGGTCCACGTTAATTTCACGATCAATGTGTTCTGCCGCAAGAATAGGATTGCCCGCTGCTACATGACCCACTACCGGTAGAAGTATTTGAGAGACTTTGTCCAGAAATGATTCTTCTGGATTGATATTGGGGCCAGGATTGGCCGTTGCCAGACGGATGCCACGGGAGGCGCCGGCCGTCAAGATAATGGCACCTTTTTTGGCCAGGGCCTTTAGATGATCTTCGGCAGCGTTGGGGGATTTGAAACCAAGTGTTTTGGCGATTTCAGCACGCGTGGGCGGGAAACCGGTTTTTTGAATATTTTGCTGGATTAGATCCAGAACCTGTTGTTGTCTTGCGGTTAGTTTAATTGTCATGCTGTATATGCCATAAAATCGGACTGTATATTCATACAGCCCGATTTTGCTTCATTTACAGCCAAAATGCAAGTGCTTGTTTATAAAACCTGTGCAATTGCCTTGGCAACGTAATCAATATTGCGGCTGTTAAGTGCGGCAACGCAGATACGGCCGCTTGATACGGCATATACACCGTGTTCATTGCGCAAGCGATCTACCTGATCTGAAGTGAGGCCAGAGTAAGAAAACATGCCGCGCTGTGAAAGGACAAAATCAAAGTTTTGTGTCACACCGTGCTCTTTCAGTTTGGCAACCAGTTGCTGGCGCATGTTACGAATGCGGTTACGCATTCCAGACAGTTCTTCCTCCCAAAGGGAAAACAATTCAGGGGAATTAAGCACACTGCTTACAATGGTCCCCCCATGGGTGGGCGGGTTAGAGTAATTGGTGCGAATGACACGCTTGACCTGGCTTAAAACGCGGGTGGACTCATCTGCGCTGCTGGTGATCAGGGTTAATGCTCCAACCCGTTCTCCGTAAAGGGAGAATGACTTGGAGAAAGAAGAGCTGATAAACATGGAGATGCCTAAATCTGCAAACAGGCGAACTACTTTTGCATCTTCCTCAAGGCCATCACCAAAACCTTGGTAAGCAATATCAAGGAAAGGGATAAGGTCTTTTTCCTGGACAAGCTGGACAATTTGTTTCCACTGCTCAAGGGTAGGATCTACACCGGTTGGATTGTGGCAGCAAGCATGCAAAACAACGATTGATTTTGCTGGCATGTTTTTGAAAGATGCCAGCATGCCTTCAAAATCCAGGCCATGGGAAGCGGCATCGTAGTAGGTATAGTTTTCGACTGTAAAACCGGCGCGCTCAAAAAGAGCACGGTGATTTTCCCAGCTTGGGTTGCTGATGAATACTTTTGAATCGGGGGTGATTTGCTTAAGGAAGTCTGCGCCAATTTTAAGGGCACCGGTTCCACCCAGGGCCTGGAAGGTGAGGGTTCGTCCTTCTTTGGTCAACGGTGACTCTTTACCCAGCAGCAGTTCCTGTGCGCCCTTGTTGTAATTCTTGAGACCTTCGATAGGCAGGTAGCCGCGTGCCGCAGCCGCTTCAATGCGGGCCACTTCTGCTTTATGCACGGCTTTCAATAAAGGAATGCGTCCTTCATCGTCATAATATACGCCTACGCCCAAATTGACTTTGGAAGAGCGGGTGTCAGCGTTATATTGTTCGTTCAGGCCAAGAATAGGGTCGCGAGGAGCCAGCTCGACAGATTCAAAAAGTGTGGTCATCTTCTGATATGCGGCGGATTTGCCGAAGTTGTTAAATAAAGAGGATAATGTATGATTGCAAGTTTGTTTTCAATCAGATCATTAAAGTAAAAGTCTAGCATGAGTGAACCAGGTTTCATAGAATATCCGGGCAGTCCTTTTAAGCTGTATCAGCCATACCCACCCGCCGGAGACCAGCCCAAGGCCATTGAGTCCTTGACTGAAGGGATTCGGGATGGTCTGATGTTTCAGACTTTGCTGGGTGTGACGGGTTCGGGGAAAACCTACACAATGGCCAATACCATCGCACAACTTGGCAGACCGGCCTTGGTTCTGGCACCCAATAAAACTCTTGCAGCACAATTATACGCTGAAATGCGCGAGTTTTTTCCGCATAATGCCGTTGAATATTTTGTTTCTTACTATGACTATTACCAGCCTGAAGCCTACGTACCTACCCGTGACCTGTTCATAGAAAAAGATTCTTCCATTAACGAGCACATAGAGCAAATGCGGCTTTCGGCAACCAAAAGCCTGCTGGAAAGGCGGGATACGGTTATTGTTGGAACCGTGTCTTGTATTTACGGTATTGGCAATCCGGCCGACTATCACGCCATGGTGCTTATTTTGCGTGCCGGAGACCGGATTCCACGGCAAGAGCTTTTGGGTAGACTGGTCGCCATGCAGTATGAGCGCAACGACGTTGATTTTGACCGGGGGGCTTTCAGGGTTCGTGGTGAGGTGATTGATATTTTCCCTGCGGAAAGTGCCGAGCTGGCTTTACGGTTAACGCTTTTTGATGATGAAATTGAAACGCTTGAGCTTTTTGATCCGCTGACGGGCAAGGTCAGGCAGAAAGTGCCGCGTTTTACGGTGTACCCCAGTTCGCATTATGTAACCCCACGCGATACGGTATTGCGTGCCATTGAAACCATCAAGGCCGAGTTGCGCGACAGGGTTCAGTTTTTTATTGATAACAATCATTTGGTAGAAGCGCAACGAATAGAGCAACGCACCCGTTTTGATATAGAAATGCTGCAGGAGTTGGGCTTTTGCAAAGGAATCGAGAACTACTCCCGACATTTGTCTGGTGCTGCCCCCGGAGAACCACCACCCACCCTGATTGATTATCTTCCTGAAGATGCACTGATGTTTTTTGACGAAAGTCACGTCATGATGGGACAGTTGCGCGCCATGTATCGCGGTGACCGCTCACGCAAGGAAACGCTGGTGCAATTCGGTTTCAGGCTTCCCTCCGCCCTTGATAACCGCCCGCTTAAAATGGAAGAATTCGAGCAACGTATGCGGCAAAGTGTTTTTGTGTCTGCCACACCGGCCGATTATGAAAAAGAGCATTCCGATAATATTGTGGAGCAGGTGGTTCGTCCGACCGGACTAATAGACCCTGTTGTTGAAGTGCGGCCGGCAAGCACACAGGTTGATGATTTGCTGGGCGAGGCAAAATTGCGCATAGCCCAGGGTGAACGGGTCTTGGTGACCACGCTAACCAAGCGCATGGCCGAAGATTTGACTGATTACCTCACCGAAAACGGGCTTAAAGTGCGTTATCTGCACTCTGATATTGATACGGTTGAGCGGGTTGAAATTATTCGGGACTTGCGCCTTGGGCATTTTGATGTGCTGGTGGGAATTAACCTTTTGCGCGAAGGACTGGATATTCCTGAAGTGTCTTTGGTTACCATTCTTGATGCAGACAAAGAAGGTTTTTTGCGTTCCGAGCGCAGCCTGATTCAAACCATTGGGCGGGCTGCACGTAACCTGAATGGCAAGGCAATTTTATACGCAGACCGAATTACTGATTCCATGCACAAAGCAATGGGTGAAACGGAAAGGCGCCGTAACAAGCAAATGAAGTATAACGAAGAGCACGGTATTACACCCAAAGGCGTTAGCAAGGCTGTCAGGGAAATGATTGATGGAGTGATTTCCAATGCCGCGCAGGCAAACCTCAATAATGAATTGGAATTCATGGATGTCATTGGTGATGAAAAATCCCTGGCCCGTGAAATCAAGCGTCTGGAAAAGCAAATGCATGATCATGCCCGTAATCTTGAGTTTGAACAGGCAGCGGCTGCACGCGATACCTTGACCCGACTCAAGCAAAGGGCTTTGTTAAGTTAAATGGATCATTCATTAACATACAGGTTTTTTTAACTTGAAAAAGGCGTTGTTATTGTCGCCTTTATGTCGTTAGCCTGCCGTTTCTGTTATTTCATCCCCAGCCGTTTAGCCATTTTGTGGAGATTGCTTGCATCCATGTCCAGTAAACGTGCTGCATTGGCCCAGTTTTGCCCGCTTTGTTCCAGGGCGGCTTGAATAAGATCGTGCTGGAAAGTCTTGAGCGCCTCATTCATGGGCTGTATGACTGGTTTTGGGCTGACGGGTGGTGTCATGACGGCAGGAGGCTGTATTTCAAGCTGACTGAATATGACTGGATGATTGTTAACGATATCCAGATACTGGGGTTCGATGCTTAAAATGCTATTTCGGGAAGCACCACTACCCAACATTTTAATCGCAGCCCTGCTGATGATATGTTCAAGTTCCCTGACATTGCCGGGCCAATCATAAGCCATTAAGGCTTGCTCGGCCTCTTTGGTCAGCCGGATACTGCGCAAGCCAAGTCTGGCCCGATTGAATTCCAGAAAATACCCTGCCAGCATCAGGATATCCTTGCCCCGTTCACGTAAGGGAGGGATATGAATGGGGTAAACCGAAAGGCGGTGATACAAGTCTACCCTGAAACTGCCATCCAGCGTACTGGCCTTGAGGTCACGATTGGTGGCTGCCACAATTCTCACATCGACTTTTTTGGATTTGTCAGCGCCCAGGCGCTGTATCTCACCATTTTGTAAGGTACGTAACAGCTTCGCCTGAATATTCAAGGATAATTCACCTACCTCATCCAGGAAAATCGTGCCTCCATGGGCAGCCTCAAAGCGACCGGGTCGCTCTGTTTCGGCACCTGAAAAAGCGCCTTTGACATGCCCGAACAATTCACTTTCCGCCAGGTTTTCGGGCAGGGCAGCACAGTTAACGTGAATCATGGGTTTGTGATTGCGTTTTGAATGGCGATGAATATGTTGGGCAAACAGGTCCTTGCCCACGCCGGTTTCGCCTAGTAGCAAAACCGGCAGGTTGGCATCGGCAATTACGTTTAGTTCTTGCATCAGTTTCCGGATAGGGTCGCTTTGCCCAATGATTTCCTGTTCAGCTTTAATGGCAGTATTTTGGCCGGAAGTGATATTAAGCTGCCGAAGGTTTTTATTGTCTTTTTCAAGTTGTGTCATGCGTATGCAGGTTTGAATCAGCAGGGCATAGCGGGCAAGAATATCAATGGACTCATCAGTAAAGGTGTCTTCTATGGCATCCAGGGTGATGGCGCCCCACGGTTTTCCTTCTATGTACAGGCTCATGCCCAGACAGTCATGAACTAACAGGGGCTCTCCGGCCCGGTCATCAAGCAAGCCATCGTAGGGGTCGGGCAAAGGGGTGTCAGGTTCGAACAGGATTGGTTCCCGTCTGGACAGGATGGCAGCAAAACGGGGGTGTTCTGCTATCTTGAAGCGACGACCAAGAGACTCATGAACCAGACCCTTGGCAGAAACCAGCTTAAGTGCATCATCATCAATGGCCAATAGACCAACCGCTCCGCAGTTGAATTGGGTTTTGATAGTCTGAACCAGTCTTTCCAGTCTTAATGCAGCTGGCAACTCATCATTCATATCGGCAAGAATGCTATATAACATGGTTTTTTTTACCCTTTTATGGTTGATTTTACCATAACTGAAAAAGGTATTATATACCATTAATTTTACAAGCCATTGATATACCACTTAAAAAAAATTTGGCACGAATATTGCTTATAGCTCTATGTGTATTTACGACAGGAGTTTGCACAATGAGCGTTCTATTAAAAAGCAAAATGGAATCGGATCATGTGCCTTCTATTCTTCAAAGACTGAAGCTTGGCAGTGAAGAGCCGGATGTGCTAATTCCGTACATCCAGATCAATTTTCATGATAAGCATCGGGCCCAGTTGCCCGCGCTGATCGAGCTGTCAAGAAAAATAGAAATGGTACATGAAGATGATCCTGAGTGTCCCGCGGGATTGGCCGATGTCCTGACAAGCATCTGGCAGGAACTGGATAGTCACATGCTGAAAGAGGAAAACGTCCTTTTTCCCATGTTGAGCAAGGGCATGAAGGATATGGCTAAGGCTCCGATTTCGGTCATGCTGCTTGAGCATGAACAGCACGAAGAAGGAGTTGACAGGTTGCTGAAATTGACCAAAAACCTGTTCTTGCCTGATAGCGCATGCGGTTCATGGGAGAAATTATATTCTGGAATAGGGGAGTTTATTGAAGATCTGCGATTGCATTTAGCGCTTGAGAATCAAGTCTTGTTTAAATAAAAGCAAATTTCTGGCTGAAGCTGGCTATTCATGAAACATAACGCCAACACAGTTAATTTAAGGAATTAAAAATGGGTAGTTATAAAAAATTATGGTGGACGCTAATCGCGATTCTTGCGGTTACGTTCAGTATTCTCGGATATTTCGGGGTTGAGGTATATCGCAATGCCCCACCTATTCCCGGAAAGGTAGTGACGGCTTCCGGTGATATTCTGTTTACCAAGGAAGATATTCTTGATGGTCAAAATGCCTGGCAAAGTGCTGGTGGCATGCAGGTTGGCTCTATTTTTGGCCACGGTGCATTACAGGCGCCCGACTGGACTTCAGATTGGCTGCATCGCGAATTGATTGCGTGGCTTGATCTGGCTTCACAGGACGAATATGGTATTCCCTATGAGCAAACCTCAGAAGAGCAAAAAGCGATTCTGAAAGTCAAGCTTAAAGCGGAGTATCGCACCAACACCTATGATCTTGAAAAAGATGAAGTGGTGGTGTCAGATCGGCGTGTAGCTGCGATGAAAGACACGGCCAATTACTATGTGTCATTGTTTGGTGACGACCCGGCACTGGATGGCTCGCGCGAAAGCTTTGCCATGAAAACCAATACACTGCCTGATGAACAAGACCGTTTTGATATGGCCAAGTTCTTCTTCTGGACCGCATGGACCGCATCGACAGAGCGTCCTGATTACAACAATGCCACTTATACCAACAACTGGCCACATGAGCCTTTGATTGATAACGTACCGACTGCTGAAAACGTTATTTGGTCAATTATCAGTGTGGTGGTCTTGATTGCCGGCGTTGGTTTCCTGGTATGGGGATGGGCTTTCCTGCACAAGGAAGATCATGAAGAGCATAAGGCACCTGCCCGTGATCCTATTACAACATTCGTTTTGACGCCATCACAAAAAGCGCTGGGCAAATATTGTATTTTGGTTGTTGCATTATTTGTTTTCCAGGTGTTTATGGGTGGTGCAGTGGCCCACTATACCGTAGAAGGTCAGACTTTCTATGGCATTGAGCTGTCAAAATGGTTCCCGTACTCACTGTTAAGAACCTGGCACCTGCAAACGGCCTTGTTCTGGATTGCAACCGGATTCCTGGCTGCTGGTTTGTTTCTGGCTCCAATCATTAATGGTGGCAAAGATCCAAAATACCAGAAACTGGGTGTCGATATTCTTTTCTGGGCACTGGTTGTCCTGGTTGTAGGCTCTTATATCGGTAACTACCTGGCAATTTCCCATATCATGCCGCGTGAACTGAACTTCTGGTTTGGTCACCAGGGTTATGAGTACCTTGAACTGGGTCGTTTCTGGCAAATCGTTAAATTCATTGGTGTGGCCTTCTGGCTGGTGCTGATGATGAATGGTGTTGTTAGCGCGCTTAAACAAAAGGGTGACAAGCATCTGCTAATCCTGTTTACCGCTTCATGTATTTGTATTGGTTTGTTCTACGGTGCCGGTTTGTTCTACGGCGAACGTTCTCACATCACCGTCATGGAATACTGGCGCTGGTGGGTAGTTCACCTGTGGGTTGAAGGCTTCTTTGAAGTGTTTGCAACCACAGCCCTGGCCTTTATTTTCTCTTCCATGGGCCTGGTTTCAAAACGTATGGCTACTGCTGCCAGCCTGGCCTCGGCATCATTATTCATGCTGGGTGGTGTTCCCGGTACTTTCCACCATATGTATTTTGCGGGTACAACCACACCTGTCATGGCCGTTGGTGCCTCTTTCAGTGCGCTTGAAGTTGTTCCATTGGTTGTCCTGGGTTATGAGGCCTGGGAAAACTGGAGGCTCAAAACCAGGGCACCCTGGATGGAAAACCTGCACTGGCCATTGGTATTCTTCATTGCTGTTGCGTTCTGGAACATGTTGGGTGCCGGTGTGTTCGGTTTCATGGTTAACCCACCTATTGCGCTGTATTACATCCAAGGTCTGAATACAACCGCGGTTCACTCTCATGCAGCCCTGTTTGGCGTCTATGGATTCCTGGCGCTTGGCTTTGTTTTACTGGTCTTGCGTTATATTCGTCCAAACATGGTATTTAGCGCCGGCCTGATGAAAACCGCTTTCTGGTGCCTGAACCTGGGTCTGGTTGGCATGATCGTAACCAGCTTGTTGCCAGTGGGTCTTATTCAGTTTCACGCCAGCCTTAGCGAAGGTATGTGGTATGCACGCGGTGAGGCTTTCCTGCAGCAGGATATTCTTGAAACCTTGCGCTGGATCCGCACCTTCAGTGACGTTGTATTTATCGTGGGTGCCCTGGCCGTTGCATGGCAGGTATTCATTGGCGTCACCGGCAAATCCGAGCAAGTTGAAGCCAAAAAGGCTTACGCTTCTTAAGTTAATATTTAACTTGATTTGATTAATGGCCCGATCCTTGGGGATCGGGCCATTATTGTTGAAATTGCGTTGATGTATTATTCAATGAATTATAAAAATATGTTAGATTTACGCATTTTCCGATTATGTTTTTTTTGAATTTAATCGGTTTTATTCTTAATTTCGTTTTTATAGGTGCTGCATCATGGACCTGGCAGGTCAGGAAACGGGAAACCCCGTCTTGAATTTTATAAAAAATGGCAGTCTTGTGCTTCAGATTGTCATTGGTCTGGTTGCGGGGATCATGCTGGCTACCATTTGGCCATCGGCTGTTTCTTCAATCAGTATTTTGGGAACCCTGTTTATCAATGCGCTTAAATCAATTGCGCCAGTCTTGGTTTTTATCCTGATTATGGCTGCCATTTCGGGCCATCGGAAAGGTACGGAAATTCAGATCAAGCCAGTGCTGCTTCTGTATGTGGCAGGAACCTTCTTTTCTGCCCTGGTTGCGGTTGTTGCCAGCCTTATGTTTCCTTCCGTGCTCAATTTGCAGATCGAATCGGCCCAGTTAACCCCCCCCGGTAACGTGCTCGAGGTGCTCAGGAATCTGGCGTTAAGTATCGCGACCAATCCTGTACAGGCTTTGCTGGAAGCAAACTATATTGGCATCCTGGCCTGGTCTATTGCCTTTGGCATGGTACTGCGTCATGCCAATAACAGCACCAAGGTTTTTATCTCTGATTTTTCTGATGCGGTGACCGCTGTGGTCAGGATGATTATCCGCTTGGCTCCGCTGGGTATCTTCGGTCTTGTGGCAACCACGATTGTTGAGTCAGGTGCTGGCGAGTTGCTTCGTTACGCACATTTATTGTTGGTATTGCTTGGTTCAATGCTGTTTGTGGCTTTGGTTGTCAATCCCGTCATTGTTTTCATCAAACTCAGGCGCAACCCATATCCTTTGGTATTCCAGTGCTTGCGTGAAAGTGGTATTACGGCCTTCTTTACCCGTAGTTCGGCGGCCAATATTCCAGTTAATATGGCCTTGTGCGAAAAGCTTGGCCTTGACAGGGAAACCTATTCAGTTTCCATTCCCTTGGGTGCAACCATTAATATGGCGGGGGCTGCCGTTACTATTACGGTACTGACTCTGGCTGCGGTAAATACCCTGAATATCAGTGTTGATTTCCCGACAATTGTGTTGCTGAGCATTGTTTCAACCGTGGCGGCATGCGGGGCATCCGGTGTGGCAGGTGGTTCCTTGCTGCTAATCCCAATGGCCTGCAGCCTGTTTGGCATTTCCAATGATGTTGCCATTCAGGTGGTGGGCGTGGGTTTTGTAATTGGTGTATTGCAGGACTCTACTGAAACAGCCCTTAACTCTTCCACCGATGTGCTGTTTACGGCTGCAGCCACGTTGCCCAAAGAACAGTCATGACAACCGGCTGCCAGTGAAGAGTGACGACCATTTTCTATTGGGGGAACTGTTCAGAGACGGTATATTGATGTAGACTTTTTCCCTTGCCACCATAAAAAGGTGGTGTACCCTGTTTGTATTACTCAAAAGCACTCTTATGCATTTTTCACAGTCCTCAAAAGTTCTTATAGGTATTATTCTTGTTTTTACCGTTGCCTCGGTGGTTATCGTTGGCAGGCTGGAAACACATTATGCTTCAGAGGCTGTGAAAATGCAGCAGGCTTCCGCAAAACACAATGAGGCCATTATCAACTCATTGACCAACATGACCCAAAACGTCAGTTTTTCTAAAGAAGAGCCTGCCATGATTTATACCGGTTATATCATGGGGGCAGGGTATTCGGCTTATCAGTTTCGGGCTACGCAAGACCAGACATTACGGGTCAATCTGAAAGGGGATGATTTTCTGGATATTGTTTTATTTGGTCCAGAGACTAAAATCCTGGAGCGGGATACCGATTTCATCATTCCTGTTGAGGGGCTTTACGAACTGCGGGTCATGTTCAAGGAAAATATGGAAATCCAGCAGGAAAAGGCCGCGCTTGACAATATAGCGCAGGCAGTTCCCTATACCATCACATTAACCCTGAAATAGCAATTTTATTGTGGGCCGGATTTTTTTTCACCGCCCAGGGCACCCACCAGGTCATCCAGTAAATTGGCCAGTTCGGCACACATCAGTGTCATGTCGGCATCAAAGCGTTCGGTGTCATCCATATTTGAAAAATCGCTGCCTTCCGTCAGGATATCCAGTGGCGTGACTCGTTTGATATCCAGGGATTCGTTCAGGATAAATGAAACCCTGTCAGCCCAGGTAAGCGCCAGGCGAGTGCATTGCTTGCCCGCTTCTATGTGTTTGGTAACGTCTTCCTTTTCTGGTGTCTGGCGCACGTAGCGGACAGTAGCGCGATTTTCTGCGCTAGAACGCAATTCGACATCCTGGTCGATGCTAAAGTTTGCCGGCGCCTCGTCCTGGAGCAGCCATTCAGTCATGGCGGCAGAGGGGGATTGCTCGGTAAACAGGCTTTGAACGGGTAAAGGATCCAATACTTTTGCCAGCATGCCAATAACTTCATCAGATTTGGCTGCTGCGGCAGCATCAATAATTAACCAGTGGTTTTTGGTGTCTATCCATACTTTGGTATCACGAAAAATGCTAAAGGCCTTGGGCAATAACTCCTCGGTAACCTGTTCCTTGATTTCCTTAAGCTGTTTGCGACCAGGTCTGTAGCCTTGCTGCTCTTCAATTTCCTGGGCTTTTGCTTTGGTAAACTGGTTAATGACTGTTGCAGGCAGCAGTTTTTTTTCTACGCGCAATGCCAGCAGGTACTGACCATTTAGCGCGTGAACCAAAGCGCCATTATTGCAGGGTGATACCCAGCCCATGTTTTGCATATCCGAGCGGTTGCCAGGCTGAAAAAGCTGTTTCTCGAGCTTGGCCTCGAGATCCTGGACAGAAATTTGCCAAATGGGCGATAGACGAAAGACTTTCAGGTTTTTGAACCACATATTTTTCTGCCAAAAGTATCGATTTTAACGTATGAAGGCAAAAAAAACCTGCCAGGGTTGCTGGCAGGAAAATACGGGAACGTGTACAACGCAAAAGTTGCGGGGCGCTGTACAGCGATGAGAAAAAAAACTGTTGCCAAAAAGGAGCTTGGAATTTGACCAGGCAGTTTGTTCCCATTTGGTAACTATAAGGATAACATCTGACAATGTCCTGAATTGATAAGGTAAACAGGTTAATATTTATTGTTTGGTGAAATTATGCAAATAATATCACTACTGTCTATGCATACAGTATAATTTAATGCGATAATGTTCAATTGAATTTATTTTGAAGTCACCCAATTAAGGACCCTCCATGGACGACAAACAATCCAAAACAGCATCAGCAGAACGCGCAAAGGCCCTGGCGGCCGCCTTGTCCCAAATAGAAAAACAGTTTGGCAAAGGCTCTGTCATGCGCTATGGCGACAATGAGGTCGCGCACGATATCCAGGTCGTTTCCACTGGCTCCCTGGGCCTGGATATCGCACTGGGTGTTGGTGGTTTGCCACGCGGTCGGGTTATTGAAATTTATGGCCCTGAATCTTCCGGCAAAACAACACTGACTTTGCAGGTTATTGCTGAAATGCAAAAAATTGGCGGTACCTGCGCCTTTGTCGATGCCGAACATGCCCTGGATGTCCAGTATGCTGCAAAATTAGGGGTCAACTTAAGTGATTTGCTTATTTCCCAGCCAGACACCGGTGAGCAGGCCCTTGAAATTACCGATGCACTGGTTCGCTCCGGCTCGGTAGACTTAATCGTTATCGACTCGGTGGCTGCCTTAACTCCCCGTGCCGAAATCGAAGGTGACATGGGTGACAGTCTGCCAGGCCTGCAGGCCCGCTTAATGAGCCAGGCATTGCGTAAATTAACGGCCTCCATCAAACGCACCAATTGCATGGTTATCTTCATTAACCAGATCCGCATGAAAATCGGTGTCATGTTTGGCAGCCCTGAAACCACAACCGGTGGTAATGCCCTTAAGTTCTATGCCTCAGTCCGTCTTGATATCCGCCGTATCGGCTCCATCAAGAAAGGAGATGAAATTATCGGCAATGAAACCCGGGTTAAAGTAGTTAAAAACAAGGTTTCACCTCCCTTTAAACAGGCCGAGTTCGACATCATGTATGGTGCCGGTATTTCCCGTCAAGGTGAAGTCATCGATCTTGGTGTTCAGGCTGGCATTGTAGACAAAGCCGGTGCCTGGTATAGCTACAATGGCAATAAAATCGGCCAAGGCAAAGACAATGTTCGCGAGTATCTTAAAGAACACCCTGATATGGCCTTTGAAATTGAAAACAGGATCCGTGAAAACCTGGGCATTATTTCCCAGGCACAATCCATAGCGCCTACCAGTGATGAGGCTGAAATTGAATAACGCTGTCCACAGAACACGTTTTAAGTCATGAATCCGCTCTCATTCCCACGCTCCCGCGTGGGAATGCATATCGATGAATCACCATTACTTTAATGATTTAGATGATGACAATGATGATTTTGAAACGGTTCGAGTTTCAAAATCATCATCTGTGCCTGCAGCATCCAGCGCTGCCAGGGCGGGGAGCTCGAGCGGCCCTTCCGAGGGCAAGGGGCCGTTTACCCGCAGGGCCAGCCAGCCATCACAAAACAATAGCCAGGAAATAGTCCGAACCTCTGATTTGCAAAAAGCAAAAAAAGCCACCAAAGCCGCCAATAAAAAAACAGGCATCTCTTTGCTGGCAAGAGCAATTAACCTGCTTTCCCGGCGCGAACATTCCGAACTTGAGCTAAGCCGAAAACTGCTTCCTCATGCCGAGTCCCTAGAAGAGCTAGAGCAAGTGCTGGCTCGCCTGAAAAAAGAAAACTGGCAATCAAACCAGCGTTTTACCCATACTTTTGCACAACAAAAATCATCAAAATGGGGTGCGGCAAAAATTCTTCAAGAGTTAAAACATCATAAGCTCAATGCCGAAGACATTTCCGACATCAAAGAAGAACTGGAGCAAACCGAACAACAACGCGCTTATGAAGTCTGGTTCAAGAAGTTCCGGGGGGTAAAGTATGAAACCCCCCAGGAATACGCCCGCCAAATACGCTTTTTACTGTCCAGGGGGTTTAGTTCAGAGGTGGTGCGGAAGATAGTGGGCGGGGGATATTTTGAAGATTAATCCTGCCACCCAGCTATTGAAACGCCATGGTCTTTTCGTCTGGAACGCCTATCACCCGCCCATCAGCCGCGGGTTTCTGCCAGAATTCGCTCGGCTTCTTCCTTGACCCTTGCCGGTGCGGTGCCACCAATATGATTGCGTGAAGACACGGATCCTTCCAGTGTTAACACTTCAAATACATCGGCTTCAATGCTGGCGTTGAATTCCTGCAATTGTTCAAGGGTTAAGTCTGCCAGGTCACAATTGCTTTCTTCACATTTCCTTACGGCCAAAGCAACGGTTTCATGGGCATCCCTGAAAGGCAGACCCTTTTTAACCAGGTAATCGGCCAGGTCAGTAGCGGTAGAAAAGCCCTGCAGGGCCGCGGCACGCATGTTTTCAGGCTTGACCTTGATGCCACCTACCATGTCCGCAAAAATGGTCAGGGTATCACGTAAGGTATCGGCAGAATCAAACAAGCCTTCCTTGTCTTCCTGGTTGTCTTTGTTGTAGGCAAGCGGCTGGCCTTTCATAAGGGTAAGCAAGGCAATCAGGTTGCCATTGACACGCCCCGTTTTACCACGCGCCAGTTCAGGTACGTCGGGGTTTTTCTTTTGCGGCATGATAGAGCTGCCGGTGCAGAAACGGTCGGCCAGTTCAATAAAGCCAACACGGGGGCTCATCCACAAAATCAACTCTTCTGACAGGCGTGAAATATGGGTCATCACCAAAGAAACTGCCGCACAGAACTCGATGGCAAAGTCACGGTCGGAAACGGCATCCAGAGAGTTGCGGCAAACACCGTCAAACTCAAGGGTGCGCGCCACACGTTCACGGTCAATCGGATAAGAAGTGCCTGCCAGGGCTGCAGCGCCCAAGGGCAGTTGATTAACCCGTTTACGGCAGTCTTGCAGGCGTTGGGCATCACGGGCAAACATTTCGGCGTAGGCCAGCAGGTGGTGGCCGAAAGTGACGGGCTGGGCAACTTGCAAGTGGGTAAAGCCTGGCATGATGGTATCGTGGTGATCTAGCGCCACGGTTGCAAGCGCCTGGCGCAGTTGCACCAGTAGCTGGCCTGAGATGTCAATTTCCTCGCGCAGCCACAGCCGGATATCAGTAGCAACCTGGTCATTACGTGAGCGCCCGGTATGCAGGCGCTTACCGGCATCTCCAATCAACTCAACCAGACGTTTTTCAATATTCAGGTGAACATCTTCAAGATCAAGCAGCCATTCGAACTGACCCTGTTCAATTTCAACCATGATTTGTTGCATGCCTTTTTGAATATTGGCAAGGTCTTGAGCAGAAATTACCCCAACATGAGCCAGCATATCAGCATGAGCCAGGGAGCCCTGGATATCAAAGCGGGCCAGCCGTTTGTCAAAATCAACCGAAGCGGTGTAGCGCTTGACCAAATCTGATACCGGTTCGCTGAAACGGGCAGACCAGGCCTGTGCCTTGTTGTCAAATTGATTTTGCGGAGATGTATTGTTGGTCATAATTATGCAGGAATAGGATAAAAAGTAAAAAATTGGAAGAAGAAATTTATACTAATTATAAGTATTTTATTCGTTGAGAAAGCGCAACTGTGTTTTAATTAAAAGTTTAATGGATATTTGACTTTTCTATCATGGAAGCACCTATTTTAATCGGTTTGGCTCAAATTAATGCAACGGTTGGGCGTTTTGCAGACAATGCGGCGCTTATCTTGCAAGCCGCACAAAAGGCCTATGAGCATGGTGTGGATGTACTTGTTTTGCCTGAACTGGCGCTGGTGGGCTATCAACCTGAAGATTTGCTGCTGCGACCTGAGTTCATTAAGGAGCAGGCTTCCGAGTTTGAGAAATTATGTGCCAGACTGGCGGGTTTGACCAACCTGCATATATTAATAGGTCATGTAGTCAAGACTGCCAAAGGCATACACAATTGTGTCTCGTTGGTGGTTAATGGCAAGATTGAAGGGGTTTATTTCAAGCAGGAATTGCCCAATTATTCTGTTTTTGATGAAAAGCGTTATTTTACTGCCGGCACTGAACCCTTTGTTTTTACGCTTAAGGGACATTGTTTTGGTGTGGCCATCTGTGAAGACACCTGGTTGCCTAATGTGCCCCAACAGGCGGCCCAGGCTGGGGCGCAAACATTGCTGGTGTTAAATGCATCACCTTACACCATGAATAAAGATGACCAGCGTATCGAGGTCATGCAGAAAAACATCTGTGAACACGATATGGCCGTTGTCTATTGCAATATGGCAGGAGGACAGGATGAGCTGGTTTTTGACGGCAACTCTTTTGTGCTTGATGCACAGGGACAGCTGATTCAGGAACTGAATACTTTTGTCCAGGCCCTGGGTGTCGTGAAATTAAAAGAAAAAACATTAACAGCAGAGCAAGCCTTGCCACTTGCACTGCCGCAGGATGGCAATTCCTTGCCATTTCATGGTGTACTCAAAAACAATGCCGAACCACTGGAGTCTGAAATCTGGCGCGCATTGGTGTTGGCAACACAAGACTACCTGGGCAAAAACTTTTTTAAAAAAGCCTTGCTGGGTTTGTCAGGGGGTATTGATTCGGCCGTGGTGCTTGCTGTAGCAGTAGATGCCATTGGTGCCCAAAATGTACAGGCGGTCATGATGCCGTCAGAATATACGGCAGATATTTCCGTGACCGACTCCCAGGACATGGCACAGCGATTGGGCATTAGTTACCATGAAGTTGCCATTGCCAGCATGTTCGAAACTTATTTGAATGCCTTGTCACCCATCTTCGCCAATGTTCCCGTTGATACTACCGAGGAAAACCTTCAGGCACGTATTCGTGGCACATTGTTAATGGCCATCTCAAACAAGTTTGGCTCGGTTGTTTTAACAACCGGGAATAAATCCGAACTGGCTACCGGCTACTGTACATTGTATGGAGATATGGTGGGGGGGTTTGCCATACTTAAAGATTTGCCCAAAACCTGGGTTTACCGCCTTGCAAAATGGCGTAACACCATTACTGCCGTCATCCCCGAAAGAATCATCACCCGTCCCCCTTCAGCCGAGCTAAGACCTGATCAGACCGATCAGGACAGTTTGCCTGAATACGATATTCTGGATGGCATCATCGAACGAATGATGGAGCAGGATCAGTCATCAGAAGAAATTATTGCGGCAGGCTATGCCCGTCAAGAAGTTGAAAAAGTAGCCCGTCTGCTGAGAATTAATGAGTACAAACGCCGGCAGGGTGCGCCCGGTCCTAAATTAACGCGAAGGGCATTTGGACGTGACTGGCGCTATCCAATTACCAATGGATATCATTTCTAGCATTATCAAATGGCTTGGTCAGGTTAAAATCCAAAACAATGAACATGATAATTGAAGGACAGACAAGGTGAAATTAGTAACAGCAATAATCAAACCTTTTAAACTCGATGAGGTTCGCGAAGCCTTGGCTGAAATTGGGGTTAGCGGCCTGACGGTAACCGAAGTCAAAGGTTTTGGTCGCCAGAAGGGGCATACCGAACTTTACCGTGGCGCAGAGTATGTTGTGGACTTTTTGCCAAAAGTAAGAATAGAACTTGCGATACCAGACAGTCAGGTTGATGCTGCCCTTGAGGCCATCGTAAAGGCGGCTCGGACAGGCAAAATCGGAGATGGCAAAATTTTTGTCACCCATATCGAAAAAGCCGTTCGGATTCGTACCGGCGAGCTTGATGACCAGGCGCTCTAGAAAATAAGCGGGTCTGGTATTCAAGCCCAGGTATTTTTATGCTACATTCTGTTTTTTGTTTTGACTGGCGGCAGGAATGATTTCATTCCAGAAGGCAGGTAAAAAACATTCGGTCACCAATAGGGGCTGCCTGTTTTTCCAGAATGTTGAACGTCTGGCAAGTGTTGGTTTGGCAGGAACAGGGTGTAAAACCTGGGCCAGAGTGCTGTATATGGGCATGGTTCTTTTAACAAGTCCGCATTCGAAGTTTGACCGTGCAATGGCACGATCAGTGTAAAGAATATCTGCCAAAGGACGGGTTCTTAATTTCCTGATGCCTTGCCAAACGCCATGCGAGGCTTTTAACGGAGTCAGACTGCGTGCGGCAACCGCTGGAATGCCATTGATGGACATTATAATTTCCCGCACCCATACTGGACTGGATATAAACTGCCTGCAAGTGCCAGCCTCATCGTAGGGCAGGCTTTGTATGCATTCTTTCAATATCCTTATTTCAACAATGCCGAGTTGCCGCAAACCGCCAGTTAGTGCCCCTGGTCGAAACAACCATTGCTTTTGTATGCCTTCAAGTTTTGGAGGAGGAGCAAGTAGCCAGTTTGGAGTGTCTGTATAAGTGTTCATTACCACAAATGTTCATTTTTTATAAATGGAATATATCAATAATTCACTCAGCATTGAGTTGAAATGCAAAAAAAATTGAGAAATAAATGGAAAAAGCAAGAATTTCTAAACTCATGTCCGAAAAAGGGATGTGTTCACGCCGTGAAGCGGATGCCTACATAGAGCGTGGGTGGGTAAAAGTGGATGGCAGGGTGGTGGGTTTGGGTGACAAGGCCTATCCCAACCAAACAATCACACTTGATAAAATGGCGCAGGCAAGACAAACCGCAAGGGTAACCATTATCCTTAATAAGCCGGTTGGCTATGTGTCTGGACAGGCTGAAGGTGGGTATCGACCCGCTGCCAGTTTAATTACCCCCGAACGTCAGTTTGATAAAGGTCGTCAACGGTTTGAACCAGGCCATCTTCGTGGTCTGGCACCCGCTGGCAGGCTGGATATCGATTCACAGGGTTTGCTGGTATTAACCCAGGATGGCCGTATTGCCAAGCAGCTGATTGGTGAAGATTCAGAGGTGGAAAAAGAATATCTGGTCAGGGTTGAAGGCAGAATTCAGGGCAATGGCCTGAGTCTGCTGAATCATGGCCTGACATTGGACGGACAGGCCTTGCGTCCGGCAGAAGTTTCATGGTTGAATGATGATCAGTTAAAATTCATTTTGCACGAAGGCAAGAAACGGCAAATTCGTCGCATGTGTGAATTGGTGGGTCTTAAAGTGGTTGGTCTTAAACGGGTTCGTATGGGCAATGTCACCTTGGCAGACTTGCCTGTAGGGCAGTGGCGATACTTGAAAGGGCACGAACGCTTCCTTTAACATTGATTGGAAATAGTATGAGTATAAAAAAATTTGTAAATCTCACTATACTTGGGGCAACTTTTCTACTTGCCGGTTGCGAGACCATAGAGTTATTTCCTGATGATCGCAAAGGAGGAACCCTGCTGAGCGATGTCCCGGTCTTGCCTGTTGAGCAAGAGCCTCTCAGGCAGCCGTCGGGGTTGCCCCAACAGCCTGCAGGGGTTGCTTCTTCCCTGGTGATATATGTTTCATCCATGACACCTCTGGCGGGCTATATTCCCGTTCAGCAAAGTGGTCAGCTGGTCTATGTGGATCCAAGCCAAACCTTAATCAGGAATGACTTGCAAAATGTCATTGCCAAACAGGATGGCGCGGGTAATGTATATGTTGACCTGCACTTTTCCGGGCAGGGTAGTGCAAAACTTGCCGACTTTACCAGTCGTAATATTGGTAAAAACCTAACCGTTACCATGAATAACAAGCTTGTTTCCATCCTTGCCATTAACGAGGGCATAAGCACGGGGCATTTATTTGTTCCCATGACGACTGCTGCCCAGGCCAGTGACCTTGAACAGCGAATCCAGGATGGTGAATAATTAAAAAAAGCCAGTAATAGTGAACTGATGTCGATGGGCCCAACAAGCGGGTTTATTGGATGCGGGTGGCCTGAGTCTGGTGTTGCGCCAAACCCGGGCCATTTTCATCAAATGGTAATTGTGGCAATGACAGGGGTATGATCTGATGGCTGTTCATTCCTGCGTGGTTGTTTGTCTATCACGCATTCCGTACATAAATCCCGCAATGGCCTTGAAAGCAGGATATGGTCAATTCGTAAACCGGCATTGCGCCTGAAGCCCATCATGCGGTAATCCCACCAGCTGAATGACTTTTCTTCCTGCTCAAACAGGCGGAAGGAATCACTTAATCCCAAATCGAGCAAGCGTTGAAAAGCCTCGCGTTCGGAAGGTGAAACCAAAATATCGCCACTGTATTTATCATGTACATCACGATCTTCCGGTGCTACATTGTAATCTCCTAAAACAGCCAGATTCGGGTATTTCTGAAGTTGTTGTTCCAGATACTGGTGCAAGGCCCTGAACCATTCAAGCTTATAGGTATATTTATCACTTTCCAGTGAGCTGCCATTTGGACAGTAGGCACAAATGATGCGTATATCTCCGATTGCAGAAGGAACGGTAATACTGATCAATCTTTGCTGCTCATCAGGGAAAAACGGATTGTTCAGTGTAATATCAAGTGGCGTCTGTTTGGAAATTATGGCTACGCCGTTATAGGTTTTCTGACCTGTCCAGGCACACTGATAGCCCAGCTCTTTAAACGCATCTAGCGGAAATTTATCGGTTTCCTGCTTCAGTTCCTGAAGACACAGTGCATCAACGGGGTTTTCCTGTAGCCAGGCAATCACTTGCGGCAATCTTACCTTCAGTGAGTTGACGTTCCAGGTTGCTATTTTCATGTATTAATAAATCCTTTGAGATAGAAGGCGATCTGGGTTAAATTTAAAGGCTATTTTAGTTCAAAATAATATTTACGTTTTTTTTACCAAAAGGAGTGAAGAGATGAGCGGGATTTTTGTGGTTTCTGGTGTAAGAACGGCTATTGGTGATTTTGGTGCTTCCTTAAAAGATGTGCCCCCATGCGACTTGGGTAGCACGGTGATTAAAGAAGCGCTTGCCAGGGCAAGTCTTTCTGGTACCGATGTGGGTCATGTCGTCGTTGGGCATGTCGCCAACACCGAGCCTCGTGACATGTATGTTTCCCGTGTGGCATCCGTGAACGCGGGCGTCTCTATCGAAACGCCCGCGTTCAATGTGAACCGTCTTTGCGGGTCTGGCTTGCAGGCCATTGTTTCTGCCGCCCAGTCCATCATGCTGGGAGATGCTTCAGTTGCCGTGGCTGCCGGTGTTGAAAACATGAGTCGGGCACCCTATATATTGCCGGCCCACCGTTTTGGTGCCCGTATGGGTGATAGCGTTGCCATGGACATGATGACCGGGGCCCTGTCAGATCCTTTTGAAAAAATCCATATGGGCGTAACCGCTGAAAATGTGGCGAAAAAATTCAATATCACCCGCGAAGAGCAGGATGAGTTGGCCATGGAGTCTCATCGCCGCGCCATTCATGCCATTGATAACGGCTACTTTAAAGAGCAAATTGTTCCAATCGTGCAAAAAACACGTAAAGGTGATGTAATATTCGATACCGATGAGCATGCCCGTCGTGATATCACTCTTGAAAGCCTGTCAAAACTGAAACCGGTTTTTGTTCGTGAAAATGGTACGGTAACTGCTGGAAATGCCTCAGGCATTAACGATGGTGCTGCGGCTGTGGTTCTCATGAATGCTGAAGAGATCAAGCAGCGCAATGTGAAGCCGCTTGCCCGTCTGGTGGCTTATGCGCATGCAGGCGTAGAGCCTGGGCTTATGGGTATTGGTCCGGTACCGGCAACGCAAAAAGCATTGGCCAAGGCAGGCCTTACCATTAATGATATTGACATCATCGAGGCTAATGAGGCATTTGCGGCACAAGCTTGTGCCGTCAGCAAGGCGCTGGGCTTTGATCCGGCAAAAGTCAATCCCAATGGCAGCGGTATCAGTCTGGGGCACCCCATTGGGGCAACAGGCACTATTATTACAGTAAAAGCCTTGTACGAGCTGCAGCGTATTCAAGGTAAATACGCATTGGTTACCATGTGTATTGGTGGTGGCCAGGGTATTGCAGCGATTTTTGAGCGAGTTTAATGGCAAGCAGAAAACTGGAACCCCATCCTGTGCATGACGCACCCGCAATGTCTGAACAGGATGGCATACGTTATTTACATTTCGACAGTGTCTGGATGCAAGGTGCAATGCAGGTTTCCAAGCCTTCTCACCTTGTTTTTGAATATACCGAGCAAATGATGGCCTGGTTATTGTTCCTGTCACCACCTAAAGATAAAAGCATTGGTATTTTGGGTTTGGGGGCAGGCGCCTTAACGCGATTTTGCCTCAGGCATACGCAAAGCCAGGTCATTACCGTAGAGTGGAATCCGATGGTAACGGCTATATGCCAGTCTTATTTCCGTCTGGGCCATCACAAAAGACACTCCATGATTCATGATGATGCCCATGAGTGGGTTACCGACCCGCTCAATCACGACAGTTGTGCTGTGCTCATGGTTGATTTATACGATTATACGGCCCAGGGGCCAGTATGCAATTCATTGTTGTTTTACCAGGGTTGCCGTCGTGTGCTGGGTGATCTGGGTATTGCGGTCATCAACCTTTTTGGACATCATCCCAGTTTCCATTCCAATATCAGGAATATCAACAAAGCCTTTGCAAACCGGGTAATCATGTTTCCTGAAACCGAAGATGGAAACCGGATCGTTTTGGCTTTTACCGGACCGCCACTTGAAATTGAGGAAGAGGTTTTGGCTGCCCGTGCGGCCGATGTTGAGCGCCGCTATGGTTTGCCTGCCACAAAGTGGATAAGGGCTTTGTCTGGAGAACCTCAAACCGATGGTTTGTTGAGGTTTTAACTGCGATATCCTGGCACATGCTGGTTTTTACCAGTATTACGGGTAAATGGCATGTGTGAGAATTCAGAATTACTGTTTAGTCTGGAGTTGTCATGTTTTTGAAAAAATTTAAATTGGGTTTTGGGGCTGCTTTATTGGCAGCAGTATTGGCATCTAATCTGGCTTACGCCCAAGAAAAGTCTGTAGCCATTACCGCCATTGTCGAGCACCCCGCGCTTGATTCAGTTCGTGACGGTGTTATAGAAGCACTTGAAAAAAATGGCTATATAAAAGGTAAAAACCTGGAGTTGGATTACCAGAGTGCACAAGGCAACACTGGCACGGCAGCACAAATTGCCCGCCAGTTTATTGGTGACAAGCCCGATGTCATCGTGGCAATTGCCACACCTTCAGCTCAGGCCGTTGTTGCCGCCACCAAGCAAATTCCAGTGGTGTATTCCGCAGTTACCGACCCGGTAGCGGCACAACTGGTTTCAACCGTCGAGGCATCTGGCAGTAACGTTACAGGTGTGTCCGATGTGCTTGAGCTTGAAAAGCAGGTGGACTTGATCAGGCGCGTAGTGCCTGATGCCAAGAAAGTTGGAATGGTATATAACCCAGGTGAGGCCAACTCTGCTGTTGTCGTCAAACGACTGCATGAGTTGCTGCCCAAAGAAGGTATGGAGTTGATCGAAGCGGCGGCCCCCCGGTCTGTTGATGTGGGCTCTGCCGCACGAAGCCTGATTGGCAAGGTGGATGTTATTTACACCAACACGGACAACAACGTCGTGTCTGCCTATGAGGCACTGGTTAAAGTGGGGAATGAAGCTGACATCCCCCTGATTGCCTCTGATACTGACAGTGTCAAGCGTGGTGCCATTGCAGCCCTGGGTATCAACTATAAAGATCTGGGTATCCAGACAGGTGAAATCGTTGTACGTATCCTGAAAGGTGAGAATCCAGGCACTATTCCTTCACAAACCAGCTCAAAACTGGAGCTTTATGTGAATCCTGCCGCGGCCAAAAACCAGGGGATCGAATTATCTGAAGAGCTCTTGAAATCAGCCGCTGTTGTTGTGGAGTAAAAATCGCTGAATTACAAATCCTGTTTTATCAGGATTTGTAATTCATACTGGAATTTAGTGGTATTGATGTGTATCGTTGTACCTTATCCGACCAATAATTACTCATAAACATGTCTTTATTTTCCTCTCTTGGTGCGTTTGAACTGGGTTTTATTTACAGTCTTGTGGCACTTGGTGTTTTTATTTCCTTTCGAATCCTGCGCTTTCCTGACCTGACTGTTGATGGAACGTTTGCAACGGGTGGAGCTATTGCTGCCCTGGTCATCAGCCTGGGTGGAAATCCTTTTCTGGCAACGGCTTTTGCCATGCTGGCCTGCGCGTTTGCCGGCATGATAACCGGTTGGCTTAATGTGAAATTGGGGATTATGGATTTGCTGGCCAGTATTCTCATGATGACTGCCCTGTACTCCATCAATCTAAGAATCATGGGGGGGCCGAATATACCGCTAATCACCAATGACACCGTCTTTTCTCTCCTGCAGCCCACATCCCTCGAGGACTATTTCTGGCGCCCGCTTCTTTTATTATTGGTTGTGCTAATTGCCAAATTGCTTTTAGACCGCTATTTTGCCACTCAATCAGGGCTGGCCATGCGCTCAACCGGTTCAAATCTCAGGATGGCCAGGGCACAGGGTATTTCAACCGACCGCATGATTATGTTGGGCATGGCCATCTCAAATGCCCTGGTTGGACTGGGGGGGGCATTATTTGCCCAATCTCAAGGCGGATCTGACATTTCAATGGGAATAGGTACTATTGTGATTGGTCTGGCAGCGGTAATTGTTGGGCAAAGCATCATTCCTGCCCGCAGGTTTGTTTATGTAACGCTGGCGGTTATTATTGGCGCCGTGCTGTATCGCTTTTTCATTGCGCTGGCCTTAAACAGTGACTTCATCGGGCTTAAGGCGCAAGACCTTAACCTGGTTACTGCCTTGCTGGTTACTTTTGCACTTATTTTGCCGAAACTTAATAAAATGCTGAAAGCGAAAAAAGGTTAACGATATGCTGAAAGCAGAAAATTTACGTATTACTTTTAATCCGGGCACGCCTATTGAAACCCGTGCCTTGCAAGGCATGTCACTAACCATCCCGGAAGGGCAGTTTGTTACGGTCATTGGTTCAAATGGCGCCGGGAAATCCACTTTTTTAAATGCCATTGCCGGTGAGGTCATGGTAGATTCAGGTCGTATCCTGCTTAATGATATTGATGTCACCCGTGTGCCCGGCTGGCAGCGTGCAAGCAATGTGGCGAGAGTATTCCAGGATCCTATGGCAGGAACCTGCGAAGACCTGACCATCGAAGAAAACCTGTCTTTGGCTTATAACCGGGGGCAATCAAGAGGCCTGAGCCATGCCATCAAGCCGTTCATGAAAGCGCTTTTCAGAGAGCGCCTGGCTATTCTTGGGCTAGGGCTTGAAAATCGTCTTACCGATCGCATAGGGCTGCTTTCAGGTGGGCAGCGGCAGGCGGTCAGTTTGCTGATGGCCGCCTTGCAACCCAGCAAGATTTTATTACTTGACGAGCATACTGCAGCACTAGACCCAAGAACGGCTCACTTTGTACTTGAATTAACGCAAAAACTGGTTGAAGAGCAAAAATTAACCACCATGATGGTAACCCATAGCATGAGGCAGGCCCTTGAAACCGGCGAAAGAACCGTCATGTTGCACCAGGGCCAGGTCGTGCTTGATGTTAGCGGAGAAAAGCGCAAGGGAATGAGTGTTTCCGATCTTCTTCAAATGTTTGAAAAAGTCAGGGGTGAACAGGTTTCTGATGACGCTCTTTTATTAGGTTAGTCAAAACAATTTCATTATGCTGATCTAAAATGCGCGATTATTGCATCGTTAAAGCGTTTGCTTAGCCTGTTTCATGCTGTTGCCAGCAACTTTTTTTATATTTGAATGGCCAAATAAATACCTATAGGGTTTAACTGTTGCTTAGGCAAATGTTTTTTCCTGTAATGGGTTGAATGTTGCTTAGGCAATTATTTTTCCTCTATAATTTAAAGTATCTTTTAATTGAATCAACATTTTCAATAAAAATATCCTTAAAGGGTATTTTTCGGGTCACAGTCAAATGAGAATAAAATCAACCTTTGCCAGTCATAAAATTGCGGCATTGCTTGCATGTTCGGTGCTTCTATTAAGTGGTTGCGGAAAAGAAGAGGCGGCTAATCCCGCCGCAGCCGGTGGGCCTCCTGTATTTCCTGTTTCTACTATTAAAGTAGAGCCTGATGAGGCCCGTATTTACACCACATTATCCGGTCGGGTAGCGGCTATTAAAGATGCTGAAGTTCGCGCCCGGGTTACCGGCATTATCCAAAGTATTGAATTCAAGCAGGGAAGTGTTGTAAAAGAAGGGCAGTTGCTGTTTAAAATAGATCCGGCCACCTACCAGGCAGCGGTCAATCAGGCTGCCGCAGCGCTTGAGCAGGCTGAAGCGAATGCGCAAAGTGCGCGGTTACTGGCAAAACGTTATTCAACCCTGGTCAAGTCTGCTGCGGTAAGTCGTCAAGAGTACGATAATGCAGTTGCGCAGGCTGCCCAGGCGGAAGCGGCAATCAGTCAGGCCAAGGCCGCCCTTGATGCTGCTCAAATTAATCTTGGTTACACGGATGTCACTTCACCCATCGATGGCATCATCGGTGAAGCATTTGTTACTGAAGGTGCTTTGGTGAGTGCTGCCAGTGGTACTCATCTGGCTACTGTGCAACAGATTGATCAGGTTTACGTAGACTTCTCACAAACAACTGGTGAATTAAGCAATCTGCGCAAAGCCCTGGCTGACGGCCAGCTTAAACAGACGGAAACGGGTATGGCAGTTGTCCAGCTTGAAATGGGTGATGGCTCTCTTTATCCGGAAAATGGCAAGCTGCTTTTTACCGGAGTCACGGTAAACCCGACAACCGGTCAGGTTACCTTGCGTTCTGTTTTCCCTAACCCGCAACATCTTCTGTTACCAGGCATGTTTGCCCAGGTAAGGCTGGAACAGGGCGT
Source organism: Advenella faeciporci (assembly GCF_014652395.1). GTDB lineage: Bacteria > Pseudomonadota > Gammaproteobacteria > Burkholderiales > Burkholderiaceae_B > Advenella > Advenella faeciporci. Next base: position 94,876 of record NZ_BMYS01000002.1, read on the forward strand.
TAATCCACAGGCACTGATGGTGCCAAGCCAGGCCTTGCAACGCACACCAGACGGCCTGGTAAAACTGTTGTTGGTTAAAGATGATAAAGTCGTCTCTGTCGCGGTTGAAGAGGGCAATTCAGTTAATGGCAATACCATTATCAATAAGGGGCTGAGCCCTAATGACGAAGTCATTGTCGAGGGCTTTCAGAAAGCACAGCCTGGCGGCACGGTAAAACCCATTCCCTGGAAAAAAACCTCAGGTGAAGAAACAGCCGACTCCAATAAATCTGCCGAAAACTGAGAAGATATATGTCTAACTTCTTTATTAATCGCCCGATTTTCGCCTGGGTTGTTGCCATTATCATTTTCTTCGCAGGCGTGATTGCGATCCCGTTCATGCCGGTGGCGCAATATCCGGAAGTTGCTCCGCCCACCATTAACATTAGTGCCACTTACCCAGGCGCTTCTGCTGAAGATGTAGCGCAACAGGTTACCAGCGTCATTGAAAATGAGCTGAATGGAGCGGAAAACCTTCTCTATTATTCATCAACCAGTGATGCTTATGGCCGCTCAGACATTGATGTCGTTTTCAAGCCGGGTACCGATCCAAATATGGCCCAGGTTGAAGTGCAGAACAAGGTGGCCAACGTCTCATCCAAACTGCCTCAGGCAGTAATGGATCAAGGCCTCCGGTTCAGCAAGAGTTCGGCCGGTTTCCTGCTGATTGTTGCCCTTAGTTCCACTGACGGCTCGACCTCTGCGGCCGAGCTGGGTGACTACATCACCCGAAATATTCAAAACTCGATTTCCCGAATAGAAGGGGTGGGCACGTTCCAGCTTTTTGCCGCACCCAGAGCCATGCGTATCTGGACCGATCCTGCCAAGTTAACCAGTTATGGCATGACCATGTCAGATGTGAGTGCCGCGTTGGCAGCACAAAACAGGGCAATTTCAGCCGGTACCCTGGGCGCACCTCCAACGCCTGAGGATCAGGCAATTAGCGCCATTGTATCCACCAACGGCCAGCTGGAAACTGCTGACGAGTTTGCCAATATCGTTTTGCGTGCCAATCCTGATGGTTCTATTGTTCGTGTCAAAGATGTGGCCAGGGTTGAAATCGGTTCAGACTCGTATCAGTTTAGTTCCCGCCTGAACGGGGCGCCATCTGCCTCTTTCGCCATTTCCCTGGCGCCTAATGCCAATGCCCTTTCAACGGCTAAATTAATCAGGGATGAAATGGAGAATCTGTCACGCTATTTCCCTGAAAACGTGACTTACAGCATTCCTTACGATACCGCACCCTATGTTGACGCATCTATCACACAAGTTGTGAATACACTGATAGAGGCCATGATCCTGGTGTTTATCGTTATGTTCGTGTTTCTGCAAAATATCAGGTATACGGTCATTCCCGCTGTAGTGGTGCCAATTGCCCTTATGGGTACAGTGGCTACATTGCTGTTTATGGGCTACTCCATTAATACCCTTACCATGTTTGCCATGGTTCTGGCGATTGGTATTTTGGTGGATGATGCGATTGTAGTGGTTGAAAACGTTGAACGGATCATGTCAGAAGAAGGGTTATCACCCAAAGATGCCACCTATAAGGCTATGCCACAAATTGGCGGTGCCATTGTCGGTATTACACTGGTCCTGATGACCGTATTTGTTCCACTGGTTTTCATGAGCGGCTCAGCCGGTGTTATTTATCGCCAGTTTGCGGTATCCATGATTGTTTCAATCGGCTTCTCGGCTTTCCTTGCTTTAACTTTTACGCCCGCTTTGTGTGCAACCATTTTAAAACCCGTTGCCAAGGGGCATCATGAAGTCAAAAAGGGTTTTTTTGGCTGGTTTAATCGCGTCTTCAATAAAATAACCAGCGGTTATTCAGGCTGGGTTGGTGCTTTTATCAGAAAAGGCGGACGCATGATGCTGATCTATCTGATTCTTTCAGTTGGCATGGCATATATGTTCTTGCGTTTGCCCAGCTCATTCCTTCCCGATGAAGATCAAGGTTTTCTGATTGCCAACATTGAATTGCCATCAGGTGTTTCTGCCAACCGGACCATTGAAGTCATTGATACGGTAGAAAACTATTTTTCCAAACTGCCTGAAATGCAAAACATCATTACGGTTCAGGGCTTCAGTTTTAGCGGCACTGGTCTTAATTCGGCCATTGCTTTCATACCACTTAAAGACTTTTCCGAACGACAGGGGCCAGGGCAATCTGCCCAGGATCTTTCTGCCAAAGCAACAGGCAGTCTGTTATTTGGCATTCCCGATGCCATGGTTTTTGCTGTCATTCCACCTGCTATTCCCTCGTTGGGAACGGCAACCGGTTTTGACTTAAGACTGCAAGACAGGGGATCATTAGGTCAAGTGGTTTTACGTGATGCAGCCAATCAATTGCTTGGATTGGCCCAGAAAAGTGAAATTCTCACCCAAGTACGTATTTCCGGTCTTGGTCCCGGGCCACAGCTAAACGTGAATATTGATCGTGAAAAGGCGGCGGTACTTGGCGTTAACATGACTGAGGTTGCCAATGTATTGGGCAGCGCCATCGGTTCGGGTTATTTGGGTAAATTCCCCAATACCGGATGGATGCAAAACGTTTGGGTTCAATCTGATGCCCAGTTCCGCATGACACCCGAGGATATTCTCAGGCTCAAGGTACATAACGCCTCAGGCGAGCTTGTGGACATGTCTTCTTTTGTCAAGCTTGACTGGAGCCAGGGCCCAACCCAGGTCAGTCGCTTTAACAGCTTTGATGCCATCACCATTAGCGGACAAGCCAAACCGGGTTATTCCAACGGTGAGGCCATGGCCGAAATCGAACGCCTGATTGCGCAATTGCCCTCTGGCATTGGCTATGAATGGGCCGGGTTGTCATTTCAGGAAATCCAGGCAGGAAATCAGGCCCCCATTACTATGGCCCTGTCCCTGATTGTGGTTTTCCTGGTTCTGGCCGCCCTGTACGAAAGCTGGACAATTCCGGTGTCTGCCATGCTAATTGTTCCACTGGGTATGTTGGGTACGGTTGGTCTGGTTACCTTGTCGGGCATGTCCAATGATATTTACTTCCAGGTGGGCATGATTACCGTTATTGGTTTGTCAGCCAAGAATGCCATTCTGATTGTAGAGTTTGCCAAAGATGCGTATGCCTCGGGCCGGGATTTGGTTGAGTCAACCATGGAAGCGGCACGTCTGCGTTTCAGACCAATTATCATGACTTCTTTTGCTTTCATTCTGGGTGTGTTACCGTTGGTGTTGGCAGATGGCGCAGGGGCAGCAGGTCAACGTGCCGTAGGTGTTGGTGTGATTGGTGGTATGCTGGCGGCCACGCCTTTCTCTGTGCTCTTTGTTCCCGTGTTTTTTGTTGTTGTCATGAAAATTTTCAAAACACGGCCACGCTTGTTAGGTGAGCAGGCCCAGTCTTTTGAAACTGAAAAAGAAGCTTATGCTTATCGGCACGAGATTTATAAAGATGTTGCCGAAATAGAAACGCTGGATCAGTCAAATTCAGGCGGCAAGAAAGATCAATCCTCTGAGGGTAATCCTGAAAAATGAATATCGTAAAACATTTCTCTCCAAAGTTGTCGGTAGTCTTGTTGGCAACTATATTGGCTGGATGTTCGTTAAGTCCAAATTACGAACGTCCTGGCATGCCTGTGCCTGATCAGTTTCCAGGGCAAGGCAGTTCACCTGCACAATCCGACGGTATTCAGCATACAGCTGACCTGGGATGGGAAACTTTTTTCAAGGATGAGCGCCTTAAGGCACTTATTCCAATAGCCCTTGAAAATAACCGTGACATGCGGATAGCCATTCAACGGGTAGAAGAGGCCCGTGCCTTGTACGGTATTCAGCGTAGTGACCGCTTTCCTCAAATTGGCGTCAATGCGCAGCAAACGGCTCAGCGCATGCCGGAAGATATGCGCGCAGGTGGCGCATTATCTCCGTCGGTCACTCGTAGCAATATTGCCGGTATTGGCATGACCAATTTTGAACTTGATTTTTTTGGCCGTCAAAGAAGTCTGTCTGAAGCGGCATTTGAACAATACCTTGCAACGCAACAGGCACGCACGACCGTTCAAATCAATCTGATCGGTCAACTGGCCTCCACATATTTCACCCTCAGAAATCTTGAGGCGCAAAAAGAACTGGTTAACAAAACCATCAAGTCACGTCAGGGAACGCTTAATCTGGTTCAAAGCCGTTACAGTGGTGGTGTAGCCTCTATACTTGATGTCAATCAGGCAAAAACCACGCTTGAAGCAGCAAAAGCATCGCTGGCGGAAATTACCCGTGGTGAAATGCGAGCCAGAAATGCCTTGCAATTAATTCTTGGTCAGCCTGTTCCTGCCAATTTACCACCAGCAGCACCATTTACCAGTGATGTTGTCATGGGTAAATTGCCAACCGGCTTGCCTTCAGCGTTGTTAACCCGTCGCCCAGACATACTTGCGGCCGAAAACAGGTTGAAAGCGGCTAATGCCAATATTGGTGCTGCTCGCGCTGCCTTCTTTCCATCAATTTCGTTAACCGGGCTCTTAGGTATTGCCAGTCCCGATCTGGGTTCCCTGTTTGATGGTGGCAATGGCATGTGGTCGTTTAATCCGGTCATTAATATTCCCATATTCACCGCTGGCAAATTAAGTAATAACCTTAATCTGGCTGAAGTACTCAGTGACATCGCCGTAGCTGAATATGAAAAATCCATCCAGACCGCTTTCCGTGAAGTGGCCGATGCCCTGGCGGGTGAGTCTACTTACCAGTCACAACTTGAGGCTTTAAGGGCACAACAGGCTGCAGCCTATGAAACGCTTAAAATTGCCAATTTGCGTTATTCAAGCGGTATAGACAGTTTCTTGCAGGTACAATCAGCAGAGGTTGCTTTGTTTACTGTACAGCAAGGTTTTTTGCAAACCGGGTTTGATTCCATTCAAAACCGGATAGAACTTTATAAAGCACTGGGTGGTGGTTGGACACAAACCTCCGTTATTTCAAAATAAATTTAGCATTCCGTATTGTATGATTGATTTAGGTGTAAATATTGATCACGTGGCTACTATCAGGCAGCAACGCCATAGTGTGTATCCAGACCCCATCAAGGCTGCCCTGTTGGCCGAACAGGCCGGTGCCGATGTCATTACCCTGCATCTGCGGGAAGATCGCCGCCATATTCAGGACAAGGATGTATACGAAATTCTTCCCCTGCTAACCACCCGGATGAATCTTGAGTGTGCCATTACTAATGAAATGCTGGATATTGCGTGTGATGTCAAGCCGCACGATGTCTGTCTTGTGCCGGAACGTCGTCAGGAATTAACCACGGAAGGCGGGTTGAATGTTCTTGAATCTTTTGAACGGGTGAAAGCGGCTGTTTCCAGATTGCATGATGCCGGCTCACGAGTCTCTTTATTCATAGACCCCAACATTGATCAAATCCATGCCGCTGCGAAGGCAGGAGCCACCGTGATTGAATTGCATACGGGTACTTATTCCGAAGCAATCGGAGATAAAGTAGAGGCAGAGCTTGAGCGTTTAAGGATAGCCATTGCAGAAGGGCTTAGGGCAGGCCTGAAAGTTCATGCCGGCCATGGATTGCACTACCAGAATGTCCAGGCCATTGTTGCATTGGGGGGTATATCAGAGTTGAATATTGGTCATGCCATAGTGGCTCAGGCCATTTTTGACGGCTGGGAAAAGGCGGTCCGTGACATGAAAGCGTTACTGCGTTAACCCCCTATTAATTGAATAATATTTATACAGGTTTTGCCATGAATGAAGCCATTAATTATCTTCTGAATCGTAACTCCATGAAAATGGTTACCTCTCCAGCTCCTTCTGACAAGGATTTGGCACTTATACTTCAGGCAGCGATGTCTGCCCCTGATCATGGTGCGCTTCGTCCATGGCGATTCAAGATTATCCGTGGCGAGGCTATTAAAAAATTTGCCGATTTTTCTATTGGTTTAAGACAGGCCAGCAACGAGCCTTTCAATCCCGACAAAGAAGCGGCAACACGCCAGTGGCTTGCTGAGGTCCCATTGATTATTGCGGTGGCTTGCCATATTGATTATAGCAATACAAAAATCAGTGAATCCGAACGTATGCTTGCTACAGGCGCAGCTGTCACCAATATTTTGAATGCGGCACATATGCTAGGGTATGGCGCATTCTGGAGCACTGGTATTGCCACTTATATTGATGAGTTTCAAACCGGTTTGGGATTCGACGCACTTGATTATCGATTCATGGGCTTTTTGGCTATTGGTACCCCTAAAATGCCTGTACCGCAAAAGGAACGTTTAAGTTACGAATTTTTTACCGAAGAATGGACAGGCCCGATTTCTGAAAATAACTGATATAAAAGGGTAATAAAGGGGTTGTGCATGCATTCTGTCATTTCCCCTTCATGACAAACCAGCCCAGGAATCAGCTTTAGAAATACAATTTCCGCCAATAATTCAACCAGCATTTAGAGCATTTGTGTCGCAAAAATGGCCAAAATACTTGTTTTAATTAACATTGCCTGGGGTGTGGTTTATTTGCTCAACTTGCAAAGGCATGCTTAGCAGGATATTTTCCTGGTGAAGTTTGTTTATTATTTCAAATAGCAATTCACTTTTAATGCGTCCTGCCAGGCGGGGACTAATCACAAAACAAGTGGCTATCATGATCAGGTTGCCACCCTCAATGCCGTCAAGACGAATATAAGGTTCCAGGCCCTGATCCTCAAGAACATCCTCATTGTTTTCAAAAATCGATAAGATGATATCCCTGACTTGGGCAGGATTAACTGACAGCGGCAGGGGAAGACGGATTTGTACACGTCCTTCGCTTTTACTAAGGGTCATGTTTCTGACAGACTTGGTAATGAATTCGGAATTTGGGACGATTAAGGTAGAGCGGTCACCCAGCTGGATTTCAGTTGCCCTGACGTTGATACGGCGGATATCACCTTCTTGCGTGCCAATAACCACCCAGTCACCGACCTTGACCGGTCTTTCTATCAACATGATCAAGCCAGAGATGAAGTTCTGTACAATGGCCTGAAGACCAAAACCGATACCCACTGAAAGGGCACTGGCAATCCAGGTCAGTTTTTCAAGACTGATTCCCAGGGTAGATAACATCAGGCTTACGGTGATAATGGCAACAATGTAACCAAGTACGGTCACAATACTTAAGCGCACGCCTGAATCGATATTGGTATTGGGGAAATATTTGCTGACAAGCCAGTTCTTAAGCAGACGGCCAATAATAGCTCCGCCCAGAATGATCATGATTGCGCTTAACAACATACCGGGCGTAATGAAGTTTTGCCAGGTTTGCAAAAATTCATCCAGTTTTCCATCCCGGTTAAACAAGCCGGTAAGACTGTTACCAAACGGAACCAGCAATATCATGACCAATGCATAAAACAGCAGCAGCTTTGTAATGCCAGACAAAATGGTTGAAAGCTGATTCAGGAAATTGGGTGTGATTTCATATTGTTCCACCAGACGTTTGCCAATAAGTCCCTGTGCTGCAATGCTGGCCTGGAACAAATCCTCACTTAGTTTAAATAATATATAAAAGGTCGACAGAATGATGACACCCCAGAGCAGCTGGGTAATCAGAAAAGAACCCAGGGCAACCAATCCAACAAGCGTAAAGACCAGTGTACCAATGACAATAATCCAGCACAGGACACGAAGAACGACTGGCCATACTGTGGCTGGGACCTGACTCGTCACATCTTGATTGTCAAGTGGAGTAATACGGTAATGGCGGGCAATTTTGCCTAGAATCAGAAAACCCAGCACCACCATGGAAAGGTTTGAAATAACCCTGAGACCCACTTCTGTCCCAAGAGAAATGCCAACCTTCGAACTGCTAATAATTATTGCCTGATGTACCACAATGAGTGTGGCAATTAACCAGGGATAGGGCTTGAGCGCATTGACCAGCGCGTTGCTAAGTGGCGGCAAGCGCCAGGACTCATGACGTACAGAGAACAGAGCATTCCCCAGACCTGTAATCAGTGAAGCGAAAATAATAGTGTAGATCACGGAAACCAGATACGCCTGTAGATCTGGGCTGACAATACCGTTCCAATTAAGACCGGCATATAAAAAATAAGTGGATAAACCAGTAATAATCACATTGTTAAGGATAATTCCAAGTGCTACCAGGGAGCGTCTGGCTCGTCCCGTCGGGATTTTCTCCATCGCAATCAGGCGAATCAGATTTTGCAAAAGCCGATTAAGCACAAAAGCGGTAATCAAAGAAAGAAAAATGCCCGCATAAAAGAAATTTTTATTTTCAGGCTCAAGGGCCTTCATGAAAACAGCAAAGACAGAGTCCGTAAATTTCTGTACCCTGGGGAAATCCGAGGACCAGGAGCGTGAAAACCCTTCCCAGAATGAAAACTTAAGTGGAGATTTAACCCTTTCAAACAATTCAGCCTGAAACTTGGCCCGGCTTTCCGCCATTAACTTCAAGCTACGCTGATCTCCCTCACTAATCAGTAACTTGGCAAGTTTGATATTGGCATCAATTCGTTCACGCTCTTTTTGCAAAGCGCTGCGCTGAGCCTCTATGTCTCTTGCTTCAGGGGTGATTGGGCCTTGCGATTCATCTGGTTTTGGGGCATCTGCCAGATTGCTTAATTTTGCGTCTATATCGGCCAATTCCTGGGTTTTGGTGCTAATAATTTGCTGGGCACCACCCTGGATTGTCTTTAATTTATCCAGTATTTTCTGAATGCTGTCATTATTTTCAATTGATTTCGGAAGTTCTTCAAGACTTGCCTGGATCTCTTCCAGAACCGGCAGTTTTTGCCCATTTTCCGCATAAACATTTGTACTGAAAGTCAGGAACGCGATAAAAATAGACAGGATGAGTCTAGGTAGCATAACGTTTGAATATAAGAGTTATTTTCCGATACGTTCAAGGCGCAATATATAAGAGCGCATCAACAACATTGCTGTGACTGGCGAAGTAAGAAATAAAAAGACAACAATTAATATTTCATGGAAAAAAACCCGGTCGGCCAGATGAAAAGAAACCAGTATAGATGCCAACAAGGTGAACATGGCACCAAAAGTGTTACCTAATGTAGGTGCATGAATACGGCTTTTGAAGTCTTCAAACCGAAGAAGTCCGATTGATCCGATAAGGGTTATAAGACCACCTGCCACTAGAAAAATAGCGGCAGGGATGGCAATCCAGGCAGGAATATCACTCATGGCTCGATAACCTCACCACGCAGCAGGAATTTTGATAATGCTGAAGAAGATACAAAACCCAATAAACTGATGAGCAGTGCAATGTCAAAGTACCACGAAGTCCTGTAAAGCATGCCCAGCACTATAATCAGCAACATGCAGTTGATATACATGGTGTCAAGACCCAACACACGGTCTTGGGGCGTTGAGCCTTTGACGAGTCTGATAAAGGCACAAAAAGTGGCCAGTGAAAAGCAGCAAATGGCAAAATAACATGCCCAGGTCAGTATCAAGTTCATTCAAATATCTCTATCAAATTGGCTTCGTAACGATGCTTGATGGTATGAATCCAATCGGATTCTTCTTTCAGGTTAAGAACGTGAAGGCGCAGGATAAAATCATCTTCAGTCAGGCCAGACCATACAGTACCTGGTGTGTAAGTGATAATGCACGATAAAATGGCCAAACCATGAGGATCACGTATATCTAGTGGAATATTGATGAAGCCTGGCGTACGATAGGCACTTTTTCCTTTCAGGATTAATATTCCCACGACCCAATTGGAATAGGCAATATCAACAATAACCATGAATATCAATTTGAGGATAGTTAAGGTTTTTTTGGGGTGGCCGTGTAAAGGGCGCAGGCGCTGCGAAGCGACAACAAGCCCTAGTGACAGTATTGAACCCAGTACAAACTGGCCGATACTAAGAGCATTGGCCAACAGCATCCAGACAAGCAAAAGAAATGCAGACATGGGTAACCAGAAAAAGAACTTTTTCATTATTGTCCCCCTGCAATGGCTTTGTTGGATGCTTGTGTAATCACGGCATTGATATATTGATTGGGATCATCAAGTGAACTTGCCGTCTCAGTCAGAAAATCCATGACAGGTCCGGCAAAAATTGAAAGCGCAATACAGCTAAGCAATAAAACACTCACAGGAATGGCTTCACGAATGCTAAGTTTGGGTGTTTGCAAAGTACCCGAATTCCAAAAAAGCCGTACTCCTGATCGGCCCAGTGCAATCACTGTTGCCAGACCAGATGCCAGCATGGCTATGACGAGTAACCAGGCACTGATGGAAGGTCCCGTTAAATTGTTATCGGTTAGTTCAAGTGCTGAAGACAGCAAGGCAAACTTTGCAACGAAACCGGAAAAAGGCGGCATGCAGGCAATGAGAATGGCACAGGTAAAAAAGGAGAGGCCAAGAAAAGCCAGGGCAGCAGGAATCGCTACGCCAACTACATCACCGGAATAATCGGATGTTTTGTCTTCATCAAGGCCAAAGGCTTCAAAACTGACAGACAGCACATTGGATCCAAAAGATTCAGTGCGTTTGATCAACTCAACCAGCATGAAAAAAGCACCCGTGGTAAGCACGGAACTGATAAGGTAGAAAAGGGAAGGCCCCGTTAAGGTAACGCCCGGCATTCCCAAGGCAGTAAGCAGGGTTCCTGAAGACAGGATAATACTGTAACCAACCAGTCGTCCTGTATTTTTTTCTGCCAGAATACCCAAGGTCCCAAATAAAAGGGTTCCCAGACCAATGGCATACATCCAGTCGCCACCAAAGGCAGCAGGCGCTCCGGTAGGTAAAAGCAGGGAACCCATTCTGACCAATGCATAAATACCCACCTTGGTCATGATGGCAAACAGCGCGGCAACAGGAGCGCAGGCGGCCGCATAAGCATTGGGTAGCCAAAAATTAAGTGGCCAGGCTGCTGCCTTGACTAAAAATGCAATGCCCAGAATGGCGCAGGCGGTTTCAAACAGCTTGCGATTTTCCGCATCCAGCATTCCGGCTTTGATGCCAAGATCGGCCATATTAAGCGTACCGGTAACCCCGTAAATAAGAGAAATGCTAATGAGCAGTAAAGAAGCGCCAATCAGATTGACGGTAATGTAATGCAAACCTGAAGAAACCCTACGGGAGCCGGAACCATGCAGCAGCAAACCATAGGAGGCGGCCAGGAAGATCTCGAAAAAGACAAACAGGTTGAACAGGTCACCGGTTAAAAACGCACCGTTAAGTCCCATCAGGATGAACTGGAAAAGAGGGTGGAAATGAATACCAACCCGATCCCAGAAAGCTGTTGAGTAAATAAGCGCGGATATACCCAGTACAATGGTAAGAACCAGCATAACCGCTGAAAGCTTATCCACCACAAACACAATACCAAAGGGTGCTATCCAGTTACCCAGCAAATACACGCCAATATCATTGTTCCAATCAGAGGAAATGCTGCCCGCGGTCATGAACAGCAACGTTACCGCAACCGCAAACTGGATAGTGAGCGACAGAAAGGCCAGCCCGGTAAGAGCTTTACGACGGGAGTCTTTCAGAAGCAACATGAGGGCGCCTGCCATCATGGGAACTGCAACAGGCAAAATGGGTAAATGATCCAACCAACCCATCATGAATTGTACTCCGTACCATCGACGTGATCGGTATTGGACAGCCCACGCAAGGCAAGTAACACCACCAGATACAAAGCTGTTGTGGCAAATCCGATAACAATAGCGGTAAGTACCAGGGCCTGGGGAACAGGGTCTGCATAACTGGAAACATCAACAACCGTACCTGACTCGATAATGGGAGGCGCACCAACAGATAGGCGGCCCATTCCAAAAATAAACAGGTTCACGGCGTAGGAAACCAGGGTAAGTCCCATAATAACCTGAAAGGTGCGGGGTCTTAGCAAGAGCCATATACCCGATCCGGCCAGTACCCCTATGGCTAATGAATAGATAATTTCCATTTAATTGACTCGATCTGAAAAATTAAGTTGAGTGCTGGCTCCGGCATTGGTTTCCATTTCTGCTGCAGGTGTTTTACGATAGAAACGCAGGGACTGGTGGGCAAGGGCAACCAGCATGAAGGTTGTTGCACCCACAACCAGTGCATAAACACCAATATCAAAAAGGATAACACTGGAAAGATGCAACTTGCCGATGACAGGCAAATAAATATCCCAGCTAATGGCAGACAGGAAAGGCTGGCCTACCCACCACGCCAGCATGGAAGACCCACCTGCAATTAACAAACCAATGGAAATCCAGTATTGTGGCCTGACCCTTGAACGTGTTTCAACCCAGTGAATACCGCTGAGCATATACTGAAGGATAATCCCCGTGGCAAAGATAAGTCCACCCACAAAACCACCTCCTGGCAGATTATGACCGCGCAGCAGGAAATACAATGAAATAAGGGTGATTACCGGCAACATTAGCCTTCCAAGCACATTGGGGGCCAGTAAAATGCCTTTGGGCAAACTGTGCTCATTTGTGAGGCCATTGCCATCGATTGTTTGAATCTCATGACGGTTTTCAAGGGCATGAATGCTTTCCTGTGGCGGGCGGAAGCGACGCAGCAGCGCATAGACGGTAATGGCCACAATACCCAGAACGCTGATTTCACCGTAAGTATCAAAACCACGAAAATCGACCAGAATGACGTTAACCACGTTATTTCCACCGCCTTCAGGCAGGGCTTTTTCAAGGAAAAAGGCGGACAGACCTTCGGGTTTGTCCCGGGTTAGCATTATGTAGACCAGCGCAGATAATCCCAGTCCGCTGCATATTGCAATGGCCAAATCACGAAACCGGCGTATAAATGCCTGTAACGGGGTTACCTGGGATTCTTCGATGACGCGGCGGGGCAGCCAACGCAGGCCCAGCAAAATAAGAACAACAGTAACGGTTTCAACCACCAGTTGCGTAAGTGCCAGGTCGGGTGCCGAAAGCCAGGCAAAAGTTACACAGGTGATAAGCCCGGCTCCTCCTGAAAGCGCCAGGGCACGAAAACGGTTGTACTTGGCCAGATAGGCGGCACCTATGGCGCAGGCACCTCCTACCATCCAAAGAAGGGCAAAAGCAGGGTCAAAAGAAAAAGGTTGCTTAAGATATAGCCAGTTTCCACCAAGCAGTGGCAACATGCCGACTGCCAGGGTAATAACCACAATCCATAGTACCTGTGGTTGCAAACGCTTGCTGGAAAACCATTCAAGCAAAATGTAGGCCACGTTATCAATGCCATTCATGACTGCATCAAAGGATTTTCTGCCATCAAAACGATATAAAACCGGCGTTTGCCCAGGATAAGAACGAAACAGGGGCTTAAGTACATATAGTAATGAGATGCCGCCGATCAGGGCCAGGATACTCATAATTAACGGAAGGTTAAAGCCGTGCCAGATAGCCAGGCTGTAAGCAGGTAAATGGTCTCCTAAAATAGCGGTGGCCGATACCCTGAGAATCGAACCGATGATTTGCTCGGGGAAAATGCCGATAAGTATGCAAAGCAGGACCAGGACAGCACTTGGAAAAAGCATCCAGTGAGGGGGGTCATGCGGCTTGCGGGGCAAATCGGTGGCAGGTTTGCCAAAAAACACCTGAGTGATAAAACGCAGGGAGTAAGCAACACTGAATGAGCTGGCCAAAACAGCCAGGCCTGGCAACAAGTAACTTGAGTAAGAGGTTTGGTCTACGAACAGCGTTTCGGAAAAGAACATCTCTTTGGAAAGAAAGCCGTTAAGTAAAGGCACGCCAGCCATGGCTGCCGCAGCCACAATTGCCAAAGTGGCCGTGATGGGCATGGCTTTTCGCAGCCCTGACAGCACCCCCATGTCACGCGTACCGGTTTCATGGTCAACAATCCCGGTAGCCATAAACAGGGAGGCCTTGAAGGTGGCATGGTTGATCATGTGAAAAATGGCGGCAATCAGGGCTAATTCGCTATTCAGTCCCAGAAGCAGGGTGATGAGACCCAGATGGCTGATTGTGGAGTAGGCAAGCACACCTTTCATGTCCTGCTGGAAAGTGGCGGCAAAAGCACCGATTAGCAATGAACACATTCCGGCACCGCCAATGATCCAGAACCATTGATCGGTACTGGCAAGCACTGGCCAGAAACGGGCCAGAATAAAAACACCGGCCTTGACCATGGTAGCCGAATGAAGATAAGCGGATACCGGGGTTGGAGCGGCCATGGCATTGGGAAGCCAGAAATGGAAAGGAAACTGGGCACTTTTGGTAAGCCCGCCCAGGGCAATCAGCACGAGAATGGGGATATACCAGGGGTGATTTCGGATCAGGTTGCCCGAAGCAAGTATTTCGCTTAGCTCATAACTGCCAACAATGTGGCCAATCATTAACATGCCGGCCAGCAGGCAAAACCCGCCAGCGGCAGTAATGGTAAGCGCCATGCGTGCACCACGACGTGCGTCTTGCCGGTGATGCCAGTAGGCAATAAGCATGAATGATGAAAGACTGGTAAGTTCCCAGAATATGACCAGTTGAATGACGTTGCCCGAGAGGACAACCCCCAGCATTGACCCCATAAATGCCAGGAAAAATGAAAAGAATCTGGGTACTGGATCGGCAGGATCCATGTAGTAACGGGCATACAAAACAACCAATGCCCCCATAATGGTTACCAGAAGCGCAAACAGCCAGGCAAAACCGTCCATTCTGAATGTCATGTTGACACCCATGGAAGGTAACCAGCTTATATTGTGAACCAGAACCTCTCCGTTGAATACGGCTGGTGCGGTATAAATAACCAGCCCCGCACAGACAAGTGCAATAATGCCCGCAAGCCAGGATTCCTGGTTTCTGGCATTATGGGGCAAAATGGCAGCCAATATACTGCCAAGGAAAGGGAGTACGACAATTAAAACAAGGGGCATTTGACAGGGGGATCAAAAATTGAATTGTTACAACCTTGATAATACGATATTTTTATATGTTACTTGTCTCAGATTTGCATATAATTCAAAATATTTTTCATATAAATCATTTTTCCAGCCTGGTTGCAGTTATTTATAGGGATTTTCACGTTATTTAGTGATGATTATGATGAATTCATGACAAGGCAATCAGTATTCATGGTTTTCAGAAGATATTTAATTGCTTAAGTCAATCAATCGGCCTTGATATAAAATGGACCCTGTTGGTTTACCGGAGGTAGAGCCGCCAACTGGTTCAAGACTAATCTGAAAAAGCTGTCCGGGGATTACATTACCCAAGGTTTCAGGACTGATCGTGAAAATGGTACTAGACTTAATGGTGCCCAAGGAACGGTAGTCATGGTTGGCCGTATTTGATTGTGTCCAGACCTCCAATTCAAGATTTTCGGCAATACCTTGCTGAACCATTGGTTTAAACTGGGCAACTCCAGCCTGATTAATCTTCACTACCCAGGCTGGCTGGCTGTTTTGGCCGGGTGCTGACAAAATTGCAATCATTCTGGCCAAATTGGATGATGATGGAAAAATGCCGATCAGAATCAGTAAAGCAGCAGCCAGCACCAGACTTGTGATCTGCCATAATCTCAAATTGTGACTGGTTTTTTTGCCAATTTCCCTGAGGCGCGCCAGCAAACCGGACAGTCCGGGCGTGTCCTGCTCGTGGATGGCATCAAGAATGCCACTGACTTCTTCGGTATTTTGCATATTATGCTTAATACTGCTCCATAAACGAGGATGCAAGGGTTGTTCGGGCAATTGATCGAGGTAATGGGTGAAATGATCTTCCCATATCAGTGCAATACTGGCAGCAGTGCTGTCCTGATTAAAAAGCTGTAGCACATGACGCTCTTCTTCACCGCTAAGCCCGCCTAATACGTATTCGCCAATTTTTTCATTATCGGCGTGGTAAGGAAAATTGCCCAGTTTTTTGGATAAATGCCGCAACCCCAATAAAATATTTTCCTTAAAACGGCCCAGTGGCATATTTAGCAGAGTAGCTGTTCCGGCTTGTTCCCCAGAACTGAAATACATATTGATCAGGCAGCTTTGTGGTTCAAGCGGCAATTCTTCGAGAAAAGCATGAAAACCTGCGTGGGGAGCTTGGGATGCATGTATTTCAGCCTGCAAATGACTCAGCGTTTCCACCAGCGCAGAATCCCTGTTTTGCAAGGCTGCTTGAATGTTATCGTAATTTTGCTTATACAAGACACCGATATGGTAGCGCAGGATGCTGTATACCCATCCCTTTGCCGGGCCGGCTTCTTCATTATAAGTATGGGCGTTTTTCCAGATGGTGACAAAGGCACGCTGAACCGCCTGTTCCGCATAGTTTAAATTGCCAAAAATGCGGAATGCCAAGGCCAGCATTTGAGGGGCATCGTGTTTATATAAACTCTGTAGAGCGCTTTTTTGTCCTTTTCCGCAGGCTTTTAGCGTCTTTTCATATTGAAAAGAAGTAGACTTGTTAAACATGTTCTTTTCCCAGTCTTTATATTTACATTACAAAATATTTTTTCGAGTTTAACCTTAAAAACAATTTTATTGTATGTCTTTCAATACCGATACCCATTCCTACCTGAAACAATTTAATCTGGATGACAGGGTTGCCTTTCTGACTGGCTCAACACGAGGGCTTGGCCTGGAAGTTGCCAAAGCAATGGCCCAAAGTGGTGCAACCGTGATTATCAATGGCAGAACACGGGAAAGCGTCGCCGAATGCATAAAAAAACTGACTGATGAAGGAATAACGGTGCGAGGAATTTGTGCGGATATGTCTGATTTTGCACAAATTGACGCTGCGTTTGAAAAAATAGAACAGGATTACGGTTGCTGCGATATTCTGGTGAATAATATGGGGATGCGTATTCGCAAGTCTCTGGCTGAAAGCACATTACCCGATATTCTGACTCTTATTCAGGCCAACTTGACCGCTGCCGTTTATACCTCCAAGAAGGCAGCCGAATTAATGGCTGGAAACGGTTTTGGGCGGATTATTTCCATGACATCTATTGCGGGTGAACTGGCGCGTTATGGTGATGCCGTCTACCCGGTTACTAAAATGGGCTTAACCGGCATGATGAGGGCCCTGGCTGTGGAATATGCCCGCCAGGGAATTACCAGCAATGCGATTGCCCCTGGCCCTTTTGCCACTGAAACCAATAAAATCCTGGCCGAAGACAAGGAAAAGGGTCCGGCTTTCGTGGCCCGGGTGCCCATGCGACGCTGGGGCAGGCCCGAGGAAATTGCCGGTGCCGCGGTTTTCCTGGCCTCGGGACTTGCCTCTTATATCAATGGCCAGGTTATTACCATTGACGGGGGCATGTCAGTTAATTTTTAAATCAAGCTTTTCAATGAGTGGCTGCCAGCGCGCCTTTTCCTGCTGCATGTACTCCCTGAACTGTTCGGGTGTACCGGGGATTGGATCCATATACTGGGCCTGCAACTTCTCTTTTACTGCGGCGTCATTCAGGGCTTCAACCAAGGCTTTGGCCAGTTTGTCCTGAATGGTTTTGTCCACTTTGGATGAAATAACAAAGCCAGACCATGCAGAGCCTTCAATACCCGGCACACCTGCCTCTGAAACAGTCGGGATATCGGGTAAGGCACTGACCCGTTCTGCTGTTGTTTGGGCCAGGGCAGTAAGCCGGCCATCCTTTACCAGTGGCAGAACGGCAATGGGCGCCAAAGCTGTAAATTGAGTGTCACCCGCCAGCAAGGAATTCATGGCGTTAGGCGATGATGCGTATGGCACAGCGGTTGCGACACCATTAAAAGCCTGCAGCATCAATTCCATCGATAAATGAGAACCCGTGCCGGTTCCTGGTGTGGCGTAATTGAATTTATCGGGATTTTCTTTGATTTTATCAATCAGTGCCTGCAGGGTTTTTATGCCAGAATCACTTTTTACTGCAATGATATTGGGTTGCGTAACCGCCATGGTAAGCGCAGAGAGATCTTTTTCGGGGTCGTAACTTAAATTATTATAAATAAACTGGTTGTTTACCAAAGGACCGGTAATCGATATGCCAAAGGTGTATCCATCGGGTTTCGCATGAGCTACTGCAGCTGTACCAATATTGCCACCTGCACCAGGCTTGTTGTCAATGACAATTACCTGACCCAATGTGTCTGACGCTTTTTCTGCCACAATTCGCGCAATCTGGTCCGGGGTTGATCCTGCACCAAAAGGAACAATAAGCTTAAGCTCATGCTTGGGCCAGTTGCCCGTTTCGGCAAGGGCCGCAGAGGAGCTGGAAAAACCTATTGCTGCAAATGTAAGAAGAGACAGGCTTTTTTTGATCAAATGAACAAGACCGGTGTTTGACAATGTAAATCTCCTTGGTGACTGTTTAGACATAGGCTTAGGGCTTTCCCATTAAAATGCCAAAGTATTTTTCCAGTAATTCTGCACTTTGATTGTCCTTGTAAATCATGTAGCCTTTATCCCTTACGGCTTTGTACTTTTCATAGGGAATACTGTTTTCAAGCTCGGCAAAACGTGATTCACACACCGGGAACATATCCTTCTCAGCAGGCTCTTCCTGGTGTTGCAATAGATACTCCCGGGTCATGCAAAAAATAATGGCTTTTTCTTTTTCATACTTGGGATAGGTTTGTTCCTGTGCATGGCTGGCGGCCATCATGACAACAAAGCCAATTAGGGCGCCGGGAATGTTGAGTATTATTTTTCTCATTGTTCTGCTTCTCCGGCATCTAGTCCAAGCATGATTTTGGATGTGGTGGCAAAAATTTCCTTGTCTTTGGGAGAAAGACTGTTGTAGACGTCCTCAAGTACGTATTTCTGGCGGTATGCCCGCTGAAAACTTTCATATAAATGGGTTTGCTGCGCCAAATAATCGGCAAGTGGCACTTTTTTAATGAATTCCCCGTACCTGAATTCACATAGCCTTAAGGAGTCCGATGCATCAAGTGCCTTATCACTGTCAGTAAGCACATTGGTTTGGCCCGACAAGATGCCTTCCATGCAAAGGGAAATCAAGTCAGTCCTGACCTCCGTAGGATAGGGTTCCGGACTGCATCCTGACAGGGTAATGGCACCAAAAAGCAGGGCAATGAATGGTTTTACGGTTTTTATCAATTTCACGGTTGGTTTTACCCGGAATGTCTACTAATATAAGGGGAATGACTGCGATTATATAGCGATTGGGTGTCTTGAAAAGTTCATTCTTGCTTATACTGGCTTTATTGTGTCTTGAATAATTAAACCAGGACTATTCTATTGAATAAATTTTTGCTGCTTTTGCTGCTTGGCCTTCCATTTGGTGCATTCGCCCAAAGCAGTGCCGACATTGACCTGAGTGACATTCCAGAGTTGGATAATGACGTCATTGTAATGGGGACTTGCAACCACTGCAGCAAGAATATAACCCTGCAGAATCTGATGGCAAATCCATTGCCCAATGCGCGTTTTTCATCTGCGTATGGCTGGCGGATGCACCCGGTTTTTCAGGAAATGCGATTGCATACGGGGGCTGACTTTGCTGCGCCAGCAGGAACGCCGGTTACTGCCATGCAAGCAGCAAAAGTGGTATACGTGGCCAGCCGGGGAGGGTATGGAAAAACAGTTGTGCTAAAACATGATAATACCTACAGCACACTTTACGCTCACCTTGAGCGCTATGCGCCCGGACTGGTATTGGGTTCGCATGTAAAGAAAGGGGATTTAATAGGTTTTGTGGGATCAACCGGTAACTCGACGGGGCCGCACCTGCATTATGAAATCAGAAAAAATGGGCAGCCTGTTAATCCGTCTGATGGCAAAGAAATGCAATTGCCTGCAATTATAAAAGTAAAAGGACCAGGCATTAGCGTTAAGCAAAAAAATGCCCGGATCCGAACCATCTTGAAATGAACGGGTACAATTATTTTTTATCCAGCGGACAAGCCGTCTTGACACCAATGATAGCGTAAAGAGGGCAAAAATTAAGCAAGCCGGTGGCCAGGGGAATGATACCTAAATAGCCCCACCATCCGATGGTTCCGGTAATGGCCAATACAATTAAAACCACGCCCACGATAATACGTAAAAGTTTATCGATACCGCCAACATTTTTATTCATGATATAGCCCTTTTTAATGGATTAACAAAAAACTGACAATTTGAATTTATGTTGAACACAAGGATTTACATGGAATGTGCATCAGGATTCAGTTGTATCACTGCAGTATAAACGATGCAATGTTTCAAGCATAGCTATGGCTTTGGGGTCTGCAAGGGAGTAGTAAACATTCCTGCCTTCCTTGCGTGTTTGTACAACCCCGTTTTTTCTGAGTACTGTTAAATGCTGCGAAAGATTGGGTTGATGAATATCCAATAGTGCCTCGATCTCACCCACCGTTTTTTCACCTTCAAACAAATGGCAGATCATTAGCAAACGGTCTTCATTAACCATGACTTTAAGCAGTTTTATGGCCTCAGTAGCTCCTTGCCGCATGGCGATGGATAAATCCGTAGTAAGTATCGTGTTCATGATTTCAATCTAAGATGGCTTATATTATATACATAAATATAATATAAATAAATATAATATAAAAGGATGATTTGATTTTTCGCAAATAGTTGAGGTCCCTGCGCATATTCGGTTCAGATTTGCTGCCGCGACATCTAAAATTATTCTGCAGGATTTTCAAGCAGTTTTGAAACTTTGCTTTCCAGAACATTCCCCTCGCGATAATACCTCATTAAGGTATTGATATTTTGATGGCCGGTCATTAACATGGTTTCCGCGATCGGGATATTTTGCTTTGCCGCCTCGGTAACAAAGCCCGAACGTAATGAGTGAGCGGAAAATTGCTCACTGAGTCCGGCCAATTTGCAACGGGATTTAATAATATTATTAACTGAAACCGGACTAAGTTTCCCGCCGATTGCACCGCCTTTATTAATTTGCCTGAAGACATAACCATCATTTAATTGGCTGGCGGAGATCCAATCGGCCAGTGCCTGGGCGGCCATGCCTGAAACCGGTTTGTAGGCATTGGCAGATGCTTGTCCTGTCTGGTTGGTTTTTGAATGTAAAAGCAAATACAGATACTCACCCGTCTCTGGTTTATGGATGAGCCTGTCAAAGTGAGCGTCCGAGACCTCGGAGCGTCGCCTTCCGCCGCTGGACCAGGCGAATAATATCAGAGCCTTGTCCCGCAGGCCTTTCAGGGATTGATCGCAGGTTTCCAGTAATTGGGTAAGCGGTTCTTTGGTAAGCGCAGGACGTTGGAAGGAATGCATGCCTTTTTTTGCATAGGCCTTTTGGGTTTTGCCAATCAGTTCCTGCACGCGAGGGTCTTTGCAAGGGTTGGGGCTGGCAAAGGCAACCTTATGCGCCTTGGATAATACGGCAAGGCGATGCAAAAGGGTGGCCATTGAAAAGTGCCCCCTTTGTGCCTTGAATTTGTTCTCAACCAGAAAATCATCAAGCTCGTCAGGCAGGCCAATGGTTTCACCTGTAGGGGTATTCCGGACGGCATGATCAACAATGAATTGCAGCACTACAGGCACTTGCAAGGGCAGGGTGAACGCCTGGTTATAGCGCATTCTGTACCAGACTGCCCAGTATTTCATAGCGCTTTTATAGCTGTTGCGTGTGTTTTGAGACTCTCCCTCAGACACGATTTCGGCAATCGCTTTTTGGGTGGCCTCGTGCAATGAAGCGGGATCCAGCAGCGGCAATTGATTCAGTAGTTTAAGGGTTTGTGTGGGCATAAACACCATTTTTACTTAAAAACATTAGGTTAATTCAATTTTTGTAATATATAATATGTATTATGTATTGTATATTACAAATAAATTAAATAGCTTATGATAATTTTTACTTATCGAAAGCTATATTCTAAAGTGTATTTAAAATGATGCAATTAAAAAGTTCAGGGCGTGGCATTCAGCAGGAAGATGTCTGGAAAGCGGCAGATGAATTGTTGCTTGAGGGGCAACGGCCAACCATAGAGCGTATCAGGTTAAGGATAGGGCGAGGCTCGCCCAATACCATTAGCCCCATGCTGGAAAACTGGTTTGCCATACTGGGTAAACGCATTAACGGAACGGCATTTACCCAGGAAAACACACCCGCTCCACCAGAGCCGGTTGAGCAGGCCATACGGCACACCTGGACGCTGGCCCTTGAGCAGGCAACAAAAGTTGTCAATCAGACGGTTAAAAGCCAACAGGAAGAAAACGAACATGCCAGAAAGATGTTGGATGACGATAAAAAAGCTTTTGAGCACAGTAAACAGTTGCATGAGGCTGCCTTACAGGAACAGGAAAAGCTCTTGGCCACAGTGACCGCCCAACTGCACGACACAAAGATTATCCTTGCACAAAGAAACCGCGAATATGAAAGCCTGAATAATGAAGCAGGGCGGTTAAAAATCCAGATTGCCGACTTGTTGGCTGAAAACAAAGCTCAGCAAGAGGCGGCAGAACAGGCACTGGAAAATGTAAATCGGCTGCACACCAAAGAAAGGGAAGGGCTTGAAGTCCGATTCAGGTCCTTGGAACTGCGTTCGGTAAGCGAAATTGATCGTGCCCGGCAGGAAACGAAACTGGTTCAACAAAAGCTTGAACAAAGCCTTAAGGCACACACGCAAAGCGAGCAAGCGCTAAAAAACCAGCTGGAAGAGGCTTATGAAAAACAGCGCCAATTAACACAAGTTAATGAAATTGGTCGCCTGAACCTGAAGGCAGCACAAGATGAAAACCACTTGCTTGCCATTCAATTTGAACAGTATAAATCCCAAAACGAGCAACGGTTTCAGCATTTGGAACAGGAAAACGAAACGCTGAAAGGTGCACTCGCTCGACAGCAGCAAAACCTGGCATTACAACAGGAAATGGCACAATTACTTGAAAAAATAAATGCGATTACCTTAACCAGCATAGACAAAACAGATAAAAGCAGCTTGAATAAGTAAACCCTCAAGACTATGATTATTATCGTTGCAGATCAACAAGAGTAGGCAAAATATGAAAATCAAATTTTTGGGTGCAGCCGGAGAAGTAACCGGCTCCTGTTTCCTGGTGCAAACCGGTAATATTCAGTTCTTGGTTGATTGCGGGATGTTGCAAGGGGGCCGTGAAGCTCCCATCCGTAATCGGCAACCCTTTGGTTTTGATCCTTCGGAATTGGATTTTGTGCTGCTTACTCACGCCCACATTGATCACAGTGGGATGCTGCCCAAATTGATCAAAGCCGGTTATTCGGGATATATTTATGCCACTGGCGCAACCGCTGATTTGCTGGACGTTCTGTTACCTGACAGCGCACATATACAAGAAGTAGATGCGGAGCGCGCCAGCCGCAAACCACGTTCACAACAAGGCAGGCATTACGGGCTCACAACACCCATCTACTACATGGCTGATGCACTGCAAACGCTTAATCATATAAAAGAAATTGAATACGAAAACATCATAGATCTTGCGCCTGGCATTAAATGCCGTTTTCAGGATGCAGGCCATATCCTTGGGTCTGCCATTATTGAAATCTGGATTACCGAAGGTGACAACACTCGTAAAATCGTGTTTAGTGGGGACCTTGGCCAGCCAGGCAGGCCAATTTTGCGTGACCCGGTATTCATCGAAGAGGCTGATATTCTGGTGATGGAGTCCACCTACGGTGACCGGCCGCACCGTACCACAAATTCGACTGAAGAAGAAATTGTTGATATTTTCAATCGCACTTTACCCAAAGGAAACATCATTATTCCCGCCTTTGCAGTGGGGCGCACCCAGGAAGTTATTTATCAGTTATTGCAATTGGCCCGTCATGACAAAGTAAATAATCTTAAGGTTTTTGTTGATTCTCCGATGGCAAGCAAGGCAACCGCCATTACCATGAAGCATATGGAGCTTTTCGACGAAGAGGCGAAAAAAATGATGACCTGGAAGAAAATCGGCACCGAATTGCCCAATCTTTATTTCACTGAAAGCGTTGAGGAATCGCAAATGCTGAATAAAATCCGTTCAGGCGCCATTATTATTTCCGCCAGCGGTATGTGTGATGCAGGCCGCATTAAACATCATCTGCGCCATAATCTTGGAAGACCTGAGTGTGCCATCATGATAACCGGGTTTCAGGCCATGGGATCCTTAGGCCGCCGTTTGGTTGATGGCGTTAAAAGAGTGCGTATTTTTGGTGAAGAAATCAATGTCAGGGCATCCATTCATACTATTGGTGGCTTGTCTGCGCACGCTGACCAACCCGCCCTGATTAACTGGGCCAAAGGTTTTAAAAAAGCCCCCATACATACTTACCTGGTCCATGGTGAGGCCAATCCTGCCGAGGTTCTTGCCGGCAGGCTTAAAGATGAGTTGAATTGGAATGTGCATATCCCCAAAAGGGAGGAAACCATTTCATTCAATTAAGACTATAATTCTGGATTAACCAAACTGTAATTACACATGATAGATTATGAACAGCGCAAGGCGCTCCAAAAAAGCATAAAAGAAGGAGCCACTTACCGACTTGCCCAGGAAGATATTGATTTTCTGGCAAGCGACGAATTGCGTGGCCAACGCCTGGAGCTTGAATACCTCAAAACAGATAAAATTCTGGAAGAAAGCTGTATACGTTCAACAGTTGTGGTATTTGGAAGTGCTCGTATAAGCTCACCTGAAGAAGCCAAAAGCAAAATGGAGCAAATCGAGAAAATGCTTAATGGCTCTCCGCAAGACGAGGTCATGCTTAAGGCTTACAAAAGGGCAGAGCGCAACCTGAAAAACTCTCATTATTATGAACAGGCCATCAGTTTTGCGAAGATGATTTCAGAACACTTCCAAAAACAGGGACGATGTGATTATGTCATCATGACCGGCGGAGGGCCCGGCATTATGGAAGCGGCCAATCGTGGCGCCTATGAAAGCGACGCACGTTCAATAGGCCTGAATATTACCTTGCCCTATGAACAAACACCCAACCCATTCATTAGTCCTGAACTGGCTTTCCGTTTTCATTATTTTGCAATCAGGAAAATGCATTTTCTTGTCAGGGCGAAGGCATTGGTTATTTTCCCTGGTGGCTACGGAACCATGGATGAGCTGTTTGAGGTATTGACTTTGGTGCAGACCAAAAAAATGGATCCCATCCCCATCATACTGTTTGGCTCTGAATTCTGGAAACGCGCCATTGATTTTGAATTTCTGGTTGAAGAAGGCATGATCAACGAACATGATCTGGAACTATTCAAGATGGTTGATTCTATTGAAGAAGCGTTCACTATGCTGCAGCGGTTTCACGCTGAGCATATGTAAGGTCTGTTCAGACTTATGCGGACCAATAAGTCAAAGATTAAAATTCAGGAACTTAAAACATGGGCATGTCATATGTAATAATAGACGCATGACATGTCCATGAGATTTGAAGAGGTAATGGTACATAAACCACCATATTATTTACTTTACATAATATACATTATGCGAATAATATAACTGGAGCCAGGAATACTTAATTACCCCTGTTTGATACAACCAGCATTGGCATGAATGCTGGTTGTATCAAACAGGCTTTGCAGAAATAAATGCCCTGGTGTAAAGCGCTTATGCGTCAATCTCTTGAGAATGGCTGACCGTTAAAATCAACGGTGATCAGGTTACCATCCATGGGCCCCATGCCCGGAGAATTTGCAGGCATACCGGGCGCAGCAACACCTTTAACTGATGCCTTGGCCAGCATTTTATGTACTGCCGCAGAAGGTACATGTCCTTCAATGATCTGGCCAGTACTTTCAACAACCGCAGTATGACAGGAAGCCAGATTCAAGGGAACGCCCAGTTTCTCTTTTATGGCAGTCATATTGCCGGTTTTAATGGATTTAACCTTAAAACCGGCGTCACGCATATGCTGGCTCCAGCCATCGCAGCATCCACAATTGGGGTCCTGGAAAACGGTGATCTCGTTATTGCCTGCATAAGCAAAAGAGGACATAGTCAGAACAGCAGCCGCGGATAATAACCATTTTTTCATCATTAAAACCTTATTGTATTGTTTGAATAAGTTCAAATTCTTATTCTAGCATTTACTACTACAGCAACAAGTTAAATTCCTTCTTTATTTCAAGACCTTGGCTAAAAATGTAACGAATAGCCGCTATCTCTGTCATGGTATTTACCCATTTGACTGCCAGGCTTTTTTATCTACACTATGGCCTGATTTAGGAGGATTTAATGAAATTAAAACAAGCATTCGTATTGGCTACAGCCTTTGGTACCTTGACATTAAGCGGACTTGCTTACGCAAGCACCAATTATCCCAGCCAGCCCATCAGGGTAATCGTACCTTTTGCGCCAGGCGGATCTACCGATATTGTCGCCCGTATTGTGGTGCAGGAAATGTCCAGGATATTGGGACAATCAATGGTAATTGAAAATAAAGGTGGTGCCGGCGGTGCCATTGGCGCCGCAGAAGCGGCACGGGCAAAACCCGATGGTTACACCCTTTCCATTGCTACTGTATCCACCATGGCCGTTAACCCTGCCTGCCGCCCCAATGATTTACCATACGATGCACAAAAAGATTTCGCTCCTGTCAGTAACTTTGTGAATACACCAAACGTTATTGTCGTTAACCCAGGTGTGCCAGCCAACAACTTCAAAGAATTCGTACAGATACTCAAAGACAATCCCGGCAAATACACCTATGCGTCACCAGGCATTTGCAGTATTGGAAACCTTAATGGTGAGGCCTTCAAGCAGGCAATTGGTGTGGATTTGGTACACGTGCCTTATAAGGGTTCTGGTCCAGCCGTGGCCGATACCCTGGGCGGTCAGGTAAATAGCCTGTTCGATAACCTGCCTTCTTCCATGCCTCATATCCAGACTGGCAAGCTTAAAGCCATGGCGGTCGCCTGGCCCGAACGCATGAAAGACATCCCGGATGTTCCAACCTATGCCGAAATGGGTTATCCACAATTGAATAATGGCGTGTTCTATGGTTTGCTGGCTCCTGCAGGAACCCCGACAGATATTATTGAAAAACTGAATAAGGCTACACGGGAAGCACTGAGAGAGCCTAAAATTATTGCTGCCCTTGAAAAACAAGGTGCCTTCCCGGCTGGTAATACACCCGAAGAATTTGCCCAACAAATCAAAGACAATTACGACCTTGCAAAATCGGTGGTTGAAAAAAGTCAGCTTGAAATGAAATAGAACTACATTTTTTATATTCATATCAATCTCACAAATACCTTCCAGTGCCTTTGCAGTCATGCTGTAAAGGCACTGTTTTATGGAGAAAAGCAACAGTTAAGCTGCAAGAGCCGGCAATAGCCTATAACCGTCAACAATTAAATATTCAATCCGATAGAATGGATCATTTACCTTCTGATACTCGTAATAACACATCTCCATGTCAACACCCTCTTCTCCCACCTATTCCCATACAATAGGAATTGTTGCATTAATCGGTTCCATGGCTTCATTGTGTATTGGAACTTCATTTGCCAAATCACTGTTTTCGGAAGTGGGTGCGCAAGGAACAACGACTTATCGATTGGTGTTTTCGGCCTTGCTCTTGTGTTGCATATGGCGCCCCTGGCGTTTTAAACTCAATCGTAAAGATGCCTTAAGCATTGTTTTATATGGCTTGTCCCTGGCATCTATCAATTTTCTGTTTTACATGTCACTTCGTACCATCCCCTTGGGCATTGCGATAGCGATAGAGTTCATAGGCCCGCTAAGTCTGGCCATTTACTCTTCACGCAAAAAAATTGATTTCCTTTGGATTGTCATGGTTGCGACCGGTTTATACATGCTTATCCCACAACAAGATTCAATGGCAGCACTAGACCCTGTAGGCGTCGCTTATGCCGGGATTGCCGGCGTAGGTTGGGCTTTGTATATCATTTTTGGTCAAAGAACACGTAATATCCATCCGGGACAGGCCTCCTCTTTGGGCATTGCGGTTTCAGCCTTGGTGGTTTTACCATTTGGCATTGGACACGCAGGGACCGAGCTGTTGAATCCCTCCCTCATGCTATTTGGCTTGGGTGTCGCCATTATGTCCAGTGCAATCCCCTATTCCCTTGAAATGATTTCCCTGCGTTCCCTACCCCGTAAAACAATGAGCGTTTTACTTAGCCTTGAACCGGCCATGGGTGCAATAGCTGGCGTTATTCTTTTGCATGAGCTGCTTACCCTTGCTCAATGGTTGGCCATTACTTTTATTGTAAGTGCATCCATAGGGTGTGCAGTCACTTCCCGCAATCCGATTCGAGTCGATATGGAGAAAAATACAACATGAAAACCCTGTTTTCTTTTTCCGCTGACAAGGCAGATGGAAGCATTCTTGATTTCTCTTGCCTGAAAGACAAAGTGGTTCTTATTGTAAATGTGGCCTCTAACTGTGGATTTACACCCCAATACAATGGCCTTGAAAAACTTTATCGGACTTATAAAAGCCAGGGGTTTGAAATTATCGCCTTTCCCTGTAACCAGTTTGGCCAGCAAGAACCGGGTACTAACGAAGAAATTGTATCTTTTTGCCAATTGAATCATGGCGTAAGCTTTTCCATCATGAGCAAGATAGATGTAAATGGCAGTCAAGAGCACGAATTGTACACATGGTTGAAACAAGAAAAGCCTGGCATTTTAGGGAGCCAAAATATTAAATGGAACTTTACCAAGTTTTTGATTAACCGCCAGGGCGAAGTTATCGGGCGCTATGCACCCGTTACTAAACCCGAACAACTGGAAACCGATATAAAGGAAGCCTTATCATGATTGATTTATATTACTGGACAACACCAAACGGTCATAAAATTACGATGTTCCTGGAGGAGACAGGCCTTGAATATAAAATTATTCCTGTCAATATCTCTAAAGGAGAACAATTTTCTCCTGATTTTCTGAAAATTGCGCCTAACAACCGTATTCCTGCAATTGTTGATCATGATCCGATTGATAAAGGTGAACCTATTTCCATTTTTGAATCTGGCGCAATATTACATTACCTGGCTAATAAAACCGGGCAATTCCTGTCTTCCGATTTAAGAATAAGAACAGAAACACTGCAATGGCTATATTGGCAAATGGCGGGTCTGGGGCCTATGGCAGGCCAAAACCATCATTTTTCCCAGTATGCTACTGAAAAAATACCTTATGCCATTGAGCGCTACCGCAATGAAACCAATCGCTTGTATGGGGTACTTAACAAGCACCTGGAAGACCGGGTTTATATTGCCGGGCATTATTCCATTGCCGACATGGCTTGTTATCCATGGATTGTTTCGCATGAAAAACAGGGACAAAACCTAGAGGACTTTCCTAACCTGTATCGCTGGTATGAATTGATAAAAGCACGACCTGCAACGATACGTGCTTATGAAATTGCCCGTGAAATTAATCCTTCACCAACCGTTCATGATGAAGAAGCAAGGAAAATACTGTTTGGTCAAACAGCAAAATCCTTGAATAAACACTAACGTTTGCAGCAAAAAAAGAAACCCCGGTTTTAACGGATTCTTCTGGCGGATCTGTTAAAACCAGGGTTTAACACCGCAAACCTTTACAAAAATCAATTAAGGGTAAAGGCCCCGTACTTCACGTGCTTCCAGGATGCGCGTGCAAGCCACAATAAACGCTGCCGTACGTAAGCTGACCCCATGATGTTTGGCAACATCA
Source organism: Advenella faeciporci (assembly GCF_014652395.1). Taxonomy (GTDB): domain Bacteria; phylum Pseudomonadota; class Gammaproteobacteria; order Burkholderiales; family Burkholderiaceae_B; genus Advenella; species Advenella faeciporci. Next base: position 124,452 of record NZ_BMYS01000002.1, read on the forward strand.
GAGACAGAACGATAAGCATCACGCATCAAACGTTCCAGGCGCTGGTTGATTTCCTCTTCACTCCAGAAAAAACTGGAGAAATCCTGTACCCATTCAAAATAGCTTACGGTTACCCCACCCGCGTTTGAAATTACATCGGGCACAATATGCACCCCTTTTTGGGTAAGAATGTCATCGGCCTCGGGGGTGGTTGGGCCGTTGGCTCCCTCTACCAGGATTTTTGTCTTGATCTGATCAGCATTTTTTATGGTGATTTGATTCTCAAGTGCAGCCGGAATCAGGAACTCGGTTGCGACCGCCCAGAAATCTTCATTTGAAATGGCGGTTGCCTCTGGGAATCCCATGATACCGGGATGATCTTCAACGTAATTCAATAAATCATGGATATTAATTCCATTTTCATTGAAAATAGTGCCGGTATGATCTTGAATCACAACAACTTTGGCACCGGTTTCATGGAATAATCGGGCTGCCGTACCACCCACATTACCAAAACCCTGTACGGCCACCCTTGATCCGGAAACGCCAAGACCCAAATCTTTGGCTGCTTCGCACGCTGCAACAAAAACACCACGACCAGTTGCCTCTATGCGGCCAAGGCTGCCACCAAGTGCAATAGGCTTGCCGGTAACCACGCCTGTTGATGTGGCACCCTCGTTCATCGAGTAGGTATCCATCATCCAGGCCATGGTTTGAGAGTTGGTGTTAACGTCGGGTGCCGGAATATCTTTGGTTGGGCCAATAATAAGGCCAATCTCACTGGTGTATCGACGCGTGACCCGTTCAAGTTCTTTTTTTGAGTACTTGCGTGCATCAATGCGAATACCACCTTTGGCACCGCCAAAAGGCAAATTGACAGCTGCATTTTTAATTGACATCCAGGCCGCCAATGCCATGACTTCTGACAGGCATACATCCTGGTGAAAACGTACGCCACCCTTACCGGGACCGCGTGAGGTGTTGTGTTGCACGCGGTAGCCCTCAAAGTGGGCAATAGTACCGTTATCCAGCTCAACAGGGACATCTACAATCAATGAGCGTTTTGGTCGCTTCAGCGTTTCTACCCAACGGCCCAGGGAGCCCAAATATGGTGTTACCCGATCAATTTGCTGAAGATAAATACCCCATGCGCCCAAGTCATTTGGATTCAGATATGAAGGAAGCGAGTGCGAAGTGGTAATTTCTGAAGTCATTTAAGCTCTCCGGTGAAATGAGCTGTCTTGCTAACTTCTTGAATTGTACTTGTTCTGTTTTGAATTATTAATCTGTCCCCATTTAATTAATATTAAATTTTAATGGGGACAGATGAAATGTTGTTTAATTGACATGTGTCACAGCAACGGTATATACCGAATTTCCGCTTTTAATATCCATTTTCATGGTCAGACCTTTTTCAGGGCAATACCATTCGGTTACGGTTATAGGCTTACTGCGGGGAGACTTGCCAGACGAAATAAGCGTGGATTGAATCTGGCCACTGGAAATAGTGCCCGTGTAGGTAACCGGCTTGCAGCTCATTGAACCCATTTGGGTATGAATCTGCTGTTCTTTTCCGATTTTTCTTTGCGCTGACTGCAAAAACGCATTTTCCACGTTGACTTGGCTAATGGGGAGCGCAGAAGGCAAGGACATGGACGCCTGGGCGTCAGCCCTGTAGGTCTGGGCGGGCAAGGAGCCGGACTGCTCAGTCATCACATTGGCTGGCTTAAGAAAATACCCATTAACGCGGCTGGTTACGACAGAGCGCATGACGGTCCCCAATAAGCCTGCAGAATCAAAGGAGCCACTCAGGGTTGATCCTCCACTATTGACCATAAGACGAAAATTGCCTGAACCGTTAATTTGCTGTCCGGCTATGGGGGCATTTGCCTGGATATGCAAGTCGGCATGACAATCATTGCCAGCCGCTTTCGTTACCTGCTTGATCCTGATCGTGAAATGCCCTTTCCCACCATTGATGTTCCCCTCAATTTTCCCGTTGGGTTTTAGCCAGGGGCTTTGACAGTAAACCTGCTCTGCATGTGCATTTGTCCAGCTTCCCAACAATGCCAAAGAAAAAAAGAGATGAAGAGGAGCGATACGGGAGTGAGCTTTCATGGTGAAATCCAGTTATCTGAGCATAATTTCAACAAGTCCGGGCTGTTTCAATTCCCGGGCCAGATCTATGGCACTTTTACCCAACTGGTTAACAGCCTTGGGATCTGCGCCAGCTGCCATCAATACTTTTACCGCTTCGGGATTTTTAGAGGTTACCGCCATATAAACAGGTGAACTGCCCTCGGCAGCCGGCGCATTGGGAAATGCACCGTTGGCCAACAACATTTTGATCATGTCAACATGTCCGATTGAGGCCGCATAATGCAAAGGCGCCCAGCCCAACCGGTTAACATCGGCACCACGAAAGATAAGTCCTTCTGCGCGACGTACATCACCAATAATGGCCAAATACATTAATGGTGTTTCATGATTAATATTTTCAATATTAAGGTTGATATTGGGATCCCTGACCAGAACATCAAAAACAGCCATCGACTTGTCTCGAATAGCCTGCATGATGGGTGGTTGGCCAGCCTGGTTCAGCGCATTGACATCCTGGCCTTTATTAATGGCTTCTTTAACAGAAGACGCACGATTATTCTTGATGTCATTCCACCAGGCACCCGATGTATTGGCAAACGCCGTAAGGGTTACAAGCATTGCACCAAGCAGCAAGGAAGATTTCAATTTACTATTGAGCATTGTCTACCTTTTTAATTAATTGGATCATATCAAACATAACAAATAAGCAGTATACAAAACGTAAGTATGTTCAAGGAAACCCAAACGGGTAAATTTACCTTGATTTACGGTTGTGCTTTCCGGAACAGCCTGAAAAAATTATCTGTGCTGGCCTCTTCAATGTCTTTCAATGTCAGTCCCCTGAGATCGGCAATTTTTTCGGCCACATGAATCACCTTCGACGGGTCATTCAGTTTGCCCCTGAAAGGCACCGGTGCCAAATAAGGCGAATCGGTTTCAATCAGCAAACGTTCCAATGGTACTTTTTGTGCTACTTCATGCAATTGATGGGCATTCTTGAAGGTGACAATACCCGAGAGCGAAATGTAAAAATTCTGCTCAATGGCTGCCTGGGCCACTTCCCAGGTTTCAGTAAAGCAGTGCATAACACCGCCACACTGATGCGCACCCTCTTCTTTCATGATACGGATCGTGTCTGCGGCGGACGAGCGGGTATGAATGATTAACGGCAAACCAGACTGAACGCCAGCCTTGATATGTACCCGGAAACGATCTCTTTGCCAATCCAGCGGCTCGCTGAGCCGGTAATAGTCAAGGCCGGTTTCGCCAATTGCTACAATTTTCGGATGTCGTGCATGTTCACACAGCATGTCAACCGTTGGTTCCGGTGTGTCTTCATAGTCAGGGTGAACACCAACCGAACCGACCAGATGCGGATATTTTTCTATCAGTGCAATGATTCTTGGCCAGTCAGGTAAATTTACGCTGACGCACAAAGCGCGTCCAACATTATTCAGTTTCATTTTATCCAGAATATTATCCAGATCCTGGCTTAATTCAGGAAAATCCAAATGACAGTGAGAATCGACAAACATGATTGATGACTTATGAAAAATTAATTACGACTTTGAAATGCAGCTTAACGCAACCCGCTGCAGGGTAGACATAATAAACAAGCGGGCATTAAGCGGATGATCGGCTATACGCTGCTGTTCTGTCAGCCATTTAAGTAGCTGCGTAATTTTATCTGCAGCCATATTGCCTGCAATGATAGAGGCATTTTTACCTAAAGTGGGAAAATAACGGGATACCTGCCCATAGCGGTTAAGATTGATATCAAAAACAAATCGCTGAAGACTGTCCAGCCATTGTTTGGCTTGCAGTTTTTCAAGCAGTTCGGCCAGTTTATCAAGATTGGGCATTTCCCTGTGTGCCAGTTTGTCTGCAAACGCCGATAGCCAGTACTTGACCGGCTCATAATCAGACTGACTGAAAGCCAGGGCACTTAACGGTGCGCCACCTGTAGCGGCCAACCAAACCTGACCATCCGCCACCCCATTTTTCTGGAGCCAGTCCAGAGCAACCTGACTTTCCGGTACCGGTAAGGCCAGACGGCGGCAACGTGACAGCAAAGTTGGCAGCAATCGCTGGATGGCATGCGTGACCAAAAGGAAAATGGTATTTTCTGGCGGCTCTTCAAGGACTTTAAGCAAGGCATTGGAAGACGCCGCATTCAGGCTTTCGGCCGGATACAGCACAATAACACGGTAACCGCCCCGATGCGTGGAAACATTAAACAGTTTTTCAAGTTGGCGAACCTGCTCTATCCTGATGTCCTGGGACAGGGTTTTCTTTGCACCACTAGCTTCATCATTTTCCGGGGTGGTAACAAAGCCTTCCTTAACGGCTGTGGCGTCGGGCAATACTATTCGTAAATCGGGATGATTGCCTGACTTGACCCAACCACAGGACTCACAGTGCCCGCATGCCATGCCGTTAAGGGAAGATTCGCACAATAAGCCGGTTGCTGCCGCATGAGCAAATTTCAGCTTGCCAATACCCGGAATGCCATAAATAATCCAGGCATGTGAAAACCGTTCCTTATTGCCCAACCATTGGCTGGCAATATCCTTCTGCCACGGTAGAAACTCAGGTAGATGCATTGTTTTTCAGCCCGATAAACTGCAGCAAGCGAGTTTCAACAAATTTCCTGACCTCTTCAAAAGGCCTCGTGGAATCAATAAGCAAAAAACGCTGCGGCTCATTGGCCGCACGCTGCAAGTAGGCACTGCGCACTGCCTCGAAAAAAACATCATTCTCCTGTTCAAACCGGTCAAGGCTGGCACCGTGCCTGCCCAATCGTTCGCGCGACACTTCCAGTGGCACATCAAAAAGCAGCGTCAAGTCCGGGTTAAGTCCTTCCTGTACCCAGTTTTCCAGCGCAGCTATCTTGTTGAGATCAAAATGACGTCCACCACCCTGATAGGCATATGTACTGTCAGTAAATCGATCGCAAAGCAGCAACTTGCCTGCCGCCAAAGCGGGCTTGATGAGCTGGTTAATGTTTTCCTGGCGCGAAGCAAACATCAGCAAGGCCTCTGTTTCCTGGCTCATGGCATCATGCAGCAAAATTTCACGCAACTTTTCACCCACAGGTGTGCCACCCGGCTCACGTGTCATAACGACCTCAAGCCCCTGATTTGCAAAAAAGTCGGGCAGCCACTTCATATGGGTACTTTTGCCAGCGCCATCAACGCCTTCCAGTGTAATAAAAAGCCCTGTCATTACTGACCCCTTTTCAATATATATTTTTGTACGTTTTGATTGTGTTTTCTTAAGTTTTCGGCAAATTCACTGGTTCCGTCACCACGGGCCACAAAATAATAATAACCGTGTTTTTCGGGATGCAATGCCGCCTGTATGGATAAGGCTCCGGGTACCGCGATAGGTGTAGGAGGCAAGCCCTGGCGGGTATAGGTATTCCATGGTGTATCGGTTTGCAGGTCTTTTTTGCTAATGTTGCCTTTGTAATTATCGCCCATTCCATAAATAACAGTAGGATCGGTTTGTAAAAGCATATTTGCCTTAAGGCGGTTAATAAAAACGCCGGCCACCCGATCACGATCCTGACTGTGACCGGTTTCCTTTTCTACGATCGAGGCCAGAATAAGGGCTTCATAGGGTGTTTTAAGCGGAGTATCAGGATCACGGTTCTCCCAGGCTTGCATCAGTCGCTTCTGCCCTTCGTCATAAGCGCGTTTTAAAATCTGGAAATCGGTATCGCCTGGCACAAACACGTAGGTTTCAGGGAAAAACAAACCTTCGGGGTGCGTCTGGTCAGAACCCAGTTTCTTCAACAGCTCTTCATCAGTGATATCAGCCAACGTTTGCTGTATATCCTTATTGGACTTCAAGGCCTGACGAATTTGCTTATAAGTCCAGCCTTCGATCAGGGCAATCTGGCGCCTGATCATGTCACCTTTGGCCAGTTTATCAAGAATGTCCAATGGCGTCATTCCTTGGGTTACCTCATAGGCACCGGCCTTTAATAGAACATCCTGTCCGGTATAACGGGCATATAAAATAAACAGCTGCGGCTCAATGTCCAACCCTGCTTTGGTCAGGGTTTCGGCAACCGTGCGTATGGTGCTGCCCTTGGGAACCGTGAATTCCACTGCCTGGGTTGACATGGGAATGGGGCTGGTGGACCAGTGCCAGACTTTACCGCCCAAGCCAATTACCAGCAACAGGGCGCAAATAACAAAAGCCAGGACAAGGGACTTGAATAATTTCATGCGTACAAAGCGTATGGGAGTAATTTAACAAGGCTCAATTGTATCAGGCAACAAGACAATAGCCATCTATTCAAAGACGTGAGCCAAAAGGCTTTATGCAACAGGGCCGGATATGGCATGCCGTCACTCATTAACCTTTATCAGAATCAGGAAATACACCTGTCCTGGGCAATATGGCATACTATTTATACATTCAAGTTTGTATCAGTAATGCAGGATAATAGCCATGATTTCAGAACCTCAAGAACATATTGACGATACTTTATTTCAAAGCGATCTCACCCATTTTACTGTTTTCTCTGTCAGCGGTGCCGATGCGGCCGATTTTCTGCAGGGGCAGCTCACCCAGGATATGACCCTGGCCACTGAAAACCATGCCGTACTGTCGGCTTACTGCTCTCCAAAAGGACGTGTGCTGGCCAGCTTTCTGATCTGGAAAGACAGGCTGGATGATCATGAACCGGTATTCAGGTTTCTGGTTCGCAGCGATATTGCCGAGCCCTTGCTTAAGCGCCTGCGCATGTATGTCATGCGCTCAAAAGTGGTTTTCACCCCGGAAACACTAGCCATCAAGGGTATTTGGTCCTATTCAATCGAAGAATTGGGCAAGCGACTTGAATTGGACTTGCAACAAATGCCAGCGTGGCAAGTCACCTCAAAAGACGGATGCACCTGGATCGCCTTGCCTGATGTGGCCGGCAATAAACGTTTCATCTGCATTTATGATCCTCAGGCACGCAGCCAGGAATGTTTCTGTTCGCTGTTAAGCCATAAAGACACGGCACAATGGGATGCACTGGAAATCTTAAGCGGCACTCCATGGATTGAAAAAAACAACCAGGAACTGTTCATTGCGCAAAGCATTAATTTTGATGTGATTAATGGCATTAGTTTCACTAAAGGGTGCTATCCTGGCCAGGAAGTGGTTGCGCGTAGCCACTACCGCGGCACTTTAAAACGCCGGATGGCAATTGGTATTGTTGCCAATACCACAGACCCCGAAATCTGGCAGCCAGGCAAAGACGTTTTTGATGCACAGGACACTAATGAGCCATGCGGACAAATCGTGAATGGCACCGTTTATGATGGGAAAGTATACCTGTTGTTTGAAACCAAACTGTCTGCCCTTGAGCACAATCAGATAAGCATCGGCAGTCTTGAAGGCCCTAAAGTGGAACTGGTTGACATTCCATACTCACTTGAAAAGCCTGAAATCCGGAAGTAACTCAAGATAAAGACTTCCGGATGATCTTTAAACCAAGTCAGACAAAGGATGCCTGTCTGACTTGGGCCAGGGACTGTCAAGATATGATGCCAGAATGGCTTCAGTAACATCATTAATATCAGAAGGCGTCCATTTGGGTTTTTTGTCTTTGTCCACCAACAGGGCACGAATGCCTTCCTGCAGCTGGCCGTCGGCACAGCAATGCAATGCCACAATATATTCCATGCGAAAAACATCGGCCAAAGACAGGTGCAAGGTTTTTTGTTGCAAGACAATACCCAGCGCCATGGATAGCGGCGCGCCTTTTAGCATGGTACTGGCAGCACGGGATAACCAAGGGTCATCACTGTCTTTCAACAAGGCGATATTTTGGTAAATGGTCTGGATATTGACTGGCGCACAAATTTCATTGATTAAGGCATAATGCTGTTGCAACGGTCCAACCCCGGCAGCTTTACCTTTATGGGCAGCCAAGACTGCATGAACAAGATCATCATTAAACCGTCGATACTTGGGTTCCAGCCAGGCTGCTTCCAGCAAACCATTCACTACCGCTTCCCAGTTGGCATGATCAACCTGATAGTTGGCAAGACCCGAAAAAAGCGCATCAGACGTATTCAGGATGGCTCCGGTGCTCGCCAGGAACACGCCGGTTTTACCTGGCAAATGATTTAAGACCCAACTTCCGCCCACATCGGGAAAAAGGCCAATACTGACTTCCGGCATGGCAAGCCGGGAGCTTTCACTAACCACCCGATGGCTGGCACCAATCATCAGGCCTATACCACCACCCATTACAATTCCGTGCCCCCAGCAAATAACGGGTTTATTATAGGTATGGATTTGATAATCCAGTTTATACTCAATTTCAAAGAATTCGCGTGAATACGTATTCGCCCATGCTCCCTGCCCTTGCCAGGTTTGCATGCTTTGGTACAAACCATGCAAATCACCACCTGCACAAAATGCCTTGTCACCGGCTCCTTGCATGATAACCAGCACCACATCCGGGTCTGCCTCCCATTGGGCAAGCTGCTTGCCCAGCAAGCGGCACATTTCAAGCGAAAGTCCATTCAGGATCTTGGGCTGGTTAAGGGTGGCAACACCAATTTTGTATCCATTATTGGTGTTGAGTTCAGTGAATAAAACAGGTGACGACATTGTTCCTCCTTGAGTCGTGTGATTTTACGTATTGTCCCGATGTTCGGTATAGTTGTTGATACGTGATTTTTTTTGTCTGAGATGTTTTTTGGTCAGTATTCCTGCCTTGCGGTGTTCTGCCCTGCGTCTTCGGGACTCTTTGGGATCAAACACCAGCTTGCGATAAAGCTCAACCCGGTCGCCCTCTTCCACAAGTTGCCGTGGCGAACATTTGACCCCATAAACGCCCTTTCCAAGGCTGCCAAGATCCAGATCGGGAAATGCATGGGCAATACCACTTAAGGCAATGGCGTCAGCAACGGTACTTCCGGCAGGTACGTAAAAACTTTTTCGCCAGATATGGCTTGTGGTAACCGGAAAGCTAAGGGAAACCTGAAGATCAGCGATCGCCATAAATAACCTGGGCTCGTTTGGTAAAGGAATCAATAAAGCTGTTGGCAATACGGTTGAATACTGGCCCCACCAGCATCTCAAGCGTTTTGCTGTTAAAGGCATAATCAAGGGTAAAGATCACTTTGCAGGCATCTTCATCCAGCTCGATGAACTCCCAAGTACCATTAAGTGCTGAAAACGGGCCATCAACCAGTTCCAATTCCATTTTTCCGGGGTAGGCATGTTTATTACGGGTGGTAAATGTTTGCTTTATTTTTGCAAGACTGATGGTAACCGATGCAATCACACCATCTTCGAGCCTCTCTTTAATGGCAGAACCGCCACACCAGGGCATGAATTCGGGATATTTTTCGACATCGGAAACCAGGTCAAACATCTGGCTAGCCTTGTAAGGAAGAAGGACGGATCTTTGGACAGTATGCATTAAGAAATTTTACAGATTAAATCAATGGGCCAATGGCGAATATAAACGAATATGGACGTTTAAGGGCAATATTGCCATAAATTTCATTTTCATGTGATGTATTCATTTACAATATGGCCTTAAGCCGAAAACCAATAAATACACATTCATAAAAAAGTCCTATTTTAACGGCTGTAGCATTTTTATAATATAAATCATGAGCATTGTAGAAAATAGAAAAGCCCGCCACGATTATTTCATTGAAGAAAACTTTGAAGCAGGTATCGTTCTTGAAGGCTGGGAAGTTAAAGCCATACGCGCAGGCAGAGTGCAATTGGGAGAAAGTTACGTGATTGTACGTGATGGTGAACTCTGGCTGCTTAATATGCATATCAGTCCACTGGCCACCGCTTCAACCCATATTCATCCCAATGCAACGCGCACACGCAAATTGCTAATGCATAAAAAAGAAATCAGCAAATTAATTGGTAAGGTTGAAATCAGAGGCTACACCCTGGTGCCACTTAATCTGCACTTCAAGAATGGACGCATCAAACTTGAATTTGGCTTGGGCAAAGGCAAGAAGCTTCATGATAAACGTGACAGTGCCCGTGATAAAGACTGGCAACGTGAAAAAGAAAGAATCATGAAGCATGATACCCGTCGGCAGTAAAGGCACAGAAAGGGGTTTGCAAGACACTTAAGAACCTGGTCCAGGCTTAAACCGGGCCAGGTCCTTTTTTATCAGGGGATTTTAACCCTGTCAGCTTATGACTTTTCGTTGGTATTTTTAATGATTGCCATGGCTGAAGCGATCATGCTTCCCATATCAGACAAATTACCCGGCAGGATAAGTGTGTTGCCTTCTTTTGCAAGTTTGCCAAACGCTTCAACGTAATTTTCCGCCACCTGCAAGTTTACCGCCGCAAGACCACCAGGCTGTTCTATGGCATTGGCCACTTTGGTAATCGCTTCAGCGGTTGCGGTTGCAATTGTGGTAACTGCCTTGGCTTCACCTTCAGCGTTATTGATTTGTGCCTGCTTTTCACCTTCAGATCGTGCAATGGCTGCCTCTCGCTCACCAGTTGCGATATTAATCTGCTCCTGTCGACGGCCTTCAGAAGCAGCGATCAGGGCCCTTTTTTCACGCTCGGCTGTAATTTGTGCCTGCATGGCGCGTAGAATTTCGCTAGGGGGTGTGAGGTCCTTGATTTCATAACGCAATACTTTCACTCCCCAGTTTGTAGCCGCCTCATCAAGTGAAGAAACAATCGTGCTATTGATGGCATCCCGCTCTTCAAAAGTACGGTCAAGCTCCATGCGGCCAATGACCGAACGCAAGGTGGTTTGTGCCAGCTGCGTAATGGCTACAATGTAATTAGATGAGCCGTATGAAGCCCGCATGGGATCAGTAACCTGGAAGAAAATAACACCATCTACCTGCAGTTGCGTGTTGTCCCGTGTAATACAAACCTGGCTGGGAACATCAAGAGGGATTTCTTTTAATGAATGCTTGTAAGCGATTTTTTCAATGAAGGGGATAACAAACTTTGCCCCCGGAGACAGGGTCCTGTCGAATTTACCAAGCCGTTCCACCACCCATGCATGTTGCTGGGGAACAATGGCAATGGTTTTAATAAAGATAATCAGGGCAAGTATAAAGACAATTAGCCAGAAAACAATTGATGTATCAAATTCCACGTTAATGCTCCTATGGTTTGGCGGGGTCTCAGGACGACTTATGCACCGGTTTTAAAACAAGGGTAACGCTTTGAATATCGACAATCACATATAGTCCGGGTAAAGGCGTTTCAGTGATGGAGGGGTCGAGTTTTACCTGCCACTGTGCGCCCCTGTAATAAACAGTAGCCGTACGGTTATCTGTCCATGATTTCACTTCTACGTGCTGGCCTATGTCAAGGTTGACATTACTGTCACTGGTAGCCTTGAGGTGCCCTTTTTTTAACAGAACACCTGTTTTTTTAAGTATAACCAGCCCGGCAATGCCGATAATACTGCAGGTAGCCAATTGGGCGGCCAGGCTGAAACCCAAATAGGCAACAATACCCGAAGCGGCCAGTCCCAATGCAACAAGCAACATGTAGAATGTACCTGAAAGCAGTTCGGCAATCAGCGCCATAACCGCAAGACCAAACCAGACCCAGATCATATTATCACCTTTTGGAAAGATCAGAATTTACCAAACTTATGCCAAGTCCAGTAATTCAACCTCAAACACAAGGGTTGCATTGGGTGGAATAACGCCACCGGCACCTCGGGCACCATAACCTAACGATGCAGGAATAGCTAATTTGCGTTTGCCGCCAATTTTCATACCTGCCACACCCTGGTCCCATCCTTTAATGACATGGCCTGCGCCCAGTGGGAAAGAAAATGGTTGATTACGATCTTTGCTTGAGTCAAATTTGGCACCATTATCAAGTAACCAGCCGGTGTAGTGTACCGTTACGTGTTGGCCGCTTTGGGCTTCCTCGCCTGTACCCACTTCAATATCTTCAATAATTAATTCACTCATTTCAATATCCTTAAAATCAACAGTTAGTCTAGCAAGTGTAACTTAATTCAAACCCCATTTTATTAAAAAATGAAATATTCTTTGTGATGAAAGAATAAGTGTGTGTAAACCATATTTTTCGTTTCTTATGGCAAAAAAAACAGGCCCTTGAAAGAGCCTGTTTTTTTTCACTGGGTTAGCAATTATTTAGCCGCAGCCAGTTTTTGCCAGGTATCAACCACCGTGTCGGGGTTAAGAGACATTGACAAAATACCCTGCTCTTTCAGCCATACTGCCAGGTCTGGATGGTCGCTAGGGCCCTGACCGCAAATGCCAACATATTTTCCGGCCTTCAGACACGCCTGAATGGCCCGAGACAACATGAATTGAACTGCTTCATCACGCTCATCGAAATCAGCAGCCAACAATTCCATGCCGGAATCACGGTCAAGACCAAGCGTTAGCTGGGTCATGTCGTTTGAACCGATAGAGAAGCCATCAAAGTGCTCAAGGAACTTATCGGCAAGAATCGCATTGGAAGGCACTTCACACATCATGACAACACGCAGGCCATTCTCGCCACGCTTCAGGCCGTTCTCTGCCAGCAGGCCAATCACGCGCTCGGCCTGATTAAGGGTACGCACAAATGGGATCATGATTTCAACGTTAGTCAGACCCATTTCCTCGCGGACAAAGCGCAGAGCTTCACATTCCATGCGGAAGCATTCAGCGAAGTCGTCGGAAATATAGCGTGCCGCACCGCGGAAGCCCAGCATTGGGTTTTCTTCCTCTGGCTCGTAGCGGGAACCGCCAACCAGCTTACGATATTCGTTGGATTTGAAATCGGACATACGAACAATAACCGGTTTGGGATAAAAGGCAGCTGCAATGGTTGCAACACCTTCGGCCAGCTTTTCAACAAAGAAAGCACGCGGACTTGCATAACCACGGGCAGCCGATTCCACCGCTTTTTTCAGGTCGCCATCAACATTGGGGTAATCAAGGACCGCTTTGGGGTGAATATTGATATTGTTGTTGATAATGAACTCGAGTCGAGCAAGGCCAACACCTGAGTTGGGGATTTGAGAGAAATCAAATGCCAACTGGGGGTTACCGACGTTCATCATGATTTTCACATCGACTTCAGGCATTTCACCACGGCGGATTTCTTCAACCTCGGTTTCCAGCAGGCCTTCATAAATACGGCCTTCATCGCCTTCAGCACAAGAAACGGTTACTTCAGAACCATTGCCAAGCACTTCTGTGGCTTCACCACAGCCAACAACAGCGGGAATGCCCAGTTCACGCGCAATAATCGCAGCGTGGCAGGTACGGCCACCACGGTTGGTCACAATGGCTGAAGCGCGCTTCATGACGGGCTCCCAGTTAGGGTCAGTCATGTCGGTAACCAATACATCTCCGGCTTCAACCTGGTCCATTTGGGCAATATCGTTAATAATACGGACTTTACCAGAACCGATTTTTTGACCGATGGCACGACCGGTAATAAGCACCTGGCCAGTAGCCTTCAGTTTGTAGCGTTGCTGTACGTCATGGGCGCCTTGCTGAGACTTGACGGTTTCAGGGCGTGCCTGAAGGATATACAATTTGCCATCAATGCCGTCACGACCCCATTCAATATCCATGGGACGCTGGTAATGTTTTTCGATAATGACCGCATAGCGGGCCAATTCAATCACTTCATCATCAGTCAGGGAATAACGGTTTCTTTCTGAAACAGGCACATCCATGGTCAATACGGCATTTTCACCAGGACGACGCTCGGCGTTGAATTCCATTTTGATCAATTTGGAACCAATACGACGGCTAACGATAGGATATTTGCCTGATTCCAGGGTAGGTTTGAATACGTAGAATTCATCAGGGTTAACAGCACCCTGCACAACGGTTTCACCCAGGCCATAAGAGGAAGTAATGAACACGACATCATCAAAACCGGACTCGGTATCCAGGGTGAACATCACACCGGCACTACCCTTGTCGGAACGAACCATGCGCTGGATACCGGCGGACAGGGCCACTTCAGCGTGAGCATAACCTTTGTGAACGCGGTAGGAAATCGCGCGGTCATTATAAAGTGAAGCAAAAACATGACGGATTTTGTCCAGAACATCTTCAATGCCTGCAACGTTCAGGAAAGTTTCCTGCTGACCTGCGAACGAAGCATCAGGCAAGTCTTCTGCTGTAGCAGAAGAGCGGACTGCAAAAGAGCCATTACCGTCTGCATCCAGTTGAGCATAGGCTTCGCGGATTTGGTTTTCAAATTCAGCGGAAAATGGCTCGTCAATAATCCACTGACGAATTTCGGCACCGGCCTCTGCCAATGCCCGAACATCTTCCGGATTTAATGTACTAAGGCGATTGGCAATACGTGTGTCCAGCCCGGAAAACTTAAGGAAATCCCTAAAAGCTTCTGCTGTAGTGGCAAAACCACCAGGAACACGAACACCCGCTGACGACAGTTGACTAATCATTTCACCCAGTGAGGCATTTTTACCACCTACCGAGTCCACATCCGTCATGCGGAGATTTTCAAATGGAACAACATACGACATTAAAGTCACCCTTAAGATAAAAAAAATGAAAGCTTATTTGTTTGAAAAACAACTAAATTCTTCAAACAAATAGGCCTTTACACGACAAGTTAATGATGTGGATTACAATCATGGACTGAATTGTACCGTTTTACGGTTTTTTTTGGGCGTTTTTTAGGCAATCACAATGCAACTTAATCAAAGAACTGTATTTATTGTATCGGACAGCACCGGTATTACAGCAGAAACCTTCAGTCATTCTGTACTTTCTCAGTTCAGTAAGTCTTTTGAGTTCAGGCAAATACGTGAACCTTTCATCACGACTGATGAAAAGGCCAAGGATGTGGCAAAAAAAATCAATGAAATTGCCGAACGTGAACAAAACCCACCCATCGTCTTCAGTACATTGGTTAAACAGGATATTCTTGCTTATGTCAAAGAATCCAATTGCGTTTTTCTGGATATTTTTGGCACTTGCGTCAGCCAGCTTGAGTCTGCCCTGGGCACCAAGTCTGAACCAACCATTGGCATGTCACATTTAAGCGCCAGTTCAGAAGCCTATCGCAATCGCATAGAGGCCATCAACTTTAGCCTTGCCCATGATGATGGTCAGTTTATTCATGGACTTAAGGAAGCAGATGTGATTCTGGTGGGTGTTTCCCGTTGTGGTAAAACACCAACGAGCCTTTACCTTGCCATGCAATACGCCATCAAGGCAGCCAATTTTCCGTTAATTCCCGAAGACTTTGAGCGCGGAAGCCTACCTAAAACATTGCAGCCTTTCCGCAACAAGCTGTTCGGTTTGTCCATCCAGCCCGATCGCCTGAGTGAAGTCCGCAATGAACGTCGCCCAAACAGCCGTTATGCTACGCTGGAGCAATGTTTGTATGAAGTGGCTGAAGCAGAAAGATTAATGCGCCGCGAAGGCATTGAATGGCTGTCAACCACGACCAAGTCGATTGAAGAAATTTCCACGACTGTTTTGCAAATACTTGGGCTGAATAAATCCAGCTACTAAAAAAACAACCCTATCATCTATAAATACCTGTCCGTGTGTACATTTCACTGACAGGTATTTTTTTGACAGGCGGCCACTACACAGCTTCAAACGCAATAAAGACGCTGGCGCCGATGCTCAAACAAAACGATACCGGCTGCAACACCGACATTCAGTGATTCAACCAGATCTGTTTGAGGAATAAATACCTGGTGTGTTGCCTTGCTTAACAAGGCAGGGTGGACACCCTGCCCTTCATGACCCATCAGCCACACACATTGCTCAGGCAAACGTGTTTCGTACAGGCTCTGTGCCTTGTCCGACAAAGCGGTTGCCATGACTGGAATAGAAGTCCGGTTGATTAGCCCGGAGAGGTCTTGCTGTTCGTAAATATTCAGGGAGAAATGCGCACCTTGGGCACTGCGCAAAACCTTGGATGACCAGGCAGAAACACAGCCTTTTGACAGATATACATGACGGACACCTGCAGCGGCGGCTGAACGCAGGATGGTTCCTGCATTACCCGGGTCTTGCAACCGGTCCAGAAAAACCGCGTTCTCATGAATCATTGCAGGCACCTTGCAAGATGGCGTATTCACAAGAAAAAGCACCCCTTGCGGTGAATCCACATGCGTCAAGTTTCTGAACAGTTTATCGGGAACAACAATGCATTGATCCGTATCCAACAAGTTGAACAATTGCCAAACTTCATCACCGGATGACTGCATTGCCAATGCGCTTTCTGTTGTCTTTTCTTTTGCCTGTTTATATTCAGAATGCTCAGCCGTACCTGAGCACACACCCGACTTGGCATGCTCAAGTACAGCCGCATTGAAAATAGCGAGCAAGGGATCCGCATGGTGCTCTAGCCATGAATGGCAAAGATGGACGCCTTCAATAAGGACCTGACCCTTGATTTTGCCAAGATGAGCCTTCAGCAATTGCTTGTACAAGGAATTTTCTTTGGAGGAAATGGATTTCATACAAAAAATTATCCCGCATAAGCGGGATAATATCAAAGCCTAATATTTATTTTTCCAGATAGATTACAGAACCTGGGGCGTTGGCTTGCCATTGAAGTCAAGCCATTGCTTGTTTTCGTAATCATATAGCTTTGTAGCCTTGGCTGTTTTGAAATACCATCTCCAGCTGAATTTCTGTACCACAATTCGCTCTGGCAGCATTTCTTCAAGACGGGACTGGGCAGCCTTCAACTTGTAAAGGGGTATGCTCATATCAACATGATGGGCAGTGTGCTCCAGGATATGATGCATAAGGGCGCCAAAATGGAAGTTGAAAGTAAGATGCACGGTTGTGGAAACAAATGGTTGTGCCTTGGCCCATTCAACCTTGTTGTCATGCCAAACCACCTTGGTATGCGTATGCTGTACATACACTACCCATCCAATCATGTAAAACCAGAACATCAATGGTACAAACCAGGCAAAAAACAGCAATGAAAGTATTGATTGATTTGTTTGAATGGCTGCAATGATGACAATAATTGCCCAGGAAATGCCAAATACACTGGATAGCAAACCGTCCCAAAAGAAGACCTTACGTTGTGTTCCCATGTACGCCTTGGTGGGAAACATCATGCGGTTCCACCAGATTTCAACCAGATAATAGATACCGGCGCCCCAGCCGCTGCGATAGAATCGCTCCATCAACTGGCGCCCTTTGGACATGGCGGCAAACTCTTCCTGAGTATGGGGGCACCAGACAAAATCCATCCCTTTCAGATTGGTATATCCATGGTGCACAACATTATGGCCAACATCCCAAAGGCTGTAGGGTGAAACTGATGGCAAAAAGGCAATACGACCCAACCATTTATTCAATTTCCGGTGTGGCGTCAGGCTTTGGTGGCAGGCGTCATGACCAATAATAAACAGGCGGCCAATGACAAAACCGCAAACCAGGGCGCAAATTAACTTTGCCCACCATGGTTCAAAAATAATTGCCCCTGCAATGAGTGCAAAAAACAAGGCAATATCAATAGTCATCAGAACAAGAGCACGAAGCGTGTTTTTTTCTGATAAGGGTGTTAACCAGCTCCGAATAATTTTACGATGAGGCAGTTCATTACTCGGTGGAATTGGCGTTAAAGGTGTGGTCATAAATAATATCTATCTAATAACAAAAGGCTGTAATTCTTTACAATGAAAGCAAATAATTGTACTTCCTTTTTAATGCAAATCAATTTCAAAACTTAAAATTAGCTTAATTAATAGAAAAAAGTAATAAAAACATGCACTTTTAAGCCAACAGTTTTTTTACAGGGGCAAAACTCCGCCTATGTTCGGGGCATGCCCCATGCAAAAGCAAGCGTTCCATATGGAGGGCTGTACCGTACCCTTTGTGTTGATCAAAACCATATTCAGGATACTGTTCATGCAGCCCTTTCAATGAGGCATCACGCGCTGTTTTTGCCAGGATGGAAGCCGCTGAAATACAAGCCTCAAGTGCATCCCCTTTGATAATGGCCCTGCTGGCAACAGGCATCTCAGCAGGCACACGGTTACCATCAATAAGCACCAGGCCAGGCGCAATGGATAGACCCAAAAGAGCCCTTTTCATCGCTAGCATGGTTGCCTGCAATATATTAATCTTATCAATTTCTTCTACGGTGGCACAGGCAATAGACCAGGACAGCGCGTTTTCCCTGATATCCAGCGCCAGTTGCTCACGCTTTTTTTCAGAGAGTTTTTTTGAATCCATCAAACCATTAATGGGTTTTAATGGATCCAGGATGACCGCAGCCGCATAAACAGAACCCGCCAATGGCCCCCTTCCTGCTTCATCTATCCCTGCAACCAATAAACCGCCTTCATCATTGGCAAATAAATCAAGATTCTGAGTCATGGAGTTACGCCGGTGAATTTGCTGCGCGTAAAATGGCTTGTGCCGCAAGACGGGCAGTATCCTGACGCAACGTTTCATGAAGCAACAGGAATTTTTGTTTTACTTCCTGAATATAAACGGTGTTTTCCATTGCATTAATGCAGGCTGCAGCCAGATTTTCAGGGATCGCATCATCCTGAAGGATTTCAGGAACGGCAAATTCTTTTAAGAGTATATTGGGTAATCCCACCCAAGGCACATAAGGCTTGAGTTGCCCTGACTTCCATTCCATCAGCTTTTTCATCAAGGGAGAAATCACATAGGAAATAACCATGGGTTTTTTGAATAATGCCGTTTCAAGAGAAGCAGTACCACTCGCTACCAATGCCGCGTCGCAAGCCTCCATCACATCCCATGCAATAGGACGCCCTGTATCGGTGGCAGAAAAGGTTTTCAGGTTTTTAACCGGAATGCTGGAATAAATCCCATCAAAATCCTGCTGCCTTTTTTCATTGACGACAGGAACAATAAACTGCAACATTGGGTCGTGCTTTAATAGTAGCTGGGCGGTTTGCAAAAACCGCGGGGCCAGCAGTTTAATTTCCGAAGCCCGGCTTCCAGGCAAAATCGCCAGTATTCGAGAGTCTGGGCTTAGCCCCAAGCGAAGCCTTGCTGCCTGCATATCGGGCTTAACCGGTATCTGACTGGCCAAAGGATGGCCCACAAAGGTAACCGGTATACCTTCCTTGCGATAGATATCCACTTCAAAAGGAAACAGGACCAGCATGTGGGAGACTGCCTTTTTGATGGCATGAATACGTTCATACCGCCATGCCCAAATAGATGGCCCTACAAAATGAACGGTAGGCACCCCCTTTTCGCGCAATTTTTGCTCCAGGCGCAAATTGAAGTCAGGCGCATCCACTCCCACAAACACATCAGGTTTATGGGCGATTAAATTGTTTTTAAGACTGGTATAGGTTCTGATTAAAGAAGGCAGTTGCTTGAGTGCATCAGCGTAGCCAAAAACACTTAATTTATCCATAGGGTGCTGGATTTGCATCCCGCGTGAGCGCATGTTAGGCCCGCCAATACCCGTAAAATGAACCTCTGGCTGGATTTTCTGGATACCATCAATAATACGAGAGGCTAAAAGGTCGCCGGAAGGTTCACCGGCAACCATTGCAACTTTCAGACCCATTAACGGCCTATTCCACGAGAATGAGTTTGGAAAAAATCCAAAAATGGCTGAAGTACCGTACGGGTATCGGGATGTTGTTCCTGATACTGTTTGATTTCATCAAGCGCTTGCTCGGTAGACAACTTACGCATATAAATTATTTTGTAAGCTTCTTTAATGGCTGAAATCTGTTCAGCTGAAAAACCACGGCGTTTAAGGCCTTCAGAGTTGATGCCAGCGGGGCGATAAGGCTGACCTGCACCCAGCACATAAGGAGGAATGTCCTGACGAATCGCGCTCATGCCACCCGTCATGGAATGCTCACCAATCCTTATAAACTGATGCGCGGCAGTACCGCCACCCACAATAGCCCAGTCACCAATATGAATATGCCCGGCCAGTTGTACAGAGTTGGCAATAATGGTGTGGCTGCCAATTTGGCAATCGTGCGCAATATGCACATAAGCCATAATCCAATTGTCATTGCCTATGCGGGTAGTGCCTACATCCTGAACAGTGCCCGTATTGATGGTGACATATTCACGGATGGTATTGTTATCGCCAATTTCAAGCCTGGTAGGTTCTCCGCCATATTTTTTGTCCTGGGGCATACCACCAATGGAAGAGAATCGGTAGAAATTATTGTTTTTACCAATCGTGGTACATCCATCAATAATACAATGAGCACCAACCGTGGTTCCTTCATCGATGCAAACATCTTTATGAATCACTGCATAAGGACCAACAATAACGCTGGGATGGAGCCGTGCCCCATCATAAATAATTGCTGTTGGATGAACGTTGTTTGACATTATCAGCCTAAATCCCTTATTGCACACATGATTTTTGCTTCAGCAACCACTTCGCCATCAACAGTGGCCTTGGCCTTGTATTTGCATATGACTTTGCTGATGCGTTCGGCTTCTGCATGCAACATTAACTGGTCACCAGGGACAACCGGTTTACGAAAACGGGCACCATCAACCCCTACCAGGTAATAAGCCGTTTTTGAGCTGTCCAGCATAGTCCCGTCTTCATTTGAGAATGAAAAAATGGCCGCAGCCTGGGCTAGCGCTTCAATAATAAGCACCCCGGGCATAACTGGCAAGTGTGGGAAATGACCTTGAAAAAAGGGTTCATTGATAGTTACGTTTTTGACAGCAACAATACTTTTTCCTGGAACCATTTCAAGGACACGATCCACCAGCAGCATAGGATAACGATGAGGGATGCGATCCATAATGCCTTGAATATCGATTACCATAAATTTTCCTGTTATTAATATTTAAAAACTTACAAACCAAGCTGTACTGGTGAAGAGCCAGCCAGCCTGATTCGATTGAATTATTTTTTTTCCAATTGCTGAATTCGTCTTCTGAGCTGAGCCAACTGCTGCAGAACGGCAGCATTTTTTTGCCAGACTCCATGTGGGGCAATAGGGAAAACTCCCGTGTAGCGACCCGGCTCAAGAATGTCCGATGTGACGGCAGAACCGCCAGAAACATGTACGTCATCACCGATAGTAATATGACCGGAAACCATGCCTGCACCAGCGACAGTGCAACGGGCACCTATTTGGGTAGAGCCTGCAATGCCAACACAGGCGGCCATGGCAGTATGGTCACCAATCCTGACGTTATGACCGATCATGATCTGGTTATCCAGTTTGACACCATTACCAATAACCGTATCCTCAAGCGCCCCTCTGTCCACTGTGGTGCAAGCACCAATTTCAACATCATTGCCAAGAATAACCCGTCCAAGCTGGGATATTTTGCACCAGGCGCCTTTTTCATGAGTGTTGTCGGGTGCGAAACCGAAGCCGTCTGCGCCAATTACCGAGCCACTGTGCAATATACAGCGTTGACCAATAATCACATCATGATAAAGGGTGACATGGGCATATAAGATACTATTATTGCCAATAACCGAGTTCTTGCCAATAACACAGGAGGCGCCAATGATACTGCCTGCTGCAATTTTAACGCCAGACTCAATAACCGCAAGGGGGCCAATAGACACACCCTCTTCAATAATGGCATCAGGAGCTACAATTGCAGAGGAGTGTATCTGTTTGGGTATGGAATTTAGCCTGAAGTTGTCAAACCATTGTGCTATCCGGGCATACATCAAATAGGGATTTTCACATACCACCATCGCGAATGAAACGGTATCGGGCAAATGGTCAACCGCTTTTTGGGGAAGAATAACAGCTGCCGCTTCAGTTTTTAGCAAATGTGGAAAAAATTTTGCATTTGAAAGAAAACTGATTTCAGTCTTTCCTGCATTACTCAGGGAGCCCAAGCCATAAATTGATGGCAAGGGTTGATTTGAACTGTTTTTGATTTTCCAATCCAAACCTTGCGTATCAATCTGTTCAAGCAGTTTATCCAGCGTAACTGCCTGACTCGGATTTAATACGATTGCCATGCTTATTTTTTATCCAATGCTTTAATAACAATATCGGTAATATCGATACGTGCGCTAACGGTTACCGCATCCTGAACAATAAGATCGTAATTTTCTTTTTCAGCAATATCACGAATAGCCGCATTGGCTTTATCTACAATACCTGAAAAAGCTTCGTTGCGACGACGATTGAAATCTTCCTGAAATTCACGGCGCTTACGCTGAAGATCGGTATCAATGTCCGCCAGTTCGCGCTGAGCCTTGGTGCGATCAGCATCAGTCATGACGGGCGCATTTTTATCAAATTCCTCGGCTTTGCTACGCAAAGTGTTAGCCAGTTTTTGCAGCTCTTCATCCCTTTTTTTGAATTCAGTTTCAATTTTTTCCTGTGCTTCTTTTGCAGGTGCTGAATCGCGAAGGATCTTTTCAGTATTAACAAACCCGATTTTCAATGGACTATTGCTTGAAGTTTCTGCTGCAGCTTCAGTCTTCTTTTCTGTCCCTTCGGTTGTTTTTTTTGCTTGTGCGAATACAGTCGGTGCAGTTAATGAGAGACCGATTACTGATGTTGCAAGCAACATACTAACTTTACGTTTACCGAAAGTATTTTTTGCCAAACTTGAACTCATGAAAATAACCTTATAATAAAAAAGGAATTATATAAAAATCTGTTCGTCAGGACAGTTTTAAAACAGGCCCGACGATTAAATACCTGTTAAAGTTTGTATACATCCTTAGAATGCAGTACCAATCTGGAACTGGAAGGATTCTTTATTATCCCCCGGTTTTGCACTGATTGGGCGAGCATATGAAATTTGCAATGGACCCAAGGGGGACTGCCAAGACAGGCCCACACCGGCAGAATAACGCCAGCCACACGGTTTATCAACCAGGCCACCATTGTTTATATTACCGTTGGTACAAACGCTTTTACCGGAAACACTGACTTTGCCGGCATCGGCAAACAGGAACCATCGCAACGTGCGGTCATTTTGTGTGCCCGGGAAAGGCAGGTAAAGCTGCAAATTGGCAATCACACGGGTAGAACCACCTAGATAGTCGCCCGATTCCAAATCACGAGGACCTAAGGAAGCGCCTTCATAACCGCGAACGGAGCCAATACCACCGGCATACAGATTTTTAATAACCGGGAAAGGCTTTTTGCTATCAAAGCTTCTGCCATAATCGGCACCAAGATTGAAGGCTAGCGTGTAGTCTTTACCCAAAGGCAAATAGTATTGTTGCTGGGCACTTAGCATATAGTACTTCAGATCACCCACCCCGGCAGTTGCCGTTAACGAGGTATAGTAACCCTTGGTTGGCGCAAGCGCGCTGTCACGGGTATCTTTGGCCCAGCCAAGATTGAACATGAATACATTAGTGGATTCACCATAAATGTCCACAAAATCACGATAGGCCTTGGGAACAATATATCCTGAATCCGTATCTGGCAATTCAATCTTGTTGTTTTCAAAGGTCAGGCCCATGAAAATACGGTCATTTTCAGAAATGGGCACCCCAAAGTTCATTCCAAAACCAATTGAACGTGTTCGGTAGTTATCTTCGTCCTGGTCTACGTTTGAGTTATAGGGGCGATCAATACGGTAATACAAAGAAGTGCTACGGCTAATGCCGCTTGAGGTCCAGTATGGGTCTGTGTGCGTGATAACAGCTGCACGGTTTCGTTTACTGGTATTAACCTGTAAGCCCAAGTCGGTACCACTGCCAAAAATATTTTCCTGGCTGATACCACCGGTAAATGAAAGTTTATCAGTAGAACCATAACCTACACCAAGGTTAATCATACCGGTTGGCTTTTCCTTGACATCAACAACGATATCCACCTGGTCATCGGTTCCCTCAACAGGAGCCTGGCTAACCTGCACCTCGTTGAAATAGCCAAGGCGATCTATGCGTTCTTCTGATGTGGCCAATTGACCGGCATCATACCAGGCTGCCTCTTGCTGGCGCATTTCACGACGAATAACCTGGTCACGTGTGCGCACGTTACCGCCAATATCGATGCGGCGCACGTAAACACGTTTGCCCGGATCAACAAAAAATGTAAGGTCGGCTTCGTTCGTACCGGGAACCGTTACCGGGTTTGGCGTTACAGTGGCAAAGGCATACCCCAGCTCACCCAGCCGGGTTTTGATGGCAGCGACGGTATCGCGTGCTTTTGATGCATTAAACACCTCACCGGGTTTAGATACCACCAAAGACTCGAGTTCTGTATTCAAATCAAGCAAATCACCGGCAAGTTGAACTTTACGTAATGTATAAGGCTCACCTTCACTGACCGTCATGTTAATGGAGATATCTTCCCGATTGGGAGAGATGGTGACCTGAGGGGGCTCCATGGTGAAGTCCAGATAGCCGCGATCAAGATAGAAACCCTTGATGGTTTCTGTATCCTGTTCAAGTTTTTCACGGGAATATTTATGTGTGCCTGTATACCAAGTCATGAAACCGGGAGTGGTAAGGCTTAATTCATCAAGCAGTTCGCCCTCTGAGAAGGCCTTGTTACCGACGATATTGATATCTTTGATACGGGAAGAAACGCCTTCATCAACCGTAAAACTGATGCCTACCCTATTATTTGGCAAAGGGGTAAGTGTTGAGCTGACGTCGACACCATAATGGCCCTTGACGACATACTGCTGGCGAATCTCTGTAGTGGCGCGATCCAGAAGCGCGGGATCGAGCGCCCGTCCAGTGCCAAAACCAACTTGTGACAATGCGGTGGTAATGGCTTTATTGTCGAAAGCACGCATTCCTTCAAAGGTAATGGAAGTAATAAGCGGCCGCTCTACGACATTGATTTGGACAATATTGTTTGCCGTATTGATTTTGACATCATTGAAAAGACCGGTTGCATAAAGGCGACGGATGACGTCTGAGGCCTGCTCTTCAGTAAATGTATTACCAACCTGCACGGGCATGTAACTGAATACCATTGAAGGCTCTGTACTTTCCAGGCCTGTAACCTGAATATCCTTGATGACAAAGGGAGAGAAAGCAAATACTGCCTGCGGTATCAATAGTGTAGCGATAAGTGATGGAATCGCTTTTTTTCTTATATATGTCATCGGACGAAAAGACATTAGGACTATCCTTGATTAATATTCAGTTAGAACATAACATGCGATTGTAAGGCAGAAATTCCTTATTTGCCAGTAAAAACCCGCTCTTTATCACATCAAAATCTCATAAAACACGGGCAATGTCATTTACAAATGCAAATATCATTAAAAACAGCAATAATGAATATCCAACCATCAGGCTTTTTTCCTGAACCTGTTCCGACAGGGCTTTTTTTCTAACCATTTCTATCAGGCAGAAAACCATTTGACCACCATCCAGCCCGGGAATTGGAATAAGATTCAAGACGCCAATACTGACAGTGATAAGCGCAATAAACTCAATGAATTTATCGAGACCAACCTGAGCGGACTGACCGGCATAATCGGCTATTGCGATGGGGCCACTGATATTCTTCCATGAAAGCTGTCCCATTACCATTTTGCCCAGCATTTTCAAAGAGAACCAGGCGGTATCAAAGGTTTGCACCGTTGCCAGGTATACACTTTCAAAAATACCGTAGCGCACGGTTAGCGTCGGGTATTGACCTGAAAAAGCGACCCCGATTTTGCCTATGGCCTGACCATTTTCATTAAATTCTGCGCGCGGGGTAATATTAAGCGACAACTCGGTGCTATCCCTTGAAATTAGCAAGGTCAGGGTTTTATCAGGACTTTCCTGTATTAGCTTAATCAAACCGGTAATACTTATATCTTCATGGGAACCTGCACGTAAAACCAGGTCCCCATCCTTAAGTCCGGCCTGCTGCCCTGCCCCGTCATCAAGGACATTGGCCACACGGGGCTTTGGCGCCATTAAGGCAAGGCCCGCCTGCCCCATCAAATCAACACCTTCCAGCGTACCTGTTACCTTGGGAAATTGTATGGACACATCACGTACAGCACCATTTTGGGCCTGAAGTGCAAGCGTGGTTTCAGCACCCGAGGCAAGCGGCTCAAGTAGGGCCAAACGGGCCTCAGCCCACCCCTGCACGTCAACCCCATTTACTGCCAACACCCTGTCTCCGCCATCAATTCCAGCCATATAGGCAGCGGTTTCAGGCGCTGGCTGTGCAAGATACGGAACGGGTTCTGTTGTCCCGCTTATTTTCATACCGGAATAAATAATAATGGCCAGCAAAAAACTGAAGAAAGGGCCCGCAGCAAATATGACAAACCGTTGCCAAGGTGTTTTTTGACTAATCGCCCGTGCGGCTTCCCGTGGACTGGCGCCCACAGGCGGCTCTGCAAGCGGTTTTACATAACCCCCCAGAGGCAAGGCCGAAACTGCCCATTCGGTACCATGTTTATCGGTTTTTTTGAAGAGGATTTTCCCAAAACCAAGAGAAAAACGCTCTACTCTCACGTTGTAATACCGAGCGGCAAGATAATGCCCCAGCTCGTGGAACACAACCACAACGCTGATAGTAATAATAAAAAAAAGCAGATTAAAAAGCATCAAGATCCCCAGGCTGGTCAATGAGTAGTGTTTAACAATTCACTGGTATGGCTTCTAGCCAAGGCATCAAGCTCGAAGACATCATCTATGTGACACAAAGAGCCTTTGACAGTTCCGGCAAATCCATCAAGCATTTTTTCAATAGTAACTGCGATATCGGTAAATTTTATTTTGTTTTTCAGGAAATAATCAACCGCCACCTCGTTGGAAGCATTAAGCACCACACAGTCTGACTGGCTTGATTTTAATGCATCAAAGGCAAGTCGAAGACAGGGAAACCTCTGGTAATCGGGCAACTCAAAATTAAGCTGCAGCAAACGTGAAAAATCAAAGCTTTCGGTATTGCTTTCAATCCTGTCCGGGTAACCTAAAGCATAAGAAATGGGAATGCGCATATCAGGATTACCCAATTGGGCCAACAATGATCCGTCGATATATTCAACCATGGAATGAATCGTACTTTCCGGATGGACCAGAACATCTATTCTGGAAGCATCAACATCAAACATCCATTTGGCTTCTATCACCTCAAGACCTTTATTTAGCATGGTTGCCGAGTCAATGGATATTTTTCGCCCCATTGACCAATTAGGATGCTTGCATGCCTGCTCGGGGGTTACCGCAGAAAGGCCGGCAGGATCAATATTGCGAAACGGTCCGCCTGAAGCGGTCAGAATAAGGCGCTTGACCTGTGAATTGTATTTGCCATTGGGAAGACATTGAAAAATGGCATTGTGTTCACTATCAAGCGGTAACAAAGTGGCATTGTTTTTTTTCACTGTTTCCATGAACAGGGAACCCGCAGCAACCAGTGCTTCTTTGTTGGCTAACAAGATCCGCTTGCCAGCCTGTGCTGCTGCAAAAGCAGAGGGTAAACCGGCCGTTCCCACAATAGCGGCAACCACCGTATCCGCTTCAGGATCACGGGCCGTCTCGCACAGTCCTTCTGAGCCAATACGGATTTCAGGCATGCTTACACCTGAAGGCCAAAGCTGCCTGAATGTTTTATCAGCGACATCATCAGGAACGATGACAACCTTCGGATGATGAACCAGAGAAAGTTCAAGCAATTTGCGAATACGACTATGAGCGCTGAGTGCATATACGGAAAAACGGTCTGCATGTTTTCGAATAACATCCAGCGTACTATCGCCAATGGAGCCGGTGGCACCAAATATCGCTATGTTTTGCATAATAAATCAATGAATAAGTAAATACCAGATCAACATTGCAATCGGACTGACTGACAATACTGAGTCCAGTCGATCCCAGACACCGCCATGACCAGGCAACAAATTACTGGAATCCTTGAAACCCGCCCGTCGCTTCAGGAGCGACTCATACAGGTCTCCAAAAATGGAATAAACTGCCAGCAGCAAACCCACTGCGGGTATTAGCAAAATGGAAGACTGCTGTAGCATAAAATAAGAAAAACTGTTCTCGATGAAAGCACTGGCCAGCATCCAGATCATGGATGCCAAAATTCCGCACACAGCGCCCGAACGGGTTTTTCCCGGACTGATTTTGGGCGCAAGTTTTGCACCGCCAAAATATTTACCACCAAAGTAAGCAAAAATATCGGCACACCAAATTAGAATCAGGTAAGAGAAAACAAACCAGGCCCCATGAATAAGATACATGGTAATAATGGCATACCAGGTTGCCACAATGGTGACAAAACCAAATAAGGCATGTAAGAAATTTTTTCCCGGGGGATCAAGTCGGGCCCGATAAAGCACAATGGGAATGAGCAACAGCCATACAAATGCACTAAGCACAACGAAAAACAGGCCAGCTTCGTTGAATAGGGATAAATAAGGCGTGTCATCAGCTATTATTTCAGGCGGGAAAATGGAACCGCCCAAAAACAGCATGAAAAGAATTATGCCCCCGGCATACTCAATTCCTTTACCTTTACATGCTTTAGGCAAAGTAAGCCGCAACCATTCCCAAAAAGCCGCCGAAGCGGCCAGGCTGACAAAACAGTTAAAATATACCGGATTTGGTATTGAAACAACAGCGACCAGAACCGCCAAAAGAATAATGGCCGTTATGACTCTTTGGCCGAGCATGAATGCCCCCTTGTTATTTTATTTTAAGCTGGGCGCTGGTGCGCCCAAACCGGCGCTCACGTCCCCGGTACCACTCAAAAGCCAACTCCAGATCTTTTTCTTTGAAGTCTGGCCAATAAGTATTGGTAAAGTAAAGCTCGGTGTAAGCCAGCTGCCAAATCATAAAATTTGAAATGCGGCTTTCACCGCCCGTTCTGATAAACAGGTCGGGTTCTGGTGCCCAGGACATGGCAAGATAGCTGTTAAGCAGCTGCTCATTGATTAATTCTGGCACCTGAACCGCCTGCGGATTTTCCACAATAAGACGCTTTATTGCCTGCAGGATATCCCAGCGACCACCGTAATTGGCCGCAATCGTCAGGGTCATTTTAGTGTTGCCACTGGTTTTTTCCTGCGACTGAAGAATCAGTTGCTGCAATTTTGGCTCAAACTGGGACAAATCACCCACGATCTTCAGGCAGATGCCATTTTCATTCAGGCGCTTGACTTCCCGCTCTAGCGTGCGAATAAAAAGGCGCATGAGCAACGAGACTTCATCTTTGGGACGGCGCCAGTTTTCTGAACTGAATGCAAACAAGGTCAGGTAACTGACGCCGCTTTTAGCGCAGTGCTCGACAACTTTGCGTACTGCCTGCACGCCACGGACATGCCCTGCCGTACGAGGCATTTTTCGGTCGGTTGCCCAACGGCCATTACCATCCATGATAATGGCGATGTGCTTTGGCACATCATGGGTATCCGGAATATCAAGTGTCGAACTTTGAATCATTGGCAAATTTCAATTAATGTAAAAATATAAGCCAACGCTTAAACTTTCATGATTTCGGCTTCTTTTTGAGAAACCAGGGTATCAATTTCAGCAACGAATTTATCTGTCATTTTCTGGATATCATCCTGACCACGACGTTCATCGTCCTCTGAGATTTCTTTATCTTTCACCATTTTCTTGAAGGTGTCGTTAGCATCACGACGCAGGTTACGTATTGCAATTTTAGCATCCTCACCTTCGTTTTTGACCACTTTAGTCAGATCACGGCGACGTTCTTCTGTTAAGGCGGGCATTGGTACACGCAAAAGCTCACCCAACGCAACAGGATTCAGGCCAAGATCAGATTCACGAATCGCCTTTTCCAAAGGTGCCGCCATGTGCTTTTCCCATGGTTGAACACTAAGAGTGCGCGCATCAATCACGTTAACGGCAGCAACCTGGCTGACGGGAACCATTGAACCATAGTAGTCAACCTGAACGTGATCGAGCAGCGCGGCAGTAGCGCGACCGGTACGAATTTTTGACAAATTGTTTTTCAGCGTTTCAATGGATTTATTCATCCTGGTTTCAGCTGATTTTTTAACTTCTGAAATACTCATTGCATATCCTTTATACGTGAACTAACGTGCCTTCATCTTCACCGCAAACAGCTCTTTTCAGGGCACCTGGCTTATTAATTGAAAAAACCATGATAGGAAGTTTCTGGTCACGACACAAAGCAAATGCCGTTGCATCCATCACTTCAAGTCGACGTGTAATTACCTCATCAAAACTGATGCGTGAATATTTTGTGGCAGTAGGGTCTTTATTTGGGTCAGCAGAATAAATGCCATCAACTTTTGTAGCTTTCATGACAATTTCAACACCCATTTCAGCACCGCGTAATGCGGCGGCGGTATCAGTGGTGAAAAAAGGATTTCCTGTGCCTGCAGCAAAAATAACCACTTTTTTCTCTTCCAGATAGCGCAATGCCTTGGGTCGAATGTAAGGCTCTACTACCTGATCAATATTCAGGGCGGATTGCACCCGTGCAACAACACCGTGGTTTTTAAGTGCATCTTGCAGTGCCAGGGCGTTCATGACCGTTGCCATCATGCCCATATAGTCTGCAGTTGCCCTGTCCATGCCTTGGGCTCCGGGCGCCACACCACGAAAAATATTACCTCCGCCAATGACAATGGAAAGCTCTATTCCCAATTTTGCAACTTCAGCAATTTCTTCCGTCATGCGAATAATCGTTGCGCGATTAATGCCATACGCATCTTCACCCATCAAGGCTTCGCCAGAAAGCTTTAAAAGAACGCGTTTAAATTTATTGCCACTCATGCCAAGGCATCCTTAAAAAAATTAACATGCTATTGTAACAAGTCCGGAACAGGACTTTTGCAGTTTTCAAAAATAATCCCCTTA
Source organism: Advenella faeciporci (assembly GCF_014652395.1). Taxonomy (GTDB): domain Bacteria; phylum Pseudomonadota; class Gammaproteobacteria; order Burkholderiales; family Burkholderiaceae_B; genus Advenella; species Advenella faeciporci. Next base: position 155,238 of record NZ_BMYS01000002.1, read on the forward strand.
AAAGGGGATTATTTTTATCAGGCGAAAATGCTTGATTTAGTTACCGGTAGCGGCAGCAACCTCGGCAGCAAAATCGGTAACCTGCTTCTCGATACCTTCACCAACCACAAACATGGCAAAGCTGGAGATGGAAGCTTTTTTCTCTTTCAGCATTTGCTCAACCGTTTGCTTGTCGTTTTTAACGAATGGCTGGGTCAGCAAGGTAACTTCCTTAAGGAACTTGGCAATAGAACCTTCAACCATTTTGGTGACGATATCAGCAGGTTTGCCAGACTCTGAGGCTTTTTGCTCTGCCACAGAGCGCTCTTTTTCGATTTCCTCGGCAGGCACGCCGCTGGCATCGATAGCTTTAGGCTTGGTGGCGGCAATATGCATGGCCAAGTCTTTACCCACTTCCTGGTCACCGGAGAACTCAACCAACACACCAATACGACCACCGTGAACGTAGCTGGCCAACAGGTTTTCGGTTTCAATCCGCTGGAAACGGCGAATAGACATATTTTCACCGATTTTGCCGATCAGGGCTGAACGTGTGGATTCTACGGTACCCTCAGCAAATGGCAAGGCAGACAGCGCATCAACATCAGCGGGATTTTGTTTGGCAATCAGCTCAGCCATTTGGTTGACGAAGTTAATGAAGTCGTCATTTTTTGCCACAAAATCGGTTTCGCAGTTAATTTCAACAACAGCACCCGTCTTGCCATCTTCAGCAATAAAAAGACCAACCAGACCTTCAGCGGTAACACGTGAAGCAGCCTTGCTGGCTTTGCTACCCAATTTGATCCGCAGGATTTCCTCGGCACGTGCCAGATCTCCATCAGCTTCTGTCAGTGCTTTTTTGCACTCCATCATGGGCGCATCTGTTTTCTCGCGCAGTTCCTTTACCATCGCAGCAGTAATCGCAGCCATTTTTACTCCAGTATTTTTAAAGTCGCCCCGACTGGGCGGGGCGAATTGAATTTACAAATATAATTGATCAGCCTCGCGGGATCAATTGACAACATACCCGATTTTCATGACAAATGAATATTAGGCAAGATGCTGTCATATTAGTTGTTGTCGTCTTCCTGAACTTCTTCAACAAACTCTTCCTCGGCCTCAACAATGGTCTCAACAAGACCATTCAGGCTTTGCTCACGACCTTCAAGGGCAGCGTCAGCCACGCCTTTTGCATAAAGGGCGATTGCTTTGGCAGAGTCATCGTTACCGGGAATAACGTAATCGATGCCATCCGGTGAGTGATTGGTATCAACAATGGCAACAACCGGAATACCCAGCGTACGGGCTTCCTGGATGGCAATTTTGTGGTAGCCAACGTCAATAACGAACAAAACATCAGGAAGGGTATTCATGTCTTTGATACCACCGATGGATTTGTTCAGTTTTTCCAGTTCGCGTTCGAACATCAGGGCTTCTTTCTTGCTCATGCGCTCGGTGCTGCCATCAGCAACGGCAGCTTCCATTTCTTTCAGGCGCTTGATAGAGCTTTTGACAGTTTTAAAGTTGGTCATCATGCCGCCCAACCAGCGACTGTCAACATAAGGCATGCCTGCGCGTGCGGCTTCTGCTGCAATTGTTTCACGTGCAGCACGTTTTGTACCAACAAACAGGACTTTACCGCCGCGAGCGGTTGTCTGGCGAACAAATTTCATTGCTTCCAGGTAGTTGCCTACGGTTTTTTCCAGGTTGATAATGTGAATTTTGTTACGGCTACCAAAAATGTACTGAGACATTTTAGGATTCCAGTAACGGGTTTGGTGACCAAAGTGCACACCTGCTTCCAGCATTTCACGCATTAATGACATGATATAAAAACTCCAAAGGGTTAGTTCCTGTGTATTTTCAGCATTGACTTATCTTTTAAAATCAACACCCTAGGAAAAAATACACGCGATTTACTGCTTAATTGAAAATAAAAATAAGTGGTACAATCTATGTTTTTCACCACACACTTACCCGGCAATTTCAGGTAAGCCCACCATTCTACTATCTTTTTTATTATTTACTCAAGCGGTTATGCCAATTTTAACAAATCAAACTGATATCGACCAAATGCGGGACGCCTGCCAAACAGCCGCCTCTGTTTTGGATTATATTGCTCCTTTCGTCAAGGCAGGTGTAACAACCGGTGAAATCGACCGACTGTGTCTGGCTTACATGACCGATGTCCTGAAGGTTAAATCGGCCACTATTGGCTACGCACCGCCAGGGCACCCCCCCTACCCCGGCAGTGTCTGCATTTCTGTGAATCATGTGATTTGCCATGGCATCCCGGGAGAAAAAAAGCTCAAAAACGGAGACATACTTAATATTGATGTCACGGTGATCAAAAACGGTTGGTATGGCGACACGAGCCGCATGTTTTATGTCGGCCCTCCTTCAATTTTGGCAAAACGCCTTATTGAAAACACCTATGAGTGCATGTGGCTTGGCATCCAGCAAGTCAAACCCGGTGCCACCATTGGCGATATTGGCCATGCCATTCAAAAACACGCTGAAGCCAACGGATTTTCAGTGGTGCGTGAATATTGCGGGCATGGTGTAGGACGCAATTTCCATGAAGAACCACAGATATTGCACTTTGGCAAACCCGGTGAAGGACAAAAACTTGAAAAAGGCATGGTTTTTACCATAGAACCCATGATTAACGCAGGCCGCAAAGAATCACGAATTCTGGCAGACCAATGGACTGTCGTAACACGTGATCATAGCCTTTCAGCGCAATGGGAACATACGCTCATTGTTACTGAAACCGGCTACGAAGTGCTTACCACCTCTCCTGGCATGCCAGCGCCACCCTCTTTTATCAAGCAATAAAAAATGAATATCCCCAGCAAAGCACTCCTTGTTAAACAACAGCTTAACGAACAGCAAGGGCATCTGTTTGACTTATACAGGCAACAAAAGATAAGACCGGATACTTTGCTGGTATCGCTGCGTAAAATCGTAGACCAGGCATTTAAAAACCTGGTCATACTCCATCCGCTTCCCCAAAATGCCGTCCTTTGCGCTGTAGGTGGATATGGGCGCGGAGAACTCTACCCGTTTTCCGATATTGATATTCTTATCTTGCTTAGACAAGAGCCTGAACCAAAAGAAAAAATCGAGCTTGAATCTTTTATCGCAATGTTGTGGGATCTTGGCCTGGAAATTGGGCATAGCGTGCGAACCATAGAACAATGTCTTGAAATATCGAAAACCGACATAACAATAGAGACCTCATTGCTTGAATTGCGCTTTGTCCTGGGCAACCGTAAACTGGCTCTTGAACTGGATAGAAAATTTCATGCCCAACTTAACCCGCGTGAATTTTATCTGGCAAAAAGGCTTGAATTACAACAGCGCCATGCCCGCTTCAATGACACACCCTATTCTCTTGAGCCCAACTGCAAGGAATCACCGGGCGGCCACAGGGATCTGCAGCAAATACATTGGCTTGCCAAAGCTGCCGGAATGGGCCCAAGCTGGCGAAATCTGGTCACTGCCGGACTCATGACCGATGATGAATCCAGTAAATTGAAAAAAGCGGAGCAGGAATTCAAGCGGCTTCGGATTGAACTTCATTTACTGGCCAACAAGCGCGATGATCGACTGCTGTTTCATACCCAACCGGTACTGGCTGAAATTTATAAAATAAAATCCCAAGGCAGCAAACGCCCCAGCGAAGTACTCATGCAGCGATATTACAATTCTGCGCGTATTGTTTACCAGCTCACCCAATTCATGATGCAAAACTTTCAGGACTATTTTTTTCCTGTTACCAATGCCATGCGCGTGGATATTGATGAGGATTTTTGCAGCATCCAGCAAAGGCTAGACATCAAGGCGGATGATGCCTTCGAGCGCAAACCCCAATTATTGTTAAAATCATTTCTGGTCATGCAGCAACACCCTGAACTGACCGACATGACCGTGCGTACACAACGGGCCATCTGGAGCTCACGCTTCAGGATAGATGCCCAGTTCAGGCGCAACCCGGTAAACCGGCGTTTTTTTTTACAAATCCTGCAATCTCCCACAGGCATTGTACATAACCTGCGACGCATGACAATGCTGAATGTACTGCCCATGTACATCCCTGCCTTCAAAAACGTAGTGGGCCAGATGCAACATGATTTATTTCACGTATACACCGTAGACCAGCACACTTTGATGGTCATTCGCAATCTGCGACGCTTCACCATGCCTGAGCATGCCCGTGAATATCCGCTGGCCAGCCACCTGATTGCTTATTTTGAAAAACACTGGCTACTGTATGTGGCCGCACTTTTTCACGATATCGCCAAAGGACGAGGTGGTGATCATTCCGAACTGGGTGCGGTTGAAGTCCGAAAATTTGCAAAAGATCACAAACTTGAGCCGGAAGACGCCCGCCTGGTTGAGTTTCTGGTCGAGAACCATCTTGTCATGTCCCGGGTCGCCCAAAAGCAGGACTTATCTGACCCGCAGGTTATACGGGATTTTGTTGATTTGGTAAAAACAGAACGCTACCTGAGCGCGCTTTATCTGCTTACCGTGGCTGATATCCGTGGGACCAGCCCGAAAGTCTGGAGCGCCTGGAAAGGCAAGCTGCTTGAGGATCTGTATAACCATGCATTGGCAGCGCTGGGTGGTGCGCAACTGGACCGTAGCAGCATTTTGGCACAACGTAAAAATGAAGCCATGGCATTAATCAGTCTTGCAGGGCTGGATGATGAAGACAGGGATGCATTTTGGTTAAAAATGGATGTCGCTTACTTCCTGCGTCACGAACCCCTGGAAATTGCCTGGCATACGCGGCAGTTATATAAGTCGGTATCTACCGAACAGACCGTTGTGAAAGCCCGACCCACCGACAAAAACGAAGGAATTCAGCTGCTTGTTTATACCAAAGACAAGGAAAACCTGTTTGAATTGATCTGTTCCTATTTCTACGAAAACCAGATTAATATTCTTGATGCCCGCATCCACACCAGCAATGAAGGCTATGCACTTGACAGTTTTATCATTGAAAGCCTTGCATTTGGAGAGGATACCCGTTCTTATGTGCCGATTATTGAACATGGTCTTGCTGATAAAATCACAAAAAAACAGCTTGAAGACTTTCAGTGCGTGCTTAAGCGAAGAACCCGGTTCAGCATGACGGCAGGCGTTCGTCGATCACGAACCTTTCCTATTGTACCCAGCATAGAGTTACAGCCAGACGAACACAGCAAGTCCTGGCGACTTTCAATTACAGCCACGGATACTCCGGGTATACTATACAGCCTTGCCTCCACTTTCAGCAGGCACAACATCAATCTTCAAATGGCCAAAGTCATGACCTTGGGCGAGCGAGTGGAAGACGTTTTCATCCTTGATGGCGTTACACTTGAAAACCCCCGCACACAACTGCTGTTTGAACGCGACCTGCTTGAAACCCTGAAAACCCTTACCTATCCGGATGCCCGCATCAAATGATGATTAACGAGTATGTTTATTTTATAGGCCGCAGTTTCCTGTTTGTTGTGGGTACCTTGCTGCCACTCGTAAACCCTCCCGCAGTCACACCCATCTTCTGGACAATGACCAGTGGCGCCAGTAGTGCAACACGTGCCATCCTGGCGAAAAGAATTGCCATTAACGTACTTATCATGCTTGTTTGCGCAACTGTGGGTGGAAATATTGTCCTGAGCTTCTTTGGCATTTCCTTGCCTATTGTAAGGGTGGCCGGTGGGATTCTGGTGGTAGCCAGTGCATGGCAGTTACTTAATGCCAAAGACAACGACACGGTTCATGCAGAAAAACTGGCCGAGCAATTCACCATGGAAAAAGTCAAGGCACATGCTTTTTTTCCGTTAACCTTTCCCATCACCTGCGGACCGGGAAGCATTTCCGCCGCCATCACAATTGGCGCCACCATTCAAAGTTCCAGTCCAGCCTATAGCCTGCTTAACTTAACAGGAACCCTCACAGGCATTTTGTTTGTTGCAATTATTGTGTATCTTTGCTTGCGCTATGCCGCACAATTTCTCTATAAACTCGGTTCTACCGGAACGGCGGTTTTCATGCGGCTGTCCGCCTTTATACTGCTTTGCATTGGCGTTCAAATTGTCTGGAATGGCGCATACGAGCTTATAATGTCTCTTTCAGGCGATATTGCCAAACTTCATTCCTGAAAAAGGTTTACCCGTGACACAAAAAATACTAAATACAGTTGCATTAGCCTGCCTGGCTGCTGTTGGCATTGCCTTGTTCTGTCAGCATTTTCTTGATATGCCTCCGTGTGCCTGGTGTGTTTTGCAACGTCTGATATTTCTGACGATTGCCGCCGTTTGTCTGCTGGCCAATTTTTTCAGTTCAACCATTGCCAAAAAGATGCTTGCCTTTACTGTATGGGGGCTGGGCGTTTGCGGCGTTCTTGCTGCGTGGTACCAATATAGCGTAGCCTCTGAGATGTTTTCCTGCGACATGACGTTTGCCGACCGGTTTATGGCCAAAACAACCGGCCTGGATGCTGCCATACCATGGCTGTTTGGCATTTACGCCACCTGCATGGACGCCCGGGCAGAGTTATTGGGCGTTGAATACGCCATCTGGAGCCTGCTGTTATTTGCTGTCATTGTTATTGCCTCATTGGCAGTGTTATTCAGAAAAAACAACACTGCCCAATGAAGCAATATGGCCTAATAGTTTGAGCCGTTATTGGCTGCGTAACCCATATTGAACTGCAAACCACCCTGCGGCTCTGTATTGCTGTTCTCTTGGTGACGGGTGTCGTGAAGACGCTTTAAGTAAGCCTCATCGATATCGCCTGTCACATATTTTCCATCAAAGCAAGAAGCCTCATACTGGTTAATATTAGGGTTTAAATCATGAATAGCCTGTTTAAGATCTGCAAGATCCTGATATACCAGGCCGTCAGCTCCAATTTCCTTGGCCACTTCCTCGGGTGTTCTTCCAGTTGCGATCAGGTCATCCTGTGAAGGCATATCAATACCATACACATTTGGATAGCGCACAGCTGGCGCGGCCGATGCAAAATACACTTTATTGGCACCCGCTGCCCTGGCCATATCCACAATCTCACGACTTGTGGTACCACGCACAATAGAATCATCAACAAGCAAAATATTTTTACCCTTGAACTCCATGCTCATGGCGTTCAATTTTTGGCGCACGGATTTTTTACGCACTGCCTGACCGGGCATAATAAACGTCCGCCCCACATAACGGTTCTTGATGAACCCTTCGCGGTATTCCAGCTTAAGATGAGATGCCAGCTCCATGGCGGCAGGCCGTGAGGAATCAGGGATAGGCATAACCACGTCAATATCACTTAAACGCAATTGTTTGGCAACTTTGATCGCCAGATATTCCCCCATTTTTAGTCGGGCGTTATAAACGTTTATCCCATCAATGGTTGAATCAGGCCTGGCAAAGTATACATACTCGAACAGGCAGGGTGTCAAGACAGGGTTTTCAGCACACTGCTGAGAGGTAACGTTCCCGTCAAGATCGATAAAGACCGCCTCACCAGGCTGCACATCACGAACGAAATCAAACCCGATTCCTTCAATGGCAACAGACTCTGAGGCAACGATCCACTCGGTTCCCTGTTCGGACTCTGAACGGCCCAGACATAATGGACGAATGCCAAACGGATCACGAAAAGCCAGCATACCGTAACCGGCAATATGGGCGATAACGGTATAGGCGCCTTTCACACGTTTATGGAGCGCGGACACCGCCTTGAAAATCGTATCAGTATCCAGGGAAATGCCATGCGATGCATTTTGCAATTCATTGGCAAGTACGTTCAGCAGTACTTCGGAATCGGAATTGGTATTGATGTGACGGCGATCCACCTTGAACAGGGATTCGCGCAACTCACGCCAGTTGGTCAGATTGCCGTTATGGGCAAAAGTGATGCCAAACGGTGCATTCACATAGAAAGGCTGCGCCTCTTCAAGGCTGTCACTTGATCCTGCCGTGGGGTAACGCACCTGCCCAATGCCCGAATTGCCGGGCAATGACCGCATGTTACGTGTTCTGAACACGTCCCTGACCAGACCATGCGCTTTGAACATATTAAAGTTATTGCCGTTTGCCGTTGCAATACCTGCAGCATCCTGGCCACGATGCTGCAATAAAAGCAGGCTGTCATATATCAATTGATTAACAGGAGAACGACCGACGATCCCGACTATTCCACACATATTGTGTATACCTATTTTTAACGATGAAAACTACTGATAAGGCAGGTAAGACCCCACATTCTCGGGCAATAACTGCGCAATCTGTTTGATCAGATTGACTGCCGCCCCTGAAAAACGTGCATGTACCCACCATTGCTCCTGGGGAAATGGAGTGTATCCCGCAATAACGACAAGCACAAGGACAATAAGAATGCCCCGCGCCAATCCAAATATAATACCAAGCCCCTGATCTGCCGGACCAAGACCGGTTTTTTCTATTAGTGTTCCAAGAGTCAGGTTAAGCAAACCCACCACCAGCAAAACACCAATGAAGGTCAGACCATAACCAATACCCATGCTTAAAAGGGAATTATCAATAAATGCCTGAAACCAAGGGTACACATGAGGCCCCCACCATGCAGCACCAATAAATGCAACAACATAGGCAATCAATGAGAAAAACTCCTTCAGGAACCCTCTCATTAACCCCAACAGGCCGGACACGGCAACAATGCCCAGCGCGACATAATCAAATTCGGTCACAATGGTTTAATTGGCTGAAATAAACCCGTTATCGTAACCCAGCGTACGCAAACGGGTTTGTGCCGCCTGAGCCGCTTCCCGTGAGTTGAATGGGCCTACGCGAAGACGATATTGCTGTTTGCCATTAACCATGGCACTTTGCACATAAGCATTGGAAACGCCAGAGGCCATTAACTTTTCACGTCTATCCTGTGCATCCTTGGATGAAGAGTAAGAGGCGATTTGAAGGGAGTAATTCCCACTGGTCACCTTGGGAGAGCTTTTGGGCTTGACTGAAGGACTGCGCCCCTCCAGCAAAGCCAGCGCACGGGATCCGTCATCGGTGCGTTCAGCCTCTTTAATGGTAATGCGATTATCGGGTCTTTTTACCTCAGCCGGCCTGGTTCGCTCTGGCTCTTGTTTTTTAACGACTTCTTTAGACTCTGGGGTACGTGCCGGCGTTTGGGTTTCTTGCCCTGTCAGGTTTTGGGTTTCTGTACCGGCTACAATGGCGGTACCCGAAGCAACTGACTCAACAGGCGTGCCTGGTGTTTGTTCGGGAATAATAGCTGTATCAGAGGCAACCGAACCGGTTACCTGAAGATCGCCTGAGACTGTCCCGTCTGTATTGACAAGCTGGGAAGTTGAGGTGCTGCCATTGGACTCGACACCCGGAGCGGTTGTTACCGAAAGGGTTCCAGCTACATTAGCGTCATTGTTACCGCCCGCCACCAAGGGAGCCATAGGCGGCAATTGCTGGATATTAGGAGTATCATTCGTATTAAGAACGGCAGGAACCACGATAATTGCCAAAATAATCAATACAATGGCACCAATCAGCCGGTTGCGAGCCTTGGCTTTAAGCGCCTGCTGCTCTGACTCGCTCATGCGCGTACGAGACCGATGGTGTTGATTCTGGTTATTTTGTGAATTGAACAATCCCATATAAATCCTTGTTGAGCGTTAACTTTACAGCCAACTTACCCTTTATTTAGCTTCTGCATAACGGCAGCCACCGTTACAAATGAACCAAAAACCACAATTCTATCATCGTTGGCCATTTTTTCCCTTGCCGCTTCATACGCGCTTACAGGTGTATCATGGACCGTAACGGTTGGCAAACCGTCTTTATCGGGAGGGAAAAGTGCGGTTACTTTAGTGGCAATATCCTGGCCTGAACGTGCCCGATCGCCAGGCAGACTTGCGCAATACCAATGATCAATGCGCCGCCCCATTTTTTTAATGACCTCCTCACAATCCTTGTCATTCAGCATTCCAATTACACCATGGGTGTATGGAAAATAAGCCATGCCATCAAGATTGTGTGCCAATACTGCAGCGGCGTGCGGATTATGGGCAACATCAAGAATGACGGTAGGCTGGCCTGGCAGGATCTGGAAACGGCCTGGCAAAGATGCCTGCAGCAGACCCTCACGGATAGCCTGAATAGGCACGGCAAGACGGCTACGAAGTGATTCGATCGCCGCCAGCGCTGCAGATGCATTTAACAGCTGGTTTGCCCCCCGCAAAGCAGGATAGGCCAAGGCATTACGGCGTTGGGTACGCCCGGCAAAAGCCCATTGCTGCTTGTCACCTGAATAATTGAAATCTTTGCCGAACAGCCATAAATCCGCGCCTATGCGATTGGCATAATCAAGAAGGGATTGAGGGGGCTCGGGGTCACTGCAAATAGCAGGTTTGCCTGCCCTGAAAATATGCGCCTTTTCGAATCCGATTTCTTCCCGGGTATTACCCAGCCACTGGGTGTGATCAATATTTACGCTGGTAACAATAGAGCAATCGGCATCCACAATATTGACTGCATCAAGCCGACCACCCAGACCCACCTCAAGCACGGCAATATCTACATTATGCTGCTTGAACAACAGCAGTGCCGCCAGCGTTGTGTATTCAAAATAAGTCAGCGTAATCTCTGCGCGCACTTTCTCTATATGGGCCAGTTGTGCAATGATAGACGCATCATCTGCAATGATGCCATTCAAACGGATACGCTCATTGAAATGAAGCAAATGTGGCGATGTGTACATACCCACAGAATAGCCAGCCGCAAGGTAGATGGACTCTAGCATGGCACAGGTTGAGCCCTTGCCGTTAGTGCCACCCACGATAATTTTCACGCCCGACCAATCGATATCCAGGCGTTTGGCCACCTCATTGACACGATCCAGGCCCATATCGATGGAGGTTGAATGAATGGATTCAAGATAAGCCAGCCATTCATCAAGAGAATGCTGTTCAGTAGGTACGGCAGTCATTTCAATATACATAAAAACATAACGGTCAATCCGCCATTTTAAGCGACACCAAGAAAAAACTCTCTTGATTTTCCGTAAAACCGGAAAATAAGAGAGTTTTAATCCTGAAACAAAAAAGAATTATTTGCGTCTGGATGGTGGTAAGTCGGTGCAACTGCCATGAGCCGCTTCCGCTGCCATGCCAATAGACTCACCTAAAGTCGGGTGTGGGTGAATGGTCTTGCCAATATCCACCATATCAGCCCCCATTTCAATCGCCAGTGCCACTTCGCTTATCAGGTCACCCGCATGAGTCCCCACAATGCCACCACCAAGGATACGATGGGTTTGCGCATCAAATATAAGCTTGGTAAACCCTTCATCACGGCCATTGGCAATGGCCCTGCCTGAAGCTGCCCAGGGGAAAAGACCTTTTTCAATCTTGATCCCCTCTTTTTTAGCCTGTTCTTCAGTCAGTCCAACCCAGGCCACTTCAGGGTCTGTGTAGGCAACAGAAGGAATCACCCTGGCATCAAAGAAGCTTTTCTGCCCGGCAATCACTTCGGCAGCCACATGGGCTTCATGAACAGCCTTGTGAGCCAGCATGGGTTGTCCCACCAAATCCCCAATCGCATAAATATGAGGCACATTGGTGCGCATTTGCTGGTCTACCGCAATAAAACCACGGTCGCTAACCTGCACGCCCGCCTTTTCAGCCCCGATTTTGTTACCGTTTGGAGAACGTCCCACTGCCTGCAACACCAAATCGTAGCGTTGCGGCTCTTTGGGCGCGCTTTCACCCTCAAACGTTACCCAAATACCATCCTCTTTTGCTTCGGCGGCCACCGTTTTCGTTTTCAACATAATGTTGTCAAAACGAGGGGCATTCATTTTTTGCCAGACCTTTACCAGATCACGGTCTGCGCCCTGCATTAGGCCATCCTGCATTTCAACCACATCAAGACGGGCACCCAGTGCCGAATACACCGTTCCCATTTCAAGCCCGATGATACCCCCCCCAACAATAAGCATTTTCTTGGGAATAGACTTGAGCTCAAGGGCTCCGGTTGAATCAACAATACGGTGATCATTGGGCAGGAAAGGCAGCTTTACCGACTGGCTTCCGGCAGCAATAATGGCATTTTTAAAAGCCAGCACCTGGGTTGTGCCATCCGGTTTGGTTACGGAAAGGTGGTGACTGTCTGCAAACTCGCCAACACCCGTTATCACAGTCACCTTACGGGCCTTTGCCATACCCGCCAAACCACCGGTCAGCTTGCCGATGACGCTGTCTTTATAACCACGCAGTTTGTCCAGGTCAATAACCGGCTCACCAAAAACAATACCATTGGCGGCCAGGTTCCTGGCTTCTTCCAGCACGGCCACATTATGCAGCAAGGCCTTGGACGGAATGCATCCCACATTCAGGCATACACCACCCAAGGTGGCGTAACGTTCTACAAGCACGACTTTCAGGCCAAGATCTGCGGCACGGAAAGCGGCTGAATAGCCGCCAGGGCCAGCACCCAGCACCAGAACATCGCAGGCATCTTCTGTCATGCCTGCAGAAACGGCTGCCACATTAACGGCAGGTGCCGCTGCGGCAGGTGTTGCCACAGCAAGCGGCGCACTGACCGCAGCCGGCTCGGCTTTTGGCTCAGCAGCGCTGCTTTCAAGGGTTAAAATCACGCTGCCTTGCGCAATCTTGTCACCCAGCTTGATATTAAGCGCCACCACCTTTCCGGCGGCCGGAGAAGGGATTTCCATGGAGGCCTTGTCTGATTCCACGGTGATCAGGCCTTGTTCTTCGGTAATCACATCACCGGGCGCCACCAGGATCTCAATGACTTCCACGCTCTCAAAATCACCAATATCGGGTACTTTGACTTCAATTTGACTCATTTCAAACCCCCTGCCCTTAAATTAATACCCGACGGAAATCCGCCAGCAATGAGGCCAGATAGGCATTGAAACGAGCAGCCAGGGCGCCATCGATAACCCTGTGATCGTAGGATAATGACAGGGGAATCGTCAGACGCGGCTCAAAGGCCTGGCCATTCCAGACAGGTTTGTACGAAGAACGGCATACACCCAGAATGGCCACTTCAGGCGCATTAATGATAGGCGTAAATGAAGTTCCCCCAATGCCACCCAATGAAGAAATGGTAAAACACCCGCCCTGCATCTGTGAGGGAGACAATTTGCCGTCACGGGCCAGTTTGGCCAGTTCTGCCGTTTCCCTGGCGATTTCGGAAATGCTTTTCTTGTCTGCATCTTTAAGAACGGGCACAACCAATCCATTTGGCGTATCAGCAGCAAAACCGATGTGGTAATACTTCTTCATCACCAGCTGGTCGCCATCAAGCGAAGCATTGAATTCCGGGAATTTTTTCAGGGAGGCAACGACCGCCTTGATAATGAATGCCAGCATGGTGAACTTGATACCGGCTTTTTCATTCTCTTTGTTCAGCTTCACCCGAAGCGCTTCCAGTTCGGTAATATCCGCCTCTTCATTATTAGTCACATGAGGAATCATGACCCAGTTGCGATGCAGGTTTGCACCTGATATCTTCTTGATCCGAGACAAGGGTTTGGATTCAACCGGACCAAATTTGGCAAAGTCAATTTTCGGCCAATCCAGAACAGACAAGCCACCGCCAACACTTGAGCTGGTCGTGGTGGAGTGCGTGCTCATGGCAGCCGTCAAGGTTGCCTTCACATACTTGCGAACATCATCCTGTGTAATCCTGCTCTTCTCACCCGTTCCCTTCACCTGCGCAAGATCCACGCCAAGTTCACGTGCAAACTTGCGCACGGAAGGAGAAGCATGGGGCAAGTTGCGGCTTGGCATGGCGGTTGGCGCAAAGGAAGCCGTGGGTGAAACCCTGAATTCGGAAGGAACTGCCGCGGTCTCGTCAATGCGGTCTGAACTGGGCAATTTTGTCATGGTTTCTACGGCTTGGGTCACCTGCACCGGCTGTGCCGGCACAGGTGCGGCAGCGGCTTGTGTCCCGCTGGTGCCAAGCGACAGAATGAGTGAACCCTTGGCAACCTTATCACCCACTTTCACCGCAACAGAAGTTACCGTTCCTGCATGCGAAGACGGGATTTCCATGGAAGCCTTGTCAGATTCCACGGTGATCAGGCTTGACTCAACCTCTACCTTATCACCCACAGACACCAGAACCTCAATGACCTCTACCTCGCTGAAGTCACCGATATCGGGCACGACAACATTTACCATGGACCCTTCCATTGCAGGTGCTGACGGTACCGTTGCCGTGGTTTGGACCGGATCCTGACTGACAGCGACCGAGGGTCCGGGAGCGGCTGCCGGTGCAGCCTGTACAGCGGCATCATCTGCAGCTTCAAGCTCCAGAATGACACTGCCTTCTTTGACTTTATCACCAATTTTGACTTTGAGGCTTTTAACAATACCTGAATCAGAGGACGGAATTTCCATTGAAGCCTTGTCTGATTCAACTGTTACAAGGCTTTGTTCAGCCTCTACCCGATCTCCAACGGCAACCAGCAATTCAATGACTTCAACTTCACTGAAATCTCCGATATCCGGCACTTTAATTTCTAACAATTTACTCATGTCGAAAAACCTTATGCGTGATGTGGGTTGGATTTAGCGGGATTGACATCATACTTTTTAATGGCTTCGGCAAGTTTTGAAGCAGGAATCTTACCTTCGTCAGCAAGTGCTTTCAATGCCGCCAAAACCACGAAATGGCGATCAACCTCAAAGTGCTCTCTTAGCTTGAAGCGGAAGTCTGAGCGACCAAAACCGTCGGTACCCAGCACTTTATAATCACGACCAGCAGGAATAAACTCACGGATCTGATCAGCAAACAGCTTCATGTAATCAGTAGAAGCGATAATCGGACCTACTGATTCTTGCAGTTTGGCAGTAACATAAGGAACTTTTTGTTTTTTGGCGGTTGGATTAAGCAAGTTATAACGATTGCAATCCAGGCCGTCACGACGCAGTTCTGTAAAGCTGGTAACGCTCCATACGTCAGAGCCAATGTCCCAATCCTGCGCAAGCAGTTTCTGCGCTTCAAGCACTTCAAGCAAGATTGTCCCTGAACCCAGCAACTGTACGCGAAGCTCACCCTTATCAGCAGAACGGAACTTGTAAATACCCTTGATAATGCCTTCTTCATCACCAACATGCAGACCTGGTTGGGCATAATTCTCGTTCATTACCGTCAGGTAATAGAAAACGTTTTCCTGATTCTCAACCATGCGTTTCAGGCCGTCTTGCATTATGACAACCAGCTCATGTGCAAAAGCAGGATCATAAGAAACACAATTGGGGATCGTGGAAGACAGGATATGACTATGTCCGTCTTCGTGCTGCAAACCTTCACCATTCAATGTGGTGCGGCCAGCCGTTCCGCCTAACAGGAAACCACGAGCCTGCATGTCGCCGGCAGCCCAGGCAAGATCGCCAATCCGCTGGAATCCAAACATCGAGTAATAAATGAAGAATGGAATCATGATGCGGTTATTGGTGGAATATGAAGTTGCCGCTGCAATCCATGATGCAAAAGCACCCGCTTCGTTAATCCCTTCCTGCAATAACTGACCGTTGGCAGTTTCCTTGTAATACATCACCTGGTTTTTGTCGACAGGAGTATATTTTTGTCCTTCAGGCGCATAAATACCAATCTGGCGGAATAAGCCTTCCATACCAAAAGTGCGTGACTCATCAGCCAGGATAGGCACAATACGGTCACTAATATTCTTGTCCCGGAGTAGCTGGTTTAAGAAACGTACAAATGCCTGTGTGGTTGAAATTTCACGTCCCTCTGCCGTTGGCTCAAGGATTGTGTTGAATTTATCCAGATCGGGCACTTTCAGTTTTTCTTCTGCCACCGCTCTTCGGGCTGGTAAATAACCACCCAGTTTCTGGCGCTGCTCCCTAAGATATTTCATTTCTGCCGAATCTTCAGAAGGTTTGAAATATGGCAAATCGGCCAATTTTTCATCTGGGATGGGAATATTGAAACGATCACGGAATTCGCGAATGGAATCGAGATCCAGTTTTTTCTGCTGGTGAGCAGGGTTTTTACCTTGCGCAACGTGACCCAGGCCGTATCCTTTAATGGTTTTGGCCAGAATAACGGTTGGTTGACCTTTGGTTTTAACCGCAGCATCAAAGGCGGCATACACCTTGTTGGGATCATGGCCACCACGATTAAGGCGCCAGATCTCCTGATCGCTCATACGGCTGACCATATCCAGCAATTTGGGATGCTTGCCAAAGAAATGTTCACGCACATAGGCACCGTCATTGGCTTTATACGCCTGGTATTCTCCATCAACGGTTTCTTCCATGACACGACGCAAAATACCTTCTTTATCACGGGCCAGCAACGGGTCCCAATAACCGCCCCAAATCAGCTTGATGACATTCCAGCCACTGCCGCGGAAATCTCCTTCCAGTTCCTGGATGATTTTGCCATTACCGCGCACAGGGCCGTCAAGACGCTGCAGGTTGCAGTTGATCACAAAAATAAGGTTATCCAGTTTTTCACGGGCAGCCAGACTGATGGCACCCAGGGATTCCGGTTCATCCATTTCGCCATCACCACAAAACACCCATACCTTGCGATTGCTGGTATCTGCAATACCGCGCGCATGTAAATATTTAAGGAAACGTGCCTGATAGATGGCCATTAACGGACCAAGACCCATTGATACCGTTGGGAACTGCCAGAAATTGGGCATTAATTTGGGGTGGGGATATGAAGACAAACCCTTGCCACCCACTTCCTGACGAAAATTATCCAGTTGCTCTTCAGTGAGGCGACCTTCAAGATAAGCCCTACCGTAAACGCCCGGTGAGGAATGTCCCTGGAAGTACACCAGGTCACCACCACGATCGGCAGTTTCACCATGCCAGAAATGGTTCTGGCCACACCCAATCATCGTGGCAAGGGAAGCAAACGAGGCAATGTGGCCACCCAGATCACCACCATCAACGGGCTCATGGCTGTTGGCCTTTACCACCATGGCCATCGCGTTCCAGCGTACGTACGAACGGATTCGTTCTTCAAGGGCCAGGTTGCCCGGATTTGGCGGTTCCAGTCCGGGAGGAATGGTATTTACATAAGCGGTATGTGGGGAAAACGGGATGTTCGATCCTGAACGACGGGCCAAATCAATCAGTTTTTCCAGTATAAAGTGCGCTCTTTCCGGACCTTCGCGGTCCAGAACGGCTTCAAGCGCCTCAAGCCATTCTTGCGTTTCAACTGCATCAACATCAGCGATTTGTGCAATTTGTTGTTTGAGATCAGGCGATGACATCGTTTTCTCCTGTTAAGATTTGCTGTCTGCAAATCACTTATTTTCTAATGTTGTTCTGCTCCAATTAAAGCACACTGTACCTTAAAAGCAGAATACGGCAATGCATACCACCAACATATTCTGTGGCCAAATATTAATAATGCGATCTCTATTCTATGAGACAGCCAGCATTCACACAAGCTAAATTTTATATAATGATATATGTTTTCACATTATGAAAAATAAAAAGGTTTTTTACGACAACATTAAAATTTTACCTGGTGAAGCAAAACCAGTATCATAGGTAAATGTCTCAATTACAATACCCATTTACCTTAAAGAGTTTTTTGTAACACCAATGTCTGACTTGCCCAATAAATCCCTACTTGCTTCGTCGTTTTACGACAATGCGAAAATAACTAAAAAAGGCCTTTATTGGATTACACCCGTATTTGTGCTTGTCTTGTATTTGCTAGTCATGACCGGCTTTTTCTGGCTACAGCAAATACACAAAGAAAGTGTCATGTTTGTCACCGTAGATGAAGAAACCAAGCAGGAACGCCTGATGTTCTTTGTCATGGCGCTTTCTTTCATTATCATCATCAGCTTGTTGGCTTTATGGCGTTACACACGGTTTCGTTCCAATGCAGAAGCCGCCCTGCTGGCAGAAACCAGCTTTCGGCGGGCCATGGAAAACTCCATGTCAACGGGTATGCGTGTTCTGGATATGCAAGGTCGGATTGCCTATGTGAATCCCGCTTTCTGCCGAATGATGGGATGGAATGAAGCCGATCTGTTGGGAAAAAGCATTCCTTATCCCTATTGGGTGCCCGGAAAGTATGACGAACACCAGCGAATTCTGGATATTCTCATGTCAGGCAAAACCCCCAGCACCGGACTGGAAGTTGAAGCACAGCGACGCGATGGTTCACGGTTTACCTCGCGCATGTATGTATCTCCCTTGCGGGACCCCAACGGAGAGCAAATCGGCTGGATGACCTCAATGACTGACATTACAGAGCCAAAGCGGGTTAGGGAAGCCCTGACTGCCGCCCATGAACGCTTCATGACCGTACTTGAAGGGCTTGATGACGCCATTTCGGTTGTGGCAGATACACCAGCTGGGCTTGAGCTTTTATTTGCAAACCGTACCTACCGCCGTCTTTTTGGTTCCCAACCCAACGGTCACAGCGAACTTATGGGCGGACGTCGCGGTCGATTCAGCGGCGTAACCATAGAGCAGTATGCTCCCTCGGCAGACTGCTGGTTTGAAGTGCATCACCGCATGCTCATCTGGACTGATGGCAGAAAAGTACGCATGCAGGTTGCCCGGGATATTACCGAAAGGCGCAAGCACGAAGAAGACTCACGTATCCAGCAGGAAAAAATCCAGCTTACCAGCCGGTTAACCACCATGGGCGAAATGGCCTCTTCCCTTGCGCATGAGCTCAATCAGCCCCTGACTGCCATAGCCAACTACAACATGGCTATTGTAGCCATGATTAAATCGGGCAACATCTCGCAGGAAAAACTCCTGTCCGCCCTTGAAAAGTCAGCCAGTCAGGCTGAACGCGCCGGAAAAATCATCAGTCGCATCCGTGAGTTTGTCAAACGAAGCGAACCACGCCGTCAAAGCACGCCTGTTGCCAAAATCATCGATAACACGCTGGACCTTGCCGACATTGATGCCCGCAAGCGCAGAATCAAAATCGAGGCCAATGTCCCTGAAGACCTGCCGAATGTTCTGGCGGATCCGATTCTTATTGAGCAAGTATTGCTTAATCTGGTGAAAAACGGCCTCGAGGCCATGGCTAATAGCGAAGCCGACACCCTTTACGTAAACGCCTACCTGCATGACAAACAAATTGAGGTCCGGGTGGTTGACCGTGGTCACGGCCTGAAAGAACCCGAGCGTTTATTTGAACCATTCTTCAGCACAAAATCAGAGGGGCTAGGTATGGGACTTAATATTTGCAGAACAATTATTGAATCTCACCATGGAAGGCTCTGGGCTGAAGCAAACCCCGAAGGCGGAACCATATTCCGCTTTTTACTACCCTGTGCTCCAAAAGAGCAACACCAAGAACAATGATTAAAGGACAAAACTATGACAACAGATAATTGCACAATTTTTATCGTCGATGATGACGAGGCAGTCAGAGATTCGTTACGCTGGTTACTCGAGGCCAATGGCTATCAGGTTCAGGCTTTTGAAAGCGGGGAACAATTCCTTGAAAGCTATGACTCATCGATAGTAAGCGTTCTGATTGCAGACGTGCGCATGCCTGGCATGACGGGACTGGAGCTGCAGGAAGAACTGATCAAGCGCAATGCCCCACTTCCAATTGTCTTCATCACCGGCCACGGTGATGTTCCAATGGCTGTTTCAACCATGAAGAAAGGTGCTGTCGATTTTCTTGAAAAACCGTTCAATGAAGCCGATTTGCGTGAAGTCATTGCCCACATGGTGTTGCAGGCACAAGACAAGGCTTCCATTGCGGAACAGCAAAAAAATCATCAGGCACTGCTTGCCCGTCTTACCTCACGGGAACAGCAAGTACTGGGTCGTATTGTCGCCGGCAGGCTTAACAAACAAATTGCCGATGACCTGAATATCAGCATTAAAACCGTAGAAGCCCACCGGGCAAATATTATGGAAAAACTCGAAGTAACCACTGTCGCTGACTTAATGAAAGTGGCATTGGCAAAGTAATTAAATCGCAAGGACATTTGAATGACTGCTCGCATTATTGACGGAAAAAAACTCGCCGAAACAATCAAACTGAATCTGGCTGATCGCATCAACGCACTTAAGGAAAAGGATATTATTCCAGGCCTTACCGTGATTCTGGTTGGTGATGACCCGGCTTCCCAGGTTTATGTCAGGAACAAGGCCAATACATTCACCAAGCTTGGCCTTAACTCTTCGGTAGAGCAATACCCGGCAAGCCTAAGCGAAGAAGCGCTCTGCAACCGGATTCGCGAACTTAATAACGATCCATCCGTTCACGGCATTCTGGTTCAACTGCCCTTGCCTGCCAACCTTGATGCCAACAAGGTGATTGAAACCATAAGCCCTGAAAAAGACGTTGATGGATTCCACATCAGCAATGCCGGTGCCCTAATGACTGGGCGTCCCCTGTTCATTCCGTGCACTCCTTATGGTGTCATGAAAATGCTTGAATCGGAAAAGGTTGAACTTCGTGGCGCTGAAGCAGTCGTAATAGGTGCCAGTAACATTGTTGGCAAACCCATGGCGCTGTTATTGCAAAAAGCAGGCGCCACCGTAACTATCTGCAACTCAAAAACCAAAGACCTGGCAGCACATACCCGACGAGCCGATGTCCTGGTGGTGGCAACCGGTCGCGCAGAAATGATTACCGGTGACATGATCAAACCGGGTGCCATTGTCATTGATGTCGGCATTAACCGTGGTTCAGATGGTAAACTCAAGGGCGATGTAGAATTTTCTTCTGCCAAAGAGGTTGCCGGTGCAATTACCCCTGTACCCGGCGGCGTTGGCCCCATGACCATTGTCATGCTGCTGGTGAACACCATCGAAGCAGCAGAACGTAAACTTTAATTTAGAAGAGTCCATGAATAGCAATCCCTTATTAGCCCCCTTATCCGAACTCATTGATTACAGCGCCATTCAGCCCTCACACCTGGCGCCGGCATTGAACAGCCTGCTGGACGACACCCGTCTTGCCATTAATGAAATTGTTGAAAGGGTAAAAGAGCCAACCTGGGATTCATTCATAGAGCCTTTGGAATCTGACACTGCCCGCTTGTGGCGGGCATGGTCGGTGGCCGGTCATTTGAATTCGGTTGTTAACACACCTGAATTACGTGATGCATATAATGAAATGCTACCCAAAATGACCGAGTTTTCAACCTGGATCGGCCTTAACAAAGACCTGTACCAGCAATACCTGAAAATTTCAAAAAGCGACGCATTCAATAGCTTCACCCCTACCCGCAAACGCATCATTGAACTGGCGCTGCGCAATTTCCGGCTTAGTGGCGTAGAGCTTGAGGGTGAAAACAAAGAACGATATGCCCAAATCAGTGAACAAATCGCATTAACCTCACAAAAATTCTCAGAAAACTCCCTGGATGCCGTTGATTCATGGGAATTTATCGTAACCGATGAAAAAGAACTGGATGGTTTGCCACAAGACGCCATTAATGCGGCCAGACAAACCGCTCAGGCAGAAAACAAAGACGGCTGGAAATTCACGCTTAAAATGCCGTCATACCTGCCTGTCATGCAATATGCCAAAAGCCAGGGCTTGCGTGAAAAACTCTATCGTGGTTACGCCACTATTGCCTCAGAGCAAGGTGCCCCCCAATACGACAACTCTTCAAATATAGAAAAACTGCTGGCACTTAGAACTGAAGAAGCCCACTTGCTGGGCTATGGGGATTTTGCCCAAATGCGACTTGAAACCCGCATGGCTGACAATTCCGCCCAGGTTGTGGACTTCCTGCGTAATCTGGCCTCAAAAGCCAAACCCTTCGCGGAAAAAGACGTGGAAGCACTTAAGCAATTTGCCAGCCAGTCATTGGGCCTGAATGAACTGCAACCCTGGGATTATGCCTATGTCTCAGAACAACTGCGCAAGTCCCGTTATGCTTACTCTGATGAAGAAGTTAAACAGTATCTGCCAGAGCCCAGAGTGTTGGATGGACTATTTTATGTTATTGGCACCCTGTTCAATGTTGAGCTTGTTCCATTCAAGGCGCCTGTCTGGCACGAAAGCGTAGCCACCTATGCCGTCAAGGAAAACAACGAACTTATTGGTTATTTGTATACCGATCTTTATGCCCGTGCAGGCAAACAAAGTGGAGCATGGGTAGATAGCGAGCGAACCCGCCACTTGCATGGCGAGAATCTGCAGACCCCGGTGGTTTATTTGACCTGCAATTTCCCTCCACCACAAGACAATAAACCCGCCTTGCTTACTCATGATGACGTCATCACCCTGTTTCATGAGTCGGGTCATGCCCTGCATGCGCTGCTTTCCAAAGTTGATGAGCCAGCAGCCTCTCCATTCGCAAGCGTTGAATGGGATGCCATAGAATTGCCATCCCAATTCATGGAAAACTTCTGCTGGGAATGGTCTGTCCTGCAAAAGCTGTCAGGTCACTGGGAAACCCAGGAACCTTTGCCCGAATCTTTATACCAGAAAATGCTGGCAGCAAAAAACTATCAAAGTGGCATGCAAACCGTACGCCAGATAGAATTTGCCCTGTTTGACATGCTTTTGCATCAACGTACCCGTCAAACCTCTATTGCCGATGTGCTTTCGCTGCTTAATGAAGTGCGTAAAGAAGTGGCCGTTATCATACCTCCCGCATGGCACCGTTTCCCGCATAATTTTTCCCACTTGTTTGCAGGCGGCTATGGGGCCGGTTATTACAGCTATAAATGGGCAGAGGTGCTTTCATCTGACGCCTATGGACTGTTTGAAGAAAACGCCCTTGACAATAATGGTACGCTTAATCCCGTCATCGGCAATAAATTCAGGCAGGAAATCCTGGCTGTTGGCGGTTCCCGTCCTGCGGCAGAATCCTTCAAAGCGTTCCGTGGTCGCGAGCCTAGCCCCGAAGCGCTGTTACGGCATTGCGGCATGACTGAAGCAGCCTGATATAATTTTGGTATCCAGCATAATGATCAAGAAAACCCTGCTTTCATCAGTCTTGGCGCTTGCCTTGCTGCATTCTGTTCCTGCCTTGGCGCAGGAACAGTCACAAGCCAAGCCAAGCGTGATTTATAAAATCACAGGCCGCCTGCCTGATTTGAAATTCAGTTTAAACGGTGCACAAGACAAGACTATTACAGAGAATGACGTCAAGGGTAAAGTTGTGCTTTTGTTTTTTGGGTATGCCAGCTGCCCAGACATCTGCCCCACCACTATGGCGCAGTTATCGGCAGTCAAAAGCATGCTTGGCGAACATGCCAACAATATCCAGATTATCTTTCTTAGCGTAGACCCGCATCGGGATACGCCTGAAGTTTTACAGGCTTACGTTGACGCCTTTGATAATGGCGCCATTGGCCTGACCGGCACCGAAAAACAAATTGCTGATATTGCACGTCGCTATCGTGTCGCTTACCAAATAGAAAAACCCCAACCAGGCAGCGATCCCAATAATTACGAAGTCATGCATGCACGCGGAATATACATCTTTGATGCCAATGGAAAAGTCCAGTTTCTGGCTTCAGACAGTGAAGAGCCAGAAATGATAATTGATAAAATCCGCGATATCCTGCCATCGTCCTCTTAACTTTCTAAACCGGAGTCTATTATGATCACTATTCATCTCCTGGAGTCTTCAAGATCTTTTCGTATCGTCTGGCTTTTGGAAGAGTTGGGGCTTTCATACCAAATAAAGCATCACCGCAGAAACACGGAAACATCAGAAGCGGAAACGTCACTGCAGGACATCCATCAACTGGGCGTTGCGCCCGTACTTGATGATAATGGCTTAACCCTGATTGAATCTGGCGCAATTATCGAATACCTGCTTAACCACTATGATCGCAGTGGGTTACGCCCACCCGTCGCCTCTGCCGATTACAACCAATACTCCCTGTGGATGCATTTTGCCGAAGGCTCACTCATGCCTGCATTGTCCAAGCATCAGGCCTTGCTGAAATTGGGTACTACACGCGTGCCATTTTTTGCCCGTTCCATTCTCAAGAAGGCCGTTAATGGCAGCATCCATGCAAATGTCCTTCCGGAAATTGAAAAAAAACTTAATTTCATTGATAGTGAATTAGGCCAACATGGCTGGTTCTGTGGCAGCCAGTTTACTGCCGCAGACATTCAGATGTGCTACCCATTAGAGCTGGCCGAAGCCCGTGGCTGCATTACCGCAGAGATGCAAAACATTCAATCCTTTCTGAGTGCGGTGCAAGAAAGACCTGCCTATAGAATTGCCAAAGAAAAATCAGGCAATGTCACCTTGTCTCTGGGTCATTCCCTGGATGGACATGAGGAAAGCGATGAAAATATCGAAAACAGCAGAATGTCTACCGATAGCAACCGGACAAACTACAATGGTGATCAGGCTAACGATGATGAGGGACTTGTCTTGAACAAACCCCAACCCAAAGAATAGTGTAGCCAGTTGATTTTCCTGATAAAAACCTGCTTACCTTATCGGGCAAGCAGGTTTTTTTTCAGTCGTGCATTTAAATTAATGCCCCAAATAAGCCTTACGTACATCATCGTTAACCAACAGGTTGGCACCTGTATCGGAAAGGACCACCTTGCCAGTTTCCAGTACATACCCCCGGTCAGCAAGCTGCAAAGCCTTGTTGGCATTTTGCTCCACCAGGAAAACGGTCACACCTTCATCACGGATAGTTCTGATAATTTCAAAAATCTGGGCAATAATCAAGGGTGCCAAACCCAGCGTAGGCTCATCAAGGAGCAATAATCGTGGTTTACTCATTAATGCCCGACCAATAGCGAGCATTTGCTGCTCTCCTCCCGACATAGTCCCGGAACGCTGATTGGCACGCTCCTTAAGCCGGGGAAACAACTTAAAGACATGATCCAACCCCTCTTCAATTTCCTGGGGTTTAAGATAAAAACCACCCATTTTCAGGTTCTCAACAACTGTCATGTCAGGAAAAACACGCCTGCCTTCAGGTGAGATGGCAATGCCCTTTTGCATGATTTTATGTGTGGATTCGTTGGTAATATCCTCATCAAGAAAGGTAATAGAACCACTTCTGGCTCGTGGATTACCGCAGACCGTCATAAGCAAAGTTGTTTTACCGGCGCCATTTGCCCCAATCAAGGTGACGATTTCGCCCTGATTGACCTCAACACTTACTTCATCCAAGGCCTGGATTGCACCGTAAAAAGTACTCACCCTTTCCAGTTTTAACACTTATTCTTCTCCCAGATAGGCTTTAATAACACGCGGATCGGCTCTAACGATCTCGGGTTTATCGGTCACAATAGGTTTACCATGCTCCATGACCAGAATGCGGTCGGAAATACCCATGATCAAACTCATATCATGTTCAATTAAAAGAACAGACATATCAAAATCATTGCGTAACTGATTAATTAAATCTGCCAGATCTTTTTTCTCTTGCGGATTCAATCCAGCGGCAGGTTCATCAAGTAAAAGCAAACGAGGGTTGGTAATCATGCAGCGCGCAATTTCAAGGCGACGCTGGTGCCCATAGGCTAAATTACCGGCCTCACGGTTGGCAAATTGACGCAAACCCATGAAATCCAGCCACTTGACCGCATTATTTAATGCTTGCCTTTCGGAACGGCGATAAGAAGGCAAATTGAGCAAACCCGGTAACAGGCTGGATTTGATTTGTGTATGTTGTGCCACCAGCAGGTTTTCCAGAACCGTAAGATGCTTGAACAGACGCACATTCTGGAAAGTGCGGACCAGACCATGCCGGGCAACCTTATGGCTTGGATAACCGGCAATTGCCTTGCCATTAAGCGTGATGCTACCAGCCGTAGGTTTATAAAAACCGCTGACACAATTAAAAACGGTGGTTTTACCGGCTCCGTTAGGGCCAATAATGGCAAAAATCTCATTTTTGCTTACATCAAAACTTACTGAATCAACTGCCAGCAACCCGCCAAACTGCATCATCAAGCCATTAACGCTTAATATTTTTTCACTCATTGGGAATCTCCACTTGCGGACGTTTTACCGGCAGCAAGCCTTGCGGGCGCCATACCATCATTAACACCATGACCAAACCAAAAATCAACATCCTGTACTCGGCAAATTGACGCGCCAATTCTGGCAATACGGTTAATATAATGGCCGCCAGAATGACACCTATTTGCGAACCCATTCCGCCCAACACCACAATTGCCAAAATAAGCGCAGACTCAATAAAGGTGAATGACTCGGGGTTGACAAGACCCTGACGGGCCGCAAAAAACGCACCACCCAGACCGGCAAAAGTCGCACCCAGGGTAAAAGCTGACAGCTTGATTCGGGTAGGATTCAAGCCCAATGAGCGACAGGCAATTTCATCTTCCCGCAAGGCTTCCCAGGCCCGACCTATTGGCATGCGAACCAGCCTATTGGACACAATAAGCGTAACAAAGGCCAATACCAGTGCCATCAGGTACAGGTAAATAATCACATCCATCGTACTGAACTTCCAGCCCATTAACTGATGAAAGGTTTGCGCGCCTTCCACAGAGGCCTTGCGTGTCATTTCATACCCAAATACGGTTGGCTTTGGTATACCCGAAATACCATCGGGACCACCGGTAAATCCGTACAGATTAATTAATAACAGGCGGATAATTTCACCAAACCCCAGCGTAACAATTGCCAGGTAATCACCCCGCAGACGCAAGACCGGAAAGCCCAGCAGGAAACCGAAAAAAGCCGACATGATCCCGGCGACAGGTAAAGCCTCCCAGAAGCCCCAGCCTGCCCAATGATACAGCAAGGCATAAGTGTAAGCGCCAACAGCATAAAACCCTACGAAACCCAAATCCAGCAAGCCGGCAAAACCAACAACAATGTTAAGGCCAAGCGCAAGCATGACGTAAATAAGCACCAGCGTGGCAATATCCACTTGACTGCGGCCACTGAAAAATGGCCATATAACGGCCACAACAAAAACCAGACCCATCAACAGGGTACTGGATTTTGGGTTAAGTGAGGGGACTCTGGGCAGGTTAAAACGAACGCCTGGTCTTTTTTTGAATATGTAAGGTTTTAATAATTGAACCACGAACACCATGACCACCCCCCACAGCACAATGCTCCAGTGCGGAATGATCTCGGTGTTGATGCCCTTTCGTTCAAGCTGAAGCCCGAAAATGGGGACAATCATGATACCTGTTAAAAGGGCTGCAAAAAATGCACTTTTTATATTTTTCATTACACTTTTTCCACTTCGGGTTTACCCAACAAACCACTGGGCCTGAACAGCAAAATGAAAATCAGCAGGCCAAAGGCAACAATATCTTTGTATTGGGAAGACAAATAAGCCGCGGCCATGGTTTCGGCCACACCTAATAAAAATCCACCCAGGATGGCGCCGGGTATGCTGCCAATTCCACCCAGCACAGCTGCCGTAAATGCTTTGATGCCAGCAATAAATCCGATAAAAGGATTAAGCTTGCCAATGGTAAGGGCAATAAGAACCCCCCCAACAGCTGCCAGCATGGCCCCCAGAATAAAAGTAAAGGAAATGACTTTGTTGGTATCAATACCCAACAGATTCGCCATGTGCATATCCTGGGAACAG
This sequence comes from Advenella faeciporci, assembly GCF_014652395.1. Classification (GTDB taxonomy): domain Bacteria; phylum Pseudomonadota; class Gammaproteobacteria; order Burkholderiales; family Burkholderiaceae_B; genus Advenella; species Advenella faeciporci. Next base: position 182,741 of record NZ_BMYS01000002.1, read on the forward strand.
GCACGCGAAGCCCTACCCATTTTTGAGTTCTTGATGTAAAAAGTCAGGCCAACCATGAGAAAGAAAACCACGGTGATAATAAGCAATCTGGCGTAAGTGACCGTTACCGTAAAGTCCGAGGCGCCAACGGTAAACTGCAAGGCACCCGGAATGAGACTGGGAACGGCCATATCACGAGAACCCTGACCAATGGCCACCCAGTTCTGCAAAAATATGGACATGCCAATTGCCGTAATAAGCGCGACCAGCCTTGGCCCACCCCGTACTGGCCGATAGGCGATTCTTTCTACCGAGTAACCATAAACCGCCGTTACCGCCACCGCAATCAGGACCATGCAAAGAATGGTAATGGGAACAGGAACACCACTATTGACGCCAATGGCAGATAACGTCACCAGGCCAACATACCCACCAATCATGTAAATTTCACCATGGGCAAAGTTGATCATGCCTATGATGCCGTACACCATGGTGTAGCCAATTGCAATTAATGCATAAATGGCACCCAGCGACAAGCCGTTAAACAGCTGCTGGATAAACTGAGGTAAGAACTCTTGCATTTTTTTCTCGTTATACCAATAAAAGGGATTCCCAGAAGGATAGACAAAATCCGTTTCCGGGTAAAGTCCTGAAAACCATTAGAAAAACATTAAATCGTACAGTTTTTAGGCTTGCCAATATTCCACATGAGCATTCTGAATGGCAGCAGTAAACATATGCTAACCAGCAGTTTCACCACCATATCACCCAGTGCCAGTGAAACCCAGGGTACAGCAGTACCGGCAAACGCAAGGCCGAAGAAGAGAAAAGTGTCAATGACCGATGCCAAGGCACCCGCTATGAAGGGAGCCTTCCACCAGCTTAACAAACGCATTTTGTCAAAAATGAAAATGTCTCCAAGCTGCGCAAACAAAAAGGCAGTGCCAGAAGCAATCGCAATGCGGGCATCAGCCAGTAGATATGAAGCAATAATGGCAGCCACAAAACCCACCAGCACTATTTTTCTGGCCACCTGCGGACCAAAACGCCGGTTAAGCAAATCAGTAACCAGAAAAGAAACCGGATACGTTAATGCTCCCCAGGTAAGCCATTCATTAATATGAAATTGTGGTTGGACCAGTACATTGGAAGCAACCACGATAAGACACATGAGCGCAATGGAAAGCAAAGCCTGCAAAGACGATATTTGATCAAAATAACCGTTTTTATTCATTAGGATTTACCCAATTCCCTGGACATTTCAACAGCCCTGTCAGAGGCGGCTTGCATGGCCTGTTTAACCGTCTCCCTGAATTTGTGCTGTTCAAACACCGCCAGTGCCGCAGCAGTGGTGCCTCCTTTTGAGGTCACGTTTTCACGCAAGGTAGCGGGTTCCTGGTCTGAAACTGCGGCAAGCGCGGCAGAACCCAGGATAGTTTCAATCGCCAGCTTCTTGGCCTGATTGTTATCAAGCCCCAAAGCCCTGGCGCCATCCACCAGGGCCTCTATTAACAGGAACACATAGGCCGGACCACTTCCTGAAAGAGCCGTGACGCCATCCAACAGGTTTTCCTCCTGAACCCGGACAACCGAACCAATTGAGGACATAATTTGTTCTGCAAGCAACACGTCTTTTTCATCCAGTGATGGCATTGCATACATACCCGTAACCCCTTTGCCAATTAAAGCAGGTGTATTGGGCATAACCCGAACAAGGCCGGGCCAGGGCTTGGCCGGAGAACCCAGCCACCCACAAAGGGATTGCGTATTCAGTCCCGCGGCAATGCTGATAACCAGGGTACCTTGACGCAAATGGATTTTGCTGCTTTCAATGGCTTCATGCATGTTTTGTGGCTTAACCGCGTAAATCCATATGTTGCACTGCGCAAGTTCCTTGGTTACCTGACTGCTTGCCTTAACACCTTTACCAAGCCAGCGCTCATGGCCTGCCGTGTTGATATCAATTACCAGAATGTCTTTCGCCTGGCAAACAGTGCCAATCATGCCACTGGCCATGGCCATGGCCATATTGCCTCCGCCTATAAAGGCGATTTTGGTATTTTGTTTCATGGAGAAAATTTACTTTATGAGAAAAGACCGGTTTAAAAAGGTATCAAATCTGAACCAAACGCTAACCGGACATAAGAAAGATGCTGTGATTTTATTACCAATTCAGGAAGGATTTAACAATCCTGCCATTTTAGTGTGATTTTATAAGGCTTGCAAAACTTCTGTATTGGTTATAAATTCACCATATTGTAATAAACGAGTCATATTATCTTTGCTTTACTTCTGAAGTAACTATTCCAAAAGAATGCAGTTATTAAATAACCGGAGAAAGTAACATGCAAATCAAGAAATCTGCAATGATCCTGGGCAGTATTTTTGCCCTGACCAGCTTCAGCACCCACGCCGCGACAGAAATCACTTTCTGGCACTCTATGGAAGGTCCTCTTGGCGAACGGGTTAATGAAATCGTCGATAATTTCAATCAAAAGCAATCCGACTACAAAATCAAGCCCACCTACAAAGGTGCCTACGGCGAATCCATGAATGCAGGCATTGCGGCATACCGTGCCGGCCAGGCACCGGACATTATACAAGTCTTCGAGGTAGGTACGGCCACCATGATGTTTTCCAAAGGCGCTATCAAACCCATCCAGGAAATGTCTGAAGAGGTGGGCAACCCGATTGACCCGAAAAACTTCGTGCCCGGCATTGCAGGTTATTACTCCGAACCAAACGGCAAATTGGCTTCCATGCCTTTTAACAGCTCCACACCGGTATTCTATTACAACAAGGACATGTTTGAAAAAGCAGGTCTTGATCCCAACTCTCCCCCAAAAACTTATGCCCAAATAAATGAAGCGGCCAAAAAACTCAAGGAAGCGGGTATTGAATGTGGTTATACAACCGCCTGGCCGTCATGGGTATTAATTGAAAATTTCTCTGCCCTGCATAACTTGCCCTATGCAAGCAAAAACAACGGTTTCGATGGCCTTGATGCCCGTATAGAACTCACTAAAAACGGCTTTGTCAAACATTTCACTTTCCTGAACCAAATGGCCAAAGACGGTACATTTACTTATGGTGGACGTGGTGATGCCGCCAACGCCCTGTTTTCTTCAGGTAAATGCGCCATGTTTACAGGTTCAAGTGGTTCACGCGCCAACTTCAGTAAAAATGCGCCATTCAAATTTGGCATTTCCACCTTGCCTTACTATGATGACGTTCCTGGTGCGCCACAAAACAGCGTCATTGGTGGTGCTTCATTGTGGGTTTTCAACAATAAATCTCCCGAAGTCAATAAAGGCATTACCGAATTCTTCCAATATATCGCATCTCCTGAAGTGGCTGCCAAGTGGCACCAGGACACCGGATATGTTCCTGTGGTCAAAGCCGCCTATGAGCTTACCAAGGCTTCGGGTTTCTATGACAAGAATCCGGGTACCGATGTTCCTTTCATTCAGTTGAACGTAGAAACCACCAATGAATCCCGCGGTGTTCGCCTGGGCTTCCTGCCGCAAATCCGCGATATCCAGGACGCCGAGATGGAAAACATCTTTGCCCAGAAAGTCTCTGTTGAAGAAGGCCTGGAAAACATGCAGAAACGCGCCAATGAACTGTTGCAGCGTTTCGAAAACAGCAATAAGTAATCTGCGCTTACCTGCGTAAACAGCGAGCAAGTAAAATATGTATGCTCGCTGTTTTTCACTCCTTTAAATACCAAGATCAAGAGGCATAATGGAAAAACGTGTCGTTTTCAATCATAAGTTATTGCCCTATCTCCTGCTTGCGCCCCAACTTCTGATTACGGTGATATTCTTTTTCCTGCCTGCCGGACAGGCGATTTGGCAATCATTTTTCATAGAATCCGCTTTTGGCGGAGACCAGCAATTTGTAGGTCTCGACAACTACACGGCTCTTTTCAACAACCCTTATTACTTTGACTCATTTAAAGTCACCTTTGTTTTTTCAATAGCGGTTGCCGTTACCGGTTTATCTGTTTCACTGCTGCTGGCCGTTATGGCCGATCGGGTTATTAAAGGGGCCATGCTGTACAAAACCATGCTGATCTGGCCCTATGCCGTAGCACCTGCAGTAGTGGGTGTACTTTGGGCATTCCTGTTTTCGCCTGCCGTAGGCACATTGGCTGTTTACCTGACTCATATGGGCCTGGACTGGAACCCACGACTGGACTCTACTGATGCAATGGCCCTGGTCGTCATGGCTGCTGTTTGGAAGCAGATTTCCTACAATTTCCTGTTCTTCCTGGCTGGCCTGCAATCCATTCCCAGATCCCTCATTGAGGCAGCCGCCATTGATGGCGCCTCACCTGCCCGCCGCTTCTGGACAATTGTTTTCCCACTATTATCACCAACGACCTTTTTTCTACTGGTCATTAACATGGTTTACGCTTTTTTTGAAACCTTCGCCATTATTGACACTACCACACAAGGCGGCCCTGGCAGCTCAACCAACATTTTAGTCTACAACGTCTATAAAACGGCTTTCAAATCATTTGATTATGGCTCTTCCGGCGCACAATCCGTCATTCTTATGTTTATTGTCATTTTGCTGACGATCGTTCAATTTCGATACGTTGACCGCAAGGTGCAATACTAATCAAGCCCAATAAAGGAATTCATCATGATTGAACGTCGCCCCTGGCTTGATCTTCTGGCTCACCTGATCCTGGTTTTGGGTTTGCTCATTGTTGCCTTCCCGCTTTACGTCGCATTTGTTGCTTCTACCCAAACAGCCCGTGAAGTGGCCAATGCGCCTATTTCCCTGCTTCCTGGCACACACTTTATCGAGAACTACACCCAGGTACTCTTTACGGGCAGCTCTGTGCAAACCACCCCGGTTGGCAATATGCTCTGGGTGTCTTTTGCTATTGCCATGATCATCTCTATTGGCAAAATCAGCATTTCCATGTTATCGGCGTTTGCCGTGGTGTATTTTCGTTTCCCTTTTAGAATGCTTTGTTTCTGGATGATTTTCATCACCCTGATGCTCCCAGTAGAAGTGCGTATTTCCCCCACCTTCGAAGTAGTTGCCGGCTTAGGACTGACCAACTCATACGCAGGACTTACCTTGCCACTTATTGCCTCCGCAACCGCCACATTTCTATTCAGGCAATTTTTTCTTACAGTCCCTGATGAGCTGGTAGAGGCCGCCCGTATTGATGGAGCAGGCCCCATCCGCTTTTTCAAGGACATTCTGTTTCCCTTATCCAAAACCAGTATTGCCGCCCTTTTCGTGATTCAGTTCACCTATGGCTGGAACCAATACTTATGGCCACTGGTGATGAAAACATCTGAAGATATGACACCAATTGTGGTGGGTATTAAAACCATGATTGGGGGTGGTGACAGCGTAACCGAATGGAACCTGGTCATGGCAACCGCCCTGCTCGCCATGGTCCCTCCGGGACTGGTGGTTGTACTCATGCAAAAATGGTTTGTCAAAGGCTTGGTAGACTCGGAAAAATAAATAAGGATTATTCACCATGGCAACACTTAGCTTTAAAAATGTCAAAAAAACCTATCCGGGCAATGTCGCAGTTATTCACGGTATCAGCATGGATATCAAAGATGGAGAGTTTATTGTTATCGTAGGCCCTTCAGGCTGCGGAAAATCAACCCTGATGCGCATGGTGGCAGGCCTGGAGACCGTTACCGAAGGCGATATCCAGATAGATGCACAAAGCATCAACCATCTTGAACCTGCACAGCGGGATATTGCCATGGTGTTCCAGAACTATGCGCTTTACCCGCATATGTCGGTATTTGACAATATGGCCTATGGCCTGAAAATACGTAAAATGACGAAAGAACAAATCAGGGAACGGGTCCGGCAAACAGCAGAAACGCTTGAACTTTCCCATTTGCTTGACCGTCGTCCGAAGCAGTTATCAGGAGGCCAGCGTCAGCGGGTTGCCATGGGCAGGGCTATTGTGCGCGAGCCAAAGGTTTTCCTGTTTGATGAACCGCTTTCCAACCTGGATGCCAAGTTACGTGTACAGATGCGGCTTGAAATACAAAAGCTGCACCGCCGCCTTGAAACCACCAGCTTATATGTCACTCACGACCAGGTGGAAGCCATGACCTTGGCGCAGCGCATGATTGTCATGAACAAAGGCATTGCAGAACAAATCGGTACCCCCATGGAAGTATTCGAACGTCCTGCCTCGACCTTTGTTGCCAGTTTCATTGGCTCTCCCCCCATGAATCTGCTTAACGTCACGATGAGTCATGACGGAAAAATAACAACGGCAGATGGTGTTGTCTTACCCATCAATCGCAACCAGATCCCGGACTCACTAGAAGAAAAAACACAGGCCATCATGGGCTTCAGACCTGAAAATTGCCAACTTCAGGATACCGGCATACCGGTTAGCATTGAAATGGTTGAAATACTGGGATCCGAACAACTGATTCATGGCTTGATAGGACAGACAAATATTGTTATCCGGCAAAACATTCATGGAAATGCGCAAGAACAGGCACATTTAAAGCCAGGCCAAGTTATTCATATAGCCCCTGATGGAAATCATGCGCTCCATTGGTTTGACACTGAAACCACACGTCGCCTGAATTGAACAAACCGGCAGCTTTATAAAAACCAACGCAGAAATAGTATTAATTTCAAAAAACGCTTTAAATCCATAGCCTGTCATTAAAAAACGCTACCTTTTCGGGTAGCGTTTTTTATGATTAAAGTGAAAAATCCGGATTATTGAACCGCGGTTTTGCTGCCGTCTTTATGCCAGGTATAAATATCAAATTTAAAATCTTTAAGGTCACCCTGCTCATTCCAGCTCAGGTCACCAATAACGGTTGGCACCGAATTGGCATGCAAATATTCAGCCACTTTTTCAGGATCGGTACTTTTGGTTTCAAGCATGGCTTTGATAATAGCCTGCGTAGCCGCATAAGAGGTTAACTGGAACGCACCGGCAGCATTGCGACCTTTTTCTGTAAAGGCTTTCACGATTTCCTGGTTTTCAGGCAGGCTTGAGTAATCGGCGGGCAATGTTAACAGCATGCCTTCAACGGCATCACCGGCAATCGCGTTAATTTCGGGGTTACCAGAACCTTCCGGGCCCATGAATTTAACCTTCAGCCCCTGTTCTGCTGCCTGCCGCATTAAAAGGCCCATCTCGGGATGGTAGCCACCATAATAAACAAAATCAACCCCTTGGGATTTCATTTTGGTAATAATTGAAGAGTAATCGGACTCACCCGCGTTAATGCCCTCAAACAGGACAACGTCTATATTCGCCTTTTTCAGGTTATCCTGAACCGCGCTGGCAATACCCTGGCCATATGATTGCTTGTCATGCAAAACAGCCACTTTTTTGGGTTTGACCGAGTCAATAATGTATTTGGCTGCTGCAGGACCTTGCTGATCGTCGCGTCCGATAGTACGGAAAACAAATGTGAAATTTTTACCGTCAGTCACGTTGGGGGCAGTGGCTGAAGGCGTAACCATCACCACGCCCTGTTCATCATAAACTGCAGCTCCGCCTACTGTTGCACCCGAGCAAACCGGACCAACCACAAAACCGATTTTCTGGTTAACAACACTGTTTGCAGCAATAGGGCCCTGCTTGGGCTCGCAGGCATCATCAACCTCAACCAGTTCAATTTGTTTGCCATCAACACCACCTGCGGCATTGGTCATTTCAACTGCAGTTCTGACACCCTCACGCACCATATCACCGTATTGTGTAACAGGACCGGTTAGTGGCCCCACCACGGCAATCTTGATGTTTTCTGCCTGAGCAACACCCATACCCATTGCAATACCCATGGCGCTTGCCAACAAAGTAAAACGGAATGATTTATTCATTTCTTTAATCTCCAATTAACAGAATAATCGCCTGTAAAGCATACACTGAACCAGGTGGTTTTGTATATGGCATAAACCCGCAAAATCCAGACCAAAAAACGGCAGATAAAAAATCACCCCCTTAACAAACAGGGGGTGATTCCAAAGCGGCTGTCAGAAACGGAAACTTGAAACGTCAAGCACCTACAACGCCACCATCTTCACGCCAGATCACAACAGTTGCGGCACGAGGACGGCCACCGCCACCTTCTTTGTCCTCATTGTCATCCATAGGCCACTTGGAAAATGCCAGTGGATCCTCCTGAGGCGTCACCTTTGGTGCCCGTGGATGTTTGCCGTACTCACCAGGGTGCTGTATGTTAACAAAAACAGTTTTGTAATCAGGTGTCCAGGTAATACCGGTCACTTCGCTGCCTGAAGGTCCCACCAGGAAACGACGGATTTCACCTTTACCCGTTTCTGTTTCAGGGATGGCAACCAGCATCTGGTTGTTTCCATTACCGGCAAAGTTGCCCGCATCGGAAAAGTTGCCGTCTGTCTGGATCCACAAACGGCCATCCTTGTCAAAAGCCAGTCCATCGGGGCTATTAAACAGGTTCTTGGCTGACACGTTTTGCGTACCGGCCATTAAGTTACCCGGCTCTTTGTGCACCTCGGGGTTGCCAGCCAATACAAACACGTCCCAGTCAAATTCACTGGCAGCTGCATCCTTGCCTGACTCATTCCAGCGAACAATCTGGCCATACGGATTTTTTGCACGCGGATTGGCATCGTCAATACCTGGATGTTTCAGGCCATTGGTTCCTTTGCGCTCTTTGTCACTGCCGCGATCCGAGTTATTGGTTAAGGTAACGTACACTGCCTGGGTATGAGGATTAACGGCAATCCATTCGGGGCGATCCATTGGGGTTGCCCCAACGGCATCTGCGGCAAGGCGGGTTTTAACCAGCAACTCGCCCTGATCCTTGAACAGCTCTCCCAATTTTTTGCCATCCAGGCCTACCGTATCAAGGGTTAAGGGAATCCATTTGCCTTTTCCTTTCAGGTTACCCACCTGTTCGCCATCAGTAAACCGGGCAACATACAAAGTGCCATTATCCAGCAAAGAACGGTTGGCGGCTTTGTTGGCCGGGTCAAACTTGCCGTCAGAGACAAATTTATAAATATATTCACTGCGCTGGTCATCGCCCATATAAACTACAACACGCTTGTCGGCAGCCAAGGTCATGGCGGCGTTTTCATGTTTGAAGTGACCCAGGGCAGTCAGTTTGCGCGGCTTTGATTGCGGATCAAAAGGATCAATTTCAACGATCCAGCCGTGACGCATCCATTCGTTGGGCTCTTCAGCCACATCAAAGCGTTTGTCATGAGTCTCCCAGCGATAGCTCTCGTCTGACGCTTTGGTTGTAACGCCATAACGCTGCATCAGGGTATTGCTTTCAACACCTTCCTTCAGGCTGCCAAAGTAATCGGTGACGTTTTCCTCACAGGTAAGATAGGTATCCCACAAGGTATAACCGTTACCACAGTTGCCAAAAGTACCAAACACCACTGTACCGCTTGGGTCCGCGTTGGTTTTCAACAAATCATGGCCGGCAGCGGGCCCTGTAAGAACCATTTCCGTATCAAGGGCATTAATGCTGCGGTTAAAGTTGGAGTCAAGGACTGTTTTCCAGTTCTGCCCATCATAACGGATATGTTTTACGCTAACACCTTGTGCCCGCTGTGATTTTTTAACCCAGTCCTCATTCCAGTTTTCACCGGCAACGCGAACATTGGCAGGAAAAAAATAGTCTGGGTTGATGTATTCGTGATTGGTAACTAAAAGACCTTCGGTGTTGCTGCCATCAATGGGAAAATAATGCATGCCATCATGATTGTCACCCGTTTGCATGGCTTGTGCAGCAGAATCATCAGTGGCATCGCCCTTCCATTTTGGGGAATTGGCAAATAAAGGGTCACCCCAGCGGTTAATAACCGCATAACGGTAACCTTCCGGAACCACGATTTTATCACCTGTGCTTGCAGCAACGGCCTTGAAACTCATGGAGGGAACTGCAGCGGCTGAACCCGGGACCGAAGGCTGCGCGCTGGCAGCAGTCGTCTTAAGGGAAAGTCCAAAAAACGCCATGGTACTGGCACCCGCACTGGCTTTTAAAAAACCACGGCGGCCCTGCTGCTTTCCTAATATCTCATTAAATGATTCAACTTTGCTGTTGTTACTTGGAATATCGTCACGATCCAGATCGCTCATCGGGTAAATCCTTTATTGACAAGTTACATAAAAATATGTCACTAGCGTAATAAAGAACTATGTCAGGCATTTGACAAACCCGGCAATCGTTGAAAAACTGTATTAATTATGCTGAAAATGCAGATAACATTTGGTGTTTTTCATCGGGTAACATTGTTACACCTGGCAAATCACAAGAAAAAACAGCCTGCGCCAAGGCGTCAATAGCTGCGGTTCTGGTAAAACTGCGACGCCATGCCAACACAATACGGCGATTTGGAACCGGTTTTTTAATGGGGATGTACTTGACCAGATCTGTTTGCTGGGCCCGTTGATCCATGACGGCGCTAATAGGCAATAAGGTAATGCCAAGGCCAGCGGCTACCATATGCCTGATGGTTTCAAGTGATGAGCCTTCAAAAGAACGCTGTATGCCATCGTCTGCCGCTGAAAAACGGGACATTTCCGGACAGACCTCCAGGACCTGGTCACGGAAACAATGGCCAGAACCCAGTAAAAGCATGGTTTCCTGCTTAAGCTCATCGGTACTGAGCAGTTTTTCGTGGGCCCATCTATGATTGGCAGGAACGGCAACCACGAAATCCTCATCATACAGGGGTTTCATTTCAAGCCCGGCATCTGGTAAAGGTAACGCCATGATGGCACAATCCAACTCTCCCTGACGTAACAGCTCTAGCAGGCGAACCGTGAAATTTTCCTGCAGTATGAGCGGCATTTGCGGTGTTTGCTGGATTTGCACCGGGATAAGTTTGGGCAAAAGATAAGGGCCAATGGTATGTATAATGCCCACTTTAAGCGGACCAGCCAAAGGATCATGACCCTGTCTGGCAATTTCCTTTAAGTTGGCACTTTCCTCGAGCACTTTTTGTGCCTGTGAAATAATACGCATACCAATAGGCGTAACGCCCACCTCACTGCCACCACGCTCGAAAATGGTTACACCCAACTCCTCTTCCAGCTTTTTAATGGCCACCGAAAGCGTAGGCTGACTCACAAAGCATGCTTCTGCGGCCCTGCCAAAGTGCCGCTCTCGTGCAACCGCAATGATGTATTTAAGTTCAGTAAGTGTCACGCGCAAATTCCTGATTATTCCGAATAATAGATTTTATCTATCATTTTATCAAAAAAAAACTATCAAAAGATACATAAAACTGAAACCTTGCCAAACCAAATGCCAAATTGCACCAATTCAATACAATAAGTGCTTATCTATCAGGTTCTAATATAATCTTCTTTTCCACGCATCCAGCGGTGCAAATGCCTGGTCACCGCTTCAGGGTAATTTTCACGCAATTCCTTTGCCGCCTCTCTGGCTTTTTCCACAATCAGGTAATCGGTCTCTATGTTAGCAAATCGCATCAGTGCCAGGCCCGATTGCCGCACCCCCAGAAACTCTCCCGGACCTCTTTGTTCAAGATCCCGCCGGGCAATTTCAAACCCGTCGGTCGTTTCATACATGGCCTTAAGACGTTGCGAGGCAACCTTGGATAGTGGCTGTTGATATAACAAGACACAAACGGAATTGGCCTGCCCCCTTCCCACCCTGCCCCGCAGCTGATGCAACTGGGCAAGACCAAAACGCTCTGCATGTTCAATAATCATTAAGGATGCATTCGGTACGTCTACTCCAACTTCAATAACCGTGGTAGCCACCAACAGATCAAGTTCGTGCCGGACAAAATCCCCCATGACCTGGGCTTTTTCCTGAGTATTAAGCCTTCCATGCAGCAGGCCACTTCGCACATCATCCAGCTCTTCCTGCAAGCGCGCATGCGTGTCTACCGCTGTTTGCAGCTGCAACGCCTCGCTCTCTTCAACCAAGGGACAAACCCAATATACCTGGCGACCTTTTTTAACTTCATGCCTGACATGCTCAAGCAATTCATCCCGTCGATTGTCGGAAAACAGCTTGGTAATAACCGGAGTACGACCAGGGGGAAGTTCGTCAATAACCGACACCTCAAGGTCAGCCAGAAAAGTCATTGCCAGTGAGCGTGGAATGGGTGTTGCACTCATATTAAGTTGATGGGGCACCATATATTGGTTTTGCAGCAAGTGCTCGCCTTTGCGGCTTAAACTTAAGCGCTGGCCAACCCCAAATCGGTGTTGCTCATCTACAATCATTAAGCCCAAAAGATGAAAATCAACGTTTTTCTGGATTAAGGCCTGGGTACCAATAATGAGTTGCGCTTTGCCACTGGCAATGCTGTCTGCAGCTTCCTGCTTGGCTTTGGCTCGCAAGCTGCCACTTAACCAGGCCACCTCAATACCAAGCGGGCCGAACCATTTTTTCATCTTGATAAAATGCTGCTCAGCCAGGATCTCGGTAGGTGCCATAATTGCCACCTGAAAGCCGTTTTCCAGTACGGTGGCCGCCGCCATGGCCGCCACGATCGTTTTTCCACTACCCACATCCCCCTGTAGCAAGCGGTGCATGGGATATTCCTGCTGCAAATCATGATTAATTTCATCAATGACTTTTTTTTGAGCTGTCGTTAATGAAAACTCAAGCCCTGCCAGCAGGCTGGCCGCCAGTTTTCCCGGTTTAAGCGTCATGGGAAAGGATTTTTTCTGTTGCCTGGCCGCCCTTGCCGCTGCCAGGGCAAGTTGTTGGGCCAGCAGTTCATCAAACTTGATTCTTAGCCAGGCCGGATGCAATTTTTGTGTTAATGCATCAGGGTCGGTTCCGATAGCCGGATGATGCAGCTCATGAATGGATTGTGCAAAATCAGGAAGTTGATATTTTTGCTGGATAACTCTGGGCAAGGTATCATCAAGAACGGTGCGTGACAACGCTGACAAAACCGCCTTCCTGATGCTGGGTTGTGCCAACCCTTCGGTAGTGGGATAAACCGGGGTAAGGGTTTTGGGCAAGGCTTCGCCGGCCTTGCTTATTTTAGGGTGAATTAATTCAAACCCCCACATGCTGCTGCCGCGTACTTCGCCACGAATACGAACGAACCCGCCTTTCTCCAGCATTTTTTGCTGGCTCGGATAAAAATGAATCCAGCGCAGTGAAATTTGCCCGGTATCATCCTTAAACGTGGCCAGCAGCTGCTTCCTGGGCTTGAACACCACTTCAGAATGTGTAACCACCCCTTCAAGCTGTGCACTCATGCCTGGATAAATCTGGTTTATTTTATGGATAGCGGTTTCATCTTCATAGCGCAATGGCAAATGAAGGACAAAATCAAAATCGTACTCCAGGCCCAATGACTTGAATTTCTTGTCCAAGAGTCCTGGCCTGGAGGATTGGGGAACTACGTTTGCAGGCACCTTGACCACTTACCCAATAAGAAAGGCTGTATTACACAACAATAATGGCTTCAACTTCAAATTGGGCATTTTTAGGCAAAGCACTGACCTCTACCGTTGAGCGGGCAGGAAAAGGTTGTGGAATAAGCTCAGACATGACTGAATTGACAATACCGAAATTACGGATATCAGTCACAAAAAGGGTTAGCTTGACAATACTGTTCAAAGATCCGCCTGCCGCATGAATTATCGCAGTCATGTTGGCAAATGCCTGCCTGACCTGTTCTTCGCAATTTTCAGAAACCAAATCACCCGTTGCCGGATCAAGGCCAATTTGGCCTGATAAATAAACCGTGCTGCCAACTGGAACAACAACTGCCTGGGAATATGGGCCAATCGCGGCAGGCGCTTTATCTGTTTGAATAATTTGCTTACTCATATAAACCCCTTTTTATTAAACCAATGATTTATTTGTTACTGAACAGGTACCAATAAATAATACTGTAAATGTATCAGCAAGGATAGAAATTATTTACTTTTAAAAAAATTGATTGTATGCTTTAATTCCTAGCTAATCTATTTAATAATCATTCTCATTAATATTCAGGTATTATCACTTATGATTTCCAGAAAAAACCTATTGAAAAAAAGTTTATTCACAATGAGCGCACTGACAATCAGCCTGTCAGCGTTTGCCTCTGGTGAAGTTAATCTCTATACCACCCGTGAACCCCGGCTGATTCAACCTATTCTGGAAGCCTTTGAAAAAGAGACGGGCATTAAAACCAACACGGTTTTCATCAAGGATGGATTACCCGAACGCATCAAGTCCGAAGGCGAGCGATCACCTGCTGACGTTTTAATGACCGTAGACATTGGAAAGCTGCTGGATGTTGTAGACCAGGATCTGGTGCAACCTGTTGACTCCAAGGTATTAAAAGAAATCATCCCGGAAAACCTGCGTGCTGCTGATGACAAATGGTTTGCCTTTTCATTGCGTGACCGGGTTCTGTATGCTGCCAAAGAACTGGACCTGAAAACCTTCACCTATGAAGATTTGGCGGACCCCAAATGGAAAAACAGGGTTTGCATTCGCTCTGGGCAGCACCCTTACAACACCAGCCTGATTGCCGCCATGATTGCCCATAACGGCCCTGAAAAAACGGAAGAATGGCTTAAAGGTGTCAAAAACAACCTAGCCCGCAAGGCAGCGGGTGGCGACCGTGAAGTCGCCCGTGACATCCTGGGTGGAATTTGTGACATTGGTATTGGTAACGCCTACTATGTCGGACGCATGAAAAACGCCGAACCCGGCAGTGAACAATACCAATGGGGTGAAGCCATCAAAGTTATTCGCCCTACCTTTGCCAATCCTGAAGGCAGCGGCACCCACGTCAACATTACCGGTGCGGCCATTGCCAAACACTCACCCAACCATGAAAACGCGGTCAAATTGCTGGAATACCTGGTTTCCGACCAGGCCCAGCAGCTTTACTCAAAAACCAATTACGAATACCCCATTCGCAAAGGGGTAGAAATGGATCCGGTCATGACTGCGATTGGCGAACTCAGGGTAGACAGCCTTCCTGTTACTGAAATTGCAAAATTCCGTAAACAGGCCAGTGAATTGGTCGATAAAGTAGGTTTTGACAACTAAGGCCATAACTGTTTTACAATAAGGGCGATACGTTACATACGTATCGCCTTTTACTATTATTTAAAGCATGTCAGAAAACACACTGCAACAACCACCCTTAAAAAAAACACAATCGTTCAATGCTTCGACCTATCTTGTTCTTGGTGTTGCCTTCTGTGTGCTTGCTCCCGTACTAACCCTGTTATGGCATGCCTTTTCCGGTGACTTCCAGCACTGGAGCGGACTGCTGAAAAACGTTATTCCCAATTCACTGGGCAATACTTTAGTGCTGCTGGCTGGCGTTGCCTTCGTGGTAGCGTGCCTGGGCACCGGCAGTGCCTGGCTGACCACCGCATACCAGTTCCCAACCCGCAACATACTTATGTGGGCCCTGCTGCTGCCTTTGGCGGTTCCAACCTACATCATGGCCTTTGCCTACCTGGATGTCATGCACCCGCTTGGGCCCATACAGTCTGTTATTCGCGACTTGCTTGGCTATACCTCGCCACGCCAGTTCCGCCTGCCAGACATCCGCTCTATGAGCGGGGCCATTGTTTTGCTAGGTTTTGTCCTGTATCCCTATGTCTATTTAAGTACGCGTGTCATGTTTATGACCCAGGCGGCCAACCTGATAGAAGCCGCCAGAACGCTGGGTTGCACCCGTCGCGAGGCATTTTTCCGCGTGGTTATTCCAATGGCTCGCCCTGCCATTGCCGTGGGCATTAGCCTGGCGCTGCTTGAAACCCTGAATGATATTGGCGCTTCCGAGTTCCTGGGAATACAAACCCTGACCGTTTCCGTTTACACAACGTGGATATCGCGCTCCAATCTTGCCGGAGCAGCGCAAATTGCCATTTTCATGCTGATTGTAGTGACCACATTAATCTGGCTGGAGCGTCATGGACGACGCCACCAGCGCTACGCAAACACACAACGCATGCACCCAATCCAGCCACAAAAACTGCGTGGCATACAGGCCCTCATCGCTATGGCTTTAGGCTGGTTTCCGGTAATTTGCGGCTTCATTATTCCAGCCGTTTATCTGGTTGCTGAAAGCATAAAACGCCTGGAAGCGGTGGGGACAGTTTCCGATGACCTGGTCAGGGGCACATTCAACACTATTACAGTTGCAGCCGTAGCTACCCTTATTACCGTTATTTGCGGCCTGTTAATTGCCTGGGTAGTGCGAAATCCCCGCTTTACCCTGGGTAAATTCATTGTGCGCACCAGCAGCCTGGGTTATGCCATCCCCGGCACGGTACTGGCGATTGGCCTGCTTACCCCCTACGCATTAATAGATACCTTCATTTCAGACAGCCTGTCATTTTTGTTTCAGCTGCCGCCCCAGCTCTATATCATGGGCAGCATGAGTGGCATTATCATTGCCTATGTCATCCGCTTTCTGGCTATTTCCGTTGGCGGCATAGAAGCAGGCCTGTCACGCATTCCCCCTTCCCTTGAAAATGCCTCCCGCATTTTGGGGAAAACCTCACGGCAAACCTTTTTCAACATTCACCTTCCCCTGCTCAAGCCAGCCATTGGTGCCGCATCCCTGCTTATCTTTGTAGATGCCATGAAAGAGCTTTCTGCCACTTTATTGCTGCGCCCCCTGAATTTTGAAACCCTGTCTACATGGCTTTATGCCGAGGCTGCCCGAGGCACTTATGAAGAAGGCGCCATTGCCGCGCTCATCATCGTTCTGGCAGGGCTGTTACCGGTTATCATACTGGCCAAATCACAAACAAAATCCAACTATTAAACCTATGAATCAGCTTCTCGTACTGGATAAGATCAAACTGGCCTACCCACATCAAAAACAGCTAAAGGTCGTTGTTGAAAATTTTTCCCTTTCCCTGCAAGAGGGTGAGATTGGTTGTTTGCTAGGACCCTCAGGTTGTGGAAAAACAACAGTTTTAAGGTCTATTGCCGGCTTTGAGCCGGTTTATGCGGGCGAAATAAAACTGGCCAATATAGTGCTATCCGCCCCTGACAAAATGGTAGAGCCGGAAAACCGTCATATTGGCATGATGTTTCAGGACTATGCTTTATTTCCGCATCTAACCATTGAACAAAACATTGCTTTTGGCCTGAAGAACAAAGACAAGGCTTACATTA
Source organism: Advenella faeciporci (assembly GCF_014652395.1). Taxonomy (GTDB): domain Bacteria; phylum Pseudomonadota; class Gammaproteobacteria; order Burkholderiales; family Burkholderiaceae_B; genus Advenella; species Advenella faeciporci. The sequence continues at coordinate 199,837 of NZ_BMYS01000002.1, forward strand.
AAAGCCGCACCGCAGAAATGCTTAGCCTGATTAATCTGGCAGATACCCGCAAACGTTACCCACACGAGCTCTCTGGCGGGCAGCAGCAGCGGGTTGCGCTGGCCCGTGCAATTGCCCCCTCCCCCAAAATCCTCTTGCTTGATGAACCATTCTCAAACCTGGACACCGACAGCCGTGAAAGACTGGCCTTTGAAGTACGGGAAATTCTTAAAGAAAACAAGCTGAGTGCCATACTGGTTACCCATAACCAGGCCGAAGCCTTTGCGATTGCCGATAAAATCGGCATCATGAGCCATGGAAAACTGCTTCAATGGTCTACTCCCAATGAGATCATGCATAACCCGAACAGCAAAGAAGTCAGTGACTTCATTCGCCGTGACAGCCTTTCCACCTTGCGTGAACAGGCTTTCATGCGTTAAGGCATCAAGCAATACGTTTATTCGTCATCAAAACCCAATAATTTCAATTTTCGGGTAACCGTATTACGGCCTATTCCCAAGCGATTGGCTGCTTCGGTACGATGCCCTTTACAGTAGCCAAGTGTGGTGGTCAAAACAGCCTTTTCAAACTCGGCAGTCAAGTTGTCCATAATGCCCGATGTACCTAACGCCAGTTGTCTCAGCACTTCTTTTTCCAAAAGTGGCAACCAGCCTTCACTGGTCGGCTTGGACATTGATGAAACCATTGAGCTGGTATTATCGGCCAACCGCATAGATTCAGCGTTACCATCATTACTGAATGTCTTATTCAACGGCTGTGCCGTTTCTCCAGAAGAAAGGAAATTTGCAGGACTTTTGCTATCCACGAGCAGCAAGTGTCCAGGTAAATGATCAGATTTCAGGCTGCCTAACAACTCAGGGGGCAAATCCGGTTTTCCAATAACATTGGCAGGCGACATGACAGTCAGCCAATGACAGAAATTTTCCAGTTGCCTGACATTGCCTGGAAAATCAAAATCCTGCAACACCTGCATGGCTTCCGGGCTCAGACGTTTGGCTGGAACCCCCAACCCATCGGCAGAAAGCTGAAGAAAATGCCTGACCAGTCGGGGAATATCTTCTTTTCGTTCCCGTAAAGGCGGCACCCGCAATCGAATAACATTAAGACGATGAAACAGGTCTTCGCGGAAACTGCCTTGCGCCACCCTGGTTTCCAATGGTTGATGGGTCGCGGCAATGATACGTACATCCACATTAACAGGCTGGGTACCACCAATCCGGTAAAAACTGCCCTCGGCCAATACCCGTAGCAAACGGGTTTGCAAATCCAAAGGCATATCTCCAATTTCATCTAAAAACAGGGTGCCCCCATTGGCCTCTTCAAAACGCCCCCTGCGCAAATGACTGGCACCGGTAAAAGCGCCCCGCTCATGACCAAACAACTCCGCTTCCAGCAAATCCTTGGGTATTGCGGCGGCATTCAGCGCCACAAAAGGTTTGTGTGCACGAACCCCATGTTTATGCAGGGCCCGCGCAATCAGCTCTTTGCCGGTCCCGGATTCACCGGTAATCAGTACCGTCACTTTGGATGGTGCCAGCCTGCCAATGGCACGAAAAATATCCTGCATCGCACGTGAAGACGACTTGCTCATCATCTTCTCGACAGAGTCATTATCAACCATTGAAGCAGACGCATCGGTACTGGCCGTGTTCTGGCCTGCCTGTTCAACAGCCCTTGCAATAAGTGCCAAGGCCTCATTAATATCAAAAGGCTTAACCAAATAATCAAAAGCCCCTTCCTGAAAAGCACTTACTGTGCTGTCAAGATCGGTATACGCGGTCATGACAATCACGTTAAGATCAGGGTATTGCTGCTTGACCTGCCGCAGCAACTCAAGGCCCGAGATATCAGGCATCCGGATATCAGTCACCAGCACATCGGGCCGTTCGGCTTGCAAAGCCTGCCACAAATCGCCAACCCGCTCAAAACAACGGGGCTGCATGCCCGCTTTTTGCAAAGCCTTGTCCAACACCCAACGAATGGCCTGGTCATCATCAATGACCCAAATTTTTTTCATGTGGCGTCCAATGGTAGCAATATCCTGAATTCTGTCCTGCCCGGCACCGAATCAAACTCAATGAGTCCGCCATGCTGACGAACGTACTCTTGTGCCAGGCTAAGTCCCAGTCCTGTTCCATCTGGCCGGCCGGTTACCAGGGGATGAAAAACGCGATCATGCAATGCTTCTGGCACGCCAGGTCCATTGTCTATCACAGACACCACCACAACCAGACGATGCATCCTGTTCAGCAACAAATGCCTGTTAAGAACGCGGGTTCTTAGCGTAATGCAGGGCTTGTTTTTAAGGTTTCCTGACAACAGTGATTGTGCGGCATTTCTGCCAATATTAAGATAGGCCTGAAGCAACTTGGCCATATCCGCCTTCATATCGGGTACTGACGCATCGTAATCACGCACAATGGTTATCTGCTCGCGATACTCTGCTTTAAGCAAGGCGTGCACACGTTCACAAACCTCATGAATATTAATAAGGGATAAGCTAAGGTTGCTTTGCCCCGGCCTGATGAGCCTGTCAACCAGTTCCTGCAAACGATCCGCCTCGGCAATAATGACCCGCGTGTATTCCTGTAAGGCAGGGTCAGACAACTCCATCTCAAGCAATTGTGCGGCCCCTCTTAATCCACCCAGCGGGTTTTTAACTTCGTGGCCCAAATTGCGAAAGGTTTCCTGATGAATTTCAAGCTCTTTAATCAAGCGCTCATTGCGCTCGGCCAGCGTGTGCTGTTCAATTTCCCGCACTTCAAGAATCACGCTCCAGGCCTGCTGCTCAAGTCGCTGCAAAGTAGCACTCACCAGCAACTTTTCCTGCCCCTGGTTTTGGATAAGACTTCCCATCAACCCGAATGAACTGAATTCCCCATGCAAAATAGCCTCAAAGGCATGTTCAAACGCCTGATCATCCTCAAACAGGTTTTTGGCAGCCATGCCTTCCAAAGACCGGCTGGAGCGCTTGAGCAGACTTTGACCTGCATTATTCACCCACCGAATCATGCCATCCTGGTCTAGCATGCAAACAGTTGTGGCCAGCAGGTCAAGTGCCTTGCAATCCTGAAGTGTGACAGGAAAAGAGCCGTTTACGCGCATTGGTTTCTCCTGTCATGGTATGTTCGCTATCGTTGACTTACAGTGAATAATACAAATCATACTCAACCGGGTGCGTGGTCATACGCAAACGGGTCACTTCCTGCATTTTCAATTCCAGATAGGCATCCAGCATTTCATTGCTGAACACACCACCCCGTGTCAGGAACTCACGATCTGCATCCAGGGCTGCCAGGGCCTCTTCCAGTGAAGCAGCCACGGTCGGGATTTTTTTATCCTCTTCAGGGGGCAAATCGTACAGGTTTTTATCGGCCGGATCGCCAGGGTGGATCTTGTTCTGCACACCGTCCAGACCTGCCATCATCAAGGCAGAAAACGCCAGGTACGGGTTAGCCAGCGGATCGGGGAAACGGGCCTCTACACGGCGTGCCTTGGGATTGCCCACATAAGGAATACGTATGGACGCAGAACGGTTACGTGCGGAATAAGCCAGTTTTACCGGTGCCTCGTAATGGGGAACCAGGCGTTTGTACGAGTTGGTGCCTGGGTTGGTAATCGCATTCAGGGCACGTGCATGCTTGATGATGCCGCCAATATAGTACAGGGCAAACTCAGACAGGCCTGCGTAACCGTTACCGGCAAACAGGTTTTGACCATCTTTCCAGATAGACTGGTGAACATGCATGCCGGAACCGTTATCGCCCACCACCGGTTTGGGCATGAACGTTGCCGTTTTACCGTAGACATGAGCCACGTTATGAATGGTGTATTTCATGATCTGGTTCCAGTCGGCACGCTCTACCAGCGTGCTGAATCGGGTACCAATTTCAAGCTGTCCGGCACCGGCTACTTCATGGTGATGAATTTCCACCGGTACGCCTTGCTGTTCCAGCAAAACACACATTTCAGAACGCATGTCGGCAAAAGAATCCACCGGTGAAACAGGCACATAACCGCCTTTGACGCGAGGACGATGGCCATGGTTACCCTGCTCGGACTCTTCACTGCGAGACCAGTAGGCCTCATCAGACTTGATCTTGTATGAGCAACCGGACATATCATCCGACCAGGTAACACCGTCAAACACGAAGAACTCGGGCTCTGGGCCAAAATAAGCGGTATCCCCAAGACCACTGGCTTTCAGGTAAGCCTCGGCACGTTTGGCCAAAGAGCGAGGATCGCGGTCATATCCCTTAAGATCGGAAGGCTCAACCACATCACAAGTCAGAATCAGGGTGGGCTCTTCACGGAACGGATCAAGACGGGCCGTATTGGCATCGGGAATCAGCAGCATATCCGATGCTTCAATTCCTTTCCAGCCGGCAATGGAAGAACCATCAAAAGCCTGACCAGACTCAAACTTGTCTTCATCAACCATTTTGGAAGGAACAGTCATGTGATGTTCTTTACCAAGCGTATCGGTAAAACGGAAATCAACAAAAGTGACTTCACGTTCACTCATCAACTTCAGGATATCTTGTGGGGTTGTCATGTTTTCTCCAGGGAAAGCGTAATAGCAAGCCATTCAGGCCATTCAATATAAATTTAGCAATTATCGTGCCAATTATTTTTGCACGATCATCGGTCATTGTCGTCATTATCGCAGCATATTGATGCAGCAAAACAGAATTATTTTGCACCTTTTTGGCGCAAATAAAACAAAATGCACTATAAAGGTGCATTAAAGAAACAGGCCCTGCAAATCATTCAGGAACCGCCAACCAAGCGGCGAAGCCTTGATGCGCATGGGATCGGCATCTAACAGGCCCTTTTTAAGCGCCGCCTCCAGTTGCCGGCTAATGCCTGCCAAAGACAGGCTGGTGCGCTCTTCAAAACAGGATACGGGTACACCCTCTTTCAGGCGAAGCGCATTAAGCATGAACTCAAATGGCAATTCACTGCTCTCCAGTTCGCGTTCTTCGGCCAGATGAGAGCCATTCCGTAACACGGCCTTTTCCATCCAGGACTCGGGGTTACGTACTTTTGCGGTTCGTACGATACGATCATGAAAACTGAGCTTGCCATGCGCACCGGGGCCAATGCCAATGTAATCACCAAATTCCCAGTAATTCACATTATGCCTTGCCCTTGCGCCGGGCCGCGCATAAGCCGACACCTCGTACTGCTCCAACCCTCGCGAAGCAGTAAGCTCTATAAGCATGTCCTGCAAGGCGGCACTGGTATCGTCATCAGGCAAGCCTGAAGGCGGATACTTGGCAAAAACGGTATTGGGCTCCATGGTCAGGTGATATAAAGACAGGTGCTCGGTATCAAAAGACAAGGCGGTTTCAATGTCATTTTTGCAGGATTCCAGCGTTTGGCCCGGCAAGGCATACATCAAGTCAAGATTGATGCGGCCAACCGCCTTTTGGGCCATTTCAATCGCTTCAATGGCCTGTCGGCTGTCATGAATACGCCCCAATATGCCCAAGGCCCTGTCATCAAAACTTTGGATACCCAGTGAAATACGGTTAATACCGGATTCGGCATATTGCTTGAAACGCAAAGCCTCTGCCGTGCCCGGATTGGCTTCCAGGGTGACTTCGGTATCGGGCCAGATATTTAAATAATTGCGCAACATGGCCATCATGCGCTCTACCGCCTGAGCGGAAAGCAGGCTGGGCGTGCCCCCACCAATAAATACCGTATGAATTTGCCGACCCCAGATAAGGGGCAGGGTCTGTTCAAGATCGGCCGCCAGGGCATTTAGATAGTGCTCTTCGGGTAACTCGCCCTTTTGCGCATGGGAATTGAAATCACAATACGGACACTTCTTCACACACCAGGGGACATGAATGTACAAAGACAGTGGCGGCAACCCCTGGGTAAATGAAATAGCCCGATTGACCATCCCACCCACCTGTTTTTTGCTACGGGAAAGCTCTGGAAAAACAGGAATAATTTCTTTCATGATGGTTTAATTGGCCTGCAACTCGGCAAGCAGTTTTTTCAGGGCAATTGCCCGGTGGCTTTGACGGTTCTTTACCTCGGGTGCAAGCTCGGCGGCAGTACACCCCAATTCTGGCAGATAAAAATACGGATCATAGCCAAAACCATGATTGCCGGCTGCCTGCGTGGCAATTTGGCCTTTCCAGACCCCTTGGGCAATAATGGGGCAAGGATCACTCTCTGAACGCACAAAAACCAGCAAGGCAATATAAGCGGCAGAACGATCGTTTTTATTGGCCAGCTCTTTCAACAAACGCAGATTATTGTTTTGATCTGATTTTTCCTCACCAAACAAGGTGGCATAGCGGGCGGACAACACACCCGGTGCACCCCCCAAAGCCTTTACCGTTAAACCGGAATCATCGGCAATGGCAGGCAAACCGGTATACTTGCTGGCATGCCGTGCCTTGGCCAGGGCATTTTCAACAAACGTGTCAAAAGGCTCTTCGGCCTCGGGTACACCCAGCTCTCCTTGGGGAACCAGCTCTATTCCCAATGGCGCAAACAAGGCCTTGAACTCTTTCAGCTTGCCCTGATTATTGGAGGCCAGCACCACTTTTCCCTTGAAACTCACCACATTACGTCCTGATTGTTGTTAACTTGATAATGATTAAACCGGCCATGCATCTTGCTGAACACGCAACAAACCGGCAATTCCCTTCTCGGCCAGCATCAGCAGGCTATCCAGCTCCTGGCGGCTGAAAGCATGCCCTTCTGCTGTACCCTGAACCTCGACAAACTGGCCGCTGCCCGTCATGACCACATTCATGTCAGCATCACAGCTGGAGTCTTCTTCGTAATCAAGATCCAGGACCGGATAGCCCTTGTACATACCTACGGAAATAGCCGCTACCCTGTCTTTAAGTGGGTTCTCGGGGATTTGTCCGGTTTTAAGCAGGTGTGAAACCGCATCTGCCAGGGCAATCCAGGCACCGGTAATACTGGCACAACGAGTGCCGCCATCTGCCTGAATCACATCACAATCAAGGTGAATGGTGCGCTCACCCAGTTTTTCAAGATCAATAATGGCACGCAGGCTGCGGCCTATAAGACGCTGGATTTCCTGGGTGCGGCCACTTTGCTTGCCACGTGCGGCCTCGCGGTCAGTGCGGGTATGGGTAGACCTGGGCAACATGCCGTATTCGGCCGTTACCCAACCTTTTCCCTGCCCTTTCAAAAAAGGTGGAACCTTGTCCAGAACGCTGGCATTACACAATACATGCGTATTACCCATTTTGATTAATACAGATCCTTCTGCATAGGGCGTATAAGAACGCTCAACCTGCACGTTTCGCAAGCCATTGGGTTCCCTGTCTGAAGGTCGTTTGAAGTCTATTGTCAGATCATTGCCTGGCATGCTTTCACCTATGTAATTTACGTTGGTAACATTGTAGTATGAGGACATTGAAAAATGGGCGTTTCCTTATTGTCCGATGTGGATTAACATACCACAGCAACAGCATTTACCAACATATACTTTGGAAATATTTATGATTCAAAGCATGACTGCTTTTGGCAGCGCCCAAACCGAATCGGAACTGGGTACCATTACCGTAGAACTTAAAAGTGTTAACAGCCGTTATCTGGATTTGAATTTTCGCATTCCCGATGAGTTGCGGCAGACCGAAAACGGCCTGCGTGAACTGCTAACCGGCAACATCAACCGTGGAAAACTGGAAGCCCGGGTTTCGTTCATAAAAAACCAGGATGCAGCTACGCTTTCAGTAGACCCCGCCCTGCTTCAGGCTATTGCCACCCTGCTGGCAGACGTGCGTGCCGTTATTCCCGACACCGAGGCCCCCAAACTATCTGATCTGGTAAGCTGGCCCAGCCAGAAAGCCAAACCCGATTCCAACACCGAATGGCACAAACAGTGCCTGGAAACCGCCCGGCTGGCCATTGAAGAATTTATTACTGCACGTAATCGCGAAGGCGAACGCCTTGCCAGCGCCATGCGATCCTACGCCACAGCCATGACCGGGATTGTTGACAAGGTTGAAACCCTTCTGCCCGAGGTACATGCCGAGTACCGCACAAAACTGGCCACAAAACTGCAGGAAACCCTGGAGGCGGCCTGCCCCAATGGCTTGCAGCACCTGAGTGGAGAAGAACTGTCTGCCCGCATTGCCAGCGAATCAGCCCTGTTTTCATTACGTATTGATGTGGAAGAAGAAATCACCCGCCTGCGTTCCCATATCAAAGAACTGCAATTGTTGCTGGATGGCAAAACCAACAGTAAACAAAGCACCGGCAAGCGGCTGGATTTTTTGTTCCAGGAAATGAACCGTGAAGTGAATACCCTGGGCTCCAAGTCCAGCTCTTTGGAAATTACCCAGGCCGTGATTAACCTGAAACTGTATATAGAGCAGCTTCGCGAGCAATCGCAGAATATTGAATAGATCATTAAGGGCCGCTACCTGCCGGCGACTGGCTTGTTTGATTGGGCCAGTCGCCGGATTGAGGCAAACAAACCTGCAAATACTGGCAAAGCAATTCTTTTCAGCCATATACTTTTTGTTATGGCAGACAATTAAATTTCATTTCAAATTGTATCGCCATTCATCCATAATAGTGTTTTATAAAAATCCGCTTAAAACAGCAGGCAGACATATTCCCTATCAAGATAACCGCCCAAGCAATCCCATATTGTTATAAAGCGGCCCATAAAAAAAGAAACATGTCGCCACATTACAAAAATCCACTTTAATGACAAGTATTTATAAATTTTGGCCTCAGGAGACCCCATGTTATTTTTCAAGAAAACCACGCTAATTGCCGCTGCTTTATCTTTTGCCTGCTTTGGCAATGCCGCCCAGGCCAACACCAACTTTCCACAAAAAACAGTTACCTTGTACAGCGCATTTTCAGTAGGGAGTGGACCGGATGTCGTCTTGCGCATACTAAGCCAGGAGCTGGGCAAAATCTGGGGCCAACCGGTAATTGTAGAAAACCGTCCCGGTGGTGGTGGCTTCATTGCGCTGGAAGCCGTTAGCAAGCGCCCTGCCGATGGTTATTCTTTACTGCAACTGGACAGTGAACACGTTTCTGCCCTGCCACACCTGTACAAATCGCGCAACTACTACCCGCGCGAAAAGTTTGAACTCGTTGCCCCTTTGTTTTATACGCCTTTCATGATTGCCGTTAGCGATAAATCCCCCTGGAAGAACATGACAGATCTTATTGACGCTGCCAAAACCAAACCTGATAGCGTCACCTATGGGTCATGGTTTGTAGGCAGCCCCGGCCATCTGGGTGGCGAGTGGATAGATTCACTTACCGGCACAAAAATGCTGCATATTCCCTACAAGGAAGTCAGCCAGCTGTATACGGCCGTTGCCAACAGCGAAGTAGACTGGGCCTATGGCACCATCCCTTCCACCCGTCCGGTCTATGACAGCGGCAAACTGCGTTACCTTGCCATTGCCGCCCCCAAGCGACACCCACTGTTCCCTGATGTACCAACCGTTGCTGAAGCCGGAGGCCCCGCCGAACTGGATGTCAATTCAATCGTTTCGCTGCTGGCACCCAAAGGCATCCCGGAAGCCGTACGTGACAAAATCCAGGCCGATGTGGCCAAAGTACTGTCTGACCCTGAAGTAGTCAAACGCTTCGACTCTTTCGCTTTTGACCCGCTGACCTGGCCATTAAGCGAATTGGGACAACGCCTGGATCAGAAAGAAGAGACTTATAAGGGATTGATTCAGAAAGCGAATATCAGTCTGGATTGATGAAAAAACCACTTCCTCACGAAAGGAAAGGTTTGCTTTAAAAAAGGCTGTTTGCTTACCTTTCCTGATAAACGTTCATTGCCCACATGCCACCTAACCCACTGCCAGCTTAGCAGCCTGGTGCCACATAAATGGTGGCATTGGTGTTTTTAAACGCCAGGTGATATTCATGGGTTGTGAACCTGTGTGTGAAATATACTCAACCTCACCAAAATTCACAAACCCCATCGTTCGATTGTATTCGTCTTTGGTTTGTTCTCGAACGAATAAAAACAACCGTTTATTTAATTGCCTGTGCTGAATATAGGAAGCGCCTTTCCCACGATCTGGGCGCGCGCTATTTTGTGATTGCCAATGGAAAAGATGCTCATTGATTGCATAATCATGATACATCGTTGTTGGTGAAAATTGCTTTTCATTTTTATTCAGCGTCACGAATAATAGTTCTATATTCTGATCTTTTAACTCAAGCACCCCTTCTCTTGCTGGCGCCCGTCGCTCGAAGGTAGACGCACCAAAAGCGACTAGAATTTGCTCACGCGCGTATCGTGCGTGGAGCTTTAAAGGAATGCCTGGTAAATTTAGCTGCTCATTTTGCTCATGTTGAATTCGATCCAGCAATAAACTCAAAAGATCTGACAACTCAGATTTTAAAGCAGGAATATCAAAAGTACTTAAACCATCTTGCAAGTTTGAAAGCCCAATTTCTGCGCCTGATTTTTGCCAAAAATCATAATGGCACATCAATGCCATACGTAGGTTCATTTTCTCTTTCAGCTTAAAATCATGTCGACATAAATCCCTAACAAAATACAAATAGTCATGAGCATCAGTAGATAAAAACCGTGTTTTAATTGCCCTTTCAAAATTACTTAGCACGGAGTGATTGATATTTTCATTGAAATCAACTTGCTTAGCTTTAATAAGCAAACCTGTAAAACTGCCCGATTTATATAAATCGTTCAAGTCAATAAATGGGTAAATCTTTAAAAAATTGCCTAGGCTAAGTGGTAAGCTTGTTTGATGAGGATATTGCCGTATCAACCCCATTAACCTATTTGCATTTAAACTGGCTTGCCGAATATTTTTTAATACAATTTCCTGAGCACGCTTAGTCAGTTCAATGCGACACCCCAAAGGCACATGTGGAAAGCCTTGTTTAATTTCCTCAACAATCGCCTTATTGGTTTTACCCACCAAAGCACGAAACTTATTCGAAAAATCATACTCAGGTCTTGAATTCCCAATAAAATCCAATACAGTACAACACTCTTTGCCATCAGCTAATCGCAGCCCTCGACCCAGCTGCTGTAGAAAAATAGTCAAGCTTTCAGTCGGTCGTAAAAACAGCAAGGTATCAATTTCAGGTATATCTACCCCTTCATTAAAAATATCTACTACACAAAGCACATTGATTTTCCCAGATCGAATGGCTTGTTGTTTCTGCTGACGCTCATGGCGATTATCACTTGTAAGCACATCACTGGGAATGCCTTTTAGCAAGAATTGTTGACACATATAATTAGCATGCTCTTTACTAACACAAAAAGCCAAGGCTTTCATTTTGCTCGTATCGGTAACAATTTCCCGCAGATTCCTGATAATCATATTCACGCGTTGTTGATTATGAGTATAAACATTGCTTAATTGTGCAATATCATACCGACCGCGGCTCCAACTGATATTTCTTAAATCAGTATCATCATCAACCGCAAAATATTGAAAGGGACTAAGATGACGTTGATTAATTGCTTCGGGCAATCGAATTTCCGCGGCAATCACGCCACAAAAATCAGATAATATATCTACGCCATCATGTCGTTCTGGGGTCGCCGTTAACCCTAGAAAAATTTCCGGCTTGAAGTAGTCAATTATCGAACGATAACTACTAGCGGCAATATGATGGACTTCATCAATCACTATATAGTCATAGTAATCAGGACTTAAGTTTAAAGTAGTTAATTGATTGTTTAATGTCTGAATAGAGGCAAACAGCTGGTGATAATGATCAGGCTGATAAACACCCACCCATATTTCTCCAAAATGACTGTTTTTAAGCACCCCTCTGTAAGCCTCTCTGGCTTGCTTCAAAATTTCCTCACGATGCGCAATAAACAAAAATTTCGCCTGAGGTTTTTGTTTTACAAATCGCGCAAAATCAAAGGCCGAAATAAGTGTTTTTCCGGTACCTGTTGCCGCTACAACCAAGTTTCTGAATCGTTGATGCAGCTTACGTTCCACCGACAATTGTTCTAAGATTTCTTGCTGGTGCGCAAAAGGTTTTATATCAAAAAAATGACGCTCATCATCACTCTGCCTTCCTCGAGCTTGTGTTAAAGCCTGCCTTAATTTGCCAACACTTTCTACTTTTCCATCAAACACTTCAAAGTCATTAGACGCCCAATACGTTTCAAACGTGCTGATTGACTTATTAATAATATGCGGAATTTCCTGAGAGGTAATCTTTAAATTCCATTCAAGGCCACTGGTTAACGCTGAGTGTGATAAATTTGAAGAGCCAATATATCCAGTATTAAATCCCGTATTCCTTAAAAATAGATAACTTTTAGCATGCAAACGCTCACGCTGTGTGTTGTAACTAAGCCTAACCTCGGTATTGGGTAAACTGGCCAAAAATTCAACGGCTTTGGCATCGGTAGCACCCATATAAGAAGTCGTGATTACTTTCAATTCTCGACCACTTCTCGTGAACGCCTCCAACTCCTTACTAAAAATACGAATACCCGTCCATTTTATAAATGAAACAAGCCAATAAATCTTATCTGAAGATAGGATTTCTCTTTTGATTTCAGACTCTAACGACAAGCCTGCATTACTACCACTAAACAATTCACTTTGACTTAAACCCGTCAAAGGGAATATATCATCGACATATTTTTTATAATCTGCGGCAATCGGGTTCTCTTTCTCAAATAGAGCAGTAAGAATTTTTCCCTGGCAATCGAGCAAATTATCCTCAATGAAGTCATTATCATTAAGCTTTTTTTTCAACCAAAACAATAATTCATTAGACAACAAAACCTGCCGCTGCACTTGATTTTCACCAGTAGGGATTGACGAAATAGCATATTCAAAAACATGACATAAAAACCGAGAAAGCCACATTGACGCTTCAGAAGGCTCAAGCTCTCGCTCTCCAACATAAAATCTGTCTCGATTTAAACGTTTTGTAATGAGTTGAGTAATAAGCTGCTCATAAATCCCGATCTGTTGCATGTTGTGTTTTACTCTTTTCTAATTTTCTAAAATACATCCATTGCAATAAATCAAACAGTTTTTTCACGGCAAACAATAATGTTTCTCTGCTTCATTGGCTTACCCATGTCAAAAACTCTTTGATTCATCAAGGGGTAAAAGTCACCCCCGCCCAACAAACGGCATCTTCGTTGCCATGATCGTCACAAACTGCACATTGGTTTCCAGCGGGAAATCAGCCATGGTACGAACAGTTTGAGCCACATGGGCCACATCCATAATCGGCTCGGCCATGATTTCACCATTGGCCTGCAAAATGCCTTTCTTCATTCTTTCCGTCATATCGGTGCCGGCATTGCCAATATCTATCTGGCCGCAGGCAATATTATAGGCACGGCCGTCCAGCGAAATGCTTTTGGTCAGGCCGGTAACGGCATGTTTGGTGGCTGTATAAGCAATAGACATGGGGCGTGGTGCCGTGGCCGAGATAGAACCGTTATTAATAATCCGCCCTCCCTGGGGACTTTGGTGGCGCATCACATGAAAAGCGGCTTGGGCACACAGGAACATGCCTGTCAGGTTCACATCCACAATATCACGCCATTCCCTGGTGGAAAACTCGTCAATGGGCACCGCCGTACCGCTTTTGCCAGCGTTATTGAACAGCACATCCACCCGGCCATATTCGCGCTGGGTTTGTTCAAACAAGGCTTTTACTTCGTTTTCTTTGGTCACATCGGTGGGTATCACCAGAGCCCTTACCGCATCCAGTCCGGCTGCGGTACGTGTTTGCTCCAGAACCTCCTGCCGTCTTCCTGCCAGCACCACCCGGTAACCCGCGCTTAACAATTCCAGCGCTACCGCCCTGCCAATACCCGAGCCCGCACCTGTTACCACCGCCACTTTATGGTTTGAAATGTTCATTGTTATATTCTCCATTACGTTTTACTTAGCAATGCTACCAAGAATGGAGATGGCTGGCACCACTTGCCGGTGTTTTGAATGGACTTTTTTGCTGTTTATTGTAAATTGTGCTTAATTTTTTGTTATCCTTGCTACTTGTAAAAAAATGGACGCATCACCATGAAGAAATATCCCGGTAATGTATTTATGATTATCGCTCCCAGCGGTGCCGGAAAATCCAGTCTGGTCAATGCCCTGCTGAAAAATGACACGGATATTGAGTTATCTGTTTCCTGCACCACCCGTCCACCCCGGCCGGGCGAGGAAAACGGGCGTGAATACCATTTCATAAGCGTAGAAGAATTCCAGGCCCTGAAAGACAACAATGATTTGCTGGAATGGGCCGAAGTACATGGCAATTATTATGGCACACCTAAAACATTCATTAAGCAGGCTATTGCCGCTGGCAAGGATGTTTTACTGGAAATTGACTGGCAGGGTGCCCGCCAGGTAAGACAGCAGTTTTCCGATGTGACTGATATCTTTATTTTGCCACCATCAATTGAAGAGCTGGAAGTCAGGCTTACCCGTCGCGGGCAAGATGAGCCCAGTGTGATTGCCCGTCGCTTATTAGCGGCCGGAGGCGAAATTGCACACGCCCCTGAGTGCGAATATGTTATCATTAACAATGATTTCGACGTCGCACTACATGAGCTGCAGCAAATTATTGCTACAGCTCGTTTACGCTATACAGCACAGGCTGCACGACACGAAAAGCTATTCGCCGAGTTGGGCATTTTAGATGCCGCTTCCAACTAAGCCTCCTATTATTTCTCCCCTATTTTTCAGGTTATCAAATGGCACGAATTACCGTTGAAGACTGTTTAAAACAAATTCCAAACCGCTTTAGCCTGACGCTGGCGGCCACTTACCGTGCACGCGAACTGGCCCAGGGTCATGAACCTCGCCTTGAAAGCAACAAAGACAAACCCACCGTGCTTGCTTTGCGTGAAATCGCAAGCGGTGTAACCGGCCTTGAAATGTTGCGTAAAGTACCTACCTGAATCAATAATCGGCAAGGATTAACACATTATGACTTTTAAAGGGATCAAAGGCGCATCATCCACGATTTTGCATGCGTTGCGTGCCGGGTCTCCCTTTAAAAGAAAACAGAAAGATTCCTCTAAGCCGGTTGAATCAGCGCAGGCCGCCACAGGCAAGGCCATACCGGCCAATGATCCCACAATTGCTTCATTGGCCACGCTTACCGACATGCTGTCCAGCTACATGGACAGCAAAGATATTGAAAAAGTCCGCGAAGCTTACCGTTTTGCTGACCAGGCCCATTTGGGTCAATTTCGCTCCAGTGGTGCCCCCTACATTACCCACCCCATTGCGGTTACCGAAATATGTGCCGGATGGAAGCTTGACGTCAACGCCCTGATGGCTGCCCTGTTGCACGATGTCATCGAAGACCAGGGTGTTCTCAAGTCCGAGCTGGCTGAAAAATTCAACCCCGATGTGGCCAATCTGGTTGATGGCCTTACCAAGCTTGAAAAGCTTAATTTTGCCACCAAGGCAGAGCAGCAGGCGGAAAGCTTCCGTAAAATGCTGTTGGCCATGGCAAAAGACGTGCGCGTTATTTTAATCAAGCTGGCCGATCGCCTGCACAATATGCGCACACTGGACGCGGTAGACCCAGCCAAGCGCCGGCGGGTCGCCAACGAAACCCTGGAAATTTATACCCCTATCGCGCATCGGCTGGGTCTTAATTCTTTAGTCCGGGAACTGCAAGACCTGTGTTTTGAAGCCAGTTCACCCAACCGTTATTCCGTCCTGCACAAGGCGGTCATGGCAGCCCGTGGCAATCGTCGCGAAGTGCTTACCAAAATTACCGACAACATCATCACCGCCATGCCGGCTCAAGGTATTGAAGCCGAAATTTCCGGTCGTGAGAAATCACTGTTCAGCATTTATAATAAAATGCGTGAACAAAAAAAATCCTTTTCCGATGTACTGGATATCTACGGTTTCCGGATTATTGTTCACACCCTGCCCGAATGTTATTTGGCCCTGGGTGTGATTCATCAGCTGTATCGGCCTGTCCCCGGCAAATTCAAAGACTATATTGCCATTCCAAAGCTTAACGGCTATCAGTCTTTGCACACTACCCTGGTGGGCCCTTACGGCACCCCCATCGAGTTCCAGATTCGCACCCGTGACATGGACCACATTGCTGAAAAAGGCGTGGCCTCTCACTGGATGTACAAAAATGATGATATCTCTCTAAACGACTTGCAAAAACAAACCCATCGCTGGCTGCAATCTTTACTGGATATCCAAAGCCAAACCGGTGATTCGGGCGAGTTCCTTGAGCACGTCAAGGTAGACTTGTTCCCTGATGCGGTGTATGTGCTTACCCCCAAAGGTAAAATCATTTCTTTGCCACGTGGTGCAACGCCCATTGATTTTGCCTACCTTATTCATACCGATATCGGCAACCATGCCGTTTCCGCCAAAATCAATGGTGAGTTTGTGCCGCTCAAAACAGAATTAAGCAGCGGCGACAGAATCGAAATCATCACATCCCCGGCCTCCGTACCCAGTGCCCAGTGGCTTAACTATGTACGTACCGGTAAAGCCCGTTCTGAAATCCGTCATTTCCTTAAAACGGTTAAATACAGCGAATCCATTCAGTTTGGTGAAAAGCAGCTTTTGCACGCCTTGCAAGAGCTGAATATCCCAATGCCGCCTAAAGATGATCCGCAATGGGAAAAGCTGGCCAAAAGCACCGGGGCCAACTCGGTTGATGAAATTCTGGCCGATATCGGCCTGGGTCGTCGCCTGGCCGCCGTTGTTGCACGCCGGTTCATCATAGACAATGAGATTTTGGCAACCAGTGCCGCGGTTATTGATGAAATGTCCGTAGCCAAAACAGGCACTATTTTCATTCAGGGCAACGAAGGACAGGCTGCGCAGCTTTCCAATTGCTGCTACCCGATTCCTGGTGACTCTTTAATTGCCTGCATCCGCCCAGGCCATGGCCTGGTGGTTCACACAGAAGACTGTCCAGCCGCCCTTCGCCAGCGCACCCGCGAACCTGAGCGCTGGGTCTCTTCGGTTAGCTGGGATCAGGAAACCGCCAAGCACTTGCCAACGCGCCTTGAAATTACCATCAAGAGTGAAAAAGGGGTCTTGGGCCGCATCGCCGCCCAAATTGCCACCGCCGACTCCAATATTATTCAAATGTCCATGAACGAAGAGGCGCTTGAAACCGCCACGATACAACTCACCATCCAGGTAGATGACCGTAAACATTTGGCCAAAGTGATCAGGTTAATGCGGCATGTACCCCAGGTAACCAGGATTGTAAGGGTTAAGGGCTAAGGGTTAAGTTCTGAACCTTGCCCGCCTGCAACACCAGCTGCTGCTGGCAGCGGCTGGCAAGAAGCGTGTCGTGGGTAACCAGAACCAGGGTGGTTCTTTTTTCATGATGCAGTGCAAACATCAAGTCCATAATATTCGTCCCCGTTGTTGCATCAAGGCTTCCGGTGGGTTCATCGGCAAACAAGATGGCCGGCTCAACCACAAATGCCCGCGCCAGGGCCACACGCTGACGCTCTCCGCCAGACAATGTTTTTGGGTAATGATGAGAGCGCCCGGCAAGACCCACACGCTCCAGCATGGCCCATGCGGCCTCTTTGGCACGTTTGCCCTGCAACTCCAAAGGCAGCATCACGTTTTCAAGCGCTGTTAAGTTAGGCAACAGCTGAAACGACTGGAAAACGAATCCCACATGATACGCCCGCAACTGGGCCCGCTGGTCTTCATTAAGTGAAAACAGGTCCTGACCCATTAAGTGCACACTACCCTGGCTGGGCACATCAAGGCCAGCCAAAATACCCAGCAGGGTTGATTTTCCAGAACCAGAACTTCCGGTAATGGCCAATGTCTTACCTTTTTCAAGTGAAAAGGAAATATCCTCTAAAATACGAAGCTGGCCATTGGCATCTTCCACTACTTTATTCAGACCATTAACTTCCAGGGCAAATATGTTTTTCATAAATCAACTACTCAAATTATGTCTGGCACTATTCATGTGCACCGCTGCTTTTCAAATGGCAAATGCACAAAACAGCAGTAACAAGACGATACTGGTTATAGGAGACAGTTTATCAGCAGAATATGGCATTGAAAGGGGCAAAGGTTGGGTGGAAATAATTAAATCCGATTTTCTGGGTGATGATGACAATTATGAAGTCATCAATGCCAGTATAAGCGGCGATACGACCAGTGGCGGTCTTGGCCGCCTTCCTGCCTTGCTGGCACAGCACACGCCGTCTGTAGTGATTGTGGAACTGGGCTCCAATGACGCATTGCGCGGCCTGTCACTGGAAGTTTCCAAAAAAAACCTGGAAAACATGAGCGAATTAAGCAAGCAGGCGCAGGCAAAAGTGATCATTGTTGGCATGCAAATTCCGCCCAACTTTGGGCCTGTTTATACACAACAGTTCAAGGAAATGTTTGCCCAGGTGGCACAGGAACAGGACGCCCTGCTGGTGCCTTTCCTGTTTGAGCATTTTGCGCTGGATAAAAACATGTTTCAGGACGATGGTATCCATCCGAATGAAGCCGCACAAAAAACCATGGCGGAAAATGTCTGGACTGTCTTGCAGCAAGCCATTAACTGAACCTGACTGCTTAAGCTGTCATCCAGCATTCAGATATACAACATACTCTTTGCAGGCTTGATTGCCACCATAAAAAACCCCATAAAACCGGAACTGCATCCGGCTTTATGGGGTTTGTTTATTACAGTCCAGGTATAAGGTTTACGCTTTTATAAAAGCGCCTCCCGGTTTATTCGCCCAAAATCACCTTTTCGGCTTCGGGAAATACCTGAACCTTATGGTTTGCACGCAGGATATTGGTTACACCCTGGGCGATCTCAATGGCAACACCCGATTCCAGACCTGGTTGCAAGAACTGGGTAAAAAGCATTTTCATTTCAGGATTACCTTCCGAAACCTTGTCAACCTGGGCAATCACATAGCCATTTGGCGTAGCGGTGCCCACAAAGGAAGGCAATTTATCAGTCGGTGCACTCATAATGGTATTAAGCATTGCTTCAGGCAATTGATTGGTCATTAAACGACTGATCATTGTTTCAGGACCAAAACCGGCAGACGTGGACTGGCCATTTTCCTGCAACATTTTCAGCTCTTGCGCACCCGCCAGTTTAGCCTGTTCAAGGGCTTTTTCATTCCTCACCCTGGCTTCAACCTCGGTTTTGACCGACTCTAGTGCAGGGATTGTCGCAGGCACTTCCTGTACCACACGAACCACCAGCAGCTCAGAGGGAGAAATCTCTATCACGCCAGAATTGAGTTTCTGTTTTAACACCTCATCCGAAAACAGGACTTCACGCACTCTTGGCGCCTCGAAGTATTTGGCATCAGGACTGGCAGAAGCGGCATTCTCACCCACTTGCCCGGCAGTCAGAAGCAGGTCTCGCGCAATACCATTCACTGTTTTCAGTTCAAGCTGAAGATTGTCGGCAACACCTTGCAACGATGAGCGATCATCATTAACCTGCTGGGTCAGGCCAGTAGCCAGATCAGCAAATTTTTCCGAGGCCAGCTGCAAACGGATTTCTTCCAATACCTGACTCTTGATGGCAGACAGCGGTTGAACAGAGCCTTCATCGATACTGGCAACCTGAATAATATGATAGGAGTTGCCTACTTTAACAGGATCGGTCACACCGGACTCAGTTAAAGAGAAAATGGCCTCATCAAGCACAGGGATATCACCCCTGGCCAGCAGACCCAGGCTGCCGTCCAGGTTTTTAGTACCTGCATCATCTGAATACTGTTTTGCCAAAGCAGAAAATTTCGCAGGGTCTGCCTTGGCCTGTGCAGCCACATCCCGGGCTTTTTTCAGGACTTCTTCCTGGGCTGCAGCATCGGCACCGGCGGGCACCATGATTTGAATATGATTAACAACACGGCGTTCTTGTTTGGTGTACTTGCCAATGTTGGATTTGTAATAGGATTCGATATCGGCGTCTGAAACTTCGGGCACTGATTTTAACGCCGCATCCTGGTTAAGAATAATGTACTGGGCATCCACATAACGGGGAACCTCAAGTGTTTTGCTGTTTTTATCGTACCACTGCCTGATATCGTCATCTGAAACCGTGACATCTTGCAAGTACGTGGAAACCTCAAATTCCTTCAGGCGAACGGCACGCTCCTGAACCATGGCCGATTGCAATAATTCAAGCGTTTTTGCAGGCAGCGAAACAGATTGCGCAATAGGCTCAAGTACATGGGAATACGCCAGATTCTGACGGACATAAGCTTCATAATCAATGTCCCTGATGCCATTATTACCAAGGAACTCGCTGTATTTCAGGGGAGAATACACCCCGTTTTCATGAAACTGGGGGTTGGAGCCAATGGCACTGCGAACCATGTTGTCGGTGGCATTGAAGTGACCGTCAATCACTTCCTGCTGCAGCACCTGAGTATTGATAAGCTGGTTCAGCCAGGCTTGCCGGTTGGCCGGGGTATCTACCTTGGAAACATCAAAATTCGCGCCGGCGTCCATTCTCATTTGGTCCAAACGGGCGCGCCAGGACTGGTTAAACTGCTCTTGGGTAATATTGGTTTCTTTGACAGCCGCCAATTTTACATCGTTGGAAACGAAGCTTTGGTAATCGGCCACGCCAAAAAAAACAAATGACGGAACCACCAAAATAATTAACGCTGCCAATACAATACGTTGGTGTGTACGGATAAATTCAAACATTAAGCTCTCAACTCAGACTGCGAAAATCAGAATATACATTATAAATGTCGCGGTTGGAAAAAGGGGTTTCCCATTTTAGTCTTTTTCACTTTTAAAATAGACAATTCAGCCCCATTTTATAAAAAGTCACTTTCAAAGCGGCCTATATCTTCCTACAATACAACAATAAACTTACTCTTGAAACCCACCCATACATTCCAATGTCAGCAAAAAACACCTTTGAATGGCGCTATCCGCGCCTGATTGCCCATCGCGGCGGCGGCTACCTGGCCCCTGAAAACACCCTTGCAGCCATGCGTTGCGGTCATGAATACGGCTTTTCCATGGTTGAGTTCGATGTCAAGCTGAGCCAGGACAATATGCTTGTCTTAATGCATGATGATACGGTAGACCGCACCTCAAACGGAATCGGACTGGCCGCCAGTAAAACGTTCAGGGAACTGTCCGAACTGGACTTCGGCGGATGGCATTCAGCCTTTTATACCGGCGAGCCAATCCCCACGTTTGTTTCAGTTGCACGTTTTACCCAGGAAAACAATATTTTCTGTAATATAGAAATCAAACCCTGTCCAAACCGTGAAACCGAAACCGGGACTCTGGTGGCCAAAGCGGCAAAACAATGGTGGCTTCATTCCCATCTGCCTCCCCTGCTCTCTTCTTTCTCCCTTGAGGCGCTGGCCGCTGCGAAACAGGCCGCCCCCGAATTGCCACGTGCCTTTTTAACCGAAGATCTGCCCGATAATTTCACCGTGATTCTGGAAGAGATGGATTGTGTCGCCATTAACCTGAAACAAAGCCTGCTGGACCAGGAAAAAATAGAACGCATTCACCAGGCCGGCTACAAGGTTTGCGCCTGGACCGTGAATGACTATCAACGCGCCAAACAACTATTGCATTGGGGTTGCGATGCCCTGTTTACCGACGAACTGCTTCGGGTAACCCCCGACTTGGCTTAATAGCCAGTACTCACCACAAGGATATATTTTGTTCAGTTACCGCCACGCCTTTCATGCAGGCAATCATGCTGATGTTTTAAAGCATTCCGTTTTATTGCATATTTTGCATTACTTTAACAAAAAAGAAACGCCTTACTGGATCATCGACACCCACGCCGGTGCTGGCATTTACGATCTGGAAGATGCCTGGGCAGAGAAAACCGCGGAATTCAAAGAAGGCATTGCCCGGCTGTGGGACAACACCGACTTG
The DNA here is from genome assembly GCF_014652395.1 of Advenella faeciporci. Taxonomy (GTDB): domain Bacteria; phylum Pseudomonadota; class Gammaproteobacteria; order Burkholderiales; family Burkholderiaceae_B; genus Advenella; species Advenella faeciporci. Next base: position 221,715 of record NZ_BMYS01000002.1, read on the forward strand.
CCCCAAGACCTGCAGGTATATATTGACCATATCCGTAACCTGAACGATGGCCAGGATCTGGTTTACTACCCCGGATCCCCCTGGATCTCGCTGGAATTAATGCGGCACAAAGATCGTCTGCATTTATTTGAGTTGCATCCCACCGAAATTGAAGTGCTCAGCGACAACATCGAACAGCAAGGCAGGGAAATCGCACGCCAGGTAACGATTTTTGAAAAGGACGGTTTTTCAGGCCTGAAATCACAACTGCCTCCCGTACCCAGACGGGGCGTTATCCTGATTGACCCTTCCTATGAAGACAAAGCCGATTACCGCCACACCTTAATGGCCATTAAAGATGGTCTTAAACGCTTTGCCACCGGCTGTTATGCAGTTTGGTACCCGTTGGTCAATCGCAAGGAAGTGCATGACATGATCAGGCAGCTTGAGAAACTGCCCGACACCCAATGGCTGAATGCATCACTGGCCGTCAGAAAACCGGCTGCGGATGGTTATGGCTTGCACGGAAGTGGCATGTTTATTATCAACCCGCCGTATACCCTGCATGCCGCCCTGGAAAAAAGTCTGCCCTATCTGGCCAAACATCTGGCCCAGGACAGCTCTGCAACCTTCAGCCTTACTCGTCAGGGTAATTAACTTCAAGAATTTCCAGCTCGTCCATACCCGAAGGCGTACGCAAGCTAACCGTGTCGCCTTCCCTGGCCTTGATCAGGGCCCTTGCAACCGGGGAAATCCAGCTGATTTTCCCCTGCAATGGCTCTGCCTCATCAACCCCAACAATGGTTACCGTGTGTTCTTCACCGGCCTTGTCGGCATACACAACGGTAGCGCCTAAAAACACCTGGTCTTTGTTGGGCTGGGTGGAAGGATCCACGACCTCGGCAATTTCCAGCCTTTTGGTCAAAAAACGAATTCGGCGATCTATCTCGCGCAGTCTTTTTTTACCGTACAGGTAATCACCATTTTCAGAACGGTCACCATTAGCCGCCGCCCACGAAACGATTTGTACAACATCAGGTCTTTCGGTATTAACCAAGTGAGCCAATTCTTCACGTAAAGCGGCATAACCATATTTGGTTATATAGTTTTTGGTACCCGCTGGCAAGGCAACTGCCTGGCCATCAACGCCATCTTCGTCATCTTCCTGATCGGATTCTTTAACAAAAGCCTTGTTCATGATTTAATTAATTCCTCCCAGACAGGTGTAAGACCACTTGGCAAAGGGGGAAGTTTACCAAGATCCATACTGCTTTCCGAGGGACTGTGAAAGTCGGAACCACAAGAGGCCAGAAAACCGTACTGACGGGCAATATGTGCGTACTGGTGAAACTGGTCAACGGTGTGGGAACCGGTCACCACTTCAATCCCCCTGCCCCCCATTAACTTGAAGGTTTTATATAGGGTGGCAAATTCGCTGCGGGAGTATTTATACCGCCCGGGATGGGCAATCACGGCAATGCCACCTGCATGATTGATCCAGTTGATGGCCTCTTCAAGACTTGCCCAATCACCCGCTATATATGCTGGTTTGCCATCGGCCAGGTATTTGTCGAAAACCTCTTGCATGTTCTTGCAATGCCCGGTCTCCACGATATAACGGGCAAAGTGCGTCCGGCTTAGCAAGTTGGGGTTATCGGCATATTTCAGGGCTCCCTCATAGGCATTCATAATACCAAATTCCGCCAGCTTGTCTGACATGACCCGCGCCCGCTGCTCACGGTCGTCACGGATACGTTTCAACCCGGCATTCATGGCTGCGTTTTCAGGGTCGATGCCCAGGCCAACAATATGCAGGGTGTGTTCTGCCCAGGTCACGGATATTTCAATACCCGGGATATAAGTCATACCCAGTTCACGGGCGACCCGCGCAGCCTCTTGTTGCCCGCCCACCTCATCGTGATCGGTAAGGCTCCAGACTTGCACGCCATTGCCGGCCGCACGTGTGGCCACCTCGGTGGGGCTTAACACACCATCCGAAACGGTTGAATGACAATGCAGGTCTACGTTCAATCTGACCAAGCTATCCATGGTACTTTCCTACTGGCAAAAAATGTTTCAAGAGAGCAAAAAATTGCGGACTGTCTGGATTTGTTCGTTCGGCATGAGGGTAGGTGCATGCCCCACTTCGGGTATTTCCGCCATCTGGCTGTTTTTATTCTGTTCCAGCATTTGGGCAACCGATTCACGACTTAACAAATCGGAGTTCTCACCCCGCAATATTAAAATGGGGCAATCAATGGCTTTGTATGAGCGCCACAGGTAAGCTTCTGCCGCGGCAAGCGCTTCTTCACTTTCCTGCTCTTTAAATGTTTGGGCTATACGTACATCGTAATGACTTTTCCAGGCATTGTCCTTAAATTTAATCACACTTTTTGTAAATTCAAGCCATTGGCTATCATTAAGCGGACCAAAAGAGGCCGCGTTTATCTTCATATACGCCACCGCGCTTTCAAGACTTTCAAATTCCAGTCCATTACCCACATAGGCACCAATGCGGCGAATGGCCGCGAGCTCTATTTTTGGCCCTACATCGTTCAGCACCAGCCGGTTCAGGGCCAGCCCGGTTTTACCCGGCATACTTTCATCACGAGGCTCCTGATTGGCGATATACAGATCCGCCTTGCGCACCAGCCCGGCAAACACCATACCAATCAGCCCGCCCATTGAAGTCCCGATCCAATCCAGGGTTTTGGCATTGACGCGTGCCAACAGGGTGAAAATATCTGACACATACTGCGGTACGGCATAAAGGGATGGGTTAAGCAAAAAGTCAGAGGCTCCCCTGCCCACAATATCAGGACAAATCACACGATATTCAGCCGACATGGCCAGTGCCATATCATCAAAATCTCGTCCAGTCCGGGTTAGGCCATGCACACATACCAACACCCTGTCATTGTCCGGGTCACCCCATTCCCAATAAGCCATGCGATGCACGCCTGCCGTACTGACGCAATTGACATAATTCAAACGTGGTGATTGCATGACTTTCCTCCAGGAGACACAGATAATGATTATCACTAGTATATGCCGAGGCTAGCGGGCATGCCAATAGCGTTTTGTTGTGCTGCGCGCGGCAAGCAGGCCAAGCCCCTGTATTGAAGATCGTACGGTTATGGCACCATCCCTGTCAGTACGCCAGAAAACACTGCCTGCGTCTTCCCAGTGCCGTTGCACCTGCCTGTGTGGATGACCGTAACGATTCAGATAACCGTTCTGGACAATGGCATGATCGGCTTTCAGGGCTTGAACAAACGGCAGCGAAGAGGAAGTGTTGGCCCCATGATGCGGCACCACCACGACATTGACCTTTTCCAGCCCCAGTTGAACCAGACCGGCCTCCTGTTCAACATGAATATCACCGGTTAACAAGGCACTATGCTGACTGCCCTGTACCTTCAATACACAACTTTGCGCATTGCCACTTTCATTTGGCAAGGGCAGTTGCCCGCTATTCAGGAAAGTAAAACTGACCCCGTCAAAGCTAAAAGCCTGCCCCTGCCCGCAAGGCAGGTAGGCCAGATCCCGATTTGGCAAGACATAATCTTGGTCAAGTCGTTTTTCCTCCTCTGCCAGGAACCGCTCAAGCCCAAAAGACGCATACGCCATGCCTGTATGGACACCAGCAATCACGCTGGCAAAACCACCCGCATGATCCACATCGGAATGGGAGACCACCACGGCATCAAGCCGCTTGACGCCCGCCGATCTTAAGTACGGCAGGATTGTCCGGCTACCCGCCTCATTGGCATGGCTGGTTCTGGGCCCGGCATCAAACAGCACGGCATGCCTTTGCGTTAACACCACAACCGCTGTTCCCTGCCCCACATCCAAGGCAATCAGGTTCCAGTAACCGGGCAAGGGCCGGTCTGCTTTACCCAGAAAAACCGGCACCATGAAACACCAGGCCAGGTTCTTATAAGGCAAGCCCTTGGCCTGACACACGATAAAAACACCTGCCATGGCAAGCAGCAGTCCCCATAAAGCGGGGGTTGCAATATAGATGCTGGCCCACGGTAACTGGGCAAACCATTGGGTAAGATCAAGCACCCCCTGCAAAATATCATGCGCAAGATTGCCCAGCCACTGAGTGGCGGGTGTGTGCAGGTTTAACAAGGCCAGCAAGGCAAACAACAATGAAAGCGGGGTAATAACCCAGCCAATCAAGGGAATGGCATAGGCATTTACCAACGGTGAGACCAGCGAAAACTGGCTGAAAAGCAGAATTAAAAACGGTGCCAGCGCCAGCGTAATCATTAATTGAAACCTGGCCGCCAGCGCAAAGGCAGACAACATTTTTTTGCCCCTGTTTTGCCTATTTACACTGCCCTGCTGCGCATGATGGCGTCCCAGCCAGATTAAAACGGCCACGGCAGAAAAAGACAGCCAAAACCCGCTGGACAGCATGGCCCACGGATCCAGCAACAAAACACCCAGACAAGTTAACAAAAGGATAAAGAAAATGGACATGCGCCAACGAAACAAGATCAAGCCATAGCCAATAGCCAGCATCAGCAACGTTCTTTGCGCGGGCACCCCCCAGCCCGCCAGCAAACAATAAGCCCATGCAACCAGTAAGCCAACGAAAGCGGCCAAGACATGAATCGAGCGATAGTCTGACAACAACTTGCCTTTAAGCTTGATTCTTTTACAGCCCCATAAAACCAGAAAATGGCCTAACACAGCCAGCATCGTGATATGAGACCCGCTGATGGAAACCAGATGCGTCACCCCCGACAGGTTGAACAGCTTCCAGTCATCCTGGGCAATACCATTCTGGTCTCCCATAACCAGCGCCACCATTACGGAACCATAACGTTTATCTTTCAGGTAAGGCAGCATGGCCGAACGCACCTGGTCACGCAATCTTTCAACCGCAATGGCAAAACTGCTGAACGGCTCATCGGCCAACAGTTTGGGCTGGCCTTTTACCGCCCCCATGGCCCTGATGTTATTGGCAAAGGCATGGGTTTCATAATCAAATCCATTGGGATTCATGGCACCATGCACACGTTTAAGTTTCAAGGACATTTCCCAAACCTGGCCAGGCCTGATAAGCGGAAGTTTATCGTTGATATCCTTGGGCTTGCCGTAAATGCCCGGCCAGGTGCCTGCCTGCCAGCGAACCTGTATATGTACTGGAATTCCCTGTATGGAAAAGCGGTCCAGCACCTTGGCCTTGAACTGTACATAGTCTGGCCCATATAAGGCAATTTCAGCTACACGCAAGACAACCCGGCTTGTTTTGTTTTCATGAATGGAAGCAAGGCTGTCAGCCAGCCGCAGCTGGCCTTTATGGGTGGCATAAGCCATGCCCAGCAAGAAGCACAACACGCCAAGAAGAAGGGCTTTCAGGCCCGGAAATGGACTTGGCCACACACATAGCCAGGCAAGCAGGGATAAGCCTGCCAGCAAGCTGATGATGGCTAGAGAAGGCAAGTCTGGCAATAATTGAACACCTGCTATGCCCAGGCAAGCTCCCGCCAGGCAAATCCAGTAAACCCGCATGACATTCTTTGTGCGCTGAAAAGCAGATTCTACTCAAGGGGCTCAACAAAAAACCGCTATCAGGACAATATCATCCGTGGCAAAACCCGTCGGGCATTATTGGCCGTGGTTTGGCTGATGTGCGCAAGGCTTTCCTGCCTTAAAGTGGCCAACTCCCCGGCAATACGGGCAATTTGACCGGGCGTGTTGCGCCGGTTGGGCTCATGCAGCCAGGCCGGAGGGATATCCGGCGAGTCGGTTTCCAGCACCAGACTGGAAAGATCCAGTTCACTGGCCAGGCGACGTATTTGCAAAGAACGGGTATAGGTCATGGCGCCCCCTAGCCCCAGGGCAAAGCCCAACTCAATAAAGGCCCGGGCCTGCTGGCAACTGCCATTAAAGGCGTGGGCAATACCGCCAGATAAGGAAAACCGGCGTAAATACTTCAGCAGTGTGTCCTGTGATTTGCGTACATGCAAAATAACCGGCAAATTGAATTGTTTGGCCAGACTTAACTGGGCCGAGTAAAAATATTCCTGCCGCTCCCGCTGTACGCCACTGGCAATGTCGGTCACAAAAAAATCCAGACCGATTTCGCCCACCCCGACAAAGCGGGGGTCATCCATGGAACGGGCAATTTCCTGTTCCAGCAAGTCCAGGTCTTTATCTTGCGCTTTATGCACATACATGGGATGAATACCCAAGGCATAAAAGCCCCCATCAATGCGGTGCGCCAGGTTTCTTACCGTGGCAAAATTGCTTTGCTCCACGGCTGGAATCACCATGATCTTGACTCCTTGCGCATGGGCATCCGCAATAACTTCATCGCGGTCATGATCAAATTCGGCCGCATCCAAGTGGCAATGTGTATCAATAAGCATGGCTGCACCTGTTTACACAGCGGTAACAATGAATCCCTGTCTGCACGCCCCGCATCAGGCGTTAAACAAATGAATGTTTAAACGGGCACATCGGTTTTGCTATCCAGCAGGCCTTTTTCCATGACCAGTTGGCGGTCTGCGAGCTCGGCCAGCTTGGGATCGTGAGTCACAATCACAAAAGCCGTATTGAATTCCTTATTGACCGATTTTAACAGGGCAAACATATTCTGGGCTGTTTCCCTGTCAAGGTTGCCGGTGGGTTCATCGGCCAGCACACAGACCGGGTTGGCCACAAGGGCACGGGCCAGGGCCACCCGCTGACGCTCGCCCCCGGAAAGCTGGCTGGGTTTATGAGTTACCCGTTCAGCCAGCCCCACTTTAGCCAACACCTGTTCGGCCATTTTGCGTGCCATGCCACGATCCATCCTTCTTACAATCAAGGGCATGGCCACGTTATCAAGCGCGCTGAATTCGGGCAGCAAATGGTGAAACTGGTACACAAAACCCAGGCTCTGGTTGCGAATCTGGCTGCGTTGTTTCTCAGACAACCCGGCTGTGCGGGTTCCGTTCACCAGCACTTCACCGGAAGTGGGCTCATCGAGCAGGCCCAGGGTATGCAACAAGGTGCTTTTACCAGAACCCGAAGCTCCAATAATGGCCACCATTTCACCCTGTGCCACATCCAGGTCTATGCCTTTGAGGATATCCAGCCGTGTATTGCCGTCTTCGTAATATTTGACAATAGACTTTGCCTGCAAGGCATATTTTTTTTCATCAATCATGGCGCAATACCTCGGCAGGTTGCAAACGGGAAGCTCTCCAGCTCGGGTAAAGGGTGGCCAGTATGGAAAGCACCAAGGATGTCAGGCCCACTGCGGTAATATCGCTGATTTCAGGATGGGATGGCAACTGGCTGACAAAATAAATGCTGGGATCAAGAAAATGAATGCCGAACAGGTTTTCAATAAATGGAATGATGACATCAATATTGTAAGCCACGAGGCAACCCAGGAAAACGCCCATAAAAGTGCCCACAATACCAATCAAAGAACCCTGAACCAGAAATATCCGGGCTACTTCTGCCGGACTGGCTCCCAGTGTTCTTAAAATCGCGATATCCGATTGCTTGTCCTTGACTGCCATCACCAGCGAAGACAGCAGGTTAAAGGCAGCCACGGCAATAATCAGAGCCAGAATCAGGAACATCATTCTTTTTTCTGTCTTGACGGCGGCAAACCAGGTTCGGTTATCTTGCGTCCAGTCACGGGCCACAATACCCTGGGGCAGGCTGAACATTAATTGATTGGCCACTTCCGGGGCTTCCAGCATGTCCTTGACTTTAAGCCTTACCCCTGCCAGCCCCATGTTGCGAAACAGCACGGCACCATCGCGGGCGGCAATAAAAGCCAGGCTGGAATCGTATTCATAATGGCCTGAAGAAAAAATGCCGGAAATGGTGAATTGACGCATGCGCGGTGTAAAGCCTGCCGGGTTGATGGAGCCCTGGGGAGACATCACCAGCAGGGTATCGCCAACATTAACCCCCATCTGATTGGCCAGCGTTTGACCAATCACCATATTAAATGTGCCTGGCTGCAGCGAATCCAGGGAACCACGAATGATTTGATCGGGCAATTCAGACACCTTGCCTTCATTGGCCGGGTCCAATCCGCGAATTTCAACCCCTTTCAGGACATTGCCACGTGCCAGCATGCCTGAAGAGGCGACAAAAGCGGAAGCGCCCACGACTTCAGGGTTTTTTTCGGCTTCGCTGGCCAGGTTTTGCCAGTCTTCCAGGGCACTTACCGCATCAACTTGCGGGTTAAACAGTTGAATGTGTGGCAACACCGACAACATGCGATCGCGCACATCCACCTGGAATCCGTTCATCACGGACATGACAATAATAAGTGCGGCCACACCCAGCGCAATGCCTGCCATTGAGCTGCCAGCAATGAAAGAAACAAAGCGGTCGCGCTTTTTTCCGCGCCCTTTTGCCCTTGTCAATCCCGCATATCGGGAACCAATCCATAATTCGTAAGGTATTTTCACAAGCGTAAATGATTCACAAAGATTACAATTCCAACATGGATATTGTTATTTCAGGGATACTTCCCCACTCATCGATTGCTTCTGAACTGGCCAGGCAGGCGGCCAAAGCCGCGCCGACCCTGTTTCAAAAACTGGAAAACAGCAAGGGAACCGTGCATTTGCTCGACCCCAACGAAACCGGCTGTACGCCTTTTGAATACTGGCAACTGGAGCACCACCAATTCACGCCTGCCGGGCAGCAAAATCATGCTGCCGGACTTGGACCGCTTTATTCCCCCCATTCACACAACCGGGATCAACCCGTTTGGCTTCTGGAACTGGCACACATTGCGCTGGGCGCATCCAATGCCACTTTACTTACTGCCGATGATCTGGTCATATCGGAATCAGAAAGCTTAGCATTATTTGAAAGTGCGCAGGTTGTTTTTTCCGAGAGCCCTTTCAAATTACTGCAACATGGTACGTGCCGCTGGCACATTGAAGTACCACCGGACATGGTTTTACCCTCTTTAAGCCCTAATGTTATTGCCAGCGGTTATCTTAATAACTGGTGGCCACAAGATGCGCAAAGCCGCCTGTTACGCAAACTGCTCAATGCGCTCCAGGTAGAATGGCATGAACATCCCGTCAACCAGGAACGGCAACAAAAAAACCGGCCACTTATTAACGGTGCCTGGGTCTTTGGCGGTGCCACGCCTTCACAACTGCAGGCGGCCACCGCCGTAACCCCGCCACGCCTCCTGCAGCAACTTGAAACTTCACACCGCAAGCAGGATTGGGGCCAATGGCTGGCCATCCTGGCTAAACTGGAGCAAGATGTTTTCAGCCCTTTGCTTGCCAATAAGGACGACAGACTCGTTCTGACCGGCTATGATCGGCTGGTTGTCGTCACTCCAGGCCGCATGCCTGTCTGGCTGGGTAAACTTTTAAATCGCAATCAACAATGGAAGGACTGGTGGTGTCAGTAAAAATAAGTGACCGGGCGCAAAATCCCGGCTATCAGCAACAATTGGAAAACGCGGGCATTCATACCCTGCTGGCCCGGCTTTGGGCCGCCCGTGGCGTTAATGATCCCGCCCAAACGCAACCGCATTGGCAAAACATGCTGGCGCCTTCCCTGCTTTCCGAAGTAAACCGGGCAGCCAGCCTGCTGGCCGATGCCATCGAGCAAAGAAAAAAACTCCTGATTATTGCCGACTATGACTGTGACGGCGCGACAGCCTGCGCAACAGGCGTACGTGCCCTGCGCCAGATGGGCGCCGATATTGATTTTCTGGTACCCAACCGCTTTGAAACCGGCTATGGTTTATCGCCGGCCGTGGTTAGCCTGGCCTGCCAGCATCCCAATGGCAAACCCGACATCCTGATTACGGTTGATAACGGCATTGCCAGTGTTGAAGGCGTGCAGGCGGCGCGCGAAGAAAGCATGGAAGTAATTGTAACCGACCATCACTTGCCCGGTGACACCCTGCCCGATGCCCTGTGTATCGTCAATCCAAACAAGCCCGGCTGCACTTTTCCGTCCAAGAGCCTGGCGGGCGTGGGGGTTATTTTCTATGTCATGCTGGCCCTGCGTGCGGAAATGCGTCAACGCGGGCACTTTGACCCCAAAGGCGGGCCCAGGCTGGATAACCTTGCCGATCTGTTGGCCTTGGGCACCGTCGCTGATGTTGTCCGCTTAGACAGCAATAACCGCCTGCTGGTTACCCAGGGGCTTAACAAAATCCGCAAGGGCCACCTGCAGCCAGGCATCAAAGCCCTGTTCATGGTTGCCGGCGGCAACTTCCAAGAAGCCAGTGCAACCGACCTGGGCTTTAAAATTGGTCCTCGCATCAATGCCGCTGGCCGTCTGGCTGACATGAGCCTGGGCATTCGCTGCTTAATCACCGATGACGAAACCGAGGCCCTGCATTTGGCCCGGCAACTGGATGAAATCAATCATCAACGCCGCTCTATTGAACATGAAATGAGCGAACAGGCCCTGGCCACGCTGGCTTCCCCTGAAAGCGCCCAATCGGCCAGCATTTGCGTCTTTAATGAAAGCTGGCACCAGGGAGTGGTTGGTATTGTGGCTTCCCGCCTGAAAGAAAAATTCTGGAAACCCACCCTGGCCTTTGCCCCGGCCGACAATGATGAATTGCGCGGATCAGGACGCTCGATACCCGAACTGCACCTGCGTGATGCACTTGATTTGGTATCCAAACGTCATCCTGGCATGATCCTGAAATTTGGCGGACACGCCATGGCGGCCGGGCTCTCGCTTAAAACCGCGTACTTCAAGGCGTTTGCAAGCGCCTTTAACGAAGCGGTACAGGAAATGACGGGCACCAGCAGCTTTGAACCCCTGCTTGAAACAGACGGCTCACTGGATCCCGTTTATGCCAATGCTGAAACCGCTTTACTGTTGCAAAACCAGGTTTGGGGAGCCGGCTTTCCCGCCCCGCTTTTCAGGGATGTATACCGCATCCGCAACCAAAGGCTGCTCAAAGACAAACACCTTAAATTAAAAGTTGAACGTAACCAGGTTCTGTATGATGCCATCTGGTTCAACCAGCAGGAATCTTTGCCCGAATACGCCGAACTGGTTTATGAACTGGTACCTAATCAATGGAATGGCGTGGTATCGGCACAACTGCTTGTAAAACATGCCCGGGATGCCTGAAATGATGAAGAAACTTTCCTGCCTGACAGGCTTGCTTGCATTTGCCTTTTTGACGGCAGGCTGTACAAATATGCAAAGCCCCAGCGCCCCCATTGACAATGTCATCAATACCGTTGGTGATGCCTTTGGCAATGTATCCGGTCATAAATCAACCAGACCATAAAATCTTTTCAATACCCAAAGCCCTTTTCAGGGCTTTTTTGTTGTCATGCGTTAAAATGTAGGGTTAGCAAAAATAAAATTTGATCTTAGGAAATATAATGGAAGCCGAGCGCCAGAATCAAATCTTAGCAAACCTGGAAGATTACGCCGAACGCGAATCCGACCTTCGGGGGTATCTTTGACTACGAGGCAAAATCAGAACGCCTGCAAGTCGTCAATCTGGAACTTGAAAATCCAGACATCTGGAACAATCCCGAACACGCCCAGGAATTGGGCAAAGAAAAGAAAAGTCTTGAAAAAATCGTACTGGTGTTAAGCGAGTTACAGCAAAACATCAAGGATTCCATGGATCTGTACGAACTTGCCGCCATGGACGATGATGATGCCACCCTGATGGCCATTGAAGAAGACGCCAAAAAATACGCCGAAGTACTGCAAGGCCTGGAGTTCCGCCGCATGTTCTCCAACCCGGCCGACCCCATGAACTGCTTCCTGGACATTCAGGCCGGTGCGGGTGGTACCGAAGCCCAGGATTGGGCATCCATGCTGCTGCGCCAATACCTGCGTTATTGTGAGAACAAAGACTTCAAAACCGAAGTACTTGAAATCTCCGATGGCGATGTCGCTGGCATCAAGTCCGCCACCATCAAAATCGAAGGCGATTACGCTTTTGGCTTTTTGCGCACCGAAAGCGGCGTCCACCGCCTGGTCCGCAAAAGCCCGTTCGACTCCTCCAATGGCCGTCACACGTCTTTTGCCAGTGTCTACGTTTACCCTGAAATCGACGATTCCATTGAAATTGAGATTAATCCGGCTGATTTGCGCATAGATACTTACCGCGCCAGCGGTGCCGGTGGTCAGCACATCAACAAAACCGACTCGGCCGTGCGTATTACCCACGCCCCCACCGGTATTGTCGTACAGTGCCAGAATGACCGCTCACAGCACCGTAACCGTGCCGAGGCCATGTCCATGCTGCGCTCAAAGCTGTATGAACTTGAAATGCGCAATCGCATGGCAGAACAGCAAAAACTGGAAGACTCCAAAACCGAAGTGGGTTGGGGTCATCAAATCCGCTCTTACGTACTGGACCAAAGCCGCATTAAAGACCTGCGTACCAATGTCGAAATTTCCAATACCCAAAAAGTACTTGATGGCGATCTGGACATGTTTATTGAAGCCAGTCTGAAACAGGGTGTTTAAATGAGCAAAACCATTGCCATCGTTACCGGTTCTTCCAGGGGTCTGGGGGCCGCACTGGCTGGCCAGCTTGCCACGCAGGTCAACCAGCTGGTCACTGTATCACGAACCGATAACCGGCAATTGCATGAACTTGCCCGGCAACATGGATGTCATCATATCCACCATGAGGCCGACCTTGCCGATCCGGCACAAATCGACCAGGCCTCCCTGGATATTTTTTCGCAGCTTGATCTCTCGGCCAACCAATATATCCTGATCAACAATGCTGGCACTCTGGGGCCTGTTGGCCAATACAACAGTCTTGGCCACAACAAGGCCCAGGACATAGCCCATGCCTTCAATTTAAACGTCAATAGTGTTATTGTGCTAACGTCGGCTTTTTTAAGGGCCACCCGACCTACCGGGGCCGATATCCGGATCCTTAATATTTCCTCTGGTGCCGGCCGCTCTCCTACCGCGGGCTGGGGTGTTTATTGCGCCACCAAGGCAGCCCTTGACATGTACACCCGCGTGGCAAAACAGGAAGCACCGCATGCCAAATTGGTATCATTGGCGCCCGGTGTCATAGACACCGCCATGCAAAAACAAATTCGCGAACTGGATCTTAACGATTTTCCCAATCGGTCCCGTTTTACCCAGTTACATGACAAAGGCGAGCTGTCAAATCCCGAACAGCTCGCCCATAAAATCCTGAATTATTTACATCGTGATGATTTCGGCCAGACCGAAATTGATGATATTCGTCACTATTCATAAACCACAACCATGACAGAACAACATAACCCTATCGCTCCCGAACAAGATGAAAACCGCCTGATTGCCGAACGTCGTGTCAAGCTGGATAAAATCCGTGAAGAAGGGATTGCCTTTCCCAACGATTTTGAACCCGAACACAAGGCATTGAAACTGCATGAACAGTTTAATGCCCTGGACAAAGAAACCCTGGATCCGCAAAAAGTACCCGCCAAGGTTGCCGGCCGCATGATGCTTAAGCGTGTCATGGGCAAGGCCAGCTTTGCCACCATTCAGGACAGCAGCGGCCGCATCCAGATTTATCTGGACAAAAACTCGATAGGCGAAGATACCTACAACCAGTTCAAGCAATGGGATATTGGTGACATTATTGCCGTAGAAGGCCGTGTATTCAAAACCAACAAGGGTGAACTGTCCATTCACGCAGAAAGTATTCGCCTGCTTGCCAAATCACTGCGTCCTTTACCCGATAAATTCCACGGCATTGCCGATCAGGAACTGCGTTACCGCCAACGTTATGTAGACCTGATCATGACCGAAGAAACGCGCAACACGTTCAAAACACGCAGCAAGGCCATTAACGCCATTCGCTCCTATATGCTAAACGCCGACTTCCTGGAAGTTGAAACCCCCATGCTGCACCCCATTCCAGGGGGCGCTGCGGCCAAACCATTTGTAACGCATCACAATGCCCTGGACATGGAAATGTACTTGCGTATTGCCCCTGAACTGTACCTGAAACGTTTGGTCGTGGGCGGCTTTGAGCGCGTCTTTGAAATTAACCGCAATTTCCGCAATGAAGGAGTGAGCCCACGCCACAACCCTGAATTCACCATGATGGAGTTCTACGCCGCTTACACCAATTACCAATGGCTGATGAACTTTACCGAAAATCTGCTGCGTGATGTTGCCATTCAGGCAACCGGCAGTGCCGTACTTTCCCACCAGGGCCGCGAACTTGATTTAAGCAAACCCTTTGACCGCCTTACGATTGTTGAAGCCATTACCAAATATGCGCCCGGATACACCGAAGCACAATTGGCCGATGAAGCGTTTTTGCGTAACGAACTGAAGAAATTCGGTGTGGATGCGTATGATGCGGTCATGTCCCGGGCGGGTATTGGGGCCCTGCAACTGGCCCTGTTTGAAGAAACCGCCGAAGCCAAACTGTGGAACCCGACCTTTATCATTGATTATCCGGTTGAGGTCTCACCTTTGGCACGCGCGTCTGACACTGTTCCTGGCATTACCGAACGCTTTGAACTGTTCATTACCGGCCGTGAAATTGCCAATGGCTTCTCTGAATTGAATGACCCTGAAGACCAGGCAGCCCGCTTCCTGGCCCAGGTAGAGGCCAAAGACGCCGGTGATGAGGAAGCCATGTTCTATGATGCCGACTATATCCGTGCGCTGGAATACGGCATGCCACCGGCAGGCGGTTGCGGTATTGGCATAGACCGCCTGGTTATGCTGCTTACAGATAGCCCCAGCATTCGCGACGTATTGCTCTTCCCGCATTTGCGCAAAGAAGGCTGATTAGCATTAAAAAACACCGCTTAAGCGGTGTTGATATTTGAAAACCGGCATCGGCAACCATACAATGCCGGTTTTTTTATGCTAACCATTTATTTTCTTTGTGCCACATGACGGGCCAGCAGTTTATCCAGCTGATTGGCAAAAGCTTTCTGGTCTGCGTGATTAAAGGCCTTAGGACCACCAGTTTCAATGCCGCTGCTACGCAATTCTTCCATCATGTCCCGAATCGCCAGCCTTTCCCGAATATTTTCCGGTGAATACAGCTCACCACGTGGATTCAAGGCGATTGCTTTTTTGTCAATGACCTCGGCGGCCAGCGGAATATCGGCCGTGACCACCAAGTCACCGGCCTGTGCCTGTGCAACAATATAGGCATCTGCCACATCAAACCCTCTGGGTACCTGACGGGACTGAATAAAAACAGAAGGCGGTACCATTAACATTTGATTGGCCACCAGGGTTGTATGAATTTCCCAGCGCTTGGCTGCCCGAAACAGAATCTGTTTGATAACAACGGGACAGGCATCAGCATCCACCCAGATTTTCATCATTTATTTTTTCCTATCATTATTTCAACTAATCTCACAGCTCATGCCGAAATGATACTTATGGCTGGAAAGCACCAATAAAAATGGCCGGATCCACCCGGGTATCGTTAAGACTCACGTTCCAGTGCAAATGTGGACCGGTAGAGCGGCCTGTCGTGCCCACCTTTCCAAGCAGCTCGCCTCTTTTAATGGTTTGCCCTTTTTTAACATCAATAGCGGATAAATGACAGTACATGGTGACCATGCCCTGCCCGTGGTCAATGAAAACCGTTTTACCATTGAAATAATAATCATCCACGATGGTCACCACACCATCAGCCGGGGCTTTGACCGGCGTACCGGTTGGGACGGCAATGTCCAGCCCCGAATGTGGATTACGCTCTTGTCCGTTAAAAAAACGGCGCAGTCCAAACGGACTGGAATAACGACCGCCTTCTACCGGACGGTCCAGAATGACATTGCCGGGACCGGTCGGCCTGAAATTGGCGTAGGCAGTAGTTTGAGCGGCCAATTCACGTTTGATGCGGGCCAGATGTTCCTCGGAAGGCGTGACATATTTATTGGACTTCAGCTTGATATGCTGCTCTTTATATTTTTTTGGCTGGACCTGAAACGACACCTGTTGTGAACGGGTTGACGTTTTAAGCTGAAGCTGGTGCTGGCCCGATTTGCTTTTAAGTGGAATGCCGACAATTGCCAGATACTCGGCCGTATTGCCATTGGCCACCACCATTACCGGTTTGTTACGATACTGAACGCTGGGTGGCTGCCTATGCTCGCCAAGACTGACGACGGCAATTCCTCCCGGAACCGGCTGGTGCAGTTTATCCTTGATATAACTGTTGGCCAAAGAAAGGCCAGACATGAAAAAAAGCATGACCCCTCCAATTATTCCAATCGTTGATTTCATGCTTTTCACACTGCTTCCTTGCTGGTATCTAGTGATTTTCTTTGGCGTGATTGATTGTATACTTTGGAATCTCGATCACAAGATCCTTGTCGGCAATTTTAGCCTGGCAAGACAAACGGGAGGTGGATTTCAATCCCCATGCACGGTCCAGCAAATCTTCTTCATCATCGGTCGCATCTTCAAGAGAAGAAAAACCTTCCTTGATCACAACGTGACAAGTCGTACAGGCACATGACAATTCACAGGCATGTTCAATTTCAACATGGTTGTCCAGCAAGACACGGCAAATGGACTCTCCCACGGGAGCATTTTCAATCACGGCGCCTTCCGGACACAGTGTCTCATGTGGCAATATGGTTATTTTGGGCATTTATATTCCAATTATGCTATTTGATCTAGGGTTTTACCTGACAGCGCCTGGCGGATACTACGATCCATGCGGCGGGCCGCAAAATCATCAGTGGCCTGGGACAAAGCCTGCACGGCATAACGAATATCATCGGTTGAACCGTTCTGCGAGTGCTTTACGGTTTCGGCCAACAAACGCTGGATGTGTGCAAGCTCATCGGCCTGCAGCAAATCTCCATCTTTCTTGATCGCTGCCTCAATGGATTCCACCAATTGGCGGGCTTCAACCTGCTGTTCACGATGCATGCGCATTTTGGCATCTTCATCGGATTTATCGACACTGTCCTGCAGCATTGAGGAGATCTCATCGTCAGACAAACCATACGAAGGCTTAACGGTCACTGCCGCTTCTATGCCTGTACTTTGTTCACGGGCAGTCACGCTAAGCAGGCCATCGGCATCAACCTGGAAGGTTACGCGAATGCGCGCGGCACCGGCCACCATGGATGGAATGCCCCGCAATTCAAAACGTGCCAATGAACGGCAATGGTCAACCAGCTCACGTTCACCCTGAACCACATGCACACTCATGGCGGTTTGACCGTCTTTGAATGTGGTGAACTCCTGGGCGCGGGCAACAGGAATGGTACTGTTTCGTGGAATCACTTTTTCCACCAGACCACCCATGGTTTCAAGTCCCAATGACAAGGGCGTGACATCAAGCAGCAGCCAGTCATCATCGGCGCTGCGATTGCCTGCCAGCAAATTGGCCTGCAAAGCGGCACCCAGGGCCACCACTTCATCAGGGTTCAGGTTAATCAAAGGTTCCTGCTTGAAGAAATCGGCGACCATAGTGCGAATCACTGGCATGCGGGTAGCACCGCCAACCATGACCACCCCCTTGATGTCCTTCACGTCCAGTGAGGCATCTTTCAGGGTTTGACTGACCCGCTCAAGTGAACGGTTTACCAGATCTTTGGCAATATTTTCAAAATGATTACGGGGGAAATTCTGGTCGATGTGCAAGCCATCAGACAGGGCGATCTGAAATACGGCTCGTGAGTGATCGGTTAGTTTTTCACGTACCTGCTTGGCCAGCGTACGCAAGGCCCGCTTATCACCCGGGCTTAACTTGCTTTTGTCATGATGCTTCATGACATCGTTGATGATCAACTCATCAAAGTCATCGCCACCCAGTTGCGTATCACCACTGGTAGCGATAACCTCGAACACGCCCTTGCTAAGCTTAAGGATGGAAATATCAAAGGTGCCGCCACCCAGATCATACACTGCGTAAATACCCTCAGCAGCATTATCCAGGCCATAGGCAATGGCAGCGGCTGTGGGCTCATTGATAAGCCGCAGCACGTTAAGACCGGCCAGGCGCGCGGCATCACGGGTAGCCTGACGCTGGGCGTCATCAAAATAAGCGGGTACGGTAATGACCGCGCCCACCAATTCGTCACCCAACACATCTTCTGCCTGCTGTCGCAATTTGGCCAGAATTTGCGCTGAAACCTCGACAGGACTTACAGGCCCCTGAACAGTACCAAGACGAACCATCCCCGGCTCATCAATAAGCTCATAAGGCAGTGCATAAGCCGAGGCCTCATTAAATGAACGGCCCATCAGACGCTTGACAGAAACAATGGTATTCAGGGGATCTGAATCCTGCTTTCTAACCGCCGGGTATCCAATTTCAACATCACCGTTTTGCAGATAACGCACTACAGAGGGCAATAGTTTTTTGCCGTTTTTATCGGTCAGGATCTCGGCAATACTGTTACGTACCGAGGCGACAAGAGAATGAGTCGTACCCAAGTCTATACCAACTGCCAGACGACGTTGATGGGGGGCTGGAGATGCGCCAGGTTCTGAAATTTGTAAGAGGGCCATATTGTACTTCGTAAATAATAAGTTAAAGTTTACAGTGCCTTAACTTCCTGATGCATTTTATTGACAAACATCCACTCGCGAACCCTTTTGGCCGCGCTGGCATAATCTTGCCGTGCATCAATTAAATTTTTCATTTCATCAAACAGTTCGAGCTGTTTTGCCTGAATCTCCTGCAAGAGATCAGTCAGCCCATTATGCTGCGGATCAGTACGGACGTCATCCAGCTGCTCGCGCCACTGCATCTGGGTCATCAGGAATTCTGCCCCCATTGCGGTATTGCTTTCTGCCTGAATGGGAAAATCTTCAAGCTCGCACATGTAGGCAGCTCGACTTAAAGGATTTTTCAGGGTTTGGTAGGCATCGTTGACACGGGAAGCCCACTGCACAGCAACCCGTTTTTCAGCCGCCGAGGCCGTGGCAAAACGATCCGGGTGAACCCTGGAGGAGGCCTGTTTCCAGGCCTGCTCCAAAGCTTCTGGAGAAAGATCAAACTGCTTGGGCAAATTCAATAAACTGAAATGATTATCCAAAGAAGTTCTACCTATACCGAGAATGATTCACCGCAACCGCAGCTGGCTTTCTCGTTGGGGTTTGAAAACTTGAAGCCTTCATTCAACCCCTCACGCGCGTAGTCCAGTTCAGTGCCGTCAATATAAGCCAGGCTTTTCGGATCGACAAAAATTTTCACACCAAAACTCTCGAACAGAACATCTGCATCATCAGGTGTATCAACATATTCAAGCTTGTATGCCATGCCTGAACAACCCGTCGTTCTTACACCCAGGCGCAGGCCAACGCCCTTGCCTCTTCTATTCAGGTAATCCTGAATGTGATTTGCCGCTTTTTGAGTTAATGTAATTGCCATAATCAGCTCGAATGTTTTTCCTTGTAATCCTGAACTGCTGCCTTAATAGCATCTTCAGCCAGAATTGAACAGTGAATTTTTACCGGTGGCAAGGCAAGCTCTTCGGCAATTTGCGTATTGCGGATGTCCAATGCCTGGTCTAGCGTTTTGCCTTTGACCCATTCGGTCACCAGGGAACTGGAAGCAATGGCAGAGCCACAACCATAGGTTTTAAATTTGGCATCCTCAATAACACCTTCTTTATTAACCCTGATTTGCAGTTTCATTACGTCACCACAGGCAGGCGCACCTACCATACCGGTACCCACCGCTTCATCGTCTTTATCAAAAGAACCGACGTTCCGCGGATTTTCATAGTGGTCTAAAACTTTATTACTGTAAGCCATGATAATACTCCTGCTTTAAATTAGTGAGCGGCCCATTGAACCGTATCAAGATCAATCCCTTCTTTGGCCATTTCCCACAAGGGCGACATGTCACGCAATTTGCCAACACGTGATTTGATCAATTCAACAGCGTAGTCAATTTCTTCTTCGGTGGTAAAACGGCCAATGGTGAAACGGATTGAACTGTGTGCCAGTTCATCGTTCCTGCCCAGAGCGCGTAATACGTAAGAAGGCTCCAGACTGGCAGAGGTACAGGCAGACCCACTGGAAACTGCCAATTCTTTAATGGCCATGATCAGGGACTCACCTTCCACATAGTTGAAGCTGACGTTCAGGTTGTGGGGAACCCGCTGATCCATATCACCATTCAGGTAAACCTCTTCAATCTGGGACAGGCCACTCCATAAACGGTCACGCAATGCACGGATACGTTCATTTTCTGCCTGCATATGCAATTTTGCCAAACGGAAAGCTTCGCCCATACCCACAATCTGGTGTGTAGCCAGGGTACCTGAACGGAAACCGCGTTCATGGCCGCCACCATGCATTTGCGCTTCGATGCGGATACGTGGTTTACGACGGATATACAAGGCACCAATGCCTTTGGGGCCATAGGTCTTGTGGGCCGAGAACGACATCAGGTCAACCTTGAGTGTTTGCAGATCGATATTTACTTTACCGGTTGCCTGTGCAGCGTCAACGTGAAACACAATACCTTTTTCACGGCACAATTCACCGATTGAGGCGATATCCTGCACAACACCGATTTCATTATTAACAAACATGACAGAAACCAGGATAGTATCGGGACGAATGGCCGCCTTCAGTACTTCAAGATCGATCAGGCCATTTTCCTGCACGTCCAGATAGGTCACTTCAAAACCCTGACGCTCAAGTTCACGGGTGGTATCCAGTACTGCCTTATGTTCGGTTTTGATCGTGATGATGTGCTTGCCACGCTCTGCATAGAAATGGGCGGCACCTTTAATGGCGAGGTTGTTTGATTCAGTAGCACCCGATGTCCAGACGATTTCCCTTGAGTCGGCATTAACCAATTCCGCCACCTGTTTACGGGCGTTCTCAACGGCCTCTTCCGCTTCCCAGCCAAAAGCATGACTGCGTGAAGCCGGATTGCCAAAATGCTCATACAACCAGGGCACCATTTTTTCCACAACTTCCGGGTCTACCGGGGTCGTGGCGGAATAATCTAAATATATCGGGCGCTTTGCCATAACATCAAACTCCAAAATTTATACAATGACGGAAGACAGGGAATCGGTTTTTTTTTGCATCATGACACTGCTTGTTTGCGGCACCTGATTCAACTGACGCATGCGTTGCTGATCAACTAAATCCTGAAGTGTTACTGAATCCAGGTAATCCACCATTTTTCGGTTCAGGTTGGTCCAGAGATCGTGTGTCATGCATTTCCCTGATAAATTTCCATCTTTACCAGAGGAACACTCGGATTTGCTCCCACAACTGGTGGCATCCAAGGGTTCATCCACAGCAAAAATAATATCGGCGATTGTAATTTCTCTTGCGAAGCGGGCCAGTATATAGCCACCGCCCGGTCCACGAATACTTTCCACCAACTCGTGACGACGCAACTTCCCGAACAGCTGTTCAAGATAAGAAAGAGAAATATTTTGTCTTTCGCTGACTGTTGATAAAGTTATGGGGCCGCTGTTCTGGCGCAAGGCCAGATCAATCATTGCCGTGACGGCAAATCGACCTTTCGTAGTTAATCGCATAATAAATTCCTTGCCGCAATAGCCGAGTAATTTACTCAAGTATAACAAATAGTCGACTAATTTACTAGGATTTATTATTGATATAATGAAATTTGCACAAATATTGTCATATTTGTGCAATAGTCAGATTTTAAAGGGTTTATGCAGCTTGATATTGTTTAACGCGCTTGCTGACTATCTCAAATACACCCTGACAGGCATCCTCGAGATAATCAAGCATTTTGAAAAAGCCATCCAAACCACCGTAATAAGGGTCGGGTACGGTTGCTTCTTCGTAATCATTGGCAAACCGCATTAACAGCATGAGTTTATGCCGCAAGGGCTTGGGGCAGATTTGCTGCATGTAAGAAAGGTTATCCCAATCCATTGCCAGAATAAGATCATATTCCGTGAAATCCTCAGCCGTTACCTGACGGGCACGGTGCTGTGAGATATCATAGCCACGCTTGCGGGCTGCCAGTTGTGCTCGACCATCGGGCGCATCACCAATATGGTAGTTTTGAGTACCTGCCGAATCAACCTGAATTGAGTTTTGCAGGCCTGCCTCCTGGACGAGACGACGCAATACCCCCTCGGCACTCGGCGAGCGACAGATATTGCCCATACAGACGAAAAGTACTTTAGTAACCATAGCCCTATAGTTTGAGGGAAAACCCCAGTTATGGCAAGCTATTTTTAATTATGCTTCACATACGAGCATTTTTAAAAAAATTTTTTGCCTTAAAAAACAACAAGTTAAAAGAACGCCAATTTTCACAACCAATTCACTTAGATCATACACACTTTAAAATCAAGTGAAAACAGATATTTGACAAAATTAAACAACATTTAACGATAGTAAAAACAATACCGGATCAAAAGGCGGAACTGACCAATTCCACCGACTTGAGTCTTGCCTCAACATCGTAAACACGTGCTGTTATCATCAGCTCATCAACGCCCGTCATTTCCACAAATCTTGAGATCCCATGGGCTACCGTTTTAGGGCTGCCCACCATTGAATAAACAAGCTTATGCTCAATGCTGGCGCGCTCGGCGGGTGAAACATGATCATCCAGATTATCTACCGGGGGCTGGAGTTTTCCGGGCGCATTCCTGAGAAGCTGGACCGATGCCATTTGGTGAGAGGTAAAATGATACTTGGCGAGCTCATCAGTTTGCGCCGCCACAACATTCACACAGGCACTGGCATAAGGCTTGTCCAGATAGACAGAAGGCCTGAAAGAAGAACGGTAAACCGATAGGGCATTCATTAAGTCGGCCGGCGCAAAATGTGAGGCAAAAGAAAAAGGCAGACCAAGATAAGCCGCCAATTGCGCACTGTACAAACTGGACCCCAACAACCAAACCGGAACCTGAACACCCGCGGCAGGTACCGCAACTATTTGCTGCCCCTCTTCGGGCTGGCGAAAATAATACTGCAGCTCCTGGACATCTTGAGGGAAATTTTCAGCACTGGCACGCAAATCCCGCCGTAACGCTCTTGCCGTATTCATGTCTGTGCCAGGCGCCCTGCCCAAGCCCAGATCAATCCGGTTCGGATACAAAGAGGCCAAGGTACCAAACTGCTCGGCAATAATAAGTGGCGAATGATTGGGCAACATAACCCCACCAGACCCGACACGAATGCGGCTTGTTCCTGCGGCTATATACCCAATAGCCACCGAAGTGGCAGAACTGGCGATACCCGGTATATTATGGTGCTCGGCAAGCCAAAACCGCGTAAAACCGCACTCTTCCGCTTTTTTTGCCAGCTGCAAGGAATTTCCAAGCGCATCACCCACCGTTTCATTTTCATTGATCGGTGATAAATCCAGGATAGAAAAGGGAACCAAAGCAATACCTAATTTTCAAAATAAACAAAGCAATAACTTACACTATTTATCTGAAAGCGTCTTTAAAAACTTTTCATCAGCAGGGCTTAATAAGCCTTGACTTCTTGCCTGAAAAATAAGCTCGGGACGACGCTCATGAGTCAACCTGAGGGACATTTGACGACGCCAGGTGGATATGTTTTTATGATGCCCCGATAACAAGACCTCGGGAACCGGTTCATCCTCGAACACCTCGGGGCGAGTATAATGCGGACTGTCAAGCAAGCCAGACAAAGATTCATGAAAAGAATCCTGCAAAGCTGATGCCGCATCATTGAGCACCGACGGCAATAACCGAACAGCCGCATCAATCATGGCCAGTGCCGCAATTTCCCCACCCGACAAAACAAAATCACCCAGCGAAATTTCCTCATCGACATAGTGATCGATAAAACGCTGATCTATACCCTCGTAACGTCCGCAAACCAAGGTAACACCCCCTGAATTTGCCAGCTCTTGCGCCTTTTGCTGATTAAAGGGTTTGCCCGTGGGACTTAGCAGAACAACTTTTGCCGGTAATGCGTTTTCACGTTGACGGTCCTGATGGATATCCCGCACAGCCCTCCTCAAGGGCTCGGCCAGCATGACCATGCCAGGACCGCCGCCGTAGGGACGATCATCAACCGTTTGATGAATATCCGAGGTATAAGCGCGGGGATTCCATGTTTTGAGTTGCCAGATAGACTGGCGGTGCGCCCTTCCTGTCACCCCCAGGTCCCGGACCACGGAGAAAATTTCGGGAAACAGGGTAATAACATCCACTCGCATCAGAGGTCTGCCGGCCAGTCTGTTTCAATTCGCTTTTGTTTGATATCAACAAACGGCACATGCGCCTGAACAAACGGGACCAGAACTTCTTTTACCCTGCCTTTGTCATCTTTCAGGAAAACAAGATTACCCTGCTCATCAACGCCCTGCCTGCCGATATGAAGCACGGCATGCGCTCCGTTATCGGAAACCTCGTGCACCACGCCCAACAAAACCGGCCCAGACGAATCGGCCGCACTGTAAACAGAGCAACCGATCAAATCAATCCAATAAAACTCATCATCTGGCGCACTTGGAAAACAGTCACGCGACACAAAGATGGAAGTTCCCTTAAGGGCTTCTGCCTGATCCCTGTCATCACACCCCTCTAGCTGAGCCACAATAGAACCGGCATGATCCCGGGCACGCAAGACCCTGACCAGACGATGCGGCTCTTGCTGCACACCCGCGCGCGAAAGACGGGCAAGCCACCATTCTTTTACATTAAGCAAAATGCTTTCCTGGGCGGAATGCGGTTGAATCTTAATCATGCCACGCACACCATAGGCCGATACAATACGGCCCAGCTCTACAAGATCATCTGGAATTGCCATTAACCCACCACACCCATTTATGCAAAAACAAAAGCCAGCTCACAAAAAATAAAACGACCGCCAGCCATTGCAAACGGTCGAATCATTTTGTCTGACAGAAAAACTATCAGGCAGCTGCTTTGGCAGAAAACTCTTTTACCAAACGCTGTACAACAGGTGACAGCTGCGCACCATTACCAACCCAGTGGTTCAAACGATCAAGTTCGATACGCAGGGCCTCTGTGCCTTCTTTGGCAACAGGATTATAAAAACCAACGCGCTCGATGAAGCGACCATCACGACGATTGCGTGAATCAGCGGCAACAATGTTGTAAAATGGGCGTTTTTTTGAGCCACCACGGGCTAGACGAATCACCACCATAGGTAGTCCTTTCTTGTAAAATTAAATAAATATGAAACGAGTGATTATATCAAGAGATGCACACAGAATGCAATCTTAATTTGTAAAGCACGTCAAAAGCAAGGCAACAACACCTGCTTTTGACATATAGGCAACATGCACTATCTTCGTTTAAGGTAATGCACGGTACTGGCCCCAAGAACTTCCTGGGCCACCAGCTCATTTTTGGTTTGGGCCGAAAAAGCCTGAAAATCCTTGATGGCATTTTTATCGGTCGTAATGACTTTCAGGACCTGCCCGCTTTCTATGGTGGAAAGCGCCTTTTTAGCCTTAAGGATAGGAAGCGGACAAACCAAACCACTGGCATCCACCTCCAAAACATAAGAATGTTTTTCAGACATGCTTATACCTTAGACTCAACCCAGGCACGAACCCCGGCAATCGCTGCATCCAGCGCCTGAAGATCGGTACCGCCACCCATGGCCATGTCGGGTCGACCACCGCCCTTTCCACCAATTTGCGTGGAAACATGCGACACCAGATCACCTGCCTTGATCTTGCTGGTGGTATCGGCGGTTACACCGGCAGCGACACTGATTTTGCCATCAGCCTCTGCCGCCAGCACAACCACTGCAGTCTTTAACTTGTCTTTAAGCTGATCGATCATGCCACGCAGTGATTTGGGATCCGCCCCTTTAATGACTGCCGCCAACACCTTGATGCCATTGACATCAACCGCCTGTGATGACAGGTCGGCACTGGCAGCGGAAGCGACTTTGGCCTTGAGCTGATCAACCTCTTTTTCAAGAGAACGGATATGCTCTTGTGCCTGACGTGCCTTTTCAACCAACTCGGCCGGATTCGCCTTTAAGGAAGCCGCCGCCTGCTGAACCGACTTGTTAAGGTTACGCACCCAAGCCAGCGCATTGCTGCCGGTAATGGCCTCAATTCGACGGATACCCGCTGCCACACCGCCTTCGGACACAATCTTGAACAAGCCAATATCGCCGGTACGGTGCACATGGGTTCCCCCGCATAACTCACGGGAAAAGCCAATATCCAGTACACGAACTTCATCGTCATACTTCTCGCCAAACAGGGCCACCGCACCACCTGCCACTGCATCATCATAGGACATCAGCTGCGCGGTAACATCAGTATTGTTAAGGATTTCAGCATTGACGATATCTTCAACCCGACTGATTTCCTCGGTCGTAACGGGTGCATCATGCGCAAAGTCAAAACGGGTTTTATCAGGATCCACCAATGAGCCACGCTGCTGCACATGCTCACCCAGCACCTGGCGCAAGGCCTTGTGCATGATATGAGTCACCGAGTGGTTGCGCATGGTGCGCTGGCGACGCTCTACATCGACATGCGCATCAAGCAAATCACCGACCTTGATGGTACCCAAGGTAACCGTTCCGTGATGGCCAAAAACACTGGACTGGATTTTTTGGGTGTCATGAACACTGAAGTTGCTGCCAAAACCAGCCAGGATACCGGTATCACCCACCTGACCACCCGATTCCGCATAGAACGGGGTATTGTCCAGAACAATAACGGCATCCTGCCCTTCGGTGGCAGACTCAACCAACGCGCCATCCACGTACACAGCCAGCACTTTGGCATTGGTTTGCAAATGCTCATACCCCTCAAAACGGGTTTGTTCGCCTGAATAGCTTAAAGCCTGTGCCATTTTGAACTTGCCGCTGGCTCTTGCCATTTCACGCTGACGATTCATTGCCTCTTCATAGCCCGCCTCGTCCACCTCATAGCCACGCTCACGACAAATATCCGCCGTGAGATCAAAAGGAAAACCAAATGTATCGTAAAGCGTAAAGGCTGTTTCACCACTAAGGGCACCGCCTTTGGCAGTGGATTCCAGTTCGGCATCCAGGATTTTCATGCCTTTTTCAAGTGTTTCCTGGAAGCGTTCCTCTTCCTGTTTTAGCACCTGGGTTACACGATCCTGATGCTGCACCAGCTCTGGATAGGCTTCGCCCATTTCCATGACCAGGTCAGCCACCAGCTTATGAAAGAACGGCTTGACTTGACCCAGCTGATAACCATGGCGCAATGCACGGCGGATAATGCGGCGCAGCACATAACCACGACCTTCATTGCCGGGAATGACACCGTCAACAATCATGAAGCTGCAGGCACGAATGTGATCGGCGATAACTTTAAGGGAGTTGTTCTCGAGATCGGCAACGCCGGTTTCGCGGGCCGCTGCCTTGATCAGATTCTGGAACAGATCAATCTGATAATTGGAATGCACATGCTGCAAAACAGCAGAAACGCGCTCCAGGCCCATTCCTGTATCAACACAGGGACGGGGCAGTGGATGCATGACACCAGCGGCATCGCGATCGAACTGCATGAACACCAGATTCCAGATTTCGATATAACGGTCCCCGTCTTCTTCTGGAGAACCCGGCGGGCCACCCCAGACATCGGGACCATGATCATAGAAAATTTCAGAACAAGGCCCGCAAGGACCGGTATCGGCCATTTGCCAGAAGTTGTCGGACGCATAACGCGCGCCCTTATTATCACCAATACGAATGATTCGCTCAACCGGAACCCCTACCTCTTTGTTCCAGATTTCATATGCCTCGTCATCTTCCTGATATACCGTCACCCAAAGCTTTTCAGCCGGCAGATGGTAAACCTGCGTAAGCAGTTCCCATGCGTTCCTGATGGCTTCCTGTTTGAAGTAGTCACCAAAACTGAAATTCCCGAGCATTTCAAAGAAAGTGTGATGGCGAGCCGTATAACCCACGTTTTCAAGGTCATTATGCTTCCCACCGGCACGCAGGCATCGCTGCGAAGAGGTTGCCCGTTTATACGGACGGGTTTCTTTACCGGTAAAGACATCCTTGAATTGAACCATGCCTGAGTTGGTAAACAACAGGGTTGGGTCATTTCCAGGCACCAATGACGAAGATGGAACAATGGTGTGGCCTTTAGACTCAAAGAACTGTAGAAACTTTTGTCTTATTTCTGCTGATTTCATCGTGTAAAAGTGGCTGAATAAATTTATTTAACCGCCAATTATAAGGGGTGTTTAACAAATAAGTGCATTTTTGACACTTTACTACGTTAAATGCACCATTAAAGCCCCCATGAAAACCCAGGCAAACATTCTAAAGACACGATCACCGGATGTTGTTTTCTTGCCAGTGACGTGCCCGTACCAGCCGGTTTCCGGCCCTTAAGAATAATTCGGACCAGTTTCCCTTGATAATGACATAAGGATCATTGCGATAATAGGGCAAGGGTTTCTCACCTTTGGCCTGAACGGCAAAAATTGCCGGTATGGCGGCATCAGGCTCAAACTGCAACCATATTTCACTACCTGTGCTAAAAACCTGCAAAGGCGCAATATCCGGATCACCGCTTAAAGACCAATCAAAAGAATATTGGTTAACACTGCGATTGGATATTTCCCATTGGGGGTAAAGACGCTTGCGCACCAGCCATTCGGGCTGCGTTGCACAGCCCGTGAGCATGCCTGCCACCAGTACACAGGCAAAAGAACGAATTATTCCTGTCATGATTAACCTGATTCAAATTACAAAACCAAGTCATCATGCAACGGGAAAAACCAGCCGACAAGCTGCGAAATTTACGGACGGACAAAAACGCAGCGTGACGGGCAGACTGTTTCAGGCTTAGCATCAAGCCTTGGCAGCATCCAACTTGACCACATCTGCTTCGGAAGTGAAGGAGTCGGCATAAAATTCGTTTTCGGGAAGACTGCAGTTGGCCACAAACTCCTTGCGTGCACTGCTGACCATGATGGGCGCACCGCAGGCATAAACCTGGTGCGATGACAAATCCGGAAAGTCCTCAATAATGGCCTTGTGCACAAACCCTGTCCGACCGGCCCAGTTGTCTTCGGGCAGGGCATCTGAAATAACCGGAACAAAGGTAAAGAATGGCAGCTGCGCTTCCCACTGACTGACCAGATCACTCATATAGAGGTCTTTAGGCCTGCGCCCCCCCCAATACAGGGTCACAGGTCGGGTAATGCCCTTTTCGATAATGACTTCCATCATTGCTTTTACCGGCGCAAAACCGGTTCCACTTACCACAAACACAATGGGTTTATCAGAGTCTTCTCGCAAAAAGAACGAACCCAGGGGGCCTTCCGCACGCAATATTTCACGCACCTTCATTTGTGTTTCACTGCCACCGAAAACATGATCGGTAAACACACCACCCGGCATATGACGAATATGTAACTCTACCGGTTCGTTGCCGTTAGGTGCGGAAGCCATGGAATAACTGCGACGACGGCCATCCTTAAGAATGAACTCCACATATTGGCCGGCATAGTAACGGAACGGTTCTGCCGCTGGCATTTGCAATTTCAGGACCATGACATCATCAGCCACCTTTTCCATATCCACCACCCGAACAGGCATTTTCCTTACCTGGATATCGCTGGCCATGCGAATTTCGCGACTTTCAATCTCAAGGTGACTGGTTGCCGTTGCCTGGCAGAACAAGGTAAGGCCCTGCTCCCTTTCCTCTTCACTAACCACCTGGGAAACGGCAGGAGACTGTTCTATGGTACCTGAAAGAACCTTGCCTTTACATGAACCACAAGAACCGCTTTTGCAACTGTACGGAAGAATAATGCCAGCCTCAAGAGCCGCATCAAGAATGGTTTGCCCTTCTTTGGCAATAAATTGATGGTTACTTGGGTGAACCGTGATATTAAAGCTCATAATATATTCAAAATTCGTTTAAATCTTTTAAATAAAAGTAATCGTGTCATAACTGCCTGTAATTATGACACGATCAGACACTGGCAAAATTGCTTCCCGTTAAATTACCGGAAAAAGAACCGCCTGCTTCATACGCACATCAAGCTGTTTTCCCTTGCGTGCACGTTTGCCTATATATTCCTGCAGATCACCCAGAGCCAGGATTTCATCCACCTGCCTGTTCCGGTAAATGCCTGAAATCGTCAGCCCTTGCTCACTGATGGGAATCAATTGATCAAGCTTGTCATTGTTATCCAGAGACATCAGGATTGTACCCCGTCCACCCCCCGACAAAGACTTGACTTCGCTTAACTCAATAACCAGAAAACGTCCACCCACTGATAGCATGGCCAGGTATTTGGCATCCTCAAAGAGGGGAACCGGTCGCATCAGGACATCACCTTTTTCAAGCGTAATGAACTGTTTGCCCGCTTTTTGCCGGCTGCTCATATCTGAAATCCGGGCACTGAAACCAAGACCACCGATTTGCGCCAACAGCCAGCGGCTGTCAGACGGCCCTGCCATGATATGAATAATATGCGTACCGCTTTCAAGATCCACCATAGAGGTAATCGGCTGACCATCGCCTCGCGCAGAAGGCAAACCACCCACTGCCACCGAGTACACACGACCGTTATCTCCAATTCCAATAAGCGTGTCAGTACTTCGGCATTCATAAGTGGCATACAGCTTGTCGCCCGATTTGAAGTTGAATTGATTGGTATCATGACCATGCCCCTGACGGGAACGCAGCCAGCCCTTTTCAGAAACAATGACCGTTACCGGCTCATCAACCACCTTCGTTTCAATAATGGCCCGTTCAGCCTCTTCAATCACTGTTCGACGGTCGTCACCATATTTCTTGGCATCCGCTTCAATTTCCTTGATAATCAATCGTTTCAGGGCACTGGGATTATCAAGCAAATCCTGCAATTTAAGCTGTTCCTGGCGCTTGTCCTCAAGCTCTTGCTCTATTTTAATGCCCTCAAGCCGTGCCAGCTGGCGCAACCGCATTTCAAGAATATCTTCCGCCTGGCGCTCGGTCAGGTTAAAGCGCGTCATTAAAGCCGCTCTTGGCTCATCGGAATCACGAATGGTTTGAACAACCTCATCAATATTCAGGTACACCAGCATCCGGCCTTCAAGCACATGAATCCGGTCCAGCACCCTGTCAAGACGATGGCGGCTGCGACGCGTGACGGTTTGTGTCCTGAATACCAGCCATTCCTCCAGAATGGTTCGCAAATCACGTTGCCGCGGACGACCATCAATACCAATACAGACCAGGTTAACGGGAACACTGCTCTCCATACTGGTATTGGCCAGCAGCAAATTAACAAATTCATCACGGTCTATGCGAGAGGATTTGGGCTCGAACACCAGTCTTACCGCCGCATCCTTGCCCGATTCATCACGTACGGCATCCAGCATGGCCAGCATGCTGGCCTTATTATTCTGCTGATCGGCTGTTAAAGACTTTTTGCCTGATTTGACTTTTGGATTGGTCAGTTCCTCTATTTCTTCCAGGACTTTTTGCCCGGACGCATTGGGCGGCAATTCTGTCACCACCAATTGCCACTGGCCACGCGCCATTTCCTCAAAAATCCAGCGGGCACGCGCTTTCAGGGAACCCTTGCCACCGGCATATATCGCTGCGATTTCATCACGAGAAGAAATGATCTGCGCCCCGCCCGAAAAGTCTGGTCCGGGAATAATCGCATGCAGTTCTTCATTGCTGATTTTAGGTTGCTTGAGCAACGTAACGCAGGCCTGGGCCACCTCACGCAAATTATGCGATGGAATTTCAGTGGCCATACCCACGGCAATTCCCGAGGCACCGTTAAGCAGCATGACAGGCAAACGTGCAGGCAACATTTGCGGTTCCTGCTGGCTGCCATCATAGTTGGGCGTAAAGTCCACCGTGCCTTCGTCAAGCTCGTCTAGCAACAATGCCGCAATGGGCGTAAGCCTTGCCTCGGTATAACGCATGGCGGCCGCACCATCGCCATCGCGCGAACCAAAGTTACCCTGCCCATCCACCAACGGATAACGCAGGGAAAAACTTTGTGCCATACGCACCAGTGCATCATAGGCTGCCTGGTCTCCATGGGGATGGTATTTGCCCAGCACATCACCCACAACACGGGCCGACTTAACCGGCTTGGCACCGGCACGCAAACCCATCTCGTTCATTGCATACAAAATACGGCGCTGAACGGGCTTTTGCCCATCGCCCACATCGGGCAAAGCCCTGCCTTTTACCACTGAAACCGCATAATCAAGATAGGCCTGTTCAGCATAGTGTCCCAGCGTGATGGTTTCATCATCACCGGGCTCGTTATTCAATATCGTATCCAATTCACTCATTACAAATCCAATTCGGCCAGATTGCCTTTTTCTTCGATCCAGGCACGTCGCTGCGACGACTCACCTTTACCCATTAGCATTTCAAACATTTTGTTGGTATCCTCAGGCGTTAACTCACCATAGCCCACCGGCAGCAAACGACGGGTATCCGGGTTCATGGTGGTTTCCCACAACTGCTCGGGGCTCATTTCACCCAAACCTTTAAAGCGGCTGATTGACAAGGCTGAGGACTTGACGCCTTCGGCATTCACCAGCTTGTCCTGAACCGCATCCAGCTCGGCCTGATCAAGACAGTAAATTTTTCTTGCGGGGCGCTTGCCTTGGGCGGGCACATCCACCCTGAACAGCGGCGGTTTGGCAATAAACACAAAGCCGTTTTCCACCAAACGGGGAAAATGTCTGTAAAACAGTGTCAGCAGTAAAACCTGAATATGAGAACCGTCAACGTCCGCATCGGAAAGAATACAGATACGCCGGTAACGCAAACCGGATAAATCGGGACTATCCTTGGGGCCATGGGGGTCTACACCAATCGCCACCGAAATGTCATGAATTTCATTATTGGCAAACAGGCGGTCACGATCAACTTCCCAGGCATTCAGCACTTTGCCGCGCAATGGCAAGATCGCCTGGAACTCTTTATCCCTGCCCATCTTGGCAGATCCACCAGCCGAGTCACCTTCAACCAGAAATACCTCGGTACGGGTATTGTCGTGCGATTCACAATCAGTCAGTTTGCCTGGCAAAACCGCAACGCCCGAGCTTTTGCGTTTTTCTATCTTCTGGTTTGAACGGGTACGGGCCTGCGCCTGGCGAATAGCCAGTTCAGCCAGTTTCTTTCCATATTCAACATTACTGTTTAACCACAGTTCCAGGGCGCTTTTGGAAAAACCGCCCACCAGCCTGACGGCATCCCGGCTATTGAGCCGCTCTTTGATTTGCCCCTGAAACTGGGGATCGAGAACTTTGGCTGACAACACAAAACTGGCCCGTGAAAAAACGTCTTCAGGCAACAGTTTGACCCCCTTGGGCAACAAGCTGTGTAAATCGGCAAAATTCTTTAACGCGTTGAAAAGCCCCTCACGCAGGCCTGATTCATGGGTGCCGCCTGCAGAAGTGGGAATCAGGTTAACATAAGACTCGCGAATCACCGGGCCTTCGGTTGTCCAGCAAACCACCCATTCGGCCCCTTCCCCCAGCGCAAAGGTTTCATGACTTTTTCCGGCATATTCTTTACCCGCAAACATGGGGATCAATAATTCCGTATCAGCCAGGGCTTCTTTCAAATAACCCTGCAGGCCATCTTCATAATACCATTCACGTGATTCACCCGTTTTCTCAAGGGTTAAAGACACCTTGATGCCGGGCATCAGTACAGCCTTGCTGCGCAGCAAATGCGCCAGTTCAGCCACTGGAATGGCAGGAGAGTCGAAATACTTATTGTCTGGCCAGACACGAACTCGCGTACCGGTTTTTTTACGTGGTACCGAACCGGCTGCCACATGCAAGGGCGTAAGCACATTGCCACCATCGGCAAAAACCAGTTCATTTATTTTGCCATCGCGCCATACTTGCACCTCAAGCCGATGAGACAGCGCATTGGTGACTGACACCCCCACACCGTGCAAACCACCTGAAAACGCATAGGCGCCACCGGCTTTTTTATCAAATTTACCCCCTGCATGAAGGCGGGTAAATACAATTTCAACCACGGGCACTTTTTCTTCGGGATGCAGACCAATTGGAATACCACGCCCGTCGTCCTCTACCGTCACACTATGATCGGCATGTAAAATTACCTGAATATGTTTTCCGTAACCGGCCAGCGCCTCATCGGCCGCATTATCAATGACTTCCTGAATGATATGAAGCGGGTTTTCAGTCCGCGTATACATGCCAGGCCGCTCACGAACAGGTTCCAGACCTTTCAGAACCCGGATGGAAGCCTCGTCATAACTTGTTTTGATCGCCACGTTAGTCTCTATACTGTGCAAAAAAACAGACATTTTAAAGTCTGATTAGTGATTTTGTCGTGCCATTCGGGCATTTTTATACAATCTTTAGATATAAATGTTATTCTTACATCAATGACAGTACACATTGTGTTCCTGAAACAAGCGAACCATCTTCCGAGCCAGTGTACTTGGCTATTCCAATTTCACCAATATAAAATTTAATTCGTATGAGCGATACTATCAAACACGCGACTGAATCCAGCTTTAACGCTGATGTTCTCAAGTCTGACAAACCCGTACTGGTTGATTACTGGGCACCTTGGTGTGGCCCCTGTAAAGCCATTGCCCCTGTACTTGAAGAAATTGCCAAAGAATACGAAGGTCGCCTGCAAGTGGTCAAGGTAGACGTGCAGGATCACCCTGAAGTGGCGGCACAGTTTGGCATTCGTGGCATTCCCACGCTAATGGTTTTCAAGCACGGTGAAGCCGTTGCCACCAAAGTGGGTGCCGTCAACAAGGCACAACTTACCAGCTTTATAGATAGCGCCCTCTAAAATCACCCAACGTATTTTATTCGTCGCGCGGGCTCATCCGTAGTCCGCCAATTTTCTCATTCTCTAATTTATTCTTATTAAAAATAATGCATCTTAACGAACTCAAGGCACTGCATGTGTCGCAGCTGCTTGAAATGGCAGCTACCCTGGAAATAGACAACGCAAACCGTTTTCGCAAGCAGGAACTCATGTTTGCCATCATGAAAAGACGGGCAAAACAAGGCGAGCAAATTTTCGGTGACGGTGTCCTGGAAGTTCTTCCCGACGGTTTTGGCTTCCTGCGTTCCCCAGAAACTTCCTATCTGGCCAGTACCGACGACATTTACATTTCCCCCTCGCAAATTCGCCGCTTCAACCTGCACACTGGTGATTCCATCGAAGGTGAAGTTCGCGTTCCCAAAGACGGAGAGCGTTATTTTGCATTAGTCAAGGTTGAAAAAGTTAACGGTGTGGCGCCTGAGCTGATGAAACACCGCATCATGTTTGAAAACCTCACGCCCCTGCATCCAAACAAACCGATGATTTTCGAGCGTGACATCAAAAGCGAAGAGAACTACACCGGCCGTATTCTGGATATTTTCGCTCCCATGGGCAAAGGCCAGCGCGCTTTAATTGTCGCCAGTCCCAAATCCGGTAAAACCGTGATGATGCAACACATTGCGCACTCCATATCGGCCAACTACCCGGATGCCGTTTTAATTGTTTTAC
The DNA here is from genome assembly GCF_014652395.1 of Advenella faeciporci. Classification (GTDB taxonomy): domain Bacteria; phylum Pseudomonadota; class Gammaproteobacteria; order Burkholderiales; family Burkholderiaceae_B; genus Advenella; species Advenella faeciporci. The sequence goes on from NZ_BMYS01000002.1 coordinate 257,095, forward strand.
TGGTTGATGAGCGCCCCGAAGAAGTAACCGAAATGCAACGCACCGTTCGCGGTGAAGTGGTTGCCTCTACGTTTGACGAGCCCGCAACCCGCCACGTACAGGTTGCCGAGATGGTTATCGAAAAAGCCAAGCGCCTGGTTGAGTTGAAAAAAGACGTCGTCATTTTACTTGACTCCATTACCCGCCTGGCTCGCGCCTACAACACGGTTGTACCAGCCTCAGGCAAAGTATTAACCGGTGGTGTAGATGCCAACGCACTGCAACGCCCCAAACGCTTCTTTGGCGCTGCGCGCAACCTTGAAGAAGGCGGTTCGCTTACCATTATTGGTACTGCACTCATTGAAACCGGCAGCCGCATGGATGAAGTGATTTACGAAGAATTCAAAGGCACTGGTAACTCCGAGGTTCACCTGGAGCGCCGTCTGGCTGAAAAACGCCTGTACCCTGCCATTAACCTGAACAAAACAGGCACTCGTCGCGAAGAATTGCTCATGAAACCCGAAACTCTGCAAAAAGTATGGGTTCTGCGCAAATTTATTCATGAAATGGATGAAGTTGAATCCATGGAGTTCATTATGGATAAAATCCGCTCAACAAAAAACAATGACCAGTTTTTCGACATGATGAAAAAGTAACCCGTTTCTACAAGCAAATAAAAAAGCCTGTTTTTTAACAGGTTTTTTTATAGCCGATGCCTATCTTGACCCTGTTGCAGCAACAGGCATAAATCAGATATTTGTATTGTGATAAACAATACGTTATGCTTAATGTAAGAATTAGCAATAATAACAATAATTTATCCTGGCTCAGATAACTTTTCGGTAATTTTCGTATCGAACCACTCAAGGAGATAAAGATGGAAAAGGAAAAAGAGCAAAAACTAATGTTGATGGATCCGGATACTGGTGAAGTTCATTCACTTCAACACTGGATTGCAACCAAGCCCATGTGGGAGGGCTCGCTTACCAACCCCATGGAAGGGCTGATTGAAGTCGTGAAAGACGCCAACGGCAAATGGGTTCCCAAACACGAAAAGGGAATTGGCTAGTCGTGATAGCCAATTGGCCTGATTTACCGTCAGGCCAATTCAATTGAATTGAACCGCATAAAACCACACGAATTTTTAAGCGGTCTTCTTTGCACAAACCAGTGGTTTCCAAGCTTTAATGCCTGCCTGGCCTTACAATATCAGATTGTTCACATCCCCCATCAAGACATGTCTGTTCTCGGAATTATTGCCGCCTTGCACCAGGAAATTGCCAGCCTTTTACAGGCCATGGGACCAAATGTAAAAGTCTATCGAATTGGCCAGCGTGACTACCACGAGGGCACACTCATGGGACGCTCCTGTGTAGTTGTACTCTCCCGTATTGGCAAAGTTGCCGCTGCAGCGACCACGGTAACGCTTATACGGGAATTCAAGGTAAGCGCAATACTTTTTACCGGAGTTGCCGGCAGCATCAATAAACAGGTCAAGGTGGGGGATGTAGTGGTGGCCACTCAACTACTGCAATATGACATTAATGCAAGCCCGCTTTTTCCCCGCTTTGAGGTTCCTTTACTGGGCCTCAGCCATTTTGATACGGACACCATCCTTTCAGCACAGCTGCAACAATGTGCACAGGATTACATTTCTCAAGACCTGGCCATAGATGTTAATGCCGCTTCACGGGAAGCGTTCAGACTTCGTCAGCCACAATGCCATACCGGAATTATCATTAGCGGCGATTGTTTTGTTAGTGATGCCACCCATTCCATGCAATTGCAACAGGACTTACCCGCTGCCTTATGCGTGGAAATGGAAGGGGCATCGGTTGCCCAGGTATGTTATGAATATGAAATACCCTTTGCCATCGCACGCATTATATCCGACCAGGCCGATGGCTCAGCACACATTGATTTCAATGCTTTCCTGGAACAGGTTGCCAGGTTTTATTCAGCGGGCATTTTGAAGCGCTTCTTAAACAATACCGCCCCCCTGGGACTCTCGTCTTTGTAGCGTCATTCAAATATTTCCATAGGCTGTACAAAAGTCTACAACTCTGACTTCAGTTGCTTAAGCGCCTCCTGAAACTGCCTGCTTCTGTCTTGTTTCATGGAACGGCAACTATCCTGTTTAGCCGCATTGTTAATCGCATTGAACTGCTCAACCCGATAGGAAATTGCCTGGCCATATTCATCATTATCTGAAACAAACTCATTATAACTGCTAATGAAATCGTCCACGAAAATGTCAGCTTTTTGTTTATTCAGCTGTAAAACCTGCCGGACATCTTCCTGCATTTTTTGTTCAAGACTGTCTGCTGAAAGCATTGGGTCAGAGGTAGCGCAAAATTCATGCAAAAAATAATAATCAAATGCGGCAACAAAAACCATCTCTTTGGTTTTTTCCGACACCTGTTGCGCGCTACCCATACATGGCCATAGCAAGAGTATGGCAAGCCATTTCTTTGCATTCATTTCCAGTATTTCCTTTTTATGTAAAAAAATTCTGTACAGCCTGTTCCGGTCCATATAAAATCACTTCCCGGATTTATCTTTATTCATTTTTCCCCAGTGTTAAATACTGGAAAACAACTGTAATATTACTTAAGCAAAAACACCTTTGGAGATTGCGATTCGAGTCGATCTTATTATTAGTATAGAAGCTTCATCATGAATGCAATAAATGACATTTTATCAGCACTGGAAACCCGGGGCTGGGCTATTTGTGACGGACTAATCCCGGTTACCCTGACACACCGTCTATTTGAAGAGGGGCAGCAACGTTGGGAACAAGGCCAGTTCCATGATGCCCGTATCGGACGCGAACAGCAACTGGCACGGGTAACTTCCATTCGTGGCGATTCTATCCTTTGGCTTGAACCAGAAAGCCAATATCCAGCCAGCCAGGAAATATTTCAATTAACCGGTTTAATGCTACAGGCATTAAACCGGTATTTTTTTCTGGGTCTTAAACAAATGGAATTGCACTATGCCCGCTATGCCTCGGGCACTGGCTATGCCCGCCATCTGGACCAACACAAAAATACCGCATTCCGAAAAATTACATTGGTCAGCTACCTGAACCCGGACTGGAGCGAAGCGGACGGTGGAGAGCTGGTCCTGTATGATCCTGAAAGTCCCCTGCAAGAAATTCAACGTATACTGCCTATTGCCGGCAGAACGGTCATTTTCAGAAGTGATCTGATTGAGCACGAAGTCCTGCCCTGCCAAAAACCCCGCTGGAGCATAACCGGCTGGTTCAGGGATGATGAAAGACTGTATGACATGGCAGCATAACAATGATTACCTATATTTCGCACTATTTATTCATTAAAATTTGAAAATCTTCCTGCAAATTCTTATTCATGCAAAAAATAAAAAATATAATCAGACCCTACAAAAAACACATAAAAACACTTTTAAAAAAACCTTAACATGTATGATTTGATTGGTGACATTCACGGCCATGCACTACCCCTGAAACAGCTGCTTGCAAAGCTGGACTACACTGAAAAAAACGGGTTTTGGCAACATCCCGAACGTAAAGTTATTTTTTTGGGTGATTTTATCGACCGGGGCCCCGAACAAGTGGAAGCTGTCCTGATAGCCAAAGCCATGGTGGAAAACAATGCTGCGCTGGCGGTCATGGGCAACCATGAGTTTAACGCCGTTGCCTGGACAATGCCCAACCACGATAAACCAGGTGAGTTTCTTCGCCCCCATACCGAAAGATATTTACGACAACATCAGATTTTTTTAGAACAGGTTATTGAAGGCTCCACCCTGCACCAGGAAATCACCGACTGGTTTGCGACGCTGCCCCTATTCCTGGAATTTCCGGGCTTCAGGGTTATTCATGCCTGCTGGCACTTACCCTCATTGAAAATACTGGCACCCTTTCTGGATACCCAAAACCGCATACAGCCACAGGCTTGGCCAATCCTTAGTGCAAAGGGAACAGAAACTTTCGAAGCACTGGAAACGGTTCTGAAAGGACTGAACATTGAACTGCCTTCAGGATACGGTTTTGATGACAAAGACGGCAATTTTCGCAATGAAATCCGTGCCCAATGGTGGGAGCTTAATGGATTGACCTATCGTGACCTGGCCATGGTCCCTCCCGGCGCCATCGAGCAAATTCCTCACATTCCCGTCCCTGATGACATTGTGCCGGGTTACCAAAGTGATAAGCCCCTGTTTGTCGGTCATTACTGGATGACCGGAGAACCTGAACCGCTCACGCCTTATATTGCCTGTCTTGACTATAGTATTGCCGCCAGAAACACAAAATCGGTGACCAAGGGAAAACTTTGCGCCTATCAGTGGCAGGGAGAAACCGAATTACTGCGAGACCGATTTGTTTGGGTCAGCTGAGCATTTACCCCAAAACCCAACCCAACAACCCACTGCCAGCCACCACCAGCCAGGGTGGCAGCTTCCAGAATACCAGTGCAATAAAACCAAGCAGGGCCAGACAAAAATCCTGGGGTGCAAGAATGGCACTGGTCCAGATAGGCTGATATAACGCCGCCAGCAATAACCCCACAACGGCGGCATTAATCCCCATCAGGGCGGACTTCATACCCGCATTGCGTCGCAATTGCTCCCAAAATGGCAAAGCACCGGCTAGCAGCAGAAAAGAAGGCAGAAAAATGGCGATTAAACAAAGCATTCCGCCCAGCCAACCAGTAGGCGCCTGATTCATGGCGGCTCCTAAAAAGGCCGCAAAGGTAAACAAGGGACCAGGCACTGCCTGTGTGACCCCATAACCGGCCAGAAAGGCCTCATTACCAACCCAACCGGAAGGCACCACTTCTGTCTGCAACAGTGGCAAGACTACATGCCCGCCACCAAAAACCAACGACCCGGCACGATAAAAGGCATCAAACATCGCCATGGCCTGTCCAGGAAATACATTCACCAAAAATGGTAACACAAGCAACAGACCCGCAAAAAGCGCCAGCCACACTGTGCCAGCCCTTTTAGTTACCGCCATGACAGGAAACGCTTCATGCGCTTCGACCTTTTCAGGCTTGAATAAAAATAACCCAGCCACCCCAGCAGCCGCCATTACGGCCACCTGGATCCACACCGACGGCACCAGCAATACAAAGCAAGCCGCTATCATCATGAGCGTAACGCGCAGGGCGTCAGGGCAAAGATTGCGCGCCATGCCCCAGACAGCCTGGGCCACTACAGCTACCGCAACCACCTTCAACCCTTGTAGCAGTCCATGGTCAATAGCTTCTCCATAACTGGCAATACCCAGCGCAAACAGAATCAGGGCAATCGCCGATGGCAATGTAAAACCGGCCCAGGCCGCGAATGCACCGGCATACCCGGCCCGGGACAAACCCAATGCCATTCCAACCTGGCTACTGGCTGGCCCAGGCAAAAACTGGCACAAAGAAACCAGGTCTGCGTATGTCCGATCACTTAACCAACGACGCTTTACGACAAACTCTTCACGAAAATACCCCAAATGAGCGACCGGACCACCAAATGAAGTGAGGCCCAGTTTCAAAAAAACAAGAAATACCGCCCATGGGCTACGGTCGGGTACAGACACTTGCGACATGTGATCCTTTTTACAATATTTTCTATAGCCCAACATACTAATGGAAATATATGACAAGTGATGCTGATGCTACCAATGTAAACGGGCTTTATGTCCCAAAAATCCACCTGACGGGAAACACCACTGGTGCAAAACGCAAAGAAACCTGTTCTTGCCTGGCCCTCTGGAACAATTAATTCTGCCTTAAATTATTTTCTTCAATCACCGCAGACCAAATAGCAGAATCCCTGGCAATGGTTTCCTGCATGGTTGCCGAATCAGTGTAATAAGGATAAGCTCCCACCGCTTTGAGCCGAGTCTGAGTGTCCGGGTCATTAACAACGCTTGCCAGGGCATCGGACAGGATTTTTACCGTAGTGTCTGGTGTATCTTTGGGAACTACCAAACCAGACCATGACACCGCTTTGCTTGCCTGAATATCCTGCTCTTTCAGTGTTGGTACATCTGGCAATTCTTCAAGTCGCACATCGGTATTGACTGCAATCGGACGTAAATTACCCGCCTTGATCTGGGTAAGCACTGCGACCAAATCAGAGTACATCACAGATACATCGCCTGCCAGTACAGCGGTTACCGCTGGTGCACTACCCCGATAAGGGATGTGCGTCATTTTGATGCCCAAATCTTTTTTAATCAGTTCCATGGCAAGATTGGCGGTGCTGCCAATTGCCGCTGAAGTATAGTTGATGCCATCTTTATTGCTTTTGGCGACCTGCGCCAATGATTTCATATCGGTAATTTCCGGATGTTTCTTGGCGTTGACCACAATGACCAATGGTGTAATATACGCTGTGCCCACCGACTTGATATCTTTTTCCAGATCATAAGGTGCTTGTGACAATATGAAAGGTGCCGTCAGGCTGGGCGCTGCCAAACCGGCCACCGTATAGCCGTCTGGTTTACTTCTGATTAATTGGTTAATACCAATCGAGCCCGATGCCCCTGATTTATTCTCGACGACGACTGTCTGATTCAGTTTTTTCCCCAAGGCATCAGCCAATACACGTCCGGCAACATCAGTGGGTCCACCCGGTGGGAACGGCACAATAAAGTTTATTGATTTATTTGGAAAATCATTTTTTTGCGCACGGGCAGCCTGCAAAACCAGACCCTGACTTAGGATCAATGCAGAAACAACCGTCAATTTACTCAATAACTTCAAGGCAATCTCCTACCATCAAATAATAATGTAATCGCCGAAGCGTACCCTGTAACCCAACTTAAAAATATTGGTGAATGTCCTCGTTCAGCAATTTGGAAAGGAGGGTTCCATAAAATAAAAGTATATTGGAAAAAAGCATTTTATTTCAACGCTTAATCGTTTCTTTTCAGCAAACCTTCAAGTACTAATCGATAGAATTGATCAAACGCATCCCCTATGCGCATGCCGGTTTCCTCAAGAAAAACCGGATTCCTCAGGCGATGGGCGGCGCCCAGAATCGCTTCCGATACCAGTCTTGGATGTTGTGAGGCAAACACCTGTTGTTTGATCCCTTCTTCAATAATGCCTTCCAACCCTCTGACCCGCGCCAATTGGTAGTCATCAAACAATTTTCTGCCCTGCTCCGTTGCCTCCAGATCAATCAGGCACGCTTTGCTGATACCCGAGGTATTCAACGTTGCCGTCAAATATGCCTTGATGATCTTGGTGGGTTCACTTTCTTTATTGGCCTTGGCAAAACCATGCTCAAGCTGTGAATTAAAAACTTCACGACAAATATGAATAAACAATTCTTCTTTAGCAGGGGCTATTTGATAAATTCGCCTTCTTGAGCACTTCAAACGGCCAGCGATATCGGCAATGGTTAATTTGGAAATACCTTCCGTGACGAGCAGCTCTGTCAATTGCTGCATGAATGCTGCTTCAGTCCGTCGTGCCATTGTTTGCCTCCCCTTTAAAGATTCCCATTATAACTGCCTGAATATTTTGGGTACTTTCCCTATTGACTTGGCACCAAAGTATCAATATTATCGTTCAAACGGTACCATAATTAACAATTTAGTACCATGACAATCAGAGACAATTCATGAAACATAAAGACCCAACCCTTTACAGCACCACCACAGTTCCCGCGCTTTTCCTTTCCGCCTTCAAGGCTTTCCCAGACCGTACTGCCCTGGTAGACACCCATCAACAACTCACTTACCGGGAAGTGGCAGCCAAATCCTTTCAAGTTGCCCGTCTGCTAAAGCTTAAAGGCATGAAACGCCAGGATACGGTTGCCTTGCTCTTAAGCAACAACATTGATTCCCTGGTGACACTCATAGCCGTGCAATTACTGGGTTTACGGTATATTTCCCTGCACCCCATGGCATCGGAAAGCGATCATTGTTTTGTTTTACAAGACGCCCAAGCGCGCATGCTGATTGCCGACGGAATTAAATTTCCTGAACGCGTGCAAGCCCTGTATCAACAAAACACGGTTGAACAAGTACTGACCCTGGCACCATCTTCAATAGATGCCGGTTTATTGCAACAGGCTTTAACCATGAGCACCGAACCAATCAGTATTGAATCCCAGCCTGATGACTTCACAAAAATTTCATATTCAGGTGGGACAACCGGTCGTTCAAAAGGCATTTTGCAAACTCACCGCACGGCGATCACCATGGTCACTTACCAGCTCGCTTACTATGAATGGCCACAAAACATACGCTTTTTGGCAACCACGCCCATTTCGCATGCCGCCGGCTCTTTCGTACTGCCTATTTTCCTGCGTGGTGGCACCATGCACTTGCAGGATAAATACGCTGCGGACAGCTTCATTCAGTATGTGGAGCAGCACCAGATCAATACAAGCTTTATGGTACCAACCCAAATTTATACATTACTTGATTCCCCACTACTGGATCAGGCCAAGTTGTCCAGCCTTGAATACATCTTATATGGTGCTTCTCCCATGGCACCCTCCCGTCTGCTTGAGGCTTTACAGAAAATTGGCCCTGTTTTTGGGCAACTTTATGGCCAGGCTGAAGCACCCATGATGATCAGCTACTTGTGCAAAGAAGATCATGACCCAGCACGCCCCCATTTGCTTCGTTCCTGTGGCCGTATTATTCCTGGCAATACGGTCAAATTGCTGGATACGGAATTGAATGAGGTCCCAACAGGTGAAATTGGTGAAATTTGTGTCCGCGGTCCGCTTGTCATGGAAGGCTATCTGAATCGCCCAGAAGAAAATGAAAAGGTCTTTTCCGGTCAATGGTTGCATACCGGAGACATGGCCAGGCAAGACGAACAAGGCTTCCTGTACATCGTTGACCGGGCCAAAGACATGATTATTTCAGGTGGTTTTAATGTTTACCCCAGTGAAATTGAAAATTGCCTTGCTACACACCCTGCCATTGCCATGTCAGCCGTCATTGGCGTGCCACACGAAAAATGGGGAGAGGAAGTCACTGCCATTGTTGTTCTAAAACCAGGCATAAAGCCAAGTAAAAAAGAACTGATTGATTTTGTACTTAAAGAAAAAGGACCGGTAAACACCCCTAAAAAAATTTTCTTTGAAGAAGAGCTTCCCTTAACCTCACTAGGGAAAATCGATAAAAAAACCATTCGCAGCAAATTCTGGCAGCAACAGGACAGACAGGTCAGCTAGGCCTATCAAGAAAAAAACGCAGACAGTCACCCGACCTGCATAACACAAGGAGACATCAATGATATTGAAAAAAATCTTATTAACAGCTTGCCTATCCATGGGCGTATTAAGTACCACAGCATTTGCGGCATCCGAATACCCCAGCAAATCGATCCACTTAACGGTTCCATTTGCAGCGGGTGGTGTTACTGACCTGACCGCCCGCACGTTTGCCAAACAACTGTCTGACGCGCTAAAACAACCTGTTATTGTCGAAAACCGCCCGGGTGCCGGCGCTACCATTGGCGCCAACCATGTTGCCAAATCCACACCCGATGGCTATTCCTTATTGCTTGGCACCAATGTTACCCATGCCATTACACCCCAAATGATGCAAAAGGCACCTTATAATCCGCTTGAGGATTTTCAGCCGATTGCCATGTTTGGCCTGAACGGGAATGTATTGCTTGTGAAGCAGGATTTCCCGGCAAATACCTTTGAGGAGTTTCTTGACTACATCAGAAACAGCAAAAACGAACTTAATTATGCATCGGGCAGCATTGGCAGTTCTGCGCATCTTGCCGCTGAATTACTCAAAATTGAGGTCAAGGACATTCAATACACGCATATCCCGTTCGGTGGTCCTTCTGAAGCCATGTCGGCCTTAATCGGCGGCCACGTTGATTTCATGTTTAGCAATATCGGCGCTGCGGTCAGCCAGACAAAATCGGGCAAGGTAAAAGCCCTGGCCGTGACAACATCCAAACGCACCACTGAATTACCCAATGTTCCCACCATCGCAGAATCTGGTGTGCCCGGATTCGAGGTAGTGGGCTGGATGGCAGCCTTTGCACCTAAAAACACACCCCCTGCCACCACACAAAAACTTAACGCACTTATTAATACTTCCCAGGAAAACCCTGAATTGCGTAAAACAATGGATACCGCATCGGTCATTCCTGTTATTTATACACCGGAAGAAACGGCAACTTTCGTGAAAAATGAATATGAAAAATGGGGAAATGTCATTCACGCAGCCAACATTCCAAAAATGTAAACAACCACTTACCCGGAGTTTGTAATGACTATTAAAAATAAGGCCTATATTGTTGGCGCTTATGAGCACCCTACCCGGTTTGCTCCCGACAAATCGGTTGCCCAGCTTCACGCAGAAAGCGCGCTGGGTGCCTTGCAGGATGCAGGGTTGGAATTAAAGGATGTAGACGGCTACTTTTGTGCCGGTGACGTTCCCGGTGGAAGCCCGATTTCCATGGCAGAATACCTTAACCTTAACCTGAGCTGGCTGGACGGCACGGAAATTGGAGGGTGCTCTTATATTGCCCATGTGGAACGCGCGGCACAGGCCATTGCCGCAGGCAAATGCCGTGTTGCCCTGATTACACTGGCGGGCAAACCCAAAAGCACGGGTGTAGCCACTGGCACCGCTACCCGTATACTAGGACCGGAACGCCCGGAAACACCATGGGATTTACCTTACAAACCCACCATTACCGGCATTTATGGCATGATTACCCAACGGCATATGCATGAGTACGGCACCACCGCTGAACAACTGGCCGCCATCAAGGTCGCTGCCTCACACCATGCCCAATATAATGAAAATGCCCTGCTTAAAAAAGTGGTCACGGTTGAAGATGTCATTAACTCACCCATTATTGCGCCCCCCTTGCACCGGCTTGACTGCTGCGTCATTACAGACGGCGGTGGTGCACTTATTGTTACCACGCCTGAAATTGCCAAATCACTTAAGCGCCCACTGGTAAAAGTCATGGGGGCCAGCCAGACCATTAAAACCAGCCATGGTGGCTATATTGCACCAACAGAAACAGGCGCCCTCAAGACCGGCCCTGAAGCTTTTTCCGAGGCAGGCGTTACCCCCAATGATATTAAATACGCCTCTATTTACGACAACTTTACGATCATGGTTCTTATGCAGCTTGAAGACCTGGGTTTCTGCAAAAAAGGCCAGGCAGGCCAATTTGTAGCCGAAGGAAATTTAATTTCCGGCACTGGCAAACTGCCGTGGAATACCGATGGCGGTGGCTTGTGCAACAATCACCCCTCCAATCGCGGCGGCATTACCAAAGTCATTGAAGCGGTTCGCCAGCTACGCCAAGAAGCCCACCCGGCCGTACAAGTGAAAAACTGTGATATTGCACTGGCTGCCGGCCCAGGCCTTGTGGTTGGCGAAGGCCATGCCCATGCCACCCTGATTTTAGGAAGAGAATAAACATGGATAACCTGGATAATAAAACCACAGACTTTCATTCCGATGCCTATGCCAATGCTTATCCCGAAACCAGACCGTTTTGGGAAGCAGCGGAAAAAGATGAGCTCTTGCTGAAAATATGCCACGATTGCGACAAAACCCATTGGTATCCGCGCATGATTTGTCCCTTGTGCGGCAGTGCCAATACAGGTTGGCTAAATGCAAGCGGTCAGGGCACGCTCTATGCCTTCAGCCATATTGAAAAAGCGGACCCACCTTACACGCTGGCTTATGTTCAGCTGGATGAAGGCCCCATCATCATGAGCAATATTATTGATGCCGAGGTTGACCAGTTAAAAATTGGCGCACCCGTAACGGTGGCCTTCCAACGCATGAAAGAAGGCAGGAAAATGCCTGTTTTCAGGTTGATTGAATAAGGGGCAGTTTTCACAACCCATAAAGACGTCTTTTCTCTAGACATCTTTAAATATTAATGAACCGCGGATTTTCAGGGCCAGCGCTTCTGTAATCCGCCTCAAAGCCCCCACCATTTTGTCATGATTCTGTTCTACGCGAACAGTCAATGTTGATACACTCAAGGCACAAATGCCATTACCATAAGCATCCCTGACCGGCATTGATAATGAGCGAACCGGTAAATCGGGAGCATCCTTGGTGGCATACCCCTGCGTTCTTGCCTGGCCAACAATTTGCATGAATTCATTAATGGGCGGCTCTGCGCGTGCGGTCAGCAAAGCTTTGTTTTTCAAAAGGATTTTTTCCACTTGCTCATCGCTCATGGCGCTGAGCAACGCAATACTGCCGGCACCGCAGCCCAACGGACGGCGCTGTCCTACACCGAGGTTCAAGACACGAATGGGAAAGTGCCCTTCAGCGCGGTCAAGACAAACCACATCATGACCACTCCTAACCGTTAAGAAAGCACTATCACCGGTAATACCCGACAATTCCTGCAGCGCTTCTTTACACAGTTGCTGGGCAGGCACCGATGAACTGGCGGCAAGGCCAAGTTCATACAAAAGCGGGCCAAGATGGTAATTGCGGGTCAATGGATTCTGGACCAGCATGGACTCTGCCGTTAAACGGCGCAATATACGATGAACGGTAGGTCTTTCAATACCAGACCTTTCTGCTATTTCACCCAGTCCAAACCCCATCCCGTCCGAGGCGGCAATGACGCGCAGGATTTCGGTTGCACGGCCAATACTTTGCGTGCCCCCCACCTCTTTTTTATTATCACTATAGTCCATATTGTGGATTCCTTATATTTACTAGTTCATTTTTTAGCATAATAATACATTCAAACAATACAAAACAAGACCTTGCACTTACAAAACCGACACTGAGGAGACCCACATGAATTTTCCCAAACAGATAAAAAACTATTTTGTTATCGCTGGAATGATTTCCCTTACAGGCACGGCAATGGCCGCCTACCCTGAAAAACCGGTCAGCACGATTGTGACCTTCCCGCCCGGCAACTCTGCCGATTTGGTGGGCCGCACCATGGCGCAGCAACTTGAGCAGGCTTTTGGCCAAACATTCATTATTGAAAACAAAGGTGGTGCCGGCGGCACGATTGGGGTTGAACAACTCATCCGAAGCAAACCCGACGGTTACACCATTACCATTACGTCACTGTCTCCCATCAGCATTATTCCAGTCACCAAAAAACTGCCTTATGATCCACTGAAGGATCTGGTGCCAATCTCCCTGCTTGCCCAAGGCCCCATGGTCGTCCTTGTCAACAAGGATGCCCCTTTCAATACCATGCAAGAGCTTATTGATTATGCAAAAGCCAATCCGGGAAAACTGAACTATGGCTCACTGGGTGCCGGTACGATCAGCCAATTGACCACAGAACTTTTCAAGGAAGCCGCAGAGATTGACATCAAGGAAATTCCATATAAAGGCAGCACCCAGGCTATTCAGGATCTGATTGGTGGCCGGATACAAATTCTTTTTGATGGCAACGCTTCGGCTATCCGGCAAATTGAAGCCGGCGCAGCAAAAGGACTGGCCGTTACCATCCCGCAACGCTCACCCTTAATGCCCAATACCCCCTCCATCGCCGAAACCAATGTAGAGGGATTGAAGAACTTTACCTCCCAGGGTTGGATGGGTGCTTTTGCACCGGCAAACACACCACCGGAAGTCATCAAAGCCTTACACGAAAAAATGCAAGTTGCGCTTAAATCCCAACCCGTCATTGAACGTTTCAATGCATCTGGATTACAGGCGATTGGTTCGGAAACACCTGAAAAATTTGAAAAATTTGTAAAAGAGGATCTCAATCGCTGGAAATCAGCCGCAAAAATGCTGGGTATCAGCCCCGATCAATAAGGATCAATCATGAACAAAACCTACGAAACCATAAAAGTCGAAGAACCGTTTCCCGGGACTTTGCTGGTCACCCTGAACCGCCCAGAAGTCTCCAATGCCTTCAACACCCAAGCCGGACATGAGCTATATGATGTATTTCACCCCCTGGAGCTTGAACACCGCAAATATCGCTGCATTGTTATCACTGGTGCCGGTGACAAGGCGTTCTGTGCAGGCGGAGACTTAAAAGAACGTAAAACCCTGACTGAAGAACAATGGGTATTGCAGCACGAGCTTTTTGAGCGTACCTTCCGCTCAATTCTCAACTGTCCACTGCCCATTCTGGCAGCCGTCAATGGTCATGCTTTTGGTGGCGGTTTTGAATTGATGCTGCAGTGTGATTTTGCCTATGCATCGCGCAACGCCCGCTTTGCCCTGACAGAAGTATCACTGGGCATCATGCCCGGCGGAGGCGGTACACAAACCTTGCCAAGGGCCGTTGGCGAACGTCGTGCAAAGGAAATCATTCTAACCGCAAGCCCTTTCAGTGCCGATGAGGCTTACGAATGGGGAGTCGTCAACCGTGTTTTCGAACCGGGCGAGGTCCTTGATAAAACACTTGAAGCCGCACAAAAAATTGCCGCCAATGCCCCGCTTTCAATCAGGCAGGCAAAACACTCCATCCACTACGGCTTACAAATGGATCTGAACTCCGGCATGATGTTTGAACTTGAAGCGTATCAACGCATGGTTCACAGCCAGGATCGCAAGGAAGGCATTCTGGCCTTCAATGAAAAGCGCAAACCCAATTTCAAGGGCTGGTAAGAATGAAAACAAACACCATTAAACCATTACCACTGCAAGGCTATACAATTTTTGAAATTGGGCAGAATGTTGCTGCCCCATTTGCCGCCCAAATCCTGGCTGATTTGGGGGCCACGGTGATTAAGATTGAAAAACCGGCGGGAGACGATGCCCGTCACTGGGGCCCACCAGACTGGGAAGGTGCTTCGGCCATGTTCCAGACCTTAAACCGGAACAAACAATCCCAAGTGTGCAATTTCAGGGATCCACAACAGGTTGAACAACTCAGAAAACAATTCATCGCCCAAGCGGATGTCATTATTCAGAACTTCAGACCGGGGGTTCTGGAAGGCCTGGGCCTTGATGAAAAAACACTGCGTGCCACTAAACCCGAACTGATTTACTGCGATATGGGTGCCTTTGGCAGTGGTGGTCCGTTATCAGACCTGCCTGGTTACGACCCGCTAATGCAAGCCTACGGTGGTTTAATGAGCGTGACCGGTGAACCGGGTCAGCCTCCGGTAAGGACGGGCTATTCAGTCATTGACTGTGGTACTGGCATGTGGGCCGCCATTGGCATTCTGTCTGCCCTGTTACAACGCGAAAAAATGCAGGACGGCGCTCATGTTGAGGTTTCCCTTTTCGAAACCTCCTTAAGCTGGATGCAGGTTGCCAGCGCCCAGCATATGTCCAGCGGACAGGTTCCAGGTCGCCATGGATCAGGGGCGGCAACCATTGTGCCTTACCGCGCCTACCAGACGGCTGACGGACATCTGGTGGTTGCCGCAGGCAATAACGGCCTGTT
Organism: Advenella faeciporci; assembly: GCF_014652395.1. Classification (GTDB taxonomy): domain Bacteria; phylum Pseudomonadota; class Gammaproteobacteria; order Burkholderiales; family Burkholderiaceae_B; genus Advenella; species Advenella faeciporci. The sequence continues at coordinate 272,418 of NZ_BMYS01000002.1, forward strand.
TGCCAGGCTGTGCAAAGTGCTGGCTCACAGCGAATGGGCTGAAGATGAACGTTTTGCCAATAACCCGCAACGCGTCATCCACCGGAACATCCTTGATGAATTGATTCAAAATGAATTACGCCAGCAAACACGCGAATATTGGACTGCCAAATTGCGTGAAGCCAACGTGCCTTGTACTCCGGTACAGGACACGGCTGAAGCCTTTGGCTGCGAACAGGCGCAAGCCTTGGGTGTTATGCAGGAAGTTCCCGATTCAGCCATGAAATTCATGGGTCTGCCCATTCGCCTTGACGGGCAAAGGCCTGCCATCCGGCTTGCGCCCCCTGCCCTGCAACCCTTGACTGAAGAGAGTTTGTCATGACTGATAACAATCAGGTCTTCGTTCGGGAAGTCGGTTTGCGTGATGGCATTCAGAGCCTGGATACCATTGCCACCCAAGACAAAATTCAATGGCTCAAGGTTGAGTCTGAAGCGGGTGTTCAAGCCTTTGAAATCACCTCGTTTGTTCCCGCACATGTGATTCCACAATTTTTTGATGCACAGACAATGGTCGAGCAGGGACAACTGAACCCCAGGTTGCTGCTTTCAGCACTGGTGCTGAATGAAAAAGGGGCCATGCGCGCCTTGGAGGCCGGAGTTAAAAATATTGTATTTGTCCTTTCAGCCAGTGCCACGCATTCACAAAAAAATGCCCGTACCACGCTTGAAAACGCGCTTGCTGCAGTGGCACGGTTAATTGAAATGGTCAAGCAACAGCCCGAACCACCGCATATAACCGGTGCCATTGCCACTTCTTTTGGCTGCACCTATGAGGGCCATATTGAAAGCAAGACGGTTCTGAACATTGCAGACAGAATGGCGCAGGCCGGTGTTGATCATATCGCCCTGGGAGACACGGTTGGTTTTGCCGGTCCCAGACAGGTCAAAAACCTGTTTACCCAACTGCATCAACTGCTGGGCAAGCTGCCGGTTGGCGCGCATTTTCATGATACGCGCGGCATGGGCATGGCTAACGTGCTGGCAGCACTGGAAGCCGGTGTCAGACACTTTGACGCCTCTTTGGGTGGCTTGGGCGGTTGCCCGTTTGCCCCCGGTGCCACGGGCAATATCGCCACCGAAGATCTTTGCTTTTTGCTGGAAGAGTACGGTCTACAAACCGGCATTGACCTTGAAAAACTGCTTGAGGCCCGCCGCTGGCTGGCCCACCTGCTTCCTGACGAGCCATTACAGGGTGCTTTGTCACGTGCAGGACTGCCCAACATCATTACACATTAATTCTTAAGATCAGGAAAAAGAACCATGGATACATTAAGCACACCAAACACCCCCGTTTCCATTGAGTTGGGTAACGACTATCAAGACATCAGAGAAAGCGTTCGCCGCATCTGCGAAGATTTTCCCGGTTCATACTGGAGAAACCTGGACGAACAGCAAGGCTACCCTTCCGAGTTTGTCAATGCACTGACCGAAGCCGGTTATCTGGGTGCACTGATTCCTGAAGAATATGGTGGCAGTGGTCTGCCCCTGCGTGCAGCATCGGTTATTCTGGAAGAAATTCATGCGGCCGGCTGCAATGCAGGTGCCTGCCACGCACAAATGTATATCATGGGTACGCTTTTGCGTCACGGCAGCGAAGAGCAAAAAAGAAAATACCTGCCCGATATCGCCAGTGGCAAACTGCGCCTGCAGGCCTTTGGCATTACTGAACCCACCACCGGCTCAGACACCACCCAAATCAAGACCCGGGCCGTGCGCGATGGCGACAACTATATTATCAACGGCCAGAAAGTGTGGACCTCACGTGCCCGTTATTCCGACCTTATGCTGTTGCTGGCCCGCACCACGCCTGCCGACCAAGTCAAGAAAAAAACCGATGGCATTTCTGTGTTCCTGGTGGATTTGCGTGAAGCCCGTGGCAATGGCGTTGAAATCCAGCCGATTCGTGCCATGATCAACCATAATACAACCGAGGTGTTTATTGAAAACCTGGTGGTACCCGCCTCCAGTCTGGTGGGTGAAGAAGGAAAAGGATTCCGTTATATTCTTGATGGCATGAACGCAGAGCGTATTCTGTGTGCCTCGGAAGCGATAGGTGATGCAAAATGGTTTACCAGGACAGCCGCCACCTATGGTAATGAGCGTGTTGTATTCGGTCGTCCGATTGGCCAGAACCAGGGCATTCAGTTCCCTATCGCCCGTGCTTATGCCGAGACTGAAGCTGCCGAGATGATGGTACGCAAAGCGACCGCCATTTTTGCGGCGGGCCTCGATTGTGGTGAAGCCGCCAACATTGCCAAACTGCTGGCGTCCGAAGCGGCCTGGCATGCAGCCGAGGCCTGCATGCAAACACACGGTGGATTTGGTTATGCCGCTGAATATGATGTTGAACGCAAGTGGCGTGAATGCCGCGTCATGCAAATTGCCCCCATTTCTTCCAACCTCATTCTTTCCTTCATTGGACAACACGTCCTGGGCATGCCACGTTCATTCTAGGAGACGTAATGAAAACACTGTCACGGCAAATGGCCGACTTCATCACCAGTGATATTGCAGGGCAAATCATCCCCGAGGTTTGCCAAACTGTGCAGCTGGCATTTCTTGACACTGCCGGCTGCATTCTTTCCGGGCGTGATGAGGAAGTAACCCGCCTGTTTGCATCCTGGGTAAACAGGCGCTACCAGAATGAGCAGGAAGCCAGCGTATTTTTTTCACCGCAAAAACATACAGCAATGGTTGCTGCCATGCTAAACGCCGTTTCAGGCCATGCACTGGACTTTGATGATGTTGCCCTGGCCGGACACCCCAGTGTTGTCCTGGTTCCGGTTCTGCTTGCCGAGTCAGACCGTAGCGGTCTGTCCGGGCAGGACCTGATCAGTGCCTACTTGAAAGGTTATGAGATTTGGGCGGATTTGCTTAACCGGATACCCGATCCTTTACATGAAAAAGGATGGCATCCCACCGCAGTACTGGGTACGATAGGTGCCACCGCCGCACTTTGCGCGGCGCGTCAACTTGATATTGAAAAAACCACCCATGCACTGGGTATAGCTGCCAGCCGTGCCTCTGGGCTGGTCGCCAATTTTGGTTCGATGTGCAAACCCCTACATGCAGGCTGGGCGATCGAATATGCTTACGGGGCTGTTGAAATGGCAGCCATGGGCGCAACGGCTTCAGCCGATGCCCTGGAGGGATCAACAGGCTTCCTGACAGCTTTTTCAGACGGGCATGCGCCAGATCGCGAACGACCTTTCAAAAGGATGCAGGCATTAAGCATCAACACGGTTAAACCAAGTATCAAAAAATATCCGGTCTGCTATGCTTCACACCGAGTGATTGACGGTGTACTGCAATTAAGGCAACAGAATGATATTCCCATTGAGCACATACAAACCATTACAGCAACCGTCAGTGAAACCAATGCCAGGGTGCTTAAATACCAGCACCCAACCACTCCTCTTCAAGCCAAATTCAGCATGCCTTTTGCCTGTGCCTCGGCGCTGGTTTATGGTGAAGTAAGCCTGCAGAAAATGACTGAGGATGACATTACAAATCCGGCCATCCGGACACTGATGGAAAAAGTTAAGGTTTCAATCAATCATGAACCCTGCCCACTTGAACCCAGCTTTGCCTTTCACGACTACGTTACCATTACTCTCAAGGATAACACCCACCTTGAAAGCGGCCCGATCCGTTTTGCATTGGGTCATGCCCATTTTCCGCTTGCACCGACACAATTGGAAAACAAAATTCTTTCTTGTACCAAACCGGCAGAACGGGAAAGCACAATGGCATTAATTGCAAAGTTAAACACCCATTTCATTGCAATGGCAATATGATGCAACTAAAACCATGTCATTGACCACCACAACACAGATAAAAGAGACGACAATGAAAACACTGGCTGATTCCATTACACTTGAAGAAAACATCACTGAAACCGAACAGGCCCTGCGGGCCGAGTTGGCTGCCTGCTACCGGATTTTTGCCATGCTGGGCTGGACAGAACTGATCTACAATCATATTACCGTTCGCATTCCAGGCCCGGAAAAGCATTTCCTGATCAACCCGTTTGGCCTGCACTACACGGAAGTGACCGCAAGCAATCTGGTCAAGATAGATCTTGACGGCAATGTTATTGGCGACTCCAAATGGAAAGCCAATCCAGCCGGTTTCATCCTGCACTCTGCTATCCATAGCGGCATTGAGAACGCCCACTGTGTCATGCATACCCACACCACAGCAGGCTGCGCGGTTGCCTGCTCGGCGGCAGGGTTGTCACGAGATAATTTTTATGCGGCCCAATTGCATAATCGCGTTGCCTATCATGATTTTGAAGGCATTACCGTCCATGCTGATGAACAACCACGTGTACAGCGTTCCATTGGCAATCGTCAGGCAGTCATCCTGAAAAACCATGGTTTGCTTTCATGGGGAAGCAGCATTCCCGAGGCCTTTGCCTACTTATGGACCTTGCAACGTGCCTGCGAAATACAGGTGGCTGGCGCGGCACTTGGCCCAACCACCCCCATTCCCGAAGACGTACAAATCAAATCCAGTATCGATGCCTTGCAATTTGATCCTCGCTATGGTGCTGGTCGCGATGTTTTTGAAGCGTTAAGGCGCCAAGTCGATACCATTGACACCAACTATAAAAACTAACGGCCTTAAAGGAATCTATCTATGAAAATCTGTATTTATGGAATCGGCGCAATAGGTGGTTTAATGGCGGCACGGCTAGTACAGGCCGGTTATGACGTCAGTGCTGTAGCACGTGGCGCAACACTTGAATCATTACAAAAAAACGGGCTTCAGTTCTATCCAGCGGGCAGCGATACGGTGCAAAGCTACCCGATTAAGGCAAGCCAGTCTCCAGCGGAGCTGGGTGTACAGGACATTGTCATTATCGCAGTAAAAACCACCGGATTGCAGGACATCGCCACAAATATTGCGCCCCTAATAGGACCTGATACCACCATTCTGTCTGCCATGAACGGGATTCCATGGTGGTTCTTTCATGGGCTTGAACATGAAAACGGCACCCTGAAACTGGATTCGGTTGACCCAGAAGAAGTTATTTCCAAACACATTCCAGCCAGTCAGGTCATCGGTTGTGTCACCCACCTGTCGGCCACCACACCCTCTTCAGGTTCAGTTAAGCATATAGCGGGCAACCACTTAATCATCGGAGAGCCCAACGGCACACAAACTCCAAGACTGAAGCAGCTGTGCAAAATACTGGAAAAAGCCGGATTTGAAGTGGAAAACACGTCATGCATCCAGAAAGATATCTGGTTCAAGCTATGGGGAAACATGACCATGAATCCTGTTTCAGCGATCACGGGTGCAAAAAGCGATCATATCCTGGAAGACCGTTATGTCCGCGATTTCATGTCACGAATCATGCAGGAAGCTGCCACGGTGGGCGCTCGCATTGGCTTGCCAATAGAGGCTGATCCTGAACAAAGGCACCAGGTTACCTATAAGCTTGGATCCTTCAAGACATCCATGCTACAGGATGCGGAAGCGGGCAAACCGCTTGAACTGGATGCACTGGTGACATCAGTAGCCGAAATTGCCCACCAGCTGGAAGTCTCTATTCCCTGGACTGAGTCATTGCTGGGAATCAGCCGATTACAGGCAAAAACACGCGGACTCTATCAGTACTGATCACTCAAGCCAGATTTGATCAACACCAAAATCTCGCTTAAATTACACATACCCATTTGCCTGTGGCATTCATCCAGGCAAATGGGCAATTATTTTATATGTATACCAATCGTTCACAGCGCAACCAAACGGGACATATTCCGCACCAGAATCTTATACATTTCATGGGAAAAATCCTGCTTTTCCCGTGATAGTGTTTGGTTGAGTTCTTCTTTGTCATGGGCCGTACCCAGATACTGCCAATGCCAAAATACATGTTTCAGATTACTTTCAGGCAAAACTGCATAGTCCCTGAACGGCCATTGCTCAAGCTCACCTATTCTTCTGCACTTTGGCGGTTTATTTTTTTCCGGCTTATATTGCTCAATCAGTTTTTCTTCAGTCAGCAAAGCATCCAGTTCACCGGCACACTCAATATAATCCACCCGCATCACGCGATCAGAAAATGATTTTTCGGCCGGCAAGGCCCGGTCTTTGGCAAAAAAAGACAGTACCCGCTGACGAAGCTTGTTGCCTTTGCCAACAAAAAGAAGCCGATCATTATCGCCATAAAGCAAGTACACACCAAGCCGATTGGGGATAGACTCAATCTCTTCCGGATCAATATGCTCCGGAAGATGGGGAATGCTCATCAGTTCTTGAACAGCTTGTTGCAAATGCGCGCCATCAAACTGCCGGTTAAGCAATTGCCAGAATTGCAATAACACATGGGCATCGCCATAGGCCCTGTGCCGATGGGTGATTTGAAGCCGGTGCCGCTGAACCAGGTAATCAAGCCCATGCCTTTCGTAAGCAGGATATAGTCTGCGGGAAAGCTTGACCGTGCACAACTTGGGCGCTTTGAAATCAATGCCGATCCGTTTGAATTCACTTTTAATGAAGCTGTAGTCAAACCGCACATTGTGCGCAACAAAAATATGGCCATCAAGCAAGGTTCGAATTTCTTCAGCCACTTCAGAAAAAAGGGGGGCTTTGGCCACCATTTCATTGCTGATACCCGTCAGGTTTTCAATGAAACCGGAGATATGACAGGTTGGATTGATCAGGGTCTGGTAGGTGGAAACTTCTTTGCCATCATAACGGATAACCGCGATTTCAGTCAGTCGATCTTGCCCGATCACACCCCCCGTTGTTTCAACGTCCACAAAGGCAAAGGGTTTTTCATAAGTAAAAATCATTGGAAATGTTTTTGGTTATTTCAGGCAACAGAATAAGGCACCCTGCCTATAACGGGATGTCCAGGATCATTATACCCGGGTGTAGAGCAATGCCCCGTTACCACCAACTCATCCACCAACGCTTCGTCATCGGTGGTCAGTTGATAGTCAAGGGCTCGCTGATAGGCCTGCCACTGCTCAAAAGTACGGGGTCCCACAATAACGGAACTGACCAATTGATTATTCAGTACCCATGCCAGGGAAAAATCAGCGGCTGAAAGGCCTTTTGATTCGGCATGCTGCCTGATACGCTGCGCAACCAGCAATGATTCGCGGCGCCATTCTGTTTGCATGATACGACGGTCATTGCGACCGGCACGGGAGTCGGCCGGCGGAGCGGTGTCCGGATCATATTTGCCGGTTAAAACACCACGCGCCAAGGGACTGTATGACACGACTCCAATACCGTAATGGGCAGCAGCAGGCAATTGCTCAACTTCGGCGACACGGGAGACCAGATTGTACAAAGGCTGGCTGGCCACTGGTCGATCAATACCTGCCTGATCGGCCAGTCTGACAGTTTCGGCAATACGCCATCCCCTGAAGTTGGACACCCCAAAATACCGGATCTTCCCTTGCCTGATCAGATCAGCAAGAGCACGGATGGCTTCTTCCAATGGCGCATCGGGTATTTCCCGGTGCAAATACAGAATGTCCAGATAATCGGTTCCCAAGCGTTTCAGGCTGGCCTCAACCGCCTGAAAAATCCATTTACGGGAAATGCCGCGCTGGTTAACCCCTTCACCAAACACATTCCCCAGTTTCGTTGCAAGAATCCAGTCATCACGGTTACTGGCAATGGCGCGCCCAACCACCGCCTCAGATTCCCCATTGTTGTAAATATCAGCCGTATCAATGAAGTTAATGCCCCGGTCTTTGGCATCGGCAATAATCCGGTGTGATTCCGCTTCGTTGGTTTGTCCGCCAAACATCATGGTTCCCAATACCAGTGGGGATACTTTTAAACCACTTTTGCCAAGATTCCGGTATTTCATGACTGCTCCACATTGAATTCTTAATTGAGATAAATTTGAATTTATCTACATCAAGCACATACGTCAAGCTGAAATTTTTTTCTTGTATGAAGGTTGTAAATAAGGGTGGACCTGGCAAGGCACACTAAACAAAAAAATCGCAACGCAAGAATCAGTTTTAAATATCTGATCCATCCGTTGCGATTCATTGTTCATTAAAACCTTGTTTTTTTTAATTCAACTTACCAAAGCCTCAATCAGCCCGGTCAGGAACAGGCAGACCCAACCAGTTTTTATAAAACGACTCAATATCCGGCTCAAAGTCATGAATAACCGGATACCATGGTGTGGGCGCTTCCACGTCATGCAACACTCCACATTCCGGACAGTAATACTCCCGATACACCTGCCAGTCTGTATCAGGAGCCATCAACTCAGGGTAAATTTCCTGCATGGCTTCGGGTGTATCCCGCACATAAATGGCCGCATCCATTTTCCAGTTATGGCGGTAATCACCAAACTCATGACCACAGCTGCACTTGTTCACCCATTGTCCGGTAGACTGGGATTGCGCAATATATAGATGAGGCCCCAATGGCAGGATGATCCTGTCTTTCCATGAAACCTTGTCTTGCAGTACGCTCAGGTACAGTTCAAAACGTTCTTTGTCCTTGGGGGTTTGCAGCATACGAAGGGTGGTGTCCCAATCAAGCTTGCCGTCCACCAGATTATTAACCTGCTCTCTTGTAAATACTGACATAACTTATCTCCTTGATCTTTTTTATTTCATGGCCTTACGATTCGCAAGGCCATGATCCTGCTTTATTCGTCAACCAGAACAACGGTACTGACGCCCGGCATTTCTGAAATATCATTGCGATAGGTTGATCCAAATGAAGGAACTCCCAACTCGGATTCAGGCAATGACCACGCTTCGGGCAAATCCCAGAATTGCTTGAATTCATTGGTGAATTTTTCACTTAAGGCAAAACTGGTGGAATACATATGCCTTACCTGAACCGAAGCGCTCTTGGTCAGGATCCGTTCTCGTTCTTCCTTCATCCATTCTCGGACAGGCACCGCACGCTGCAATCGCTCCTTGCGAATTTCAGCACGTCTTACCGTTGTTTTTTGAGAATTAACCACCCAATTGCCTTCATCGTCCTGTTCAATGACCGCACCATAAACTTTTCGGGCGAACTCTGGCAACACAAAGCGATTATTAAGATCGCGGGCAATAGCCGCCGGCTCACGATCCAGCGGATCCCCAAAACCCGGACCGCCACGGATATAGTTCAGGTACAGGTCATGATCCTCAAAAATGGTTTCCGTTGTCATGCATTGCTTATCACGTTTAACCTGGGCAGTCGCACTGATATGACGCTCATAATCCGGTTCACTCGGGTTACTGTCTGCTCCCAGTGGGATAGAAAGTTTCTGTTCAATCCGGGCTTTAAGATCGGTATTATGTGCTTCAAAACGGTAACCGGTGGCTGCCGGATAGCCTCCCATCAGTCCCCAGTCACTGTTCATATAACCGTTACCCGAAAAAAACATGGTCCAGTCCTGGGCATGCCAGACCATACGCAGGGTTTCCAGGCCACATCCACCCCGGTATTTGCCATAACCACCCGAGTTGGCTTTTACGTTACGTCCCATAAACAACAAGGGTTCGGCCATTTCCCAGATTTCAATATCACCCATATCTCCTTCAGGATTCCAGACCGCTGCGGCATGATTCAGGCCATCCTTGACCGCGCAGGCACCGGTACCGGTTGCAGCCGTTTCAAAACTGTTAACCGCATGAATTTCGCCATCCTGGTTGATACCCCCACCCTGTAGCCAGTTACTGGTATTACCATTACCGGCATTTACCTCTTCCAGATAACCGCGGCTGAAGTAAGATTGACTCATTGCACGCCACATGCCTGTCCAGGCGGAAACAAGATAGTGCCAGGCATCCGAGTGGGCCGTCCGGCGATCATCCGGGTTCATCCAGGTGCCTTTGGGAATATTGAACTCTGTCGCGTAATAGGCGCCATCGTTAATCCGTTGGGTGGGTACCAGCGTTTGCGTTAGCATGACCCAGATACCGCTGGTGAAAGCCACCTGATTGGCGTTGAAACTGTGCCAGCACCAACGACTGCCCCCTTCAAAATTCATGCGCCAGGTGGCATCAGGCCGAATGGTCAGCTCGGTGGGCGCATGCATAATGGTATTCATTTTGGCGTAAGAGGCCGTTAGCTGAACATCTTCATGGTTATAAGGCACATCAACAAAAGCCACCTTGCGGTAAACGCCTGGAATCGTCATGTCCTTCAGGCGGGATTGCAAACCGCGACGGCCTTCCTCAATAATTTCATAGGCAAATTTCTCAAATGCCTCCACGCCATCCGACTCAACCACCTCTTCTACCAATTTGCGAATCATGTGACAGCCGGCAATCCGGGTACGTTCATCCAGAATCAGATATTTGGGTGTACGGGTCGAGCGCTGGCTTTCATGCAGCCAGTCACGCAGTGGCTCATCATTCACCCCCGTTTTGCGGCAGGTCGTCATATAGCCATCCCCAAAGCGGGAGGTTTGCCCGGTAGACATGGAACCCGGAGAGATCGCGCCCGTATCAATGACGTGAGTGACTCCACCCACCCAGCCAATCAGTTTGGCTTCCCAGAAAATAGGTACGATCGTTGCAATATCACAAGGGTGCACGTTGCCGATAGAACAGTCATTATTGGTAAACATGTCACCCGGATTAATGCCCGGATTGGTTTCCCAATCGTTCTCGATCATGTACTTAATGGCCGCACCCATGGTGCCCACGTGAATGATAATACCGGTAGAAGTCAGGATACAGTCACCAGCAGCGTTATACAGGGTAAAGCACAATTCACCTTCCTGTTCCACGATGGGTGAAGCGGCAATTTTCTTGGCGGTTTCACGGGCATGCACCAGCCCCCCACGCAACCTTGAAAACATTTTTTCATAACTGATCGGATCGCTTTCCTTGAACTCCAGTGTTTCAAGCGCGTTGTAATAACCGCTCTCTTTGGTTCTGGCCAAAACGGCATCACGGTGTGCTTTCAGCGTCAAGCCATTACCCAATAAGTTACCCAGCCCGACTTGTTTCATTGACATCATATTCATGTTGTGTCTCCTTAACTTTATTTATTTCACTTCTTTCAAATGAAACAGGCGATGTTTATCCAGTGTGGTTTCAAACCCTTTGGGCACCACAAAAGTGGTGGCATCAGATTCAATCACCGCGGGTCCAACAATATGGTTACCTGCCTTCAGGGCCTCCATTGACCAGACATCCGCATCATGCCATTTTTTATGCCGGTAAAACGGACGTTTACCAATCAGAGCCTCTTTCGGCGGTTCTTTACCTGACAACTCCTCTTCGGGCAACTCAGGTTTCTGTGAAATAACACTACCGCGCATGATGACTTTCGTAACACCAAAACCAAGCTCTGGCGAACTGGCGGAAGTGGCATACACCCGACCGTAAGTTTCATCAAAAGCGGCCACCATTTTTTCCCAATCCTCAACAGTTGATGCCGCACTGATCGGAGAGTCAATTTCAAGATCATTCAACTGGCCCAGGAACTGCATGCTATATGCTGGACGAAGCATGACATCCTCAGGCTTGAAGCCATTGATCACAAACTCTTCAATCACTTTTTCAGCCAATTCATTCCAGCCCTTTGTAAGCGTAATACCAGCCTGTTGCTTGACCTCATCTGAAGACCCGGGCGGAACGGCAACGTCAACACTCATGTCATAGCGATACTCGTACTCGGCACAGGCACAGCCAAACGCGGAAAATCCGGCAGCCCACGCAGGTACGACCACATCCTCAAATCCCAGGCCTTCGGTATAGCCATAGGTATGTACAGGACCCGCACCGCCATAAGAGAAGCAGACAAAATCGGCCGGGTTATACCCTTTGGCGCTAATTGTGGAGCGCATGTATTCACGCAACTGCAAATCCAGCAATTCAATCACCCCTGCCGCCGCGTCTTCGACAGACAATCCCAGAGGATCTGCAATTTGCACTTTAAGATAATGCCGTGCCCTTTCCACATCAAGCTTGATCGCCCCACCCAGGAAATTTTCCGTATTCAGATAACCCAGCACAACGTGACAATCGGAAACAGACACGGTATCCAGCCCGCTTTCCGGCCAACACATGCCTACACGATAACCGGCACTGTCCGGCCCAAGCTTGATGGACCCGCTATATGGGTCAATCCGTACAAAACTGCCAGCACCCGCACCCACCGAATCCATGGCGACCAGTGGCAATGACAGAACCAGGCGAGCCATGTCCGGATCTGATTTAATGGCAAAACTGCCTTTGGTAATCATGGCCATATCAAAGCTGGTGCCACCAATATCACTACAGGCAATATTGTCGTAACCCAGCAATTCACCTAAAAACTTGGAGCCGATAACGCCGCCAATAGGACCCGATACGATGGTACGCGCCAGTTCTTTGGCTTTCCAGCCAATCGTGCCACCATGAGTGGCCATCACACGCAAGTCAAATTTACCGCCATGTTGCTTGAATCGGTCACTCACACCCTTAAGCGTTTTGCGGGAAGGTTCGGCCGCATAAGCTTCCAGAACAGTGGTATTGGTACGGTGACTTTCCTTGCGTGAGGGGTAATAATCTACCGTTGCAAAAACAGGAATATCCGAACCCAGCTTTTCAAGCTCTTCCAGACAAATATCCCTGGCCCTGCGTTCATTGTCCCCATTTTTATGCGATTGTAATAAACTGATGACAATTGCCTGGGAACCCTTTGCAAGCAGTTCACGGGTTGCTTTGCGCACATCATCTTCATTAAGTGGAATAACCACCTTGCCTTGCACATCGGTACGTTCGGCAACACCACGGGTACGGGACAGCGGCACCAATGGTTCATCATAGCGGTGTGTATTCAGATGAATACGATCTTCCAGTGCGTAGCCCAGATAACTTTGCAAGGCGCGTCCCATCGAGTGCACGTCCTCAAACCCCTTGTTGCACATCAAGCCAACATCAAGCCCTTTACGCTGCACCACCCGGTTCAGCATGGCCGTACCGGAATAAACGCAGGTTAACAGCTCGGGATAAACATCCTCAACCCTTCGATTCCATGCGGCCAGTGCATCATTGGAAGACTCATAAATTGCCTGGGCCTCATCGGCCGGATTACTTTGCGCCTTGCCAACGACAAACTGACCGTCACTGCTGACAAAGAATGTATCGGTCATCGTACCGCCTGCATCAATACCCATAACCTGTACGGGAGTGGCTTCAGTTCGCATAACACATCTCCTGAATAATTATTCACTTTTATTTTGGAATTCCTTTCATTACTTCCTTAAGAATTCCGCTCCTTTGATAACAGAACCATCTGTCACATTGATAGATATGCAAAACCCATGCCAAACCTTCATCTTAAAACGCAAGCATTTGATTTATATGTTAAAAATATAAAAAACCGCCTAATAAAAAACAATTTATTTCATCAAAATGAAATTCGTACGTTCGATTTCCGGATACTCATACTCATTTCGACTGATATCCGGACAATAGGGTTAATACTGAATATGAGTAATATCATCGTGAATAAATGAATAGCCCCTTTAATAAAACTCCCAGGTTGCGTCTGGAGATGGAAAAAGTTATAGTCGAAAGAGAATTAAAAACGATGCGTAACGTAGATTTTTCAAGTCAAAACAAGCAGCACGACCAAGACAATAAAAACAAAATCGCATCATTGAGCTGTAACTAACTATCAAGCATATAGAATCAAGTTCAGCCGGAGACAATATGACAGGCTCAACCAAAAGTCAGCGTTTATCTAACCCTGACAACGATAATCGTGTGATTTCCGCATGGGAAAGTGTGATGAATGGTCATACTCCTGCACCCAATGCCCTAAGACGCTTAATTAATGACTCCTGGAGACGGTGTCTTGATGCCAGAATTGATCCTGTACACCTGCACCCACCTTCGATGTTAGAAGATGATCAACTGCTAAGACTTCAGCAACGGCATTCAGAACTGGTCGCCGCCAGCCAACCGGTCATGATGATGGCCAGGGATTTTTTAGCTGAAACCGGCAGCGTAATGATTCTGACTGATCCGGAAGGGGTTATTTTATCCATTGAAGGTGATCCTCGTGGTCTTGATGCTGCTGCATCCATCCAGCTAACCACTGGCTACAACTGGAATGAATTACGTACCGGAACCAATGCCATTGGCACGGCCCTTATGACAGGACAAGCCGTACAGGTCCATGCCGCTGAACATTTCTGTTCCGGTGTCCGTGAGTGGACTTGCACAGCCTCTATCATTCGAGATCCCTATGATGGCCAAACGCTGGGGGCCATTGATATTTCAGGCCTGAAAAGTACATTCAGCCCTCATAGTCTGGCCTTGGTGGCTACTACTGCAAGCCGTATCGAAAGCATGCTGGCCAAAAGAGAGCTTAGGTTCCGTTATCAATTACTGGAACAAAGCATTGCCAGATTCACGGGCAGCAATGACGGTATTATCATTTGTGACCGAAGAGGCCGCCCAATTAAGCTGAATGAACAAGTGAACTCAGCCTTGCTGGCACAAAACATCAAACTTGATCTGAATAAATCCGAGTCTCTTTTTGCCCTGGACTTGAATCAAATCAGCAATGGTCATCCAACACATAAACCAGAATGGTTACAAGCAGACTGGATCGAACCCGTTATCAATGAAGGTGAACGGATAGGTACTGTCCTGACCATCCCCAGTCTTGCGCGAAGCAAAAAATCAGGAGTTCCATACAGGCAGCCTTCGCCCCACTATCCTGACAAACGTCCGGAAGTCAGAGGGTTTAACCAGATCATCGGCCAATCGCCTCTGCTAAAAAAAGCCATAGAAAAAGCACACTTATTGGCAAAAACCAATGTACCGGTATTAATTCATGGTGAAACAGGTGTGGGCAAAGAAAACTTCGTGAGGGGGATGCATCAGGTTAGCGATTTGGAAACTGCAGATAACAGGCCATTTATTGCCCTGAATTGTGGTGGTTTAACCCCAGAATTACTGGCCAGCGAGCTATTTGGATACTGTGAAGGTGCTTTTACCGGTGCCCGAAAAGGAGGCATGATTGGTAAAGTCGAAGCGGCCAATGGTGGCACTTTGTTTTTAGATGAAATAGGTGAAATGCCCCTTGATTTACAACCACATTTTTTAAGGGTATTGGAAGAAGGTGAAATTTATAGAATTGGTGAAAACAAACCCAGAAATATCAACTTCAAATTAATCACCGCCACTAATCGGGACTTACAGGAAGAAGTATCGGAAGGACATTTTCGCATGGATCTTTATTACCGGATTTCTGTCACAAGTATTCATATACCGGTTTTACGTGAAATCAAAGAAGACATCCCGCTTTTGGTTGATTATTTCCTGGGAACCTTACAACATAAATATGGACATGGGCAAAAAAAAATAACCCCTGAAGCCTTAAGAATACTAGATCAATATGATTGGCCTGGAAATATCCGGGAGCTCAGGAACACCATTGAAAACATGTACCTGATGAGTCAAACCGATGACTTATTACCAGCAGATATTCCTGAACAGATCATCTCATCCATTAGAAAAACTCCTGCCCCTACTTCTTATGCAAAGCCTTCACCAGACACGGGACTGCTTCAGCACTCAGAACG
This sequence comes from Advenella faeciporci, assembly GCF_014652395.1. Lineage (GTDB taxonomy): Bacteria > Pseudomonadota > Gammaproteobacteria > Burkholderiales > Burkholderiaceae_B > Advenella > Advenella faeciporci. The sequence goes on from NZ_BMYS01000002.1 coordinate 287,983, forward strand.
CATATCAATTGAAAAAGCACTGGCCCTGCATCATGGAAACATGACATCAGCCGCAAAATATCTCGGTATTGCCAAAAGTACTCTATATATGAAAATCAAAAAATATGGTATCGAAACAAAAATTGCACAAATCAGGAATGATGTTATGTGATGGATAACAATCATTCCAAAAAGCGGTCCTTACCCATTTAACTTATACCTTGAAAAGCATCAGCTAAACCGTATCTGATCAAAATCAAGCCTTTCAACCAGCTCTCTGGCCTGCTCGTCAAAGATTTTCTTTTGATTCGAATAACTGACTAGAAACTCTTTGCTGCTTGATCAATCGTTCAGTAATAAAGGCAACGCAATACTGGCTGCTATAAGAGAAATAATAATGGCCGAAGCCGCAGGAAAACGACTAGATCACGCCTTAATCCGTCTTTAGGTATCCGCCAGCCATCAAGAAATAAAAGAGAGATGACAAAAAAGGAAATTTTCTCATATTATCGGGCATAAAAAAACCCCTTCAGAAATATCTGAAGGGATTTTTTGTAATAAAGAGCCTGACGATGACCTACTTTCACGGATGTCCATCCACTATCATCGGCGCGAAGGCGTTTCACTGTCCTGTTCGGGAAGGGAAGGAGTGGGTCCACCTTGCTATGGTCGTCA
>NZ_BMYS01000003.1 GCF_014652395.1 Advenella faeciporci
AGTATAAATTTAGCATCACCAGCATTGCTGGTGTGGCCTCTTACATTCCAAGCGCCCACACTTATCGGCTGTTATATTGTTAAAGAGCATACAACATGACCCAACGGTCATGAGGCTGACATAAACCTGCTTTACACTAGGTCTTGTCGCATTCAGCTCAACCCGACCCAAACCCGAAGGTTTATTACATCAGACTGACTTGACTGCGTTGCTGTGTCAGCAGCAGAGAAACGAGATTATGAAGCATGTGGTTTTGTTTGTCAAGAACTTTTTTAAAGAATTTTTAAAACCGTTCTTTTTAAACCACCCGGCGAATCGTTAAAACCAATCCGCCAGACAACCTTCTTCACGCCGCCCAGATTAGACCAAATCGTTAACACCTGAACTTCGTTTCGTTTTTCACCGCCTGGCGTTTTGGGGTAAACCCTAGTGCTGTTGCTGCGAAAGAATGAACTATAGCATGACGTTTTCAATTTCCGCAAGCTTTTCGCCATTTTTCATCCACCGAAAAACCACACAAAAGCCTACCCCATTGATTTAAATGAAAATATCAAAAATAACTGTTTGTCGTTTTTTTACACCACAACCAGGTTTACGTTTTCTCACCGCCGNAAAACACCATTGAGCAATAAAAAAGGACAAACAGTTAAAACAACTGCTGCCCTTTTCTTTCTTTTCCTTAATAAGCCCATTCACAAATGAACTTGATGTGATTAATTTCTACGGTTACCGTTCATCAATGACAAAAACTCTTTTCTCAGGTCTGAGTCTTTTAAAAATGAACCACGCATGACACTATTAATCATTTTTGATCCCATATCTTTGACGCCACGCCATTGCATGCAGAAATGATCAGCTTCCATGACAACTGCCAGGCCATCAGGATTCATTTTCTTGACCAGTAAATCGGCAATTTGTGTAATGGCTTCCTCCTGGATCTGCGGGCGCTCCATTACCCAGGAAATAAGGCGGGCATATTTGGATAAGCCAATTAAATTTGATTTTTCATTAGGCATGATACCCACCCACACTTTTCCCATAATAGGACACAGGTGATGAGAACAAGCACTACGAACCTGAATAGGCCCAACAATAATCAACTCACTTAATTTTTCCACGTTGGGAAATTCAGTGGTGTCGGGCATGGTCTGATAACGGCCTGCAAACACTTCCTTGATAAACATTTTAGCAACCCGCTTCGCCGTTTCATTGGTGTTGTGGTCTCTTTCTGTATCTATGACCAGGCTTTTAAGCACCTCTTTTAATTTTTCCTGGACTTCCTGCTGCAACAGATCCAGCTCACCGGGATTAATATAGGCCGAAATATTGTCATTGGCATGATAGCGTGCACCAGCCAGTTCGATACGTTTGCGAATATGATTGGAAATATAACTTGAATCTTGTGAGTCACTCACCGCAAAATCCTTTCTTTATGGGTTACACCGTATTCTGAATGTTAGTTTTTAACATACTTCAACTTTGGCATGTTCTCATGATAAGCTCATATAGAATATACGTCCTCCAAATAATACGCCAGACCAAGAGAAAACAAACATGAGCGAACAAATATTAATCAACGTCACGCCCTTTGAAACACGCGTCGCATTAATCGAACTGGGAGCTGCCCAGGAAATACATATAGAACGCACCAGCCAAAGAGGTAAAGTTGGTAATATTTATTTGGGCAAGGTTGTACGCGTATTACCAGGAATGCAAAGTGCCTTTATTGATATTGGGCTGGATAAAGCCGCATTTATTCATATTGCCGACCTGCGCGAAAACCGCTCTTTACGAAATACCGGTATCGCCTACACGCAAATAGAAAAATTACTGTTTGAAGGTCAATCTTTATTGGTGCAGGTTATTAAAGACCCTTTGGGCACCAAAGGCGCACGCCTGTCCAACCAGATCAGCATTGCCGGACGCATGCTGGTATACCTGCCCCATGAACAGCATATTGGCATTTCCCAGAAAATTGAATCGGAAGAGGAACGAAACAGCCTGAAAGAACGGGTTATCTCTTTGATGAACCCCAATGAAAAAGGCGGTTTTATTGTACGCACCCAGGCCGAAGGTGCCACCGATGATGAAATAAAGAAAGACCAGGAATACCTGAACCTGCGTTGGTCCATGATTAAAGAGGCCGTCCAGAAGCAATCGGCACCCGCCCTTCTTTATGAGGACTTGACGCTGGCCCAGCGGGTATTGCGTGATATGGTGACTCCCGAGACCAGATCCATCGAGATTGATTCGCGCAGCACTACCCAGGCCCTGCTTGAGTGGGCATCAATTTACACACCGTCAATCATAGGGAAAATAAAACATTATGCCGGTGAACGTCCATTATTTGAAACCGCCTATGTCGACGAGGAAATCAACAATGCCCTTTCACGACGCGTTAACCTGAAGTCTGGCGGCTACCTGATCATAGACCAGACCGAAGCACTGACCAGCATAGACGTGAACACCGGTGGGTTTATTGGTGGGCGAAATTTTAACGACACCATTTTCAAAACCAACCTTGAAGCTGCGGTAGCCATTGCCCGCCAGCTTCGCCTGCGTAACCTGGGTGGCATAATCATTATCGACTTCATCGATATGGACAATAAAGAACACCAGGATGCCATTTTGGCCGAGCTGCAGAAAGCGCTTGATAAAGACCGCACCAAAACAACGCTTAACGGTTTTTCCCAGCTGGGGCTGGTTGAAATGACCCGAAAACGCACCCGGGACTCGTTGGCACACCAGCTATGTGAACCCTGCCCAACCTGCCAGGCCAAGGGTTCGGTGCAAACGGCAAGAACCGTTTGCTATAACATTTTGCGGGAAATCCTGCGCGAGGCCAAACAATTCAACCCCAAAGAGTTTCGTTTAATTGCCTCACAAAGCATTATTGACCTGTTTCTTGAAGAAGAAAGTCATTATTTGGCCACGCTGGGTGATTTTATTGGCAAACCCATTACCCTTGAGGTTGACAATACCTACACGCAGGAAATGTATGACATTGTATTAATGTAGGCTGCTTAACCATGCCCGGGCCTGACCCGGGATTGCATCTTGATGATCCTGTCTTCAAGGTGCGGGGAAGTTTGCAACGCAATCAACGGCGTTTTTGAGTCTTCATTTTGTTCCAGGCGCAAAATAATGCTCTGGCCCTCAAAGGTTTCAGGATCCGCCTCTATATCAATATATTTTTGCAAAAGGTCGTCTATGGACTTTTGCGCTTGCGCAAGGTAATAGTCCAGCGTATCTTCTGTTGCATTCTTGAAAGCATTTTCGATGGTTTTGGACAAGTCCCAGGTAAAAAACATTAAGGCGTTAGGGCCCTTTACCGAGGGGTGTTCGTAACCCCATGAAGAAATTTCATGCTGTGCTTTTTCTGTCATTTATCTACCGTAAATAAAATATAAATTAGTTGCGTGTAACGCGTGAAAGTATAAAACAATGATTTTCAATTAATCTTCACGAAACTGCATCTGATATAACGTGGCGTACAAACCGCCTTTTCTCAAGAGCTCATCATGAGTGCCCGACTCGACAATCCGCCCATGGTCAAGCACAACAATGCAATTGGCATTTTGTACCGTTGATAAACGGTGTGCAATGACAAAAGTTGTCCGCCCCTCCATGAGCAGGTCAAGCGAAGCCTGCACCTGACGCTCAGACTCGTTATCCAGGGCAGAAGTGGCTTCATCAAGGATAAGAATAGGGGCATTTTTGATTAATGCCCTGGCAATGGCCAGGCGTTGTCGCTGTCCGCCCGAAAGCCATGCACCATTTTCACCAATATCGGTTTGCAAACCATTAGGCAAAGACTTGACGAACTCCAGCAGATTGGCTGCCTTGAGAGCCTCTGTTATTTGTGACTCGGTGGCATTACGATACGAACCGTACGCCACGTTTTGCGCAATTGAACCATCAAAAAGCACCACATTCTGGCTGACCAGCGATAAATTGTTCCGTAAGCTTTTCAGGGTGACTTCAGCAATATCGTAACCGTTTATAGTGATGCAACCCGCACTGGGCTCGATAAACCGGGGAATCATATTGGCCAGCGTGGTTTTACCGCTTCCAGAGCGCCCCACAAAAGCAATCGTTTCACCCGATTTAACCGTTAATGAAATATTGGACAGCGTATCACGTTCAGCTTCCGGAAAACGAAAACAAACATCCTTGAATTCAATCACGGCATCATTATTGATTTTCAACTCATGCTTGCCCTGATCTTTTTCCTGGGAACCGTCAATCAGCGAGAAGACACTTTCGGCGGCAATGAGCATTTTTTGCGCTTTGGAAGCCACATTGGTCAATCGTTTGATTGGATCAAAAATTTGTGCCAAGGCAGTAACAAATGCCACAAAAGCGCCAACCGTCAAGGTGCCCGCATTACCCTGATATAAAGCGGTTGCAATAACGGCGGCAACCGCAAACGAAATGCATAACTGCGTCAGGGGCGTCATGGCGGCATCGGCTGAAGCCTTTCTCATGGCAAACTTCCTTAGGGCCGCATTCACCACTGAAAAACGGGACTGCTCGTATTCATAACCATCAAAGAGCTTGACCACCCGCTGGCCTTCAATACCCTCTTTCACCACGTGGGTCAACTGGGCATTCATATTAATTGTTTGCCGATTAATACGGCGCAGGCGCTTGGTGAAGTAGCGAGCCACCATAATGGACAAAGGGAGAATCAGAAAAATGATCAGACTAAGCTGCCAGGACAAGTACAGCAGCATCCCCAGCAGGGCAAGCACCACAAAGGCCTCTCGCACAATAATGGTAAAAACTTCTGTTGCATAATCAGTTACATCACCGGCATCAATCGTAAAACGGTTCATCAATCGCCCGGTGTCACCCTTCTGGAATTCGCGATCTGGCAAAGTCAGCAAGCGCTTGTACATATCGGATCGCATCCCAAGCAATACATTGTTGGCGATCCAGGCCAGCAGGTAACTGCTAAGAAAGTTGCAAATTCCACGCACCAGAAAAAGGCTCACAATGGCAAGCGGCATTAACCATATAAAATACGATTTAGCTCCCGTAAAACCCTCATCCAGCAAAGGTTTCATAATATAAGCCATCGCTGGCTGTGTAGCCGCCCCAAAGGCCACGAACACCATGGCAACAGCAAGTGCTTTCCAGTACACGCCCACCCGCTTGTAAATTTTTCTCCATAGTTCCGGATTTACCGCATGGGTACCTTCCCGATGCTTTTGCTCGAATAAACTCAAGGAATACTCTCTTGTTAACCTGTCAAGTTTGGGATTTTAACGGTTTCAACATAAACATGCAGAAAAGTTTATGTTTTATGGCAATCAGGATAAAATCCATCAAATGAAAAATATATCTAGAATTTATTTGCGGCTGCCAAACTGGATTGGCGATGTCTGCATGAGCCTGCCAAGTCTGTATGCCGTCCTGAATACCGGCTGTGAAGTGATTGTCTGTGCAAAACCATGGGCTGAAAGCCTGCTTAAGGGCATTGTGGGCATACAGTTCCTGAGCCTGAGCGGACACTGGAATAAAGACAGGGAAATTATCAAGTCACATAAAAAAAACAATCCGGTAAAAGGTAAATCGGTGGGACTTTTATTACCCGATTCGCTAACCAGCGCCTTGACGTTCAGGCTGGCAGGACTTTCTTCGGCCGGTTACAAAGACGATGGCCGCTCTCTTCTATTAAAGTGGCCTTTTGACAAACCGCCCAAAAGCCTGCATGCGGTTGAGTCATGGTACCACCTGACTCATTGCGCCTTGCATAAATGGCATTTCAAGTCTGCCGCCAACCCTGAAACAACGCTTGTTTTGCCGCTGGATGACGGTGATACGAAAAAAGCAGATATCCTGCTACAAGAACATCGACTGAATGACAGGAAATTCATTCTGATTGCCCCTACCGCAACAGGCAAACACAAAGGCAAAGACAAGGTTTGGCCAAAATTTTCGGCATATACCCGAAATTTGCAGGCACTGGGATATACGGTTGTCATGTGTCCGCCCCCCAATGAACGGGAAGCCGCTTTCAGGAATGCCCCTGATGCCCTGTGCCTGCCTGCCGTTGGCCTGGGGGTGTTTGTTGCCCTCATCAGCAAGGCCGCCCTGGTTGTCTGCAACGACTCGGGTGTTTCTCATCTTGCCTCATTAACCAGAACACCTCAAATCACCCTGATTGGCGTTACCGACCCGAAACGCACCGGACCCTGGTCTACAACCGCGCATATATGTGGCAGCATGGGTCACTGGCCTGAACTTGACGCTGTCATCAAGCTGAGCACGTCCATCCTTACCCCCTCTTGAACAAAGCATGAAAAGCTATCTCATTTCACTTATTATTCCGCTGAATTTATGCGTTTTCCTGGTTATTTCCGGTGCGGTGCTGATTTTACTGAAACGAAGGAAAACGGGTGTCTTCCTGTGCTTTGGCGGACTGTCCTGGCTCTTGCTCTGGTCTTTGCCCATTACCTCACTGATTTTAGGGGGAATACTGGAAAACCGTTACCCGCATCGAAGTATTGACTCGATTCCCCCTGCGCAGGCAATTGTTGTCCTGGGCGGTAACACAGCCAACAACCGGGAAAACTGGTTCCAGGAACTTAGTGACAATCCATCAACCCATTCACGGGTTGATACGGCCAGTGAACTGTATCACGCCAACAAAGCACCTAAAATTATTGTATCTGGCGGCGCGCTTGCCGGAGAGGTTAGCGAAGCCAAAGGCATGGCGGCGAAGCTGGCAGGAAAAGGCGTGCCAAAATCCGCCATCATGCTTGAAAACAACAGCAAAACCACTTATGAAAATGCCGAATTTACAGCCAATGAATTAATTCGTAACAAGATCAAATCAATTATTCTGGTCACTTCCGCCCTTCATACCCCCAGATCAATGGCCGTCTTTGACAGATACAATCTGGCAGTGACCCCGGCCCCCAATCCTCCCCAAATCACCATTCCCGATGATCCCGATTTCATTCTTTTGCTGCCCAATGCCAGAGCGCTTCATGCCAGCCGATCAATTATCAAGGAATATCTGGGGTTAATTGTTTACTGGCTGCGTGGCTGGGTATAACTGCCTGTCTTGCCACTTCGTTCGGCCAGCCAAATACGATAAGCCGTTTCCGTATCAAGGGCCAGCTTTTCAGTAGAGAACCCGCCTTCATCATAAAGCCACTGATGGGCTGCCGCGCTCATTTTCTGTCTTAACACCGGATCGGCAATCAGGCGCTCCAGGGCATTTCCAAGGGCCTCACGGTCTTTGCCGGGGACCAGAATGCCGGTTTCACCATCCTTGAACATTTCGGCAACACCGCCGACATCGGTCCCTATAACCGGCAAACCACTCATTTGGGCTTCAACATAAACCGTACCTGAGGCCTCTTGCTCTGTGGCCAAGGCAAAAATATCACTGCCAGCCAATAAATTGGGCACATCCTTTCGATACCCCATCAAATGAACCCGGCTTGCCACTTTTTTCTCCTTGATAAAAGCCACCACCTGTTCATACGTGGGCGATCCCGCCCCCACCAGCACCAGATGCAAATCGGGATATTTTTCAAACAAAGGCAGCATGGTGTCAATCAGAAAAACATGGCCTTTTTTCTGGCGCATGACGGCAACACAAATCACGACAACCGCACTATTTGACAGACTTAACTCCTGACGCAAGGTAGATTGTTCGACAGGCTCGGGGGTAGCGACAGGCGAATAAATTGTTCTTACCTTATGCTCGGGCACCCCTTTTTCCAAAACCATGTTTCTCACATGATTGCTAACCGTGGAAATACGGTGCGGCAACCAACTGTATGACAGCAACGAACCGATAGGTGCCGCCAGGTGCCGGGTTCGTACAATCAGTGGTGTTCCGGCCAGCCTGGCGCCCAATGCCGCAATCAGGGTATCTTTCCGGCTATGGGTATTGAGCACGTCAAACTTGCCCTGCTTCAGGATTTTCCTGAACTTAAGCACACCCCTGACAAAATTGCCCAGCCCCCCCATTGGCACGGTATGCACGGTAAAGCCCAAGGCCCGCATGCGTTCCACCAACTGAGCCTCGGGGCGGCAAGCCAATTCAAGATGGTGACCCCGTTCACGCATGGCCAGCATTTCCTTGAGAATGCGGTGTTCCTGCCCACCAAAAGAGACTGCCGCCTCGGAATGAAGGATTCTTAACGGCTGATCCGTCAGTGATTGTTGATGACTCATTCGTAAATGACCTCATATTCAGCATATTGTTTGGTGGCTTCAATTTTTTCAAAAAGCGTATCAGCCATGCGTACCCGCCATTCTTCGCCCAGGATCACTTCACAGCGAAAACCCCTGGGGGACTGCAGATTTAATTGAACCCGCACACCAGGCACACCGTTTTCAGGCTCGGCCCGGTAAGGATTCAGCAAGGCTTTGAGCGACTTTACGCTGACTTCCTTATTCAGGCTGATTTGCAGGCTCCTGGCTTTTTCTTCACGTGCCAGTTGCAGGTCGTAGAGAGACTCCACCGATATGCGCAATACACCGGTGAATTTATTGGTCTTGATCTTGACCTGTGCAATCAGCAACTGGTCTGTCTTGAGACGGTGCCGGTGAATCTCATAAACAGAAGATGGACACAGGACTTCAATCTGGGCAGTACCGTCATCTATCAGCAGAAAGTAAAGCCGGTTTTCTCCGGATTTGGTTTCTTGCTTGAGGGTAAAACTGCGGATACCAATCAGCACGCCCGCAATCCACTGCAAATCACGCGACTCTTGCAATTTGGCCAGGGTCCCTGGAATAAAGCGACGCACTTCATCGCGCCAGACCTCAAACAGGTGATGGCTAAAGAAAAAACCCAGAGCATTTTTTTCTTCAATTAACCGGGTATGCAAGGACCATGGCTTGACTTTGCCCATTTCAAGCTGGACAATCGAACTGGAGTCATCCCCGAAAAGCGATACCTGGTTGGCGCTTTTCTCGGCCTGGTCTGCCGCATCAATCGCATGGGACAGTGCCGCCAGCAGCGCCGAGCGGCTGGCATCAATCGTATCGAATGCACCGGCACGAATCAGTGCCTCCATGGTGCGCCGGTTAACGGTATGCCGGTCCACCCGCTTGCAAAAGTCATATAAATCAATAAAAGGGCCGCCTTCATCACGGGCACGCAGGATTTCTTCAACCGCCCCCTGGCCAGTACCTTTAACAGCACCCAAGCCATAGCGAATGGTTCTGGGGGGCTCTCCCCTTCTTGCATATTCATCAACAACCGGTTCAAAGCGGAAAACCGACTGGTTGACGTCAGGCGGCAAAACGGTCAGGCCGTTATCAACCGCATCACGCCAGAAAATCTGCACCTTGTCGGTATCATCCATATCCGAGGAAATCGTGGCCGAAATGAATTCAGCCGGATGATAGGCCTTCAGCCAGGCGGTCTGATAGGCAATCAGGGCATAGGCGGCCGAGTGACTTTTGTTGAATCCATAGCCGGCAAACTTTTCCATCAGGTCAAACAACGTTACCGCCAGTTCACCGTCATAGCCCTTTTCAATCGCACCTTTTTCAAACAGTTCCCGGTGCTTGGCCATTTCTTCAGGCTTTTTCTTGCCCATCGCACGGCGTAGCAAGTCGGCACCGCCCAGACTGTAACCGCCAATAATCTGGGAGATTAGCATGACCTGTTCCTGGTACACGATCACGCCGTAGGTGCTGCTTAAGGTGGATTCAAGATCGGGATGGAAGTAATCCACCGTTGCCCGACCATGCTTGCGGTTGACAAAGTCATCCACCATGCCTGATTCAAGCGGCCCCGGACGATACAGGGCCAGCATCGCAATAATATCCTCAAACGTATTGGGCAGCAGTTTCTTCAGGAGTTCTTTCATGCCACGGGATTCGAGCTGGAACACCGCCGTGGTATTGCCCTCGCAAAGAATCCGGTAAGCCTCAGGGTCATCCAGCGGCAATGCCATTACGTCAAAATCGCGCTTGTTTTCGTTAAAACGGCGTACATAACGCACAGCCCAATCCAGGATAGTCAGGTTGCGAAGGCCCAGAAAGTCAAACTTGACCAGACCGACATCTTCAACATCCCCCTTGTCATACTGCGAAACCACACTGGTGTCATGACCAGGCTGGCAATAAAGCGGGCAAAAATCGGTTAGTTTACCCGGTGCAATCAACACCCCGCCCGCGTGCATGCCAATATTTCGTGTCAGGCCCTCAAGGGGTTTGGCCAGATCGACCAGCGTCTTCACTTCTTCATCGGTTTCATAACGACGCCTGAACTCGGGCTCCTCAGCCAAGGTTTTCTCGAGTGACCAGGGATTGGCCGGGTTGAAGGGAATGAGCTTGGACAGGCCGTCACACAGGGAATACGGCAATTCAAGCACGCGCCCCACATCACGCACCACCGCCTTGGCGCCCAGGGTACCAAAGGTGGCAATCTGGCTAACCGCATCGCGCCCATATTTATCTTTTACGTATTCGATGACTTTTTCACGGTTATCCTGACAGAAGTCGATATCGAAGTCGGGCATGGACACCCGTTCGGGGTTAAGAAACCGTTCGAACAGCAAGTCATAGCGTATGGGGTCAAGATCGGTAATGCCCAATGAGTAAGCCACCAGGGATCCGGCGCCCGAACCACGGCCTGGCCCTACGGGAACACCATTGTTTTTACCCCAGTTGATAAAGTCCTGAACAATCAGGAAGTAGCCCGGGAAGCCCATCTGGATAATTGTTTTGCATTCCCACTGAAGCCGTTCAAGATAGGTGGGATACTGTTTTTCCCTTTCCGCTTCATCAGGGTATAACAGCGCCATCCGCTTGGCCAGGCCTTCTTCGGCCAGCTGAATCAGATAATCATCCAGGGTGACGCCATCAGGCGTTGGAAAGACAGGCAATTGCGGTTGGCCCAACACAAGGGTCAGGTTGCACCGCTTGGCAATTTCAACCGCGTTTTCAATTGCCGTTGGTATATCCTGAAACTTGTGCACCATCTCTTCAGAGCTGGGCATGTATTGCGCTTCGGTAAAACGCCGGACCCGCTTCGGATTACCCAGCAACTCACCATCTGAAATACAAACACGCGCCTCATGAACCCGGTAATCTTCTTTCTTCAGAAACTGAATGGGATGCGTGGCCACGACCGGCAAATGACACGCGGCAGCCAGCTTGACCGCATCCTGTACATAAGCCTCATCGGCCTCGAAGCCGGCCCGCTGCAACTCAATATAAAAAGCATCCGGAAACAGTTCCGCCCATTGCCTGGCCAAAGCAGTGGCCAACTCCTGATTGCCCACCTCAAGTGCCTGGCCAATATCCCCCTGACGACCGCCAGAAAGCAGGATCAGGCCCGCCCCCATTTCACGAAGCCATTCTTTTTTGATTTCTGCCCGGCCCTTGTATTGGTTGCTGATCCAGGCTTTGGAAAGCAACTCGCACAGATTATTGTAACCCTGGTGATTTTTAACCAGCAGCAGGCAACGAAATGGTTTCTCGCGATCCTGTTCGTTGGTCAACCATACATCGCTACCGGCAATTGGCTTGATACCCTTGCCACGAGCACCTTTGTAAAGCTTGACGAAACCGAAAATATTACATAAATCGGTCACCGCAAGGGCTGGCTGGCCGAATTTGACGGCCTGGCCAATCAGGTCATCAAGACGGGCAATGCCGTCCACCACCGAAAACTCGGAGTGGGCGCGCAAATGAACAAATAGTGGAGGAGTTTTTTCTGAAGTCATGAACAGAATTGTATCAACGAATAATGGTTTCCCACGCCTTTTGCAAGCGCTTGACCGATACCGGCATGGGGGTTCTGAGTTCCTGGGCGAAAAGGGCGACTCGCAGCTCTTGCAGCAACCACTGAAAGTCGTCAAGACGTTCATCAGGGGCTCCCTTGAGCGCGCTTCGCATGCGCTGATAATTAACCAGCAATGGTGCCATCTCAGCCATCATCCGGGCATCCCGCGCAGGATCACTGCGCAATTTGTCAATTCTTGCCGAACTGGCCTTGAGATAGCGCGGGTAATGCACCAATTGCGCATAAGGATTTTTCTTCAGGAAGTCCTTGCTCATCAACACACCCAGATTGGCAACCATATCCTCATAGGCCTGCTTGTGCGATTTGATGGGCGGAAGCTTTTTCTGCACGCTGGCCCATTCGGCCAGAATCGTACCTGCAAGACGGGCAATTTCCTGGATTAACAGGCCCAGACGCCCTTTGGCATCCTGTTTCCTTTGTTCAAAAGCACGGGCATCTTCAGGCAAAGGGCTGGCCAGACAAGCCTGCATCAGGGCACAGTCCACAATCTGGTCACGCAACTCTTCCTGTGAACCTAACGGCATGTAAATCATGCTCATCCGGGTCAAATCGGTAATGTTCTTGCTTAAGAATTTAAGCTGGTCTTTCAGTGCAATGCGAAAAAGCCGCAACAATCCGGCCTGATGTTTCTGACGCGCCGTTTCAAGATCATCAAACACATCCAAATCACAGGACTCGCCGTTATCCACCAAAGCCGGATAACCGATGAAAGACTGGTTTTTCTTTTTGATTTCCAGCAATTCAGGCAATTGCCCAAAACTCCATTCGGTAATGTTTTCACTGGCCAGCACCTGGGCAACATCACGGTCTTTGCTGGCCAGGCGCTGGAAAGTTTCTTGCGCCTGCATGCCATGCTCTGCCTTGAGCTGGTTCAGGTTGCGACCGGCTGACAACATGCGTCCATGTTCATCAATGACTTTAAAGTTCATGAACAAATGCACCGGCAGGGACTCAAGCTTGAAGTCTTCCTCTTTTACCCGAACCTTGCACTCTGCCCAAATATCTTGCGCAATAGCGCTTGTCAAGGACATGCCCGGGTTGGCCAGACGCTCAAACCAGCGCTGATGAAAACCCGCCGCATAATCGGGTAAAGGCACACAGTGACGCCGCAGCTTTTGGGGCAACGACTTCAGCAACAAAAGCACCTTTTCCTTGAGCATGCCGGGCACCAGCCACTGGCAACGTGTCCCGTCAATCTGGTTAAGGGCATAAACGGGAATTGTCATGGTGACCCCGTCGCGCGGTGAACCCGGCTCAAAATGATAATCAAGGGCCAGATCAATGCCATCCCATACCAGCTTTTTGGGGAATACATCGGTGGTCACGCCGGTCGCCTCATGGCGCATCAAATCATCCCGGTTCAAAACCAGCGCTTGCTGGCTGGCTTCAGGCAAGTCTTTATACCAGCTTTCAAGTGTGGCTGTCTGGTATATATGTTCGGGAATAAGCTTGTTGTAAAAAGCAAAAATCAGCCCTTCATCGACCAGAATATCGGGCCTGCGCGACTTGTGCTCCAGTTTTTCGATTTCACGTATCAAACGGTTGTTGCGCACAATAAACGGTAATTTTGAATCAATCTCACCGGCCACCAGGGCATCACGAATAAAGATCTCACGTGACTCTGCCGGGGCGATCCGACCATAATGCACCTTGCGCCCATGATAAATTTGCAAGCCGTACAAACTGGCCCTTTCATTGGCTTGCACTTGCCCCAGCTTTACATTCCATGCCGGGTCAGACCATTGTTTTTTCAGTAAATGGCTGCCAATGGATTCTATCCAGCGAGGGTCAATATTGGCAATGCATCGAGCAAACAACCGCGAGGTTTCAACCAATTCCGCGGCCATGATCCACTTGCCCGCTTTTTTAACCAGCGCCGAACCCGGATGAATAAAAAAGCGAATTTCACGGGCTCCCTGAAAATGCGGGGCTTCATCGCTTTTAAAGCCGAGGTTGCCCAGCAGACCGGTTAGTAATGCCTTGTGAACTTGCTCATAAGTGGCATCGGTTTGGTTAAGCCGCCACCCCTGCTCCCGAACCAGGCTGTGCAACTGGGTATGCACATCGTGCCATTCTCGCAAACGCAAGGGGGACAGGAAAGAGGTCCTGAGCTTTTCAACCAGCTTTCTTTGGGAAACCTTATGCGTTACCGCTTCGTTATACCAGTTCCAAAGCTTCAGGTAAGACATGAACTCGGATTTGTCATCCTTGAATTTGGCATGGGCCTGGTCACTGGCTTCTTTCGCGTTGAAAGGACGCTCTCTGGGATCCTGAATGGACAGTGCCGAGGCAATCACCAGCATTTCTGCCAGACACTGATGTTCCCTTGCAGCCAGAATCATGCGGGCAAGCCGCGGATCAACCGGAAGACTGGCCAGGCTGCGACCAACAGGTGTCAGTGTATTGGCCTCATCAATCGCTCCCAGTTCCTGCAAAAGGTGATAACCATCGGCAATCGCTTTGCCTGTTGGTTTATCCACAAAGGGGAATTGCTCAATCCCGTCAAGCCGCAGGGCTTTCATGCGCAAAATCACCGAAGCCAGGGATGATCGCAGGATTTCCGGATCGGTAAAAGGCGTTCGCAGCTTGAAATCATCCTCTGTGTAAAGGCGGATACAAACGCCTGGCCCGATACGGCCACAACGCCCTGCCCGCTGGTTGGCCGATGCCTGGCTGACGGGCTCAATCTGCAACTGTTCGACCTTGTTGCGCCAGGAGTAGCGCTTGACCCGGGCCAGACCACTGTCAATCACAAAACGGATACCCGGTACCGTTAAGGAGGTTTCAGCCACGTTGGTGGCCAAAATCACCCTGCGCTGGTTGGTGCTCGGGTGAAAAATACGTTCCTGGTCAGCCTGTGACATGCGGGCAAACAAAGGCAGCACGACCGTGCCAGCCGGATGATGCTTGCGCAGGGACTCGGCCGCCTCGCGGATTTCCCTTTCACCTGGCAAAAAAACCAATATATCACCCGGACCATGTTGCGCACACTCGTCCACCGCATCCACAATGCCATCAATCAGGTCTTTTTCTTCATCCCGGGCCAGACGACTGGATTCAGACTGCGTGCCGGGGGTTTCCTCATCATCAAAAAAGCGGATGGGACGATAACGCACTTCGACAGGATACAAACGCCCCGAGACTTCAATCACTGGTGCTTTCTGCCCGTTTTTGCCGGCAAAATGCGTGGCAAAACGATCCGCATCAATCGTGGCAGAGGTAATAATCAGCTTCAGGTCTTTGCGACGGGGCAACAACTGCTTTAAAAACCCAAGCAGAAAGTCAATATTCAGGCTGCGCTCATGCGCTTCATCGATAATAATCGTATCGTATCGCCTTAGCAGGGGGTCACGCTGTGACTCAGCCAGCAAAATGCCATCGGTCATCAGCTTGATGGCGGCACCGGGACCTGTTTTGTCACTAAAACGAATCTGGTACCCCACCCACTCGCCAATCGGCGTATTCAATTCCTGGGCAATGCGTTTGGCCACAGAAGTGGCCGCCAGCCTGCGTGGCTGGGTATGGCCAATCATACCTTTAAGGCCTCGCCCCAGCTCAAGACAAATTTTTGGTAACTGGGTTGTTTTGCCCGAACCGGTTTCACCGCATACAATAATTACCTGATGGGCCTGAAGCGCTTTGGCAATTTCCGCCCTTTTCGCACTGACAGGCAAGTCTTCAGGATAAGAAACAGGAGGTGGCAATCGCATGGGCACCGGTTCATTTGACATTTGTTTTGTGCCACTGTGATTCGAAACAACATTTTTATGCATAAATAATCTATCTTTAAGTCTATCCGACATTATAATTTTGCCTTGACTTTTTATTCTCAAAGTCGGGCCATTTTTTCATTTTTAGCCACACAGGATTGTAACTTAACACTATGAGCACCAACGAACCCGAAACCTATTCCGCCCTAGATGCACCTGAATATGCCCCGGCACAATTTGTCCGATGGTTTCGGGAAGTGGCTCCATATGTACATACCTTGCGTGGAAAAACATTTGTGGTGGGTTTTGGCGGTGATCTGGTACAGGCAGGTGCCCTGAATGCATTGATTCAGGATTTGTCGTTGCTGACAGCCCTGGGCGTTCATCTTGTATTAGTGCATGGATCACGCCCCCAGGTCAATGAACAATTGCGCCTTAAGGGTTTTAGCTACCAATTTGGAAGAGGCATTGAACCCACCAGCCCGGAAGCGCTGGAGTGCGCCAAGGAAGCAGCCGGAGAAATCCGCCTGGACATTGAAGCCGCCTTCAGCCAGGGCTTACCCAATACGCCCATGTCCAACGCACATATCCATATCATTTCCGGCAACTTTGTGACAGCCCAGCCGGTTGGCGTGATCGACGGAATCGATTACAAGCATTCGGGCAAGGTTCGCAAGTTTGACCTGGATGCCATGAAAAAAATCATCTCTCATGGCGCTGTGTTGCTCATGTCACCCATTGGGTTTTCCCCAACCGGGGAAGCCTTTAATCTGGCCATGGAAGAGCTGGCTACCAGTACTGCCATAGCGCTTAGTGCAGACAAGCTGATTTTCATGACCCAAAACAGCATTCTGAAAGATCTGCAGGACAATGTCATTACGGAAATTGCCCGTGAAGATGCCGACAACCTGATCCGACAGGGGCACCTTGATGAGGATACGGCTTGTTTCCTGCAACATGCCTCCAATGCCGTCAAGCGTGGCGTCAAGCGGGCACACTTGATTCCTTTCGAACTGGATGGCAGTATATTGCTTGAATACTTCACGCACGATGGCGTGGGTACCATGGTAGTGGAAGACACGCTGGATGACCTGCGTCCTGCCACGGTGGACGATATTGGTGCGATTGTCAGTCTGATTGAGCCCCTGGAAGCCGATGGCACACTGGTGCCGCGAGGCCGTAACGTGATTGAGCGTGACGTGGAAAAATTCACGGTTCTTGAGCACGACGGCATTATTTATGGCTGTGTTTCCTTAATTCCTTACCCTGAATCAAAAATGGCCGAAATGGCCTGCCTGATTGTCAACCCTGACTGGCAAGGTAGTGGAGAAGGTGAAATACTGCTGAGACACGCAGAAAACAAGGCGCGTGCGCTAGGTGTCAAACGTCTGTTCGTGCTAACCACCCGAACCTCTCACTGGTTTGTCAAACGCGGGTTTGTTCAAGGAACCATCAATGATTTGCCCGCTGAAAAGCAAATGAATTACAATCGATCCAGAAACAGTCTAATTTTTATCAAGAAACTTTAATGAGGTAGCAAAATGGCACGTCTTGTTCAATGTGTAAAACTTAAAAAAGAAGCTGAAGGCCTGGACTACCCACCGTACCCAGGCGATCTGGGCGTTAAAATCTGGCAATCCATTTCCAAGGAAGCCTGGATTGCATGGACCGAAATCCAAACCCGTATTGTGAATGAAAACCGGCTTAACCTGGCCGATGCACGTGCCCGCAAATATCTGCAACAGCAAATGGAAAGCTATCTGTTCGAAGATGCCAACATTGAAGCCCAGGGTTACGTTCCTCCATCAAACTGATCAATGGCAACAAGCTTCAGCATAAAAAACAGCCTCTGATGAGGCTGTTTTTTATGTACAGGAAAGGCAGGATTTACTGCTTGCTGGCATCGGACGTCTCACTTGCCTCTGCCAGTTTGGCTTCCTTGAGAGCCTCTACCGCTTCTTTACCGCCACGCGCCTGCAATTCAACGTTCTTGACACCTGTGTGGCGCACATCTTCACCCTGAACCAGATAAATCACGCGCTCTGCCATGTTTTTCGCATGATCGCCAATACGCTCAAGCGCACGGGCAATAAACAGCAGATCAATACTGCCTGAAATGGTACGAGGATCCTCAATCATATAACTGATCAATTCACGCAACACACCTTTCCACTCTTTATCGACCAGTTTGTCACTGCGCACCACTTCGGCGGCCAGAATGGGATCTCTGCGGGCGAAGGCATCAAGTGAGCGATTCAACATGGAAATAACGCTAGCGGCCATGTGACGCAACTCAATCACGGGTTCATAACGTTGATTGTTTTCATGAAGACGTCGCGCCATTTTGGCCATTTTCTCGGCCTCATCACCGGAACGCTCCATATCTGTCAGCATCTTGGAGACTGACATCAGCAAGCGCAGGTCGACTGCGGTTGGCTGGTTAAGTGCCATCACCTGGGTAATGGAATGGTCAATCTCAACCTCAAGCTGGTTGACTTCCCTTTCACGTTCAAAAATGCGTTCCATTACCACGGTATTGCCGGTCGTCAAAACATCGATGCCATCGGCAATCATGGACTCTACCAATCCGCCCATTCTTAAAAAGCGTGAACGAATGTCTTCGAGGTCTGCCTCAAAACGTTTATTTGTATGTTCAACCATACCTGCACCTGTTTAAAAATAATTAAATGATTTTAAGAAGGTTTAATGACATGAATATGACACTACACCTTCATTGTCCTGATTCCCTGCTGAGTGGCAATCAATGCGACGCTGGCAGGAGAAATGGCAAATAAACCACATGTTACAACACCCGGTACATTATTCATAACTGCCTCCATTTCAGCGGCATCATCCAGACTGAAACCGGCTACATCCAGAATAGGGTTACCATTATCGGTAATAAACCCCTCTCGCAAGACAGGATTGCCCCCCAATGTCCGCATTTTCCGGGCAACGGCATTGACCGCCATGGGAATGACTTCAAGGGGAATGGCAAATTTACCCAGCCTGTCCACTACCTTGGACTCATCGGCAATACAAACAAACCGTTCGGCCACCGAAGCCACAATTTTCTCCCGGGTCAAGGCACCGCCCCCACCCTTGATCATTTGCAAGCGCGCATTGATTTCATCGGCACCATCAACATAAACCGGCATGCCCTGCACCTCATTGAGATCCAGCACGCGAATGCCCAAGCCAGCCAGGCGCTGCGCACTTCGCTCGGAACTGGCTGCTGCGGCCATAAAGTGATCCTTGAAACCTGCCAGGTGATCAATAAACAAATCGGCTGTTGAGCCGGTACCCACACCCACCACGACACCAGAACCCAGGAAAGGACGGATATATTCAACCGCCGCCTTGGCTACCTGCTGTTTCAATTCATTCTGACTTAACATCTTCTTCACCCTTTACTTTACTTAAACTGCAGCGCATAATTTTTTTCGGAAAAACCCAGAAACACCTGGCCATCCCGGGTCACGGCAATCGGTCGCTTGATGGCTGAAGGAAACTCGGTGGCGATACCCAGCCATTGTTCATCCGAGTCAGGGTTTTTTCTTTCAGCAGGCAAATTACGCCAGGTCATGGAAGCACGATTAATGAGCTTCTCCCAACCACCCACCAAGGGTGCCCATTGTTGCAACGTGACTGCATTAATGGGGTTGGCGCGGTAATCGATGAACTCAACATCATAATCATTGGCCTGCAACCATTTGATGGCCTTCGTGCAGGTGCTGCAATTCTTAAGACCGTAAATCGATACTGTTTTCATTTTTAGTGGTTCCTGTTTGAAGGCGATTGGCAATAATGACGAACACGCCTACCAGTACGATAAATAAAGTGGCCAGGGCATTGACCTCTGGCTTGATCCCCAGTCTGACACGCGAAAACACTTCGATAGGCAAGGTTGTAAAACCAGGCCCATTGAGGAACGAGGCAATCACCACGTCATCCAGTGACAGTGTAAACGCCAGCAGCCAGGCGGCCACCAGGGCCGGGGCAATGAGTGGCAGGGTGATGGAAAAAAACACCTTCAGGGGTGTGGCACCCAAATCCAGTGCCGCCTCTTCAAGAGAGCGGTCAAGTTCACGTACCCGGGAAGCAATAACCACCGACACATAGGCAACACAAAGCGTCACATGTCCCAGCCAAATCGTGAAAATCCCGTTACTGGCCGGAAACCCGGTGATATTCCTTATTTCAACAATCATGAGCAACAGGGAAATTCCCAAAATCACATCGGGAATCACCAAGGGGGCATTGAGCATGCCAATATAAAGCCCTATCCCTTTGAAATGCCCTTTGCGCACCAGCACATAACCAGCCCAGGTGCCGATGAACACGGCAGCGGTAGCCGTCAGGACAGCAATTTTCAGGGACAGCCAGGCAGCGCTTAACAAGGCCTGGTCTTCGAAGAGACTCTTATACCATCGCAGGGAAAATCCCGACCAGGAAGAGGCCAGCGCAGAATCATTGAAAGAAAAAACAATCAGGCTAAGAATCGGAATGTATAGAAACAGGAAGCCGATGCCCAGAAAAAACCATTTGAAGAAAACACTTTGTTTAGTCATGACTTCCTCATTGGGCTTCGGTTTCTTTGGACTGGTTGTACTGGAAAACAGCCAGCGGCACCAGCAACAGCAAAATCATGGCAATAGCCACTGCGGCGGCAACCGGCCAGTTTGCATCGGTAAAATACTGATCCCACATGACACGCCCGATCATATAGGTATTGGTTCCCCCCAACAGTTCGGGAATCACATACTCTCCCACCGAGGGAATGAAGACCAGCATCGCACCGGCAATGACTCCGGGCTTGGATAGGGGCAAGGTGATTTTCAGAAATGCCTGCCATGGTTTGGCGCCCAAATCATAGGCGGCATCCAGCAATCGCTGGTCGAGTTTGATCAGGTTGGTATACAGCGGCAGAATAAAAAACGGCAGGTAAGAATAGACCAGACCAATATAAACGGCCATATCGGTTCGATAAATTTCCAGCGGCTTATCAATCACGCCTGTCCAGAGCAGGAAATTGTTGAGCAAACCTTCATTGCGCAAAATACCTACCCAGGCATAAACCCGCAACAGCAGGGATGTCCAGAATGGCAAGATAACCGCCAGCATCAACAAATTGCGCGTTTTAGGAGATGAGCGTGCAATATGATAAGCCATTGGGTAGCCAATCAAAATACAGCATATCGTTGTTACGGCAGCCATTTGCAGGGAGTTCAGATAAGCCCCCACAAAAATACTGTCAGTGAGCAACAGAATATAGCCTTCCAGATGAAAAGCCAGCCTGATGACCCCTTCCTTTATTTCTATTAATGAAGAATACGGTGGAATGCCAAATGTGGATTCAGCAAAACTGATCTTCAGGACAATGAAAAAAGGCACCAGCAGGCAAATCACCAGCCACAGGTAAGGCGGCAAGATGGCAAGCACATTTTGTGACGGAAAAAATCTTTTAAGTGATGCGATCTTCATGATGGCAATACCGTGCCGCTGTCGGGTCCCCAGGTGATATAAACCTCGTCATCAACCCCTGGCGCATCTTCCTGGGTAAGCTTGATACTGGGCACACTGGCCTCAATAACCTTTCCTGAATCCAGACGAATCTGATACAGGGCGTAACTGCCCATCCAGGCCAGGTGAGTCACCATGCCATGCCCCACATTGGTTTCATCTTCGGGCTGATCACGCAACACCCGAATCTGTTCGGGGCGAATGGAAACATAAACCTCCATGCCCAAGGGTTCGCTAACACCGTGATTCACGTACATGGGACGCATCAGCTCGTCGCTTTCAATCAGGACATGATCGGGTTCATCCACCACGATTTCACCGGTAAAGATATTGGTTGAACCAATAAAACTGGCCACAAATTGCGAGTTGGGGAAGGTGTACACATCATGTGGCGTACCACATTGTACAATTTGCCCATCGGTCATGACGGCCAGACGATTGGCCATCGTCATGGCCTCTTCCTGATCATGGGTAACCATGATACAGGTTACGCCTACCTGATCAAGGATTTTAACCAGTTCGATCTGGGTTTTCTGGCGGATTTGCTTGTCCAGTGCCGACATGGGTTCATCAAGCAACAAGAGTTTGGGCCGCTTGACCAGACTGCGGGCCAAAGCAACCCTTTGCTGCTGCCCGCCTGAAAGCTGGCCGGGCTTGCGTCTTGAATAAGCCGCCATTTGCACCAGATCAAGCGCGGCAAAAACCCGATCATGAATTTCATTGCGCGCAATGCCTTCCTGCTTCAGGCCAAACGCCACATTATCTTCAACCGTCATGTGAGGAAACAGTGCATAGGACTGAAACATCATGTTGACAGGACGCTTATATGGCGCAATACCGGCAATATCCACCCCATCAAGCAGGATTTGCCCTGAAGTGGGCTGTTCAAACCCGGCAAGCATTCTTAACAGGGTAGATTTGCCACAACCGGAACTGCCCAGCAAGGCAAAAATTTCATTACGACGCACAGACAGGTTAACCGACTTGACGGCAACGGTATCACCAAAAATCTTGACAACATCAACCAGTTTGACGAACTCGTCGATGTTGTCTAACGGCGCAGGATGGCGCACTTCTGACATGATTATTTACCTGATTTGAGTTCAGCCCACAAGCGCGTTTGCAAACGGGCAATATTCATGGGTTGGGCCTTGATGACAAAAAGGGTTTTGGCCACTTCTTCCCCAGGATAAATCATGGGGTTTGAAGCAATATCCGGGTTCACGAAATTGCGGGCCTCTTTATTGGCATTGGGGTAAAACATGACATTGGTAATTGCGGCATGTACTTCGGGGGTCTCTATGTAATTGATAAACGCCATGGCATTTTCAGGATGGGGTGCATCTTTGGGAATGGCCATGGTGTCAAACCATGCTGGCGCCCCACCCTGCGGTATGAAGTAATCAATATTGAATGACTTGCCGGCTTCTTTGGCACGACTGGCCGCAATCATGACATCTCCCGAGAAACCATACACCATGCACAAGTCACCGGAAGCCAGTTCATCGATAAATCCGGATGAGCTGAATTGACGGACATAAGGACGGATTTTTTTCAGGACCTCAAGGGCGGCACGATAATCTTCGGGTTTGTCGCTATTA
This sequence comes from Advenella faeciporci, assembly GCF_014652395.1. Taxonomy (GTDB): domain Bacteria; phylum Pseudomonadota; class Gammaproteobacteria; order Burkholderiales; family Burkholderiaceae_B; genus Advenella; species Advenella faeciporci. The sequence goes on from NZ_BMYS01000003.1 coordinate 22,626, forward strand.
GGATCTTTGCCCATGTAATGCAAAACAGCCGGAAACACCTGGGCCGCTTCATCAAGGATGGAAATACCGCAAGACTGGAATTTTTGTGCAATCTCGGGATTGAACAGATTGTCCCAATTGGCCAGATCGGCATTTTCACCTAAAATTTCCTTGGCCTTGGTCACGTTATAGCCCAGGCCATTGGTGCCGTAACCCCATGGAACCAGATATTCATTACCCGGGTCAACCTGGGCTACCAGATCCATAATGGTCGGATCAAGGTTTTTCCAATTCGGTATTTTGGATTTATCCAGTTTCTGGAACAGGCCACCTTGAATTTGACGTGCTGCATAGTGGGTTGAAGGCACCACCACATCATAACCCGAATTGCCGGTTAACAGTTTTGCCTGCAGGATATCGTTAGTATCATAAGTATCATAACGAACCTTGATTCCCGTTTGTTTTTCAAAACCAGGGATCGTGTCAGGAGCCGTATATTCGGCCCAGTTGTAAACGTTCAGCACTTTTTCCTCTTCTGCCAGGGCAACACCCGAAACAGACAAGGACAATGCAGCAACGGCCAATTTACGAACGAATTGCACTTTCATATCGCACTCGACTCCTAAACAGTTTAAAAAAAAGAGAATCATAAATCATTTGAAAAGAAAATGATTTTTTTTATTGGTTTTTTATATAAAACCGGTGCAAGTGTTCCCAAAATGCCAAACCTTGTTGCTGCAACACTTTTTCAAGGGAACGTTTCAAACGATTCAGGTTAGCTTCACATAATGAATCTGTCATGACAAGTTGCCGTCCCTTGTCAAAGTCAATCAGCCATGCTTTGTTATTGCCATCCACAAGAATATTGAACGCGTTTAAATCGGCATGCCATACATTGGCCTTGTGCATAAGATAAATGCTGTTCGCGCAGGCCTTCGCCAATGCACCTGGGTCAGCGGTAGCCGGCATGTCTTTCAATACACTGGCCAGGGGCCGGGTACCGGGCAGCGTTTCGGTAATTAATGCCGCCTGGTAAAAACACCAGGAACGTGTATAGCTGGCGGCAACCACCTTTGGTACTGGCAAACCCTGTACATGCATGGATTGCAAAAGCCTGAACTCGGCAAATGAACGGGTATTTTCAGCCCCGTTCCAGACATAATGGGACTTGTTAATACGGGCCACCAGCCCGCCACGGCGGTACTTGCGTAAAACCCCGCTTCCCCAACGATCGTGAACAAACCAGGCAGCATTGCGCCCCCCTGCACTGACCGGCCGGGCACGGTCTGCATAAAAAACAGGGTCAAACACGCGCATGTCGGGTTCAATGGCAAATGCGGAATCATAAAGCATCCCGCTTTTGCCAGCGTTAACCCGCACGACTTGCCCAAACGTATCAGTCATCCCGGTTTTTCATCCAGTCTGCCACGCCAAAAAAGGATTGCAACATACGATCCATGATGGGTTCAGGAATATTTTGATCCATCATGGCCCTGCCCATACAAACCACCCACTGGTCACGCTCAACCGAACCAATGGAAAAAGGCATATGCCTGGCTTTAAGACGTGGATGACCAAACTGTGAAATATAACGGTCAGGCCCGCCCAGATAACCGCTCAGAAACAAAAACAGTTTTTCCCGGGCATTGTCCAGAGACTCACCATGCGTTTCCCGCAGCTCTTTGAAATCGGACTCAAGATCCATCAAGTCATAAAACCGCTCAACCAGCTCTTTAAGACCCTGCTCACCACCAATCTGATCATAAAAACTGACCGTACGATCCAGTGGCTCAACCATGGGTTGCACACGTATCATTTAATCCATACTCCGTAAAACCTGTAAAGGAGGTGTTGTTTTAACACCTTTAAGGGCCATTTTACCGCCTAATGATGAAGCCGCAACCCCAACGAGCACCCCAACCAGCCATGGCCAATAGTTCAGGCTGATGCTAAAGTCAAAAACATGATAGGCCAGCAGGCCGGCAATCAAAACAGCTGCCGTGGCCGCCAACAAGCCGGCAAATAAACCAATGATCAACAACTCCAGGCGCTGCGCCTGATCCAGCTGCCCCGATGTCGCCCCCAGCGAACGCAATACCGCCGCTTCATAAATTCGCTCATCGTACGTAGATAAAAAGGCGGCGACCAGAACCACCACACCAGCCAGAAACGTGAATACAAACAACAGTTGCACCGCCAGACTCACTTGTGAAAGCACTGATTCGAGCTGGGCCAATATACCGGAAACATCAAACACCGTAATATTGGGAAATTGGCTGACCAGTTCCTGGGTAAACAGGGGAAGGTTATCGGGCAGATAAAAGGAGGTAATCCAGGTTGCGGGCTTGTTCTCAAGCAATGGGGCAGACATGATGGCAAAGAAATTGACCTGCATTGAATCCCACTTGACCGTTCTGAGGCTGGTAATTTTGGCCTCGACCAGCTGCCCGGCCACATCAAAGGCCAGACGGTCATTCAGTTTGAGTCCCAGGGTTTCGGCCAGCTCCAGCTCAAAAGACACCTCGGGCATTGCCGGGTTCAGCCATTTTCCCTGGCTGATCGTATTGCTGGGTGGAAGCTCGTCAAGATAAGACAGGTTGAACTCGCGCTGCACCAGTCGGCGGGTTCTTTCTTCTGAATAATCAGCCGGTGAGATTTCCTTGCCATTGATTTGCACCAGTCGTCCACGCACCATGGGCTCCAGTTCAGGCCTTGGTAATCCTTGGCGTTCAAAAAACGCCTGGACAGGCTGGCGCTGGTCAGCCTGAATATTAATCAAAAAACGATTGGGTGCATTATCGGGCAAAGTGTTGCGCCAGCCATCCAGCAAATCGGTTCGGATCAGGCCAAGCAACAGAATAATCATCAGCCCCAGTGCCAGCGAACATATCTGCACAATCGTCATTTGCTTGCGGCTAACCATACCGGCCAGCGCAAAACGCAAGACAGGCTTGTGCATCAGGCGCTTGCGCAGCACAGCCACCAGCCACACCAGACACCATGAAAACAAGGCAAAGGCCCCCAAAGCCAGCAAGAAACCCGCCCCGACGATCAGGGCCAGCACGAAACTTTTGGCAAACCACCAAAGCAGGGCCAGAAACACCACGCCACCCAGCAGGTAAGCGCTTGTTTTGCCCGCAGACAGCAATTGCAAATCCTGGCGGATGACTTTAAGCGGAGGCACCCTGCTTAACTGCAATAACGGAGGCACAGAAAAGCCGATTAGCAAGAAAACCCCTACAATAGCCGCCTGGAAGGCGGGCAACAGGGAGGCTGCCGGCAACTCGGTTTGCAGCAGAGGCATCAGGAAGTAAAGCAGGAAGTAATGAAACAAATAACCAATGGCACTGCCTGTCAGGGAAGCAAATACGGCTACCAGTAAAAACTCAAGCAGCAGAATTTGTCTTACCTGACTGCCTGTTGCTCCAATCGTTCTCATGACGGCCACCCCGTCCTGATGCCGCTTGGTAAAGCGCCGCGAACCCAGGGCAATAGCTACGCAGGCAATCAGGACCGTTAACAGGGCTACCAGGGCAAAAAACTGCTGGGCCCTGTCCAGGGACTGCCGCACCTCGGGCCGCACGGACTCTGTTCCGCGTATCTGCTGCCCCTTGGCAATCGCTGTTTCCAGCCATTGGCGGTAATTGGCCACGGCATTGCCATCCCCCGCCAACAGCAACGCATATTTAATCCGGCTGCCTGGCGCAATCAGGCCGGTTGACGCCAAATCAGCGGCATTCAACATAAGCCTTGGGGCAATGTTCACAAACTGCAAGCCCTTGTCAGGTTCGCTCTCGATGATTTTTTCAACCCTGAACGTTTTATTGCCCAGCTGCACCGTCTGTCCGGGTAACACGTCGAGTTGCAGCAGTAATTGTGCATCGGCCCACACGGTTCCGGATTCAGGTGCCTGGCGTGCACTTTCAACGGGCGATTCATGTCCCCCCTTCAGTTTCAGGGTACCCCGCAAAGGATAGCCATCACTCACGGCCTTGACAGAAGCCAACCGGGTTTTATCAGCCGCAGCCACCATAGAGGGGAATTGCCAGGTTTGTGCCACTGACAAGCCGTCTTTTTGGGCACGCGCAAGCAACGCTTGCTGAACCGGCTCATCGGACTCCAGCAACAGGTCTGCAGCCAGCATTTGCCCGGTGTCACGCTCAAGGGCCCGTGACACCCTGTCTGACAAAAAACCCACGCTGCTGACGGCAACAATGGCAATAATCAGCGCAAGAAACAGCAGCTTGAGCTCACCGGATTTCCAGTCCCGCTTGAAGGACACCCAGGCAAGTCGCCCGTTCAACATACTTTTCATTGCCAATTTTCCCAATCGTTTATTTTGTCATTAACAATGCCACGGTTAAAAAAAGCACCAGTGAAAAAATTCTTTTCAGGTGCACTTCGGGAAGGCGATACGCCAGCTTTACCCCGTACCTCACCACGAACATGCCACCGATGGCCATGCTTAACCCTATTATCCAGTTGGTATTGCCACCCCAGGCATAGGTACCCAGTGCCACACAACTGCCTGGCACAATCATGGCCAACGCCATACCCTGTGCAGTCGTTTGCCTGAAACCATAATACATGGTCATGACAGGCACAATAATCAAAGAGCCTCCCACACCAAAAATACCACCAATCAGACCCGAACCCAGCCCCAGCCAGACAGAGGTGGAAAGTTTCAGTTTTGTGGCTGCCCCTGCCTGGGAGGCAGACTGTTTTTTAATTTTCCCGGGAAGGGTCTGCCACAAATACAGCAAGGCAATCAGGGCCAGAAAAATGGCAAATAAACGACGCAACAGGACAGGATCAATATCCTGGGCCATGATTGCTGCCAAATTGGTCGCGACCATATTCACCACCACGGCAGTACCCACGCTTTTAAAATCAATTCTGTTGCTCTGGTTATAACTTCTGACCGATAACAGCACATTACTCACAATCATGACCAACGCGGTTCCCTGGGCCAGTTGCTGGGGCATATCAAACAGGAGCACCAGCATGGGAATGGCAATCAGCCCTCCCCCGATACCCACCATGGCCCCTACAAAACCAATGCTGGCCCCCAACAGCAAATACAAGGGAATACCCGACAACCAATCCACCCATGACTCCTTTTTCTGATTTTATTTTATAAACTGCAACACTTCATCAAGACGGGAAACAGGCCAGATTTCCAGCCCTTCGATTGCCTGCCTGGGTGCATTATGTTTGGGTATCAGCGCAATACTGAAGCCCAACTTGGCGGCCTCCTTGAGGCGTTCCTGCCCGCGGGTGGCAGGGCGAATCTCACCAGCCAGCCCCACTTCACCAAAAACCAGCAAGCCTTGTGGCAAAGGCTTGTTCCTGAGTGAGGAAATAATCGCCAGCAATACGGCCAGGTCAGATGCCGTTTCGGTAATTCTTACCCCACCCACCGCATTGACAAAAACGTCCTGGTCAAACGTGGCCACCTGGGCATGCCGGTTAAGCACGGCCAACAACATGGCCAGCCTGCCACCATCCAGCCCCAACGACAAACGACGCGGATTGGGAACATGGGCGGTATCCACCAGCGCCTGTATTTCCACCAGCAAGGGCCGGCTGCCTTCCTGGGTGGCCATCACGCACGTGCCGGGCACATTGGCAGCATGCTGGGAAAGGAAAAGGGCCGAAGGATTATTGACGCCTTTGAGCCCTTTATCGGTCATGGCGAATACACCCAGTTCGTTAACGGCACCAAACCGGTTCTTGAAAGCCCTAATCAGCCGATAAGAAGAATGATGTTCACCCTCAAAATACAAAACCGTATCAACGATGTGTTCCAAGACCCGGGGACCTGCCAGCGTACCATCTTTGGTCACGTGTCCGATCATGACAATGGAGACGCCGGTTTGCTTGGCCAGACGGGTAAGCTGTGCGGCACATTCACGCACCTGCGATACCGAACCGGGCGCAGCGCTTAACGCCCCTGAAAACAAGGTTTGAATGGAGTCAATCACGGCCACCTGGGGCTTTTCTTCCTGCAGGGCCCGTTGAATGGTTTCAAGCTGGATTTCCGCCAGCAACTTGACATTGCTGGCATCAAGATCCAGCCGTTGCGCCCTTAAAGCGACCTGTTCTGCAGACTCTTCACCGGTTACATACAGCACGGGAACGGCCTGAGACAACATGGCCAGCGCCTGCAACAAGAGCGTGGATTTGCCAATCCCGGGATCTCCGCCAATAAGGACCACCGACCCCGGCACCAGGCCACCACCCAGAACCCTGTCAAACTCTGCCAGACCAGTAGGTTGCCGGGGAGTTTCCCGCACCTCAATGTCAGACAGCATCCGTACCGGCGCCGATGAAGCCAGGTGTGAAAACCGGTTGGCTCCCGCTGCAGGCACGGGCTGTTCCATGGTTTCCTGCAAGGTATTCCAGGCACCACAGTGCGTACACTTGCCCTGCCATTTATTGCTGATTCCACCGCATTCCTGGCAGACATACACTGTTTTTGCTTTTGCCATGAGCTTGGCCTTTTCCTTTTATGATTTACATTACCGCTTGTTTGAAACAGGCAAGCCTTTGCAACGGCCAGTCTTTGCCGTTACAGGCTTTTTCCTCCATCAATTTGCAGCACCTGTCCAGTAATAAAAGCGGCATCATGAGACAGCAAAAACTGCACTGCCGCCGCAATTTCTTCAGGGCGAGCCAATCGTTTAAGCGGAATATCGGCCAGCAACTGCTTTTCTTTTTCGCTACCCACCGGATAACTTTCACGTAAAAGCTGCGTTTCTACCGGACCGGGTGAAATGGCATTGACCGTAATACCATAATCGGCCAATTCCAGCGCCCAGGTTTTGGTACAGGCCACCAGGGCCGATTTGGCCGCCGAATAACTGGTTTTTCCCGCTGAGCCATGACTGGCAATACTGGCAATATTGATAATCCGTCCTTCCTGCCGTTGCTTCATCACATCAGAAAAAGCCTGAACCACCTGAATCGCCGAACGGACATTAAGATCATAAACCTGGTAAAACGAAGCCAATGAGATCTCCCCCAGGATTTCAGGCAACACAACACCCACATTATTGACAATGGCATCAACAGGGTATTTTTCACGGATCATGCGCAAGACGTCTTCGGTCTGGCCGGCGTCATTCAAATCACATTGATACAAAAAACCCGGAAAATCTATTTCATCCACATGACGGGCCAAACCAATGACATGGGCACCCGCATCACTCAGGCGTCTTGAAATGGCCCAGCCAATACCTTTGGTTGCCCCAGTTACCAGGACACATTTATTCTTCATCCGGTTTTCCTTATATATTTACATTCCGGTCTATTTTACATAGATTCGGGTGCATTCTATTCTTCAAGATCAACCGGTACCCGTTTTGCCAGTGCACACATGAGCTCATAGGAAATGGTGCCTGCATGGCTGGCCACCTCATCAATGTGCGGGCCATTGTGTCCCCATAAATTTACCCAGTCACCTTCCCGCGCATCGGGAACGGGATCAAGGTCTACCGTTAGCATATCCATGGATACACGGCCGATAATTCTTGTCCGGACCCCATTGACCACTACTGGTGTACCCGTTGGAGCATGCCTTGGATAGCCATCGGCATAGCCACACGCCACCACACCCACACGGGTATTTTGAGTGGCCGTAAAGGTAGCGCCATAGCCAACCGACTCACCCTTTTCCACGTGTTGCACCGAAAGCAGTTTTGCCTTTAAAGACATGGCCGGGCGCAAGCCGAATGCCGTTGCGGTTTCTGTGGGTGTATCAAAAGGAGACGCACCATAAAGGCAAATACCTGGTCTGACCCAGTTTTCCCGTTCATTGAAGGCAAGAGAGGGATACCGCAACGTAGCGGCTGAATTGCACATGCTAAGCGCGCCGGGCAAACCTTCAATGGCCTGCATCATGAGGCGTGCGGGTTCATCGATGGCCCCCGGCTGGCCATCGGCACTTGAAAAATGCGACATAAAACCAATCTTGCCAACCCTGCCCTGCTTTTGCAAGACCAGCAAATCCTGGAAGCGGGCAGCACAATCAGCAGGACGGAATCCCAAGCGGTTCATGCCCGTATTGAGCTTGAGAAAAACATCAAATGGCTTGCCGGCCGGCATTTTCTCAAGCATTTTTATTTGCGCGATATGATGAATACTGGTCGTGATATGGTTTTCCTGCAAATACGGCAAATCAGCCTGTTCAAAAAAACCTTCAAGCATTAATATTTTTTTGTCCCAACCCTTTTCGCGGCAACGAATGGCATCGTTCAAATCAATAAGCGCCAGCCCGTCGGCCTGCCCAAACCCCTTAATGCCATTTTCAAGCCCGTGCCCATATGCATTTGCCTTGATAACAGCCCAAATGAAAGGCGACCCGAACGACTTCCCGGTTGTTTCCTGACAGTCCTGACGGGCCAATTGCAGATGATTGCGAACCACCTGCAAATTATGTGACAGTGCCGGCAAAGATATTGTTGCGCGGATTGGACGAGGCATTTGCGTTACTCCAGTTTAAAAATACAGCACCCAGCCCTAAATTATAATCACTCCTGGCGCTTATAATCCCCACGATGCAATTATTTTACGAGTCCCTGCATGTCTGTTGAACATTATGAAAACTTTCCGGTTGCCTCTGTCCTTATCCCGGCAGCGTTAAGACCCGCCATTCATGCGGTTTATGCTTTTGCCCGCAGTGCCGATGATATTGCCGATGAGGGTGATTTGAATCTGGCGGCGCGACTGGAAAAACTTCAAGCCTACAGGACCGCGTTACGAAAAATACAACAACAACCCGCCGGCCCTGATGATTTTGGCTCACCCGAGTTAAATAGCGTGTTTATTCCCCTCGCAACCATTATCCGTCAATATCATTTACCCATGTCCGCCTTCAAGGACTTACTCACTGCCTTCGAATCGGATGTCCGTTTCACGCCATTTGCCAATCAGGAAGCGTTACTTGAGTACTGCCGGTTTTCTGCCAATCCCGTAGGGCTGTTAATGCTGCATATTTACCAGGCTGTCAGCGAAGAAAATATTGTCTTTTCCGATCAAATCTGCACTGCCCTGCAACTGGTCAATTTCTGGCAGGATATTGCCATTGACCTGAATAAAAACCGGGTTTATTTGCCCCAGGACAGCCTGCATCGGCACAATATCACGGTACAAAACCTGGCATCTGAAAAGATAACCCCTGAGTGGATCGGATTAATGCAGGAACAAATCGAATTTACCCGTACAATGATGCTTGCCGGCGCGCCCCTGACCAAGAACCTGCGTGGACGCCTGGCATGGGAAATGCGCATGATTATTCAGGGTGGATTGCGCATTCTGGAAAAAATTGAAAACGTCAACTATGATGTTTTCAACCAGCGCCCGGTATTGAACAAACCTGATTGGGCCATTATTTCATGGCGTGCTTTAACTCATTCATAACATCATGACACCAGACGAATACTGCCAGGATAAAACCAACAAAAGCGGATCCAGTTTTTATTATTCTTTTCTGTATCTGCAACCTGAACCCAGACGTGCCATTACGGCCATCTATGCCTTCTGCCGGGAAGTTGATGATGTGGTTGATGAGTGTTCAGACCCGTCCTTGGCCCGTGTCAAGCTGGGCTGGTGGCGCAATGAAATCGGCAATCTTTACAAACAAAAACCCGAGCATCCCGTTACCAAGGCCCTGGCACCGCATATTGAGCCTTTCAAGCTGGCCCAGGAACACTTCCTGGCCATTATTGATGGCATGGAAATGGACCTTGACCAAAGCCGCTACCTGGACTGGGCGGGCCTGAAAAAATATTGCTGGCACGCAGCCAGCGCCGTGGGACTGTTATCGGCACGGGTTTTTGGCTTTCATAACCCCCAAACCCTGCAATATGCGGAAAAGCTGGGGCTGGCCTTGCAAATGACCAATATTATCCGTGATATAGGTGATGATGCACGTCGTGGACGTATTTATCTTCCGATTGAAGACTTGCAGGCTTTTAACGTCAAGGCAGCCGACATCCTGAACAGCAATTACAACGACAACTTCAAAAAACTGATGGCCTTTGAAGCCAATCGTGCCTGCCAGCTTTATAAAGAAGCCTTCACCCTGTTGCCGGAAGAAGACCGCCGCGCTCAACGCCCTGGCATTATGATGGCCGCCATTTACCATGCCCTGTTAAAAGAAATTGAGCATGAGCAATGGAACATTCTGGACCAGCGTATCAGTCTGACGCCTATCCGGAAATTTTTTATTGCCTGGAAAATATGGATTAACGGTGGCAGGACATTCACCCGTGACATGCGTAATGCCACCTCTTGATACCCCTGATCAAAAAAGCGTTGCCGTTATCGGTGCAGGTTGGGCGGGCCTGGCTGCCGCCCACACCCTGCAGCAAAAAAACCTCAGGGTCCATGTCTTCGAGCAATCGCACACTTTGGGTGGACGTGCCCGTAAAGTGCATTCCCGTAAACTGGGCAGGACGATTGATAACGGCCAACACCTGCTGATTGGAGCTTATTCAGATACCCTGCGGCTTATGCAAGAACTGGGCCTGGATGAACAGGAAAATTTCTTAAGGCAACCCCTTGATATTTCAACCTTGAATCAGGATTTCAGGCTGCACCTCAAGTCAACCCTGCCTGCGCCCTTTGATTTTCTGCAAGCCCTGCTATGGGCCAAAGGTTTGGCATTTACTGACAAATTCAAGCTGATACGTGCACTGTTAACCCTGAAAAGGCAAAAATGGCGGGTACCCCAAGCACAAACCGTTGGCAACTGGCTAAAACAGGAAAAGCAGACACCCTTTCTTTATCAGGCATTCTGGGAACCACTTTGCATTGCCACCCTGAACACCCATGTCAACAAAGCCTGCATGCAACTGTTTGCCCGTGTGTTGCAACACAGTACCGATGCAGGTAAACAGGCCTCCAACTTCCTGATACCCCGGGTTAACCTGAGTGCCTTATGGGCAGAAAAACTCAGCAAGGCAATCAGGTTTACTTATGGAAAAAGCATCCAGTCCCTTTCAATCACACCCAAGGGTTACCAAATAGATAGTCTTGATTTTGATGCTGTCATCCTGGCAACGCCTGCCGAACAGTGCGCCAAAATCCTGGCCACCCTGCCCAATAGCGAAAACCAGGCCGGCTTCATGCAAGCGCTGCGGCAATTCAGCTTTAATCCAATCATGACAATTACCCTTGAGCTGGAAAAAAACTGGCAATTGCCCTTGCCGCTTTATCTGCTTAAAACAGAACACCCGCAACAAGACCCGGGGCAGTGGCTGTTCATACGCTCCCGCTTCATGGCTGATACTGGCAAAAGCGTCCGTCCCGAAATTGCCATTGTCATCAGTCAGGCCAGTGAATGGCTGGAAAAAGACAAGCCGGAAATTATCCGGCTGGTGATTGGACAGCTTGCCAGACAGGCCCCTGAAAACCTGCCCTTGCCTGCCGTAACCGCCTGGGACATCATTACCGAAAAAAGGGCTACCTTTAGCGCCGAACCGGGCCTGCATCGCTTGCCAAACGCCACTGCCTGGCCTGGTTTATACCTGGCCGGCGACTGGACTGACACAGGCTTTCCCGGCGTGCTGGAAGGCGCCGTCAAAAGCGGACAACTTGCAGCCCGGCTTTTGGCACAAAACCTTACTTCATGAAATTGACGATTTTCTCAAGGGATTCGTCAGAAGGCGGGGTTCCTGACTTGAGGATATCAGCCAGGGAATATTGGGCAAAACAGGCAATAAATGCATCCAGCGCTTCTTGCATAATGCCAGTCAAACCACAATAGGCTCCAATATTGCAGGTATTGTCACTGCTAAAGCACTCCACCAAATGAAAATCCGGCTCAACTGTTTTAATCACTTCAGCCAAACAGATTTCTTCCGGTTTTTTGGCCAGTTTCATACCACCGCCTTTGCCTCTTATTGTTTCAATCCATGCCAACTGGCTAAGCTGGTGAGTGATTTTCATGAGATGCGGCTCTGAAATATGGTAGGCCTTGGCGATTTCCTTAATGGTGCAAAGCCTGTCAGGATGCACGGCCAAATACAAGAGCATCCTGAAAGCGTAATCTGTTCTGACCGTCAACCTCATTTTTTCTCCATAGGTTTGATCAGACCGCCTTTATCAAAAGCCTGGTCGGCACGGGGACGGGTAAGAATAGGTACAAACTGCCAAAGATAGAAACCAAAGGCCAGTATCCAGGCAAGCCCTGCAACATGCAGCAGGGGCTGGGTATAAACAGATGGGTACAGAGCCGCCAAACGGCTGATGGTCGCCACCAGCACCAACACATAACTGCTGACCATTAAGCGGCTTGCCTTTAACGGGTGTCCGGTATGCCCCAAAGCGGTACGGGTTAGCATGCCAATAATCATGATAGAAAACCCGCCCATGCCAATGACGTGAATGTACGCGGCAGGACGAACCATGATGGAAGGACGGATACCGGCAAAATACAAGGCGCCCATTACCAATCCCAGACCCAGGAAGAAATAAGCCAGATACAACACCCAAAGCAGGGGTTCACCCAGGACTTTGGAAGGCTTCCATTGAATAACCTGAACAATGGCAATGATACCGGCAATGCCGATAAACAGCGCCATTACTTTGGGCAAGGCAACAAGCCCAAAGAAAATCGCAATCCCACAGGCAATTAACTGGTACAAACCGGAACGGGTATGCATGGGAATCTGCAAGCCCTGAATTTTACGGGTGGCAAAAAATGGCACCACACGACGGGCAATTAACAGGGCAATCAGCACCATAAACAGAATGCCGACTTCAAAAAAGGACATCAGTACATCCAACTTGCCCTGATAATAGGTAACCAGGAACGCCAGGTCCATAATACCAAGACCCAGCACCGCCCATGGCAAAGCATAATTGCGTTTGCTTTTGGCTTTCAGGATCACCCTGAACAGGCAAATGGCTGACACCAGGTAAAAAGAAAACTCATACAACATGCCAGTGAAAAACATGCTGTCGCCCGGAATCAGGAAAGCAATGCGGGCAATTAGCCAGGTAAGGGCAAGAATGGCCAGCGGAACACCTTTAATCGGATTAGAACCCGTCCAGGTTGCGCTGGCTGTCAGCAAAAAGGCAACCGCAATGGTACCCACAAAGGCCCACAGCATTTCATGGGCATGCCACCACATTCCATTCAAGGTGCCCTGCAAGAATTGTGGCGTATACACCCACAGCAAAATAGAAATTAGCGCCCAGGCTGCACCGGCAATATATAAGGGCCGAAATCCCAACGACAGGAATGCTGTCATCCGGGTTTCAGGTTGTTTGGTTTTGCTGGGCGGGGAGATGGAAATAAGCGTACTCATGTATTAACCCTGTTTGGCTTTATCATTACTTTATAAGATACACATTATATATATCTTATGAGATAAAAGCTATGCCTGCGATAGGGATAAACAATAAATACTTATTTGAATAACCGAACCAGCCACATTCCCACCGCCGTCAATAACAAGGTGCTTGCCAGGCTGATACCCATGTAGGCACCTGCCCATAGAAATTGGCCTTTAAGCAAAAATTGCAGGGTTTCTGCCGAGAAAGTGGAAAAAGTGGTTAATCCGCCAAGGAACCCGGTAACCAGAAGCAGTCGTACCCATAAGGGTATGTGCTCGTTGAGAGAAAAAAAACCAATCAGCATGCCAATAAACAAACCACCCAGACAATTGGCCAGCAAGGTGCCCCATGGCCAGGATTCCTGGTTTAGGGCCAGGCCCAGCAACCAGCGTAAAATAGCGCCAAAGGCAGCACCGGTAGCCACTGCAAGAAAATTACCGGGAGTAAACAGGGTCATGAGAGGCCTGGCTTATTGATGAATGGTCATAGTGAAGGCGCCATATACTGGCAAGCGTGACGTGTAATCCCTATCATGAACAAGGGCACCGAAGTGCCCCTGAACATGACCTACAATATTACGTGTTCCTGTATGTATGAACGAACCTGTTCAACATTGCAGTCCATGACCGTTACTTTCTGCGGCAAGTCGGCCAATCCTTTCAGGTGCTCGGGAACCGGGGCAGGCTGACCAATCGCTTCCTGAATGGTTTCATTAAACTTGGCAGGCAGCGCGGTTTCAAGCACCAGCATGGGGATGCCCGCTTCCTGGTACTGGCGGGCCACTTTTACGGCATCAGCCGTATGCGGATCAATAAGCACACCTTCCTGTTCATAAACCGCTTTAATGGTGTGCAGGCGATCTGCATGAGAACTCTGACCTCCCACAAAACCGAATTTTTCTTCAAACAATGGCTTTAGATCGCTTAAGTCAAATGAGCCATTCCGTTCAAGGGACTCCCACAAGCCCTTGACCTTTCCGGCATCCCGGCCAACAAGATCATAGACAAAGCGCTCAAAATTGGAGGCTTTGGAAATATCCATGGATGGACTGGAAGTGGCAAAGGTTTGCTCGGCAGAACGGGGTTTGTACACACCGGTACGGAAAAACTCTTCCAGGACATTGTTTTCGTTGGTGGCCAGAACCAGGCGACGCACGGGCAAGCCCATGCAACGTGCGATATGCCCCGAAAGGATATTACCGAAGTTACCGGAAGGCACCGCAAAGGAAACCTGCTGGTCGTCATGGCTGGTGGCACGCAGCCAGGCCCAGAAATAATAAACCACCTGCGCTGAAATACGGGCCCAGTTAATGGAATTCACCGCACCAAGATGGTATTTTTCCTTGAACTCGAGGTCTGACGCCAACACCTTGACGATATCCTGACAATCATCAAAAACACCATGCACAGACAGATTATGAATATTTTCATCTTGCAGGGAGTACATTTGCGCGCGCTGGAAATCACTCATGCGACCATAAGGGGACAACATGAAAACCGAGATCCCTTTCTTGCCACGCAAGGCGTATTCAGCCGCAGAGCCGGTGTCACCGGAAGTGGCGCCCAGAATATTAATAGTAGTATTTTTACGCGCCAGGACATATTCAAACACCTGACCCAGAAACTGCATGGCCATATCCTTGAAGGCCAGCGTGGGGCCTTCAGAAAGACCCACCAGCGTAAGTCCATTGCCAAGGGGCTTGAGCGGCACAATGGCTTCGCTGCTAAACACCTGGCTGTTATAAGCCGCATGGGTAAGCCTGGACAAATCCTCTTCAGGGATATCGGTAATAAACAGTTTCAGAACCTGGGTAGCCAGGTCTGCGTAGGAAAGCTTACGCCAGGAAGCCAGCATTTCACGGCTTACCTGGGGCAGACTTTCGGGCATGGCCAGACCACCGTCACGGGCCAGACCCTCTAGCAGAATTTCAGAAAAAGGAAGGGCTGCCATCCCACCACGGGTAGAAACATATCTCATGATAGATTTTCCAGACGGATACGAGTTACAGAAGAATGAACAAAGCCAAGATTTTCAATCATGCGGATGGCATCAACCACATTGCCTTCGCGCGCTTCATGCGTAAGGATAATAATAGCCGCGCTGCCCTCTCCTTTTTGCTCCTGCACCATGGAGTTGATGGAGATGGATTTGTCTGCCAGGATGCGGGTTAGATCAGCCAGCACGCCAGGGCGGTCTTCAACGGTAAACCGCAAATAATAGGAGGTCCTGATTTCGGAGATGGGAAGAATATCAAAATCGGCCAATGCATTGGGCTGGAAAGCCAGATGTGGCACCCGGTTTTCGGGATCGGAGGTATGCATGCGGGTCACATCAACCAGATCCGCCACAACCGCAGATGCGGTTGGCTCGGCACCTGCACCGGCACCATAATAAAGGGTTTCACCAATGGCATCACCCTTGACCAGCACTGCATTCATGGCACCTTCCACATTGGCAATCAATTTGCTGGCAGGCACCAGGGTAGGATGCACGCGCAACTCGATGCCATTGGGACGACGCTTGGCAATACCCAACAGCTTGATGCGATAACCCAGGCGCTCGGCATGGGTAATATCTTCCTGTTTGAGTGCGGTAATGCCTTCTACATAGGCCTTGTCAAACTGAATGCGGATGCCAAATGCCAAAGATGCCAGCAACGTGAGCTTGTGTGCGGCATCGACCCCTTCCACATCAAAGGTAGGGTCGGCTTCGGCGTAACCCAGACGTTGTGCTTCGGACAGGACGGTTTCAAAGGGCAACCCACGCTGGCGCATTTCACTGAGGATGAAATTGGTGGTGCCATTGATAATACCCGCCACCCACTGGATACGGTTGGCGGTCAAGCCCTCACGAATCGCCTTGACGATGGGAACCCCACCCGCCACGGCCGCTTCAAAGGCAACCATGACCCCCTTCTTGCTGGCTGCGGCAAAAATTTCGTTGCCGTGCATGGCCAGTAACGCCTTGTTGGCTGTTACCACGTGCTTGCCATGGGCAATGGCCTGCATGACCAGTTCGCGCGCCAGGGTTTCACCGCCAATCAGCTCTACCACAATATCAATATTGGGATCGCTAACCAGGCCCATCAGATCATCGTCAACCGGCAAAGCTTCGCCAAACACGGCTTTTGCCTTGGACGGTGTACGGGTTGCCACCCGTACGACTTCAATGTCACGACCGGCACGACGGGCAATTTCTTCAGCATTGCGGGTTAACACCGAATAGGTGCCACCGCCCACAACGCCAAAGCCCAGCAGGCCCACCTTAATTGGCTTTAAATTCATTTGAGATACCCGTCCTTCCTGAACATTTCCTTGATACCGCGTATTGCCTGGCGAATGCGCTGTTCATTTTCGATCAGGGCAAAACGAACGTAGTTATCACCATACTCGCCAAAACCGACACCCGGCGAAACCGCCACTTTGGCTTCGGCAAGAACTTTTTTGGAAAACTCCAGTGAGCCCATATGTTTATAGGGCTCAGGGATCTCGGCCCATATATACATGGATGCCTTGGGGATCTCAACCATCCAGCCCGCTTCGTGCAAACCCTTGCATAAAACATCACGACGCTTCTGGTACTGGGCAACCACTTCCCTGACACAGTCCTGGGGACCTTCAAGAGCGGCAATGGCGCCAACCTGGATAGGCGTGAAAGTACCATAATCATGATAACTTTTCATGCGCGCCAGGGCATTGACAATTTCCTCATTACCCACCATGAACCCAATACGCCAGCCAGCCATGTTATAGCTTTTACTCATGGTGAAGAATTCTACCGCCACTTCTTTGGCGCCAGGCACCTGCATAATGGAGGGCGCCACATAACCGTCGAAAGTGATATCGGCATAAGCCAGGTCGTGCACAACAATAATGTCATGTTCCCTGGCCAGTTTTACCACACGCTCAAAGAACGGCAGCTCTACGCATTGCGCGGTTGGATTACTGGGAAAGCCCAGAATCATCATTTTGGGCTTGGGAATGGATTCGCGCACCGCTTTTTCGATTTCCTCGAAAAAGTCGGTTCCGGGTGTCATGGGCACGGAACGGATATTGGCACCGGCAATGACAGCACCATAAATATGGATGGGATAACTGGGATTGGGCACAAGGACAGTATCGCCACGGTCAAGGGTTGCCAGCATTAAATGCGCCAGGCCTTCTTTGGAGCCAATGGTGACAATCGCTTCCTTATCGGGATCAAAAGAAATTTGATAACGATGCAGGTACCAGTCGGTGATGGCCTTGCGCAAACGCGGAATACCCTTGGAAACGGAATAACCATGCGTATTGGGCCGTTCGGCCGCCTCGACCATTTTTTTGACAATATGTTCGGGGGTAGGGCTATCCGGGTTACCCATGGACATGTCAATAATATCTTCGCCACGCCGGCGCGCCGCCATCTTCAGCTCTCCGGTAATATTGAAAATATACGGAGGAAGTCGCTCTATACGTGGAAAATGCCTCATGGCCAACACCTTTTAAACAGAAATAAATAAAACGCAATAAAACCTATTAATCTAGCGCATATAAACTGCATGATCAAATGGTTTTATGCGGTTTCGTAAAAATTTGTATAAAAACATCTTTTTTCCATTTTAATGCAGGAATGGATCGATAATCACATAACAGGCATTCAATTGCCATGATGCCCCTCAAGTCATCACAAACATGAAATATGGATAGAATATGATTAGTACGCATAAGGAGAAAAAGTGCAATTACAGAAAGTTGAACGCTCTGCGTTGAATACCGTTACCCGATATGGTGACAGTCATATTGATGTTAATGATGTCCGCTACGAAAACGCCATCTGTTTCAAGCCCGAAGGCCCGATAACCACCTGGCCTGTCAGGAAAGTCTCGGACATCACCACCCAATTGCTGGAGCTGGCGGCCGGTGTGACTGCCAGGCCGTCCAGTGCCTTGGATTTTCTGGATGATAACGCCCCCTCATCTTACGATAATGCCCCTGATATCCTGCTTATTGGAACCGGCGCCAAACAGGTATTTATTTCCCCTCAAATCCTGGCCCCCTTGTTAAAAGCCAGAATAGGCATTGAGTGTATGGATTCACAGGCCGCTGCACGCACCTATAATGTGTTAATGTCAGAAGGACGCAATGTTGCCGTTGCACTAATGTTAAACGAAGATAAAGGAAATGATTGAATGAGTGATTTACCCGTAGCAGGAGAAAAAGCACCGGCCTTCAAGGCGGAAAGCCATCTGGGGCCCATAGACCTGGATACACTCAAGGGTAAAAATGTTGTCTTGTATTTTTATCCAAAAGACAACACGCCTGGTTGCACCGTAGAGGCACAGGACTTTCGCGACCGATATGAACAGTTCAAGACTCTGAATACGGAGATTATCGGTGTTTCACGCGACTCCCTGAAAACACACACCAATTTCAGTAACAAACATGGATTGCCCTTCCCCCTGATTGCCGATCCTGAAGAGCAATTATGCAACCAGTTTGGCGTCATGAAACTGAAAAACATGTATGGCAAACAAGTCAGGGGAATTGAGCGCAGCACCTTCCTGATCAACAGTCAGGGAATCCTGGTAAAGGAATGGCGTGGCCTGAAAGTTCCCGGCCATGCAGACAAGGTACTTGAAGCCATCAAGGAAATTGTCTAAACACAGTCTAACCCATTGACTGCATGCCAGCGCATGCAGGTAAACCCGGAACAAGAGTATAACGAATGCCACTACCCAAGTTGCCTACGAAACCTGCCGATACAATTGATATTGGCTCTATCGCCACACCGAAAACCAGAACAGCTGCCACGGCAGCCCGTGCACGCCCCAAGGCAAACGTGGCTGACATGCCGGCTGCAGCAACTGCGGTCGCGGCAGACATGGCTCAACCGGCAAAAACCACCCGCCCAACCGCCACAAAAGCAGCCAGTAAAACCGCGGCAAAAAGCGTGGCCGTCAAACAGCCTTCGCCAACAGCCACCAAAACCGCTGCCGTAAAAACAACTCCAACCCCCAAAAAAACGGCCGTCAAAACAGCAACCACTGCCGCCACAGAAACAAAAAAACTGTTTGTACTGGATACCAACGTATTACTGCACGACCCTTCTTCGCTGTTCCGCTTTCAGGAACACGATATTTTCCTGCCCATGATGACACTTGAAGAACTGGACCATCATAAAAAAGGCATGACTGAAGTGGCCCGCAATGCACGGCAAGTCAGCCGCTCTCTGGATGCCCTGGCTGCAGAAACCACCGATATCCTGCATGGCATGTCGCTTAATGCGCTGGGAAATAAAGACGCAACCGGCCTGTTGCTGTTTCAGACTTCAAACATGGAAAGCGATCTGGGGATCAGCCTGCCCACCGGCAAAGCCGACAACATGATTCTGAGTGTCGTGCAAACCCTGCAAAAACAACAGCCCAAGCGACAGGTCATTCTGGTGTCCAAAGACATCAACATGCGCCTGAAGGCCCGTGCCCTTGGCATGGAAGCCGAAGACTACCTGAACGACCACTCGCTTGAGGATTCCGACCTGCTCTATGATGGCATTATGCAATTGCCGGCCAATTTCTGGTCCCGACACGGTAAAGATGTGGAATCCTGGATGCAAGGTGGCATTACCTATTACAAGATCAAAGGGCCCCTGTGCCCCGAATTCATTATCAATGAATTTGTTTATCTTGAAGGCGACACCCCTTTATATGCACAAGTCAAAGAAGTAAGTGGCAAAACCGCAGTATTAGCCACTTTACGCGACTACACACACAAAAAGAATAATGTCTGGGGAGTCACGGCACGCAACCGTGAACAGAACTTTGCCCTCAACCTGCTCATGAATCCCGACTGTGACTTTGTTTCTCTTTTAGGGCAGGCTGGCACTGGCAAAACGCTTCTTGCGCTGGCGTCGGGCCTTACACAGGTACTGGAAACCAAGCGATATAGCGAAATTATCATGACAAGGGTAACCGTTCCTGTGGGTGAGGACATTGGCTTTTTACCCGGCACCGAAGAAGAAAAAATGCAACCCTGGATGGGCGCCCTGGAAGACAACCTGGAGTTCCTGAATTCTGGCATTCACTCAGAGGCCGGAGACTGGGACCGCAGCGCCAGCAAAGAGGTCATCAAGTCACACATTAAGGTTAAATCGCTTAACTTCATGCGTGGACGCACCTTCCTTAACAAATTTCTCATTATTGATGAAGCACAAAACCTGACACCCAAACAAATGAAAACACTTATTACCCGGGCGGGCCCTGGCACCAAAATTGTTTGCCTGGGTAATATTGCTCAAATTGACACCCCTTACTTAACCGAGGGCAGCTCGGGGCTGACCTATGTGGTTGACCGCTTCAAGGGATGGTCACACTCGGGTCATATCACCCTGCAAAAAGGCGAACGCTCACGCCTGGCCGACTACGCCAGCGATGCTTTATAGAAAATAAGGTCGCATGATTTTCCGCGGGCGATCTGTTCATGTCTTATGGCTGAATGGCTTGGCGCCCCGGAGTTCTTATTATTGATGTCTGCAACCTGCCATCTTTCGATCGCAGGTTTTTTGTTAGTACCAGATTTATGCATAAGCCCGCATTGCAGGCAAGGTTAATCTGCGATAAAGCTGTCACCAGAACCCATATAATTAAGGAACTTGGTGCTTTCACCCGCAAAAGTCATTTTCACGGTACCGATGGGGCCATTACGTTGTTTGCCAATAATAATTTCAGCCGTACCCTTGTCCTGGGTTTCCGGATGATAAACCTCGTCACGGTAAATAAACAGAATCAGGTCGGCATCCTGTTCAATCGCCCCTGATTCACGCAGGTCACTCATGATAGGCCGTTTATTGGTGCGCTGCTCAAGACTACGGTTAAGCTGGGACAAAGCAATAACCGGGCAATTCAATTCACGTGCCAAACCCTTTAAGGAACGGCTGATTTCAGAAATTTCAGCCGTCCTGTTTTCATTTTTACCACCACTGCCGCTACCTGACATCAACTGAAGGTAGTCGATGATAATAACACCCAGCTGACCGCATTTACGGGTCAGCCGTCGGGCACGGGCACGAAGATCAATGGGATTCAGACCGGGTGTTTCATCAATGAAAATCTGCGCATTTTGCATGAGCTGCATGGCATGGGTGATTTTGGGCCAGTCATCGTCCAGCAAACGTCCGGTACGCATCCGTTGCTGGTCAAGGCGCCCCACTGAACCCAGCATACGGGCGGCCAGCTGAACCGCACCCATTTCCATGGAAAAAACAGCAACCGGCAAACCCTGGTCGATGGCCACGTGTTCACCAATATTCATGGAAAACGAGGTTTTACCCATGGATGGACGACCCGCAACAATGATAAGATCTCCGGGGTGCATACCCGATGTTTTTCGATCAAGATCCACAAAACCGGTTGGCACACCGGTCACATCCGACACATTGTCCCGGTGCGCCAGTTCATCAATCCGGTCCACCACATCAATCAGCAATTTGCTCATTTCATGGAAATCATTCTCGCTGCGGGTTCCTTCCTGGGCGATCTTGAAAATCCGGGCTTCCGCTTCATCAAGTAACTGACGTGCTTCCTTGCCTTTGGGGTTCAAGGCCTCGGAGGCAATTTCATCGGCAATGCTTACCAGTTTGCGCAACATGGCCCGCTCGCGGACAATTTCCGCGTAGCGTCGAATATTGGCGGCAGAAGGCGTATTTTGCGCCAGGGCATTAAGATAAGCAAGACCACCAATTTCCTCTGCCTTGCCTTCCGTTTCAAGGGATTCGTAAATAGTGACGACGTCTGCCGGCCTGTCCAGATTTATGATTTTACAGACATGACGCCAAATGACACGATGATCATGACGATAGAAATCATCTTCACTCAGGATATCCGAAATATGCTCAAGTGCCGAGTTATCCAATAACAGACCACCCAGGACCGACTGCTCGGCCTCTATGGAGTGAGGGGGCAGGCGAAGTGATTCAATTTGTGGGTCGACTACATTCATGCTGATTAAAATATGGGACGTGTTTAATGAAGCGCGCAAAGCTTACGCGTAAAGAAAGAAGTTGCATAAAACCAGGATAGTTTTATCCGATGCAAGCTGTAAGTATATACGTAAAAAAGCCGGCTATTGCCGGCTTTTACACGTTTGACAGTTTTAAAAAACTGCCTGTTAAGCCATATCGCCTTGAACTGCAACGGTGATGTCGGCATTAACGTCTGCATGCAGGTGAACCTGTACAGGATACTCTCCAACCGCTTTCAGGGCGCCATCTGGCAAACGAACCTGTTGTTTTTCAACTGATTCAAAGCCGGCAGCAACCAGAGCAGCAGCAATATCCATATTGGTAACGGAACCAAACAGGCGGCCGTCTACACCGGCTTTCTGGTTGATAACAACCACATAACCGCTCAGCTTTTCGCTGACAGCCTGTGCTGCAGCCAGTTTTTCAGCCTGGACTTTTTCAAGTTCTGCACGACGTGCTTCAAACTCTTTCAAGGCGGCTTCAGTAGCGCGGCGGGCTTTTTTCTGAGGGATCAGGAAATTGCGTGCGTAACCATCACGAACACGAACAACCTCACCCAGGTTACCCAAATTGCCGATTTTTTCTAGCAAAATAACTTGCATGATTAATAATCCTTAATTATTTGTGGTTGTCAGTGTATGGAAGCAAAGCCAGGAAACGGGCACGCTTGATGGCAGAATCAAGCTGGCGCTGGTAGTTTGCTTTTGTACCTGTTAAACGGGCAGGAATGATCTTGCCTGTTTCCGTGATGAAGTCACGTAATGTATCAACATCTTTGTAATCGACTTCTTCAACACCTGCTGCTGTAAAGCGGCAGAATTTACGACGTTTGAACAATGGATTTTGCTGCGTGAATTTGCTGCGTTTGTCCTTGCCTTTTTTCATGAAAGCCATGATTTTTGCCTTTATTCGTGTGTGAGGCCTGCGCCTCGAATTCATAAAAGAGCTTTATGCCCTGAACTTTAAGTATTTCAGACAGTAGAGTGAACCATTGCAACAGCGTTTGATGGGAACTGAACGCTCTGGATATGCAGAATGACACGTCCGGAATTTTTACGGGCCTGGGCCAGAAAGCCCTTGACACGCACTTCGCTTCCCAATGCAACACCTGACATTACCATGGCGGTTTCCCCTAGTATCCTTGCGTGAATGATCAATTCAATCATGCGCGGATGTGAAGCTTCAATAATTTCCGATTGATGCTGAAGCACAAGATCCAGTGCTGGCAAGCCTGCCGGAGTATGCCGTAAAGGCTTGACTTCAAGTAGCCTGGCCTGCAATTGAACCTGGTTCACAAACAATAACCAGCTGATTACTCTTCGCTATCCTGCTCTGCAGATGACTCGGCAGTTGCTTTACGCGCTTCTTCACGCTCGACAGATTTCATCATGATAGATGCTTCTGTGTGCGCTTTATTGGTTTTGATAACCAGATTGCGTAAAACAGCATCGTTGTAGCGGAAAGAGTGTTCCAGCTCGTCAAGCGTTTCCTGGTTGCACTCGATGTTCATACACACGTAATGGGCTTTAACCAGTTTTTGAATTGGGTATGCCAATTGACGACGACCCCAGTCTTCAAGACGGTGGACAACACCATTGTTGCCTGTTACCAAAGCTTGATAACGTTCGATCATTGCAGGGACCTGTTCACTTTGGTCCGGGTGCACGATAAACACTACTTCGTAGTGACGCATAATAACTCCTTAAGGATATCTTGCCATTAATGACAATGGCAACTGACAGCCCGCCTACGCTTTTGCCACCAAGGCTTAATTCCAAAACACCAAATTAAACCTGCAATAAAAGATAAGTCGAGCAAGAAACCGTCAAATATAACATAATTTTTAAAAACGAACAAAAAATTCTTAAGATTTTGTTTTGTTTTTAGATACTTGGGAGGGCAATTCGTAATATGTCGCAAACTTGCGACATATCACGAGTATCATCCTTCTATCACTGCATAAGCCGAATGATTATGAATGGATTCAAAGTTTTCGGCTTCGATTTTATAACGCCTGAGCTGGGGGATTTTCCTGATATTGGCCGCCACGTCACGAATCAGGTCTTCGACAAACTTGGGGTTATCGTAAGAGTGTTCAGTCACATACTTCTCATCAGGGCGTTTTAACAAGCCCCACAACTCACATGATGCCTGCTTTTCAACGGTTTTGATGACCGATTCCATCGTATACGAACTATCTGCAACCAGCTGTACGGTAATGTGTGAGCGCTGGTTGTGAGCCCCATAAGCGGAAATGGCTTTAGAGCACGGACAAAGGCTCATTACCGGCACAACCACATTAAATTCGAACTCGACCTCATTGCCACGGGCAACCGCAAACCAGGTAACCTGGTAATCCATCAGGCTTTCCACACCTGAAACCGGTGCACTCTTGTTAATAAAGTACGGAAAAGAAACCGTCAGATCACCTTTTTCCGCATGCAGCAAAGGCAGCATCTCGCGAGCCATTTCCTTGAAAAGCTCAATGGTCATGGCTTGTGAGCGGTAACGCTCAAGCAAGGCCACGAAACGGGACATGTGAGTCCCTTTTTCATGTTCTGGCAAAAATACGGTAAGCGTCCATTCAGCAATGGTAGGCTGCACTGAACCATCGGCAGCCTGCACCAGCATGGGGTGTTTTACACGCCTGATTCCTACGCGTTCAATTGGTATATGACGCAAGTCCTGGGAACTTTGCACGTCGGGCATCAACTCGTCCGGGCCAATTATGGAATTCATATATTCAAAACCTAAGTAATATTCAAAACGGATTTAAAACGTGCGTGGATTGCCGCCTCGATTCCGTCAGAATCAAGACCCACACTTTTCAAGAGCGCAGCCTGATCACCGTGATCAATAAAGCGATCAGGCAAGCCAAGCTGCAAAATGGGTTTGCAAAGTCCAAACGCGCTCATGAACTCTGCAACAGCGCTACCTGCGCCCCCCATTACACTACCTTCTTCCAGTGTTACAAATACCTCATGTGATGCCGCTAACTGTTTGATCAGCTCTGCATCAATGGGCTTTACAAAACGCATGTCAACCAGCGTTGCATTCAATTTTTCAGCAACCGGCAAGGCCGCATGCAGCAAAGGCCCAAAAGCCAGGATAGCCAAACGTGTACCCTCACGGCGCACCAGCCCCTTGCCTAATGTTACCGGATCCAGGGTATCACTGACACTTGCCCCCACGCCCGCTCCCCTGGGATAACGTACGGACGCCGGCCCTTTATAGTGGTAACAGGTGTTCAGCAACAAACGCGCCTCATTTTCATCCGAGGGGACCGCCACCACCATATTGGGAATACAACGCAAAAATGCAATATCATAGTTACCGGCATGGGTGGCACCGTCGGCTCCCACCAGTCCCGCACGGTCAAGTGCAAAAGTAACATCAAGATTTTGCAGGGCAACATCGTGAATAAGCTGATCATACCCCCTTTGCAGAAAAGTGGAATAAATAGCCAGGACCGGTTTAAGGCCTTCACAGGCAATACCGGCCGCAAAAGTGACCGAATGCTGTTCGGCAATGCCCACATCGAAGTAACGGGCCGGAAACCGTTTTTCAAACTCGACCATACCGCTGCCTTCCCGCATGGCAGGCGTGATACCAACCAGCTTTTCATCTTGCGAGGCCATATCGCACAACCAATGCCCAAAAACCTGGGTAAATGTTTGCTTGCCGGGCTTGGACGGTTTCTGGATACCCACTTCAGGGTCAAATTTACCAGGCCCGTGATACAGGATGGGATCGGCTTCGGCCAGTTTATAACCCTGCCCTTTTTTGGTTACCACATGCAGGAATTGCAGACCGCCCATTTGACGCAGGTTTTGCAAGGTCGGCACCAGGGCATCCAGATCATGACCATCTATGGGGCCCACATAATTAAAGCCGAACTCTTCAAACCAGGTGGCCGAACCCAATATGCCTTTGGCATGCCCTTTCACTTTACGGGCCATTTCCATGACAGGAGCGGGAAACTGCCCCAACACCGCCTTGCCCACACTGCGGGCTTCCTGATAAAGCGTACCCGACAATAATCTGGCCAGATACTTGTTAAGCGCCCCAACCGGAGGGGAAATGGACATATCGTTATCGTTGAGGATAACCAGCAAATTAATCCCGGGGGTGACACCGGCATTGTTCAACGCTTCATAGGCCATGCCTGCCGTCATGGAACCATCACCGATAACGGCAATATGCTGGCGCTCTATTTGCAGATTACGCGAAGCCACGGCCATACCCAAGGCAGCCGAAATGGACGTGGAAGAATGAGCGGTGCCAAAAGCGTCGTATTCTGATTCGCTACGCTTGGGAAAACCGGAAATACCGCCTTCCTGGCGTAAATGCGCCATACCCTCACGTCGACCGGTAAGGATTTTATGCGGGTAAGATTGATGCCCGACATCCCAGATGATCCGGTCATGCGGCGTATTAAACACATAATGAAGTGCAAGCGTAAGCTCTACCGTTCCAAGATTGGACGACAGGTGACCACCGGTTTTTGATACCGAACGAATAATAAAAGACCGAAGCTCGCCGGCCGCCTGCTCAAGCTCCGGGCGGCTTAGTTTTCTGACATCATCGGGAACGTTGAGCTTTTCTAGAAAATTTGACATTAATACGCTTCACATCAATAACTGCGGTGAATAATGAAATCGGCCAACTCTTTGAGTCGAATAGCAGAATCACCTAATGGTTTAATGGCCTCGATGGCCACTTCATACAATTTCCGGGCAAAATCCCGGGACTCTTCAAGACCCATGATTGAGACATAGGTGGGCTTGTTTTCATCAGCATCCTTGCCCGCCGTTTTACCCAGGCCTTCGGTATCAACCGTGACATCAAGAATATCATCAACAATCTGAAAGGCCAAACCAATGGCAGAACCGTAGGTTTCCAGTGCACGTCTGGTTTCAGAGGTGGCACCGGTAACAATAGCACCCAGCAAAACACTGCCTTCGATAAGCGCGCCCGTTTTCAGGCGATGCATGAACTGCAGCTGCTCAAGGGTCAGCGTCTGGTTGACACTGGCCAGATCTATCGCCTGGCCACCCACCATACCCAGACTCCCGGCCACTCGCCCAAGCACCTGTACGGCCTGCACCACCAAAGCGGGTGCCACCGGCATTTGCGCAAGCTCGGAAAAAGCCAGCGGTTGCAGGGCATCACCTGCCAGCATCGCGGTAGCCTCACCAAACCGCACATGCACGGTAGGCTGCCCCCTGCGCAAGACATCATCATCCATGCAAGGCAAATCATCATGAATCAGTGAGTAAGCATGAATCAGCTCTACTGCCGCGGCAGCCTTGTCAAGCGCATGGCTGTAAGAATCTATCGCAACGCCCTGTTGCAGGGCAGCCCTGCCTGCAGCATATACCAGTGTGGCACGAATTCTTTTGCCACCACCCAGCGTGGCATAGCGCATGGCCTCGTGCAATTCAACAGGCACCTCGTTAGCGCCAGGAAGCGCCTTTTCAAGTGCCGCCTCCACATTGTTGACACAGGCTGCAAGCCAATCCTGAAAATGCATTGAACCTGTACTCATTGCTTATTCAACCTCGATTTGTACAGGACGCAACAAATTATTCTGAAGCACCTGAACCTGTTGTTCAGCGGCATCCAGACGTTCCTGGCAGACCCGCGCCAGTGCCACCCCTCTTTCGTAGGCCTGTAAAGATGCCTCCAGGGAAAGCACATCGCTTTCCATTGACTGCACAATTTCTTCAAGCTCTTTCAGGGCAGACTCAAAATCCTTTGGCAAATCAAGGACATCCAGTTTTTCGGTTGATTCTGACAAGGGGCACTCCAGAAAAATTCAAATAATCCGGTATTGTACGAAATCATCGCCTGGCAAGGGCCATATTTTAATAGTTTTACGTATTTTTCAATCCGCACCGCTTTTACAAACCGTAAAAAATAATAATCGCCATCACCTTTTTAATATTAAGGCATTGAATTTTCGGTACAATTTAATAATACATTTTATTTCAACAATTTGCCGGCTCATGACCCTTGGTGAGGCGGCTTTATTTTTTTTATGCGGGGGATCCACAAAATGTCAGCCATTGCATCCATGCAGCATGTTGAACCGGCACAAACCCAATTACCGGTACATGTCTATTTTGACGAGAATGTCTTTGCCAGGGAACAAGAGCAAATCTTCAAACAATCTGCCTGTTACGTTGGTAACGAAAAAATGGTACCCGATTCAGGAGACTGGAGAACCCTGGCTCAGGAACAGGCCGGGCGAATTCTGGTTCGCAACAAAAATGGCCCTGAACTGTTATCCAACGTTTGCCGCCACCGCCAGGCCATTATGCTGGGTGGCGAAGCCGGCAATGTAACCGGCGCCGTCAAAAATCATGGCAACTTGCAAGCAAACGGTGGCAATATTGTCTGCCCCCTGCACCGCTGGACTTATGACAACCAGGGAACTTTGCTGGGCGCCCCGCAATTTAACCAAAAACCCTGCAAGAATCTGCAAAAATTTCCACTTTCAAACTGTCATGGCTTGCTTTTTGAAGGCCCGCGCGACCCCGCGACAGACCTTGCCAGGCTTTTTGCCAAGCCCGAATTCGATTTCTCTGATTACGTCCTTGACCATGTGGAAGTGCATGAATGCAACTATAACTGGAAAACCTTCATTGAAGTCTACCTTGAAGATTACCATGTTGCGCCTTTCCATCCCGGACTGGGCAAATTCGTTACCTGTGATGATCTCGACTGGGAGTTTGGAGACTGGTTCAGCGCACAGCATGTAGGCATCCATCAGGCGCTGGCCAATCCCGGCTCCGGGGTCTATAAAAAGTGGCACGATGAACTGCTCAAGTTCCGCCAGGGCCAGAAACCAGACTTTGGTGCCATCTGGGTCACTTACTATCCCACACATATGATAGAACTTTACCCCCATGTACTGGTTTTATCCACGCTATACCCGGTCAGTCCACAAAAAACCGTCAATATCGTCGAATTTTACTATCCTGAAGAAATTGCCATGTTTGAGCGTGATTTTATTGAAGCCCAGAGGGCTGCCTATATGGAAACTGCCATTGAAGATGATGAAATTGCCGAACGCATGGATGCGGGCAGACTGGCCCTGCACAAACGTAACACCAGTGAAACAGGCCCTTACCAGTCTCCGATGGAAGATGGCATGCGGCATTTTCATGAATGGTACAACCGCATCATGAATAATTAATTTGCCGGCCGCAGCCCTATTACGTCAAACCTACAATAAACACGCCCTTGAAAGGAAAACGCTTTCAAGGGCGTGTTTAATATTGGCGCATTTAATGGCTAGCCAACCGCAACAGGCCGGGAACTGTCACTACACCACTCGCTCCAAGATCCAGGGTAAAGCGCAGAACCCGTCAGGCCCGCCACCTCCATGGCCAGCAGGTTATGGCAGGCGCTAATACCCGAACCGCATTGATGAATGATCTTTTCAGGCGTTTGCTTGCCAAGCAGTTCTGCAAAATCGGATTCAAGCTCCTGAACAGGACGAAAGAAACCATCGCTATCCAGATTGCGGGAAAATGGCCAATTGATTGCCCCGGGAATATGTCCGGCAACAGGATCAATGGTTTCATTTTCCCCTCGAAAACGATTTTCAGCACGCGCATCAATGACTGTAAAAACAGGCTGCCTGATATTAGCCAACACGGCATTGGCATCGACCACAGCCATGGAAGTGCTTCCCGCCCCCCACACGACGGGCGAACGCGGCGCCGGTTTTTCACGTTCAATATCACCGCTAATCTGGCCCCAGGCACTCCAGCCTCCATTAAGCACTCTTACCTTGGTGCAACCCGCCCACCGTAACATCCACCATAAATGAGCGGCAAACATACTGTCCCTGGCATCATAGACCACAATATTTGCCTGGGGGCCAATCCCCAGGTTGCCTAATAGCCGGATAAAATCCTCACGATCGGGCAAGGGGTGCCGCCCATTCTTTCCTGTTTTGGGGCCGCATAGATCAATCTCATGATCAAGAAAAATAGCGCCCGGAATATGCCCCTCGAGATATTGTTCCCTGCCCAGTTGATGATTACCCAGATCATGCCTTGCATCCAGCAGGATCAGGGCATCATCATCGCTTAGTAAGTCTTGCAGCTCGAGTGCTGAAATTAAGGGTTCCACTTTCTTGCTCCAGATAATTCAAAAAATGATCAGATTCAGGCACCAGCCCTGTTTTTTCCAGATCTGGCGGCTTCTGCCAATTGCATGGTTCTCCAGGCAGACAGCAATCCGGCCAGAATAATCAGCCCCATGCCTATCCAGGCCAATAAATCGGGGATATCGCCCCAGAAAACAATACCAAGTATAGCCGCAAATATAATCGTGCTGTATTGCAAAGCCGCTGTCAGGATTGGAGAACCCTGACCAAAAGCCCGGGTAAGGGCAAGCTGGCCAATCAATCCGCTAACGCCCACGCCAAACAGCGCCAGCCAGGTTGTCAGGGTTGGAGCACCATAGCCGTGCGCTTTCAGCCCCAGGAAGCCGGTTAACACCACAATCAGGGAAAAATAGAAAACGGTTCTCCAGATAGGCTCACCAATCGCTCCGAGCTCTTTGATTTGCAACATGGCAATGCCGGCAAAGGCACCCGACATCAAACCCAGCGAAGCAGCAAACCACTGGTCTTCGGTAATGGTGGGACGCAACACCAGCAACACCCCCATAAAACCAAGAATCACAGCCAGCAGGCGCATGGAATCTTTCGGACCCTTATGGGTAAAAAACAAAAAACAGGCAATAAACAGTGGAGACGTATAGTTGAGGCTGGTACTGGTTGATAACGGCAAGACGGAATAGCCATAGAAACCCATCCACATGGCCGTTACGCCAAACAAGTTACGTAAAACATGCAATTTAACGCTTTTCGGCTTCAGGGACTGGTGACTTAGCAACGCCCACAACACAATCGCGACAATGGAGGGCAAACCACGGGCTATCACGATAAGGGCCAGGGTTGAACCCGTCTCATAAGACAGCTTGATACAAGCCCCCATGATGGCGAACATAAATGCCGCCAGAAGCATCCATAACGATTGCATAGCCTTTCTGACCTTAAAGGAACATTCTGAAATAAGAAAATCATCATTCTATACCCAAGGCCACTTTAAATAACGGGAATTCACCTTATATAATTATTAAACAAATCAATATTGCTGTATTAATCATTTTATTTAAACTATATTATGATGCAGCCCATTTCCGAAAACAGTTAGATTTAAAGGCTTAACCCCTTATGAAACGCATTTTTTTATTTCTTATGACCAACCTGGCCGTAATGGTTGTGCTAAGTGTCACGTTAAATATCCTGGGCATTAACCGCTTCATCACTGCCAACGGTCTGGATATGACGCAATTGCTCGCATTTTCAGCGGTTGTCGGTTTCACCGGCTCCATCATCTCGCTACTTATTAGCAAACCCATGGCAAAATGGAGCACCGGTGCCCGTGTCATTAACCCGGCCTCCCCCGCCAACAGCACCGAAGCCTGGCTGGTTGATACCGTTCACCAATTGGCCGACCGCGCCGGCATTGGCCATCCTGAAGTTGCCATTTATGAAGGCGAGCCCAATGCTTTTGCCACCGGCGCCTTCAAGAATGATGCACTGGTAGCCGTTTCCACCGGTTTGCTC
Organism: Advenella faeciporci; assembly: GCF_014652395.1. GTDB lineage: Bacteria > Pseudomonadota > Gammaproteobacteria > Burkholderiales > Burkholderiaceae_B > Advenella > Advenella faeciporci. The sequence continues at coordinate 54,595 of NZ_BMYS01000003.1, forward strand.
AACAGCATGACAGAAGAAGAAGTCGCCGCCGTTCTGGGGCACGAAGTGGCACACGTGGCCAACGGTGACATGGTTACCCTTACCCTTATTCAGGGTGTCGTCAACACCTTTGTGGTCTTCCTGTCACGTGTTGTGGGTTATGTCGTTGACCGGGTCATCCTCAAAAACGAGCGTGATGTGGGTATTGGCTATTACATTTCCGTGATCGTCTGTGAGATTGTCTTTGGCATACTGGCTTCCATCATTGTTGCCTGGTTCTCCCGCCAGCGTGAATACCGCGCCGATGCCGGCGCCGCACAACTCATGGGCTCGGCCGATCCCATGATTCATGCCCTGGCCCGTCTGGGAGGCCTTACTCCCGGCGAACTGCCCCAGCAATTGAACGCCTCGGGCATCAGCGGCAAAGTGAATGTGGCTGCCCTGTTCTCTACCCATCCGCCTATCGAGCACCGCATCAATGCCTTGCGTGCCAGGGTTGTCCAATAATCACCCGCCCTATCACGCTTTGGGTGCAACCGTACCCAAAGCGTTTGCTACTGTCTATTCAATGGGCCTGCTCCCAATTCGGGCCCATCCCTACCTCAGCCACCAGGGGCACCTTCAATTCCGCCACACCGCACATAAGTTCAGGCAACCTGGATTTAACCAAGTCAACCTCATCCTGGGGTACCTCCAAGACCAATTCGTCATGCACCTGCATGATAATCATGGTTTTCAGGCCTTCCTTTTCAATCCATTCCTGCACGGCCACCATGGCCATTTTAATCAGGTCTGCCGCCGTGCCCTGCATGGGTGCATTAATCGCCGCCCTTTCCGCAGCAGCTTTACGCGGACCTTTGGCGCCCTTGATTTCAGGCAACCATAAACGGCGGCCAAAAACGGTTTCCACATACCCCTGTTCATTGGCCTTGGCCCGGGTAAGGTTCATATAAGTGGCCACACCCGGATAGCGTTCAAAATAACGGTCAATGTAAGATTGCGCCGCATCACGGGTAATACCCAGATTGCTGGCCAATCCAAATGCACCCATTCCGTAAATCAGGCCAAAGTTAATGGCCTTGGCGGCACGGCGCTGCTCGGCGCTCACTTCTTCCAGCGGCACACCAAATACCTCAGAGGCGGTTGCCCGGTGAATATCCTTGCCTTGGGCAAAAGCCAATTGCAGGCTGGCATCATCTGACACATGCGCCATCACCCGCAACTCAATTTGTGAGTAGTCAGCCGACATGATGACGCCCCCTTTTTCGGGCACAAAAGCGGTCCTTACCTTGCGCCCCTCTTCGGTGCGCACCGGAATATTCTGCAAGTTGGGGTCGGAAGAAGCCAGGCGCCCTGTAATGACGGCAGCCTGCGCATAATTGGTATGCACCCGTCCCGTTCTGGGGTTGATCATTTTGGGCAGTTTGTCGGTATAAGTGGATTTAAGCTTGGCCAGCCCACGGTACTCAAGCAAGGTAGCTGGCAGCGGGTAATCCTGGGCCAGTTTGGTTAATACTTCTTCATCGGTTGAAGGCGCACCCTTGGGCGTTTTGCGGATAACCGGCAACTGCATGCGCTCAAACAAAATCTCGGCCAGCTGTTTGGGCGAGTTCAGGTTAAACGGCTGGCCTGCCAGTTCATAGGCCTTGTTTTCCAGCTCCACCAGCTTCTGGCCAATTTCGTGGCTTTGCTGCTGCAAGGCTTTTTCGTTAATTTTAACGCCATTGCGCTCAATCTTGGCCAGCACTTCGGACACCCACATTTCAAGCCTGTAAATCCGGTCCAACCCTTCTTCGGCCACCACCAACGGGTGCATCAGGCCAGCCAGCTGCAAGGTGAAGTCGGTATCTTCGCAGGCATAGAAAGAAGCTTTTTCAATGTCGACTTCATCAAAACCGATCTGGCGGGCTCCCTTGCCACATAAATCGGTGTAGTCCACCCCTTTTCTGCCCAGATAACGCTGCGCCAGATCTTGCATGCCAACACTGCGGTGTGATTCAAGCACGTATGCCATCAGCATGGTGTCATCCTGTATACCTTTCAGCTTAATACCTTCATTGGCAAATACATGCGTGTCATATTTGGCATTTTGCAGCACCTTGGCCGCACTGTCATCCTCAAGCCATGGCCTTAGCTTTTCAAGCACCATGGTTTTATCCAGTTGTTGGGCCAACATATTCCCTTTATGGGCCAGAGGAATATACCAACCTTGCCCGGGGTGAATTGACATGGAAGTTCCCACCAGCGATGCCATCATCGGGTCCAGCGAGGTGGTTTCGGTATCCAGTGCCACCAACGAAGCGGCCTGGATCTGCTTCAGGCAGTCTTCCAGCAATTCGGGGGTATCCACCGTCACGTAATCAACGGTTTCAGGTGTCTCGGGAATATCATGGGCCACCCTGGCATCCTGTTGTGGCACTGCCTGGGCATCACCGGTCAACTCGCGCAACCAGGTCCGGAAACCGAAATGATCGAAAATTTCCCTGAGTGTTTCCGGATCCTGTGGCTTGCGCGCCAGATCAGACATGTCTGAAAAGAAATCATCAATTTCGCAGTCGCGCTTGATGGTAATCAGCTGACGGGTAAGCGCAAAATTGGGGATATTTTCACGCAGGTTATTGCCAACAACTCCTTTGATTTTATCGGCATTTTCAACCAGGTTATCAAGAGAGCCATATTCGTTCAACCACTTGACAGCGGTTTTCGGCCCCACTTTAGGCACACCAGGCACGTTATCCACCGAATCGCCAATCAGCATCAGATAATCAATAATCTGCTCAGGCAACACGCCAAACTTGCTTTTTACCCCTTCCACGTCCAGCGTTTCATTGGTCATGGTATTAACGATACTGACATGTCCATTGACCAGTTGGGCGATATCCTTATCCCCCGTTGAAATAATGGTATTGACATCATTTTGTGTGGCAATTTCTGCTAAAGTGGCAATAATGTCATCTGCCTCGACCCCGGGTTTTGCAATCACAGGCCATCCCATGGCACTAATGGCCTTGTGAATAGGTTCTATTTGCAAAGCCAGATCGTCAGGCATGGGAGGTCGGTGCCCTTTGTAGTCAGGATATAAATCATCACGAAATGTTTTGCCTTTCGCATCAAAAATGCAGGCAACATAATCAGCCTGATAGTCTTGGTTTATTTTGCGCATCATATTGATGACACCATAAATTGCGCCGGTAGGCTCACCCAATGCATTTCTTAAATCAGGCATTGCATGGAAAGCCCGGTACAAATAGCTAGATCCATCAACAAGTAATAAGGTTTTTTTCATGTCAGTAACAAAAACAACGACCATCCAGGAACAAATCAGGGAAATTTCTGCTGAGTTACAAGATGCCGCCAATCATTTAAAAGATATTTCAGCAGCTGTAAGTATATTCGGAAGTGCCCGCACAAAAACAGATTCTCCCTACTATCATAAAACGATTGAGATCAGCCAAAAACTGGCACAAGCCGGGTTCAGCATTATTTCAGGGGGTGGTCCCGGCATTATGGAGGCCGCCAACAAGGGCTGTTTTGAAGCGGGTGGCACCAGCATTGGGCTCAATATCAAGCTGCCACATGAACAGTCAGACAATCCCTTCCAGTCACAAAGCATTTACTTCAAATATTTCGTTTCAAGGAAAACCACATTTTTCATGAACAGCTCGGGCTACATCATTTTGCCTGGCGGTTTCGGCACCCTTGACGAACTCTTCGAAGCACTTACCCTGATTCAAACCCGGAAAGCCCATAAAGCGCCGATTATTTTTGTCGGATCCGAATTCTGGGACGGCCTGCTGCAATGGATAAAAAAACAATTGCTGGAAAATCACTACATTTCATCCAACGATATTAATCTGTTCGTGGTTGAAGACGACCCTGGACGCATCGTTGAGCATATTCAGGCCCATCATCAAAAAAACCAGGAAGAAGAATTTCAACTTGGTCTTTGTTAATGACGGAATCCGGGCATTCCCTGAGTTAAAAGACGCCTGGCCGGGCGTTTTTTAATTTGCAGCAGCAGTTTGACCACCGGTTTCTGCTCGTGGCGGACGACAGACGACATAAGCAACCGGCACGTCTTCCTGTCTTATTTCGCTCTCCATCATCCTCCCCGACCATGTATTGACACAACTGTCTGTCATTTTTTTCAGGCAAACACTTTCATTCTGGTGACATGGAAGAACCAGGTGGACGTCGGTTCTTTCATATAAAACAGAACCGCTGCCGCATGCCGTTAACAAAACAAGCGTCACCCAGGCAACCAGGGCTTTGATCAATTGCACTTTCTCTCCCCCATTTATTTTCCTGAACAGAAAAATCATTTTCATATAAACCATTGATTGTTTTCAATTCAATTTATTTTTTGAAATAAATCAAATAAACGCACATTATCGCGCTCATATCCCTGCTCGCAAGCTACCATTAACAAAAATTAACCACGCGTAACATATATTATCAGCAAGAGAAATAAAAATGATAGCCGATCAAAGCCTTGATGCTGCTTTTAATCCACTTAGCAAAGCAGAGCAACTCGCGTTTTTAAAGCAATCACTGCAAAGTACCGGTTTTGAATATTATGTTTATATTGAAAACCTGCCTTTTCCCTTTAACGATGGCGAATCGCAATTCCTGTGCGCCAGCAACCTGCCGCATTCAAGACTGAAAAGCCTGCAGGATGGCATTACGTTAAAGAACAATCCGCTGGCCTGCATCAACAATAACTCACCGGCCCATTACAAAAAATTTGAATGGAACAAACATGACCTTTCCAATCCTCCTGAACTGATCAGGCTGTTTAAAGACTTTACACAATTACATGGCCTGCATTTTCCATACCAGAATATTTCTGGCAGCAAAAATAATTCCCTGACCCTGCTCAGGACCCGCCATCAGGTTTCCATGAAGGAAATAAAGCAAAATCTGTTCCACCTCAGGCATCTGGTTTTTTCAGCCCGCTATTTGGTCAGGCAAAACCTGGTCAGCCATTATTTGAACACAATGCATCCAACCCTGCCACCACGGCAAATGGAAATAAGCCGATGCATCGTCGCAGACATGACCAATAACGATATCGCCAACCTCCTTCAGATCAAAAACGGAACCGTCACCTATCACGTTAGACAAATTCTCAGGAATACAAAATCCAATCGCCGGACTTCTGGCGCTTTCAAGGCCCTGTTACCGGAACTGATCACCTAGATTCCCTCCGCCTTTGGAAGCGCTGCCCGCAACCACTCCAATGCCCGTTTATTTCTATTCGATCCCGAGTAACAAAACAACCTACTTCAATCTGTAAAGACTTATAATAGTACGTTTAACGGGATTTATCCCTGGCCCATTTTTTACCGCAAAAAGTCATGTTGGAACAATATAACCCACTGGAAGTAGAACAAAACGCTCAACGCAACTGGCAAGACACCGATGCCTATCTGGTAACCGAGCATGCCAAAGACAGCAATGGAAACGACAAACCCAAGTTTTATGCCTGCTCAATGCTACCCTACCCTAGCGGCAAGTTGCATATGGGTCATGTCCGCAACTACACCATCAACGACATGATGGCACGCCAGCTGCGCATGCGCGGATTCAACGTACTAATGCCCATGGGCTGGGACGCTTTTGGCATGCCGGCCGAAAATGCCGCCATCAAATCTAAAGTCCCTCCCGCAAAATGGACCTACGACAACATTGCCTACATGAAAAAACAAATGCAGGCAATGGGGCTGGCCATTGACTGGTCACGCGAAATGTGTGCCTGCGACCCCGATTACTACAAGTGGAACCAATGGTTCTTCCTGAAAATGCTTGAAAAAGGCATTGCTTACCGTAAAACCCAAACCGTTAACTGGGACCCGGTAGACAATACCGTCCTGGCCAATGAGCAGGTTATTGACGGGCGCGGCTGGCGCTCGGGCGCACTGGTTGAAAAACGTGAAATTCCCGGTTACTACCTGCGCATTACCGACTACGCCGAAGAACTGCTGCACGAAGTCAAGCACAACTTGCCCGGCTGGCCCGAGCGCGTACGCCTGATGCAGGAAAACTGGATTGGCAAAAGCGAAGGTATCCGTTTTGCCTTTACCCATGACATCAAAAACAATGAAGGCCAGCTTATTCAGGATGGCCGCATGTACGTGTTCACCACCCGCCCCGATACCATCATGGGCGTCACCTTCTGTGCGGTTGCCCCCGAGCACCCGCTGGCAAGCCATGCCGCGCAAAACAATCCTGCCCTGGCGGCCTTTATCGAAGCATGCAAGCTGGGTGGCACGACCGAAGTCGAAATGGCAACGCGTGAAAAAGAAGGGTTACCGACAGGTCTGTTTGTAACGCACCCTATTACCCATGAACAGATTGAAATCTGGGTGGGCAACTATGTCCTCATGAGCTACGGTGATGGCGCCGTCATGGGCGTACCCGCCCACGATGAACGAGACTTCGCTTTTGCGCTTAAATACCGGTTGCCTATCAAACAGGTCATCTCGGTTCAAGACAAATCCTACTCTACCGAACAATGGCAGGAATGGTATGCCGACAAACAAAACGGCATTGTCATCAACTCAGGCCAGTTCGACGGTCTTAACTACCAACAGGCCGTCGATGCCGTCGCCAACGAGCTTTCCGGTAAAGGTCTGGGTGAAAAACAAACCACCTGGCGCCTGCGCGACTGGGGCATCTCCCGCCAGCGTTACTGGGGCACACCCATTCCCATCATCCACTGCGCAGACTGCGGTCCGGTTCCCGTACCCGAAAAAGACCTTCCGGTAAAACTGCCCGAAGAACTGATTCCCGATGGCAGTGGCAACCCGCTTAACAAACACGAAGCATTCCTGTCCTGCTCCTGCCCCAAATGCGGCAAGCCGGCCCGTCGCGAAACCGATACCATGGATACCTTCATCGACTCTTCCTGGTACTTCATGCGGTACACATCACCGGGCAACAACAATGCCATGGTTGATGCCCGCAATGACTATTGGATGCCAATGGACCAATACATTGGTGGCATCGAGCACGCCGTGCTGCATTTGCTGTATGCGCGCTTCTGGACCAAAGCCATGCGCGACATCGGCCTGCTAAATTTTGACGAACCCTTCAAGAAACTGCTTTGCCAGGGTATGGTGCTTAACCACATCTATTCTCGCAAAAACGAAAAAGGCGGGATAGAATATTTCTGGCCCGAAGAGGTTGAAAATGTCTACAACGACAAAGGCAGCATTATTGGCGCCCGTCTGATCAAAGACAATTCAGCGGTAGAGTACGGCGGCATTGGCACCATGTCAAAATCCAAAAACAACGGTGTAGACCCGCAAGCCCTTATCGACACCCTTGGTGCCGATACCGCCCGCCTGTTTGTCATGTTCACCAGCCCCCCCGAGCAAACACTGGAATGGTCCGATTCAGGGGTGGAAGGCTCGCACCGGTTCCTTAAGCGACTGTGGGCCATGGCTTATAACCACAAAGAAATTATTGCCCGTGCCCCTGCCTCTGTCCCCGACTGGAGCAACGCTCCCAAAGCCGTCAAAGAATTACGTCGAACCGCCTATTCGCTGCTGAAGCAGGCCAATTACGATTACGAGCGTATTCAATACAACACGGTGGTTTCCGCCAACATGAAACTGCTGAACGCCATTGAAGACGCCAAACTCGAAGCCGGTCCCGAAGCCGATGCCGCCATCAAGGAAGTAATCAGCATTCTGCTGCGCATGCTTTATCCAGTGGTTCCTCATATTACCTGGCATCTCTGGAATGAACTGGGTTATGCCCAACATGACGGAGACCTGCTGGATGCACCATGGCCGGAACTTGACGAACAGGCCCTGATTGCCGATGAAATTGAAATGATGCTGCAAATCAATGGAAAACTGCGCGGCTCGGTTAACGTACCTAACGGAGCCCCCAAGGAAGACATTGAAAAACTGGCAATGGCACATCATTCAGTAGAGAAATTCCTTGAAGGCCGTGCGCCCAAAAGGATCATCATTGTTCCCGGCAAGCTGATCAACATTGTAGGATAAGTAAAAAATGCAGACACAAGCACGCTTCATCTTCCCACATACCAAACGTGTACAACTGTTACTGGCAGCAGGTGTTCTGCTGTGTCTGCTCATTGCCGGCTGCGGCTTTAAAATGCGCGGTCCCACACCGCTGCCCTTTACCACGCTGTATACCAATATCCCGCAAAACTCGGCCTTTGGCTCAAGAGTCTGGCGGGCAATCCAGGCCAATTCGCCTGGCACGGTTGTGACTGAAGATGCTGCCCTGGCACAAGCAAAGCTGATTCAGGAGGATTTTAGCCGCTCACGGCGTGAGGTTTCCCTGGACGCCCAGGGTAAGGTCGAGGAATACGAACTCAACCTGGTTCTGACCTTCAGCATGACAGACAGTCATGGCAATGAACTGATCCCAACCTCACGGATTGAGGCCACCCGCCAGCTTCCTTATGATGAAGATGACTCGGCGGCCAAACAGGAAGAAATGGCGCAATTGTATGAAGACATGGAAAAAAGCATCGCAGACCGCCTGATCCGTCGCATTACATCCCCGGATGTCATCACGACCTATCTGCAACATAACCCGACGCCGGGTTTTGTACCTGCGCAGTAGTATGGGGCAAACCTTTAATCATGATTCGTTTGCCAGTCACATTATCCAGCCTGCCACCGCGCTGGATACGCTTTATTGTGTGTGCTCCGATGAACTCTTGCTACGCAATGAAACCGTTGACAGCATACGGCAGGCCTGCCGGGATAAAGGTTATAACGAACGAACCAGCCTTATTCTTGACGCCAATGGCAACTGGAGTGCCATTCAGGAATGCACCCAAAGCATCTCCCTGTTTGGCGACCTGAAAATCCTGGAAATCACCATCCCCACCGGCAAACCCGGTAAAACCGGTGCCACGGCACTTATCAATCTTGCCACACAGGTCCAAAAAGGTGAAATCACCGACACCATTATCATTATCAGCCTGCCCAAACTTGACAAGACCACAGCCAAATCCAAATGGGCCCAGCAGTTGCTGGCCACCGCCAGCGTTGTCAATATTGCCAACATCGATCGCCAGCAATTGCCCGCCTGGATCAAACAACGCCTGAAAAAGCAAAACCAGTCTGTCGATGAGGCCACACTTGCCTGGATGACTGACAAAGTGGAAGGCAACCTGTTTGCCGCCCATCAGGAAATCCTTAAGCTGGGCCTGTTATATCCCGAAGGTCAAATCCAGGCAGAAGATATCGAACTGGCCATTCTGGATGTTGCCCGTTACGACGTTTTTTCCCTGTCCAATGCCATGCTTGAAGGCAATGGACAAAGAACGGTCAGAATGATACAGGGACTGAAAGCCGAAGGTGAGGCGCTACCGCTGGTACTGGGTGTCATGACCCGGGAAATACGCACCCTGTACACGTTGGCAAGCGCCCGTCAGCAGGGTGAAAATGTTTCCGGGCTATTCAGGCAATTGTATATTTTTCCGCCACGCGATAAATTAATACGCCAGGCTCTCGAAAGGCTTTCACTAAAACAGTTAATGGGCATGATTCAGCATGCTCATGACATAGACCGCCTTTTCAAAGGCTACCCGGTAAATGGCCGCATGGACGATGCCTGGGAAGAAATTACCCGTCTGGCCTTAAAGGTCGTGAACCCGGCCATTTTATGAATAACAAGGTTGATATTTAACAATGACGCAATCTGTAAATGAACTCATGGAACAAATCGGTGCGCAAGCCCGTAAAGCATCCAAATACATCATGCAAGCCAGTGATGAACAAAAATCCACGGCATTGCGCTTCATGGCGCAGTGCCTGCTTGACAAAGCCGACTATCTGAAGGCTGAAAACGCCAAGGACCTTGAAAATGCCCGTCACAACAACCTTGAACCGGCCCTGCTTGACCGGCTGACCCTTTCTGACAAAGCCATCAACTTAATGGCGACTGGCCTGAACCAAATTGCCGCGATGGCAGATCCGGTAGGCAGTTTAAGTGCAACACGCGTCCTGCCCAATGGTATTAACATCGCCCAAATGCGGGTACCGCTCGGGGTCATTGGCATTATTTACGAATCACGTCCCAACGTAACGATTGATGCAGCCGCGCTTTGCCTGAAGTCCGGCAATGCCACCATCTTGCGTGGCGGCAGCGAAGCCTTTCACTCCAACCTGGCCTTGGGCAATATCATTCGTGAAGGCTTGGCTCACGCCGGCCTGCCCGAAACCGTGGTACAGGTTGTCAGCACCACCGACCGCGCGGCGGTAGGCAAACTGATTACCATGACCGAATACGTGGATGTGATCATTCCCCGGGGTGGCAAAAACCTCATCAAGCGCCTTAGCGAAGAAGCCCGGGTTCCCCTGATCAAACACCTGGACGGAAACTGTCATATTTATATTGACCAGTACGCGGATCCCGAAAAAGCCTTTCAGATTGCACTGCATGCCAAAACATTCCGCTACGGCATTTGTGGCACCATGGAAACCTTGCTGGTGCATGCCAGCATTGCCCAGGATGTATTGCCCCGTCTGGCACAAGCCTATGCCGAACATCAGGTAGAGCTGCGCGGCTGCGAAAAGACCCGCAGCTTCATTCCTGATGCGAAACCGGCTACCGAAGAGGACTGGGATACCGAATACCTGGGACCGATTCTGGCCATCCGCGTGGTAGACAGCCTTGAGCAGGCTATTGATCACATCGCCCGGCACAGTTCGGGCCATACCGAATCCATCATTACTGAACGCATTCACGAAGCTACCCTGTTCCAACGACAGGTTGATTCCAGCTCGGTTTATGTCAATCTGCCTACCGTCTTTGCCGATGGCTTTGAATATGGTCTGGGTGCGGAAATTGGCATTTCCACCAACCGGCTACATGCCCGTGGTCCCGTAGGCCTTGAGGGCCTGACCACCTACAAGTGGGTACTTAACGGTAACGGTCAACTTCGCAAATAAGGGTAAAAAATGCTGTATTTATGGATTAAAACCCTGCATATCGTTTTTGTCACCTCCTGGTTTGCCGGGCTGTTTTACTTGCCACGCATTTATGTCAACATGGCGCAAACTCCCAACCCCGATGCTTATCAGGCTATGCTGGGCATGGCTGCGCGCCTGCTACGTTTTACCAACAAACTGGCTATCCCCGCCATCATCTTCGGCCTGTGGATGATGATACAGTTCAAAATCGGCCTTACTGACGGCTGGATGCACGCCAAACTGCTTTTGGTCGCCGGTGTACTTGGCTATCATTACACCTGCGCCCGTATTTACCGGCAATTCGAACAAAACAAAAACACACGTTCTCATGTTTATTACCGCTGGTTTAACGAGATACCTGTCTTTTTGCTGCTGTTCATCGTTGCTCTGGTCATTATCAAACCTTTTTAAAAAACAATATACATGTCAGAAGACAACACACCACCCCGCAAAAAACTCGTATTAAAAAAACCGGCAAGCCAAACTGAACAAAACACCGGGACCGAGCCCCAAAAACCGCGCCTGCGCTCGGGTGCGCGCGCCCGAAACGTGGCACTGGCCAATTTTGCCGAGTCCAGCACAACGGCAGACCAAACCATCAAAAACAAGATTGAATCCCGTCCCCTGCCCCGCACGGCCGGCTATGCCAAACATCGCCCCAGCCTTGCCGACCGGCTAAGTCGTGGTGCCCAAACCATTGAGCAATTTTCCGGCACACAAAAAAACACGCGCAAACCGGCCGTAGTCAAAGGTGATTCATCCTACGAGGCCTCAAAATACCCCCGTCAAGAACCACGCAGGCAAAGAACCCAATTCCAGCACACCGAGATATTCCGGGTATTCGCGCCATGCCCCCAGGGTCTTGAAGAAGTCCTGTTCGAGGAAATCAGCGCACTGGGTTTTGAAAACGTGGAAAAAGGACGTGCCGGCTGTGCCTTTAGCAGCGACTGGATGGGTATCATGCGGGCCAATCTGTATTCACGATTGGCCACCCGGATTCTGGTACAGGTCTCACACGCCCCCATCATGACCGAGGATGATATTTATGAACTGGCCTACGACACGCCCTGGGAACAATGGTTTGGGGCCGAACACACGCTCAGGGTAGACACCTCTGCCATCAAAAGTCCCATGAAAAGCCTCATGTTCTGCAACCTGAAGGCTAAAGACGGCATTTGCGACCGCCTGCGCGACCGTGAAGGCGAACGTCCCAGTATCGACACCGTCCGGCCCGATGCAAAGGTTCACCTGTTCCTGTCCAGCGACAGTGCCACCCTTTACCTGGACACCTCTGGAGAATCCCTGTTCAAGCGTGGCTGGCGCCTTGACAAAGGCGAAGCCCCACTCAGGGAAAACCTGGCAGCAGGCATTCTGGCCCTTTCGGGTTGGGACCCTTCCATGCCCCTGTACGACCCTTTCTGCGGCAGCGGCACCATTCTTATCGAAGCAGCCTGGATTGCCCAGGGTGTACCGCCCGGCATTTCACGCCCGTTTGGCTTTGAGCGTCTGCGCAATTTTGACTACCGTCGCTGGAAAGACCTGAAAGCAGATGCGCTAAGCCGCATGGCCCCCAGACTGGAAACCCCATTATATGGGTCTGATATCAACCCGCACGCCATTGCAGCGGCCAAAGACAACCTGCACCGGGCCCGTCTGTCCGACGCCTCTATTTTCTTTGATGTCAAGGATGCCCGCTTCACCCAGGCTCCGGCAGAACGTGGCTGGCTGATCACCAACCCGCCTTATGGCGAACGTATGGACCCCGAAGACGACACGCTGTGGCGCGAATGGTCTTCTTGCCTGAAAAAAGAGTTTGCCAACTGGAACGTGCATATTATTTCCAGTGACCTTGATCTGCCCAAAAAGCTCAGACTCAAACCCAAACAGCGCATTCCGCTTTTTAACGGTGCCCTGGATTGCCGCCTGTTTGCCTTTGAAATGGTTAGCGACAGCTATCGGAACAAATAATAATGACTTACCCTGCCAGACTGCGAATTTTTGCCTGCATGATGTACGAAGGCGTACTTTTGTTTGGTCTTGTTTTTTTCGCTTCCTATATTTTTGACACCTTGACCCAAAGCCGTCACGGCCTGATGTACCATGCCCCCCGGCAAGCCCTGCTGTTTTTGGTGATTGGTCTTTACTTCATTACTTCATGGAAGCGCAAAGGGCAGACGCTTCCCATGAAAACCTGGAATATTCTGCTTTGCGATAAAAGCGGGAACAAACCCGGAACAGGCCAGTTAATTTTAAGGTACCTGCTGTGCTGGCCCATTCCCCTGCTGGGTGCCGCGGGCATTTACTTTCTTTCCCAATCCCTGGGCTGGGCCTCGATAACCATGTTCATTATTGTGACGCCCTTCCTGAATTTTGTGTATAGCTGGTTGGACCGTGACGGTTTAATGATGCATGATCGTCTGGCCGGTACTCGTTTAATTAACATAACCGGCAAGCGTATTTAAATGTTAAAATGTGTATATCAGAGTATTTATTTATAGTACTGGTATACGTAACAAACGTTTAACGCTGGCTGTCAGGGTTCTGGCTTGCATCCGGCAATGCCGTCTTGTAACAATACGCTTAATTCACTACAACCGGAAATTTGCCATGCGATCACTGACCCTTTTATTTCGGCCCCTGATCCTCGCTGTTGCCTTGATGCTATGTGTTATTCCCCGCCTTGCACAAGCACAAGCACAAACACAAGATCAAAAACTCTACCTTGAGCTCTGGGCCGAAGCGGAAGCGTTCCGGTCCCTGGCATCAAAAAATTTCCTGGCAGCCCTGAAAAATTCATCTACCCCTGAGGCCAATCTTACCTTTGCCGAATTGGGTGAACTGCTTTGGCTTGATCAGGACAATGCCGATGACTGGTCGATTTTTTTCCGCCACTCACTGGTCAACTTTGTCGCGACTGGCAGTGAGGTTGAGTTTGTTTACTTTCAGCACCCCTGGGCCGATATTACCTTATTGACCCTCTGGTCACGAACACCCAAGGATAATCGCCTGCGCATTGTGGATACCGGCATTCTCCTGAACAGTGTCATCCGTGGCGCCAAAGTTCCGTTCCAGATAGGCCGGGGATGGATGCAAGAAAAAGCTTCGGCACCCGTAGCCATTGGACAAGTAAACGCAAAAACCACCAGCCAGATCGTTGCTGCCGGAATGGGCCAAATCCCAAACCCGCTGGCCTCCTTAAATGTTGAACAGGCAGAAGCCATGGTTGCCGGCGCTGCCCTGCAATGGATGGAGCACCAGACTAGCCTGTTGCCATTATTCGTCGATGAAACCGGTGTGGCCCATGCCATGCGCATTGCCTGGAACAGGCTGTTGCTTGCCGCCCGAAAAGGGCAGTTGGCCGATGTATTGCCGCCCAATACCCCAATCAAAGAACTTAATGCCGTGGATTCTGCACTGTGGGCTTCTTTGGAACCGGTTGCCTATGTTGAAGACGGGAAAAATGCAGTATCAATCTTTGCCTCCTCGCACAACCCCAACATTTATGCGACCCTGGCAATTAGTGATGATAATAATAAAGTAAAAATCACCCATTTTGATTTTTACCGGTTTTCCGATTTTCTGGACAAGGACGCGAAATGAATTATTCGGTTTTAACTGCGTTGGGACTCTCGCTTTGCATCTCTGATATAGCCATGGCACAAAAAAAGGCTACCGTTATCATACCTCCCCCCACTCATTTCAATGCAATTCCCACTGCTCAAAGCCAGAATGAACAGCCTTCCCCCCTCTGGGTTGTCGCGCAAGATGAAGCGCCTGCAAATGACAAATTAAGTACCCTGGAAGAGGTCCTGTACGTAACAGGTGAAACGGCCAGCGATGAACCTGTACAGCAAAGCATTAAAATAGCTGAAAATTACGCACTAAATAATCAAATGAAGCTGGATAAAATTCATAAAGATAACACCAAGGAACTTAACAAGCTAACCAAAAGTATAAATACGAAAAGCAGTAAGGCACCAGGTTACGTGACCCCAAAAAAAACACAAACCAAACTGGATAATTTCAAAAAGAAAACCGAACTGTCCGGCAAACAACAAAGCCAGGCCGCGGCAAAAACAAACTTCCTGTCAAAACTGGGTAAAGTACTTAACGCCCTTGACGTCGTTTCAGTTGCGGCCGAAACTACCGGCTACCTTTCAACCGGTGACACCACAGGCGCTGCCGGTGCCTTAGTGAGAGGAGGCGTCAAGAAAGGGGCTGAAGCAGGCGGTGCACTGGCCGGCTCTTTCATACCCGGTGGTTCAATCGCTGGCGCCTGGGCTGGCGGCCAAGCCTATACAGAATATGTCGAACCCAGGATCAATGAAATCGAAGATGCCGTCCGTGATGAACAAACCCGTCAAAAATACATAAACAAGCCCTGGTACACGCCTCAACCGTATATGGACAGCAATGGCAATATCAAATACTTTGCTGAAAACGAATATATGGACAAGAAAACCGGCACTATCTACACGCGCAGCCCAGAAGAGCAGAAAGAATACGAGCATCAACAACGCGTTAACTGGAATAACCAAAATACCTTGCAAAAACTGATAGAAGATTATAAGGATGGAAAAATCAGTGATAAGGAATTGCTCGATCTTTTCGAGAACTACGATCGCCACGATGGCGATACCATCTGGAACCCCGAAGCCGATACAGAACAACAGGACAATACCGGTAACCTCATCGCCCAGATCACACCGGTCCAAGTGACAGCCTTCACGACAATCACTGAAACCATAGGCGAAATAGAAGTCAGCACCACACTAACCTTTTCTTTCTGGAATGTGGGTGCCTATTCACCTCCACACAGCAAAGCCAGCCTCTCCGCGTATTCCTCGCATCCATCCATGGAGAACTTCGTCTGGAATGGAACTTTCTCGGGTGGTCCGAATGGCACACTAAGCATTCACTCCGATGATGGCATCATAACGTTCCAGTTAAACAACGGCACGCATTTAACAGGTGAGGACATGAGCATCCCTATTTCAAACCCCGCCGCTTTTGCAAACTGGCCCAAAGATCTGAATTGAATAAGAGCAACTCATGGCACAGCATAACGCAAGGTGCCATGTGGCCTATATGACCCACACAACCGGAAACCTACCATGCGAACCCTGACTATTATGCTGCGGTCCATGATTCTTGTTTTGGCTTTTTTACTATGCGCCGTCCCGCGCATTGGACAGGCACAAAATATTAAATTATCCACCGAACTCTGGACCGAGGCCGAGACATTCCGGTTCTTTGCATCAGGCAACTTCATTACGGCGCTTGACATGGCTTCCACCCCCGAGGCCAATCTTAAATTTGCAGAACTGGGTGAGCTGTTATGGTCTGAAGACGCCAATGCCGATAACTGGTCGACCTTTTTTCGGCACGCCCTCATCAATTTCGTTGCGGGGGGTTATGAAGTCGAGACGGTCATCTTTCAGCACCCCTGGGCTGATATTTCCTTGCTCACCAGCTGGGCACGCAATCCCAAAGACAAACGCTTTCGCATTGTCGATGTTGGTATCATCATGAACAGCGTGGCGCGTGGGGCCAACAAAGCACCGCTGCCGGTCGGTCGTGGCTGGATGAACGAAAAAAGTTACGTTCCCAAAGCGGTAGGCGCCATCAATGCAAAAACCACCAACGCCATTAGCCGTTTTGAGGCAGGCAAAACCCAAAACCCGCTGGCCAAACTAAGCGAAGATGAAGTCTGGGCAATGATTGCGGGTGCCGGACTGCAATGGATGGAACACCAGGCCGACCTTTTGCCCCTGCTTGTTGATGAGCCTGGCAAGTCACGCGCCATGCGTTTTGCCTGGAATGAAGTCATGGCGGCAGCCCAGCAAGGACGGCTGGCCGAGGTGCTGCCACCCAATGCCCTGATTGACGCGTTTGAGGGAATTGACCCTGCGCTGTGGGGAACTTTGGAGCCGGTTGCCTACGTGGAAACCGAAGAAGGCGCCGTCTCGCTTCACGCCTCTTGGCGCAATCCCGATATTTACGCGGTGTTGGCGATTAGTGGCGATGATCAACTGGCAAAAATCACTGATTTTGACCTTTACCGGTTTTCAGGCTTTATCAAAAAGGAAGCAAAATGAACACTCGCTTACTTGCCACTTTCAGCCTGTCACTGTGCATTACCGGTACCGTTGCGGCACAAGGCATGCAACGCAGCATTATGCCGCCGCCAACCAGCATCTTTCCTGCCTCGTCTCTTCAGGGTAGCGTGAGCGCAACAGGGCCGCGCTGGGTTTCGAAAAAAACCACAGCGTCCAGCAACAGCAGCTCCCTGAGCTCCGTCGAGAAAGGCCTGATAAAAACGGGCGATGCCGTGACTTATGCCCCCATCGGCAGTGCCATTGACGAATTAGAAGGCGTTGCCCAGGACCACGCCCGGCAAATGAACGATATCGCTGCAGGGACCGCCGCAGAAGGGCAAAAGAGTGTTGACAAGGCTGCTGCACGTTACAAACAAAACCCCTCCAATAGAAGGCTCATTGACAAAAAAGTAGCTGACCGCGAAATGGGCAAAAAAGTAGCCGAGGCTGGCAAGCAAGCCGACGCTGCCGCCAAAAAGGCAAGTTTTCTGGCCAATCTGGGTAAAGTCCTTAACATCCTTGATTTTGTTTCAGTGGCCGCACAGGGAGCGGGCTACCTTTCAGTCGGTGATACCACCGGCGCAGCAGGTGTCATGGCCAGTGAGATCAGCAAGAAAACTGCCGAAGGAATCGGGGCGCTTGGCGGAGGCGCTATCATTCCGTTTGTGGGATCGGTGGGCGGAGCTGCCTTGGGCAATGCAGCCTGGGAACGCTACGTGAAGCCCGAAATTGAGAAACGCGAACAGGCCCTGCGGGAAGCGGAGTTTCGTCGCGAAATCCTGAACAAGCCATGGCTGACTCCCAAGGAATTTATAGACAGCAAAGGACACGTAAGAAATCTGGAAGAAGACCAATACGTAGAACGGGGGAGCGGACTGGTGCGCCGGCGCACTCCCGAAGAACAGGCCGGGTTTGAGCGTGCCGAGTATACCAAGTGGCGCAACCAGAAAACCTGGGAAAAAATCAACCAGGAACATGCCGAAGGCAAGATTGATGATGAGCAAATGACCGAACTTCAGGTCAGCTACGCCGGCCGCAGTCTGGCCGAACCCTGGGAGCCGCCTGGCTTCAGCTTTGTTTCCATCCACCCCCCCGCCAATGAGCCTCAGACAACTAATGCCCCCCCGACGGCCGATGAGCTGATCGCGGGCATCGCACCGGTTCAATTAACGGCTTCAGGTTCAATCACCGAAACCTTTCCCACTGCAAAGATTGTGACAACGTTCGAGTTTGCGTTCTGGAACCTGGGCGCCTATTCTCCCAAACATGGCAAAGCGGTCCTCAAGATCAGTTCAAGCCATGATGAGCCGAACGTGCTGGTGGGTACGTTCTCGGGTGGCCCGAACGGTACCCTCAGCTTTTCGGGGGACGGCGACACCCAGACGTTCCAGGTAAGTAACGGCACCCACGTGATTGCCGAAATGGAACGGCTTGTCAATGACGGCGCCGACGTTGAAAGCATTACCTTAACACTCCCGCTGTCAAATCCCTCGGCTTTTGACGACTGGCCCAAAGCGCTGAAGTAAACCTTTTTTAGAGCAGATCCGCCAGCGGAGCATAATATCCAGTATTACATACGCTGACCAAGCTGCCTGACCCGGCTTCTCATATTTAATGTATATAGCCGGGTCTGGCAATTAAATGTTAGAATGAGCCTTATAGTGGAAAAGTGGGTCAGAAATGGCCCTTTTATTTTCCTTCAGCATCAAAAAACAGGCCTCTCAAACAGTCATATGACAGATCAATATAATTCACTGTATCAATCATTTGAATGGTTAGTTCCATCACATTTCAATATTGCGGATGCCTGCTGTCATCGCTGGGCCTCCAGTCCGCACGAAGCCCGTCAAGTTGCCATTTATTTCGAAGACCAGGTGGGCCAGCTCACCATGCTGACTTACGGCCAGCTTTCAGAACAAGTCAATAAACTGGCCAACGGTTTCATCCGCATGGGCATACAACCCCAGGATCGTATTGCCATTGCCCTGCAACACTCGGCAGAAAGTGCGGTGACCCAGTTGGCGGCACTTACCGTGGGTGCCATTGCCGTACCGCTAACCGCAACCCTGACCGCGGCCGAATATGCCGAACGCATTCACGATTCACAAGCCAGGGTGGCCATTGTTGACAAGCATTCCATTGCCCCCATGATGTCGGCCATCGACAATCATTCTCCGGTCAAACAGATTATTGGCATTCATACCGAAGATGAGCGTATTATTTCATGGCGTACCTTGCTGGCAAGACAACCCGGGACCTTCACGCCAGTTATTGTGGCATCCAACTCACCCGCCCTGCTCATCTACCCGCATCCCTCTGAAAACAAACCACTCAGGGGAACTTTGCTGCACCATAGTACGTTAATTGGTACGCTGCCCGGTTTTGTAGCCTC
Source organism: Advenella faeciporci (assembly GCF_014652395.1). Lineage (GTDB taxonomy): Bacteria > Pseudomonadota > Gammaproteobacteria > Burkholderiales > Burkholderiaceae_B > Advenella > Advenella faeciporci. Next base: position 74,028 of record NZ_BMYS01000003.1, read on the forward strand.
CCAAAACTGGTTCCCCAAAGGCAAGGATATCCTCTGGACCTCTTTTGACTGGAGCACGCCCAACGGCCTGCTCAATGCCCTGCTACCTACGCTTTACTTTGGCCGCTCTATTGTTGGATGCCCCAGCGGACGCACTATTCCGCGCCTGTTCACCCTCCTGGAGCACTATCAGATTACCAATATGCTCGTCTCGAGCTACGAACTGGAGCGCATCAGGAATCACCCCGATCCGTTGCTCGAGTTCCAAATTGCCATCCGTTGCATTACCTGCCCCGATACCGAAATTACCCAGACATTGCGCGACTGGGTTAGTGAACGCTTTAATGTGAATATCAACAGTATTTTTGCGCCACTGGGTTTTGGGTACATTATTGGTGAAAGTCATGAAAAGTGGCCATCCCGACACGGCAGCATCGGCAAACCCTATCCAGGACATACCATTGCCATTATCAACGAAGATGGTGAAGAGGTGGAAACTGGCCAGCAAGGTGAAATTGCCATCCACACCACCGATCAATATGACTATCCCGACCCAAGCGTTTCGCTGTCATACTGGTCCGGCGCACAAATTCATGAAACACCCAAAACGGACGAGTGGATCAGCACTGGTGTTACAGGCTATGCCGATAATGATGGCTATATATGGCGCACCCCCATTGAACCTGTCAATGCCACAGACGCTGCCAATGAATCACTCTCTTGAAAGGAAACCGAATGGCCATTTACCAACTTGAAAATCTGGTGCCCACTATTGATCCCAGTGCATTTATCTTTGAAAATGCCACCCTGATCGGTAATGTAACGCTGGCCGCCAACGTCAGTATCTGGGCCAACGTTTCCATTCGGGCCGATAACGCCAGCATTATCATTGATGAAAACAGTAACGTGCAGGAAGGCAGTGTATTGCACGTTGACGAAGGGGTACCATTATATATTGCCAAAAATGTAACCGTAGGCCATCAGGCCATGTTACACGGCTGCACCATTGGTGAAGGCTCATTAATTGGCATGCAGGCCATTGTGCTTAACAATGCCGTTATTGGCAAAAACTGTATTATTGGCGCTGGTGCCATCGTTCCCGAAGGAAAGATTATCCCCGACAACTCCCTGGTTATTGGTGTGGCAAAAATTGCCCGTACCCTGACCGATGAAGACCTTGCCGGTGTACATGCAGGCACCCGCCGTTACGTAGAACAAGGCAAACGCTACTCTCAACACCTGAAACGCCTTGATTAGTCCGTCTCAGGATATATTTTCTCGCTGTCATGAACGATTCCTTAAAAAAATACCTGTTTGAAGACCGCACCACGCGGGTTCAAACCGTCAATCTTACCCAAACCTGGGCCGAAGCACTGGGTCACCAGCACTACCCGCCCATTATCCGAAGGCTCCTGGGAGAGTTAAGTGCGGCCGCAGTCCTGCTTACTTCAAACATCAAATTTGATGGCTCTTTAATTCTTCAGTTGCAAGGTGACGGCCCCATTAGCCTGATTGTGGTTGAATGCGACGCCTCGCTTCGCGTACGTGCCACCGTCAAAATGCGGCAGGAGTTCATTTGTCCCGAAAACGGCACCTTGCAAACCCTGCTCAATGCCAACGGCAATGGCCGGTTTGCGGTCATCCTTGACCCAAAAAACAAGTCTGAAGGCATGCAACCCTACCAAGGCATCGTGCCCATGCAAGGTCACTCGGTGGCACAGGTGCTAGAGCACTACATGAAGCACTCCGAACAACTTGATACCCGTTTATGGCTTGCCGCCAATGATGAAAAAGCCTGCGGGCTCCTGTTGCAGCAACTGCCATCCACAGGCGGCATACCGGCAGCCACACAAACCCCCGATGACACCTGGGAGCGCGCCGTTCAGTTTGCCGAAACCCTTAGCACCGAAGAACTGCTGTCCACCGATGAAGACACCCTGATCCATCGTCTATATTGGGAAGAAACCTTAATTGCCTATGAGCCGATTGCTGTCACCTGGTTTTGCCCCTGTACCCGTGAACGGGTTGCCAATATGCTTAAAATGCTGGGCAGCGAAGAAATTGCCAGCATACTTAGCGAACGGGAAAATATCGAAATCTCCTGTGATTTCTGTGGTAAACCTTATATTTTTGATCCGGTAGACTGTGCAAAACTGTTTGTGAATCCGGACAGTTTTGTTGTCAAAGGCAATAAATCAACCCATTGAAAACACGGAAGGCTATTGGACCAATCCATCCATTTGTGAAATTCACAATTTACAGCATTCAAGAGTAAGCACAGACTAGCGTCATGTTTACTCTTTTCTTTTTCTCCCCAACGACAAAAAGCCATATATCCAAGCATGGTTACGCAAAGAAAAACAAGGGATTTGGTTCGGTAGAGTTCTTGCTGGTTGCCACTCCCTTATTAATGCTGGGCATGGGTTCATTAGAAGCCTCGTATTGGTACATTACCCGTCAGGCAAGCAGTCTTGCACTGCTTGAGGCTGCCCGTGCCGCTGCCACCCACCATGCCAACCCGCACACAATAGAACAGGCCTTTGAAAAAGCGCTGCAGCCCCTTTTTGCGCCTGCCGGCCAATATCCAGACCCCGCCACACGCATGCAGGCTTATTTCAATAGCGTCAGGCAAAAAACCGGACAGGCCCCATGGCGTATTATGATAAAAAGCCCAGACCAGGCCGATTTTACCGATTTCCAGCGTAAAGACCTGCTCATTGCACAACAAACCGGCCTGCCTGCCATTGACAACAATTATCAATACGAACAATACCTGCGTACCGGTACGGGCAAGTATTCAGGCCATCACATTTTCCAGGCCAACACACTGCAAATAGAACTTACCTACCCTTACCAGGCCCTTATTCCGGGCATAGGTCAATTATTCAGGATGCTGGCAGGCAACGGGCCCGCTTACGACACCCGACTCATGACCCAGGGTATCCTGCCCATCAAGCAAACCTTGTCTATCAGTATGCAATCCCATCCTGTTTTGTGGCCGGTGAAGCCTGGCGGAAAAGTGCTTTACAGTCATGACCTATTACCCGGAAACGGCATTTACAGCCCTCAACCCAACAACATGCAGACCTGTGCTGGCTTATGGTGCGGGCCCGTCAACGGCAAGGTACAACCTTCACCAACAGCACCTGGAAACACAACGCCTGCGGACCAACCAGCACCTGCCCCCAATAACCCGCAGGTGCCGTCAGGCCAAGATACAGGCAGCAGCCCGCCAGCAAGCCCCGAAGAACCGTTACCGGAAGACGAAATTTCAGTAGATGTGCAAGACCCGGCTTGTGGTGTCAGTCTTTGCTGTACATAGCAAAAACAACGAAAGCCAGCTTTTATTGTGCAGAAGAAGTGATAGCCGGTTTGGCTGCTTCGGCTCTTTTACCGATAGGCAGAGTAACGGTGGGTACCGCCTCGTTGGGAACCAGGATTTGCACCAGGGTCTCACCCTCATTAATCATGCCCATTTCGATGCGTGCACGATCCTCAAGAGCCTGGGTTCCAGACTCCAAATCCTGGACTTCAGCTTTCATGGCATTGTTTCGGGCCAACAATGCCTTGTTTTTTTCATGCTGCTCTTTAAGCTGCTCTTTTAATTCCGCCACCCGCAACCAGCCCGATTCTCCCTTCCATAAGGGATACTGGATTGCAATACACGCCAGCAGAAGCAACAAAAAAAGCAAACGCATAATATAAACTGCCGGTTAACGGTTACGCAAATTATAGAATGCGTCTACCCCGGGGTAATGAGCCACTTCAGCCAATTCTTCTTCAATACGGAGCAACTGGTTGTATTTGGCCATACGATCTGAACGGGACAGTGAACCGGTTTTAATTTGCATGGCACTGGTGGCCACGGCAATATCGGCAATGGTTGAGTCTTCGGTTTCACCGGAACGGTGTGAAATGACGGCGGTATAACCGGCACGTTTGGCCATTTCAATAGCGGCAAATGTTTCGGTAAGCGTACCAATCTGGTTGATCTTGATCAGGATAGAATTACCTACACCCTGGTCGATACCCTGCTTCAGGATTTTGGTATTGGTAACAAACAGGTCATCACCCACCAGCTGTACTTTCTTGCCCAGCAGATCAGTCAGGATTTTCCAGCCTTCCCAGTCATTTTCAGACATGCCATCTTCAATGGAGACGATGGGATACTTATCGCACCAGGAAGCCAGCAAATTGGCAAATTCGGTTGAGGTCAATGAGATACCACCCTCACCAGCCAAATGATATTTACCGTCCTTGTAGAATTCAGAGCTGGCGCAGTCAAGGGCCAAGGCGATTTGTGTACCTGCCTCGTAGCCCGCGTTTTCAATGGCTTTCAGGATAAGCTGGATGGCGGCTTCGTGGTTGGCCACATTAGGTGCAAAACCACCTTCGTCACCGACAGCGGTTGACATGCCCTGGTCGTGAATGATTTTTTTCAGTGCATGAAAAACTTCTGCACCCATGCGCAAGGCCTCACGGAAGCTGCTGGCACCTACCGGCAGAATCATGAATTCCTGCATATCAAGCGTATTATTGGCATGAGCACCACCATTGATCACGTTCATCATGGGCACGGGCATGCTCATTGGACCACTGCCACCGAAGTAACGGTACAAAGAAAGACCGGACTCATCGGCCGCGGCACGGGCAACCGCCATACTGACAGCCAGCATGGCATTGGCACCCAGACGTTCTTTGGTTTCGGTTCCGTCAAGGTCAATCAGAGTACGGTCGATAAAGGTTTGTTCCTGTGCATCAAGGCCAATCAAGGCTTCGGAAATTTCCGTATTGACATTTTCAACAGCTTTTAAAACGCCCTTGCCCAAATAACGTGATTTATCACCGTCACGCAATTCAATGGCCTCACGCTCACCGGTTGATGCCCCAGAGGGAACGGCCGCACGCCCCATGGCGCCGGACTCCAATAAAACATCACATTCAACAGTCGGGTTTCCGCGAGAATCCAAAATTTCACGGCCGATAATATCTACAATAGCACTCATGGTTATGAATTTCCTGCCTGTTCAAGTATTACAAAGGTTTTTGTCATAGGCTAAATTGTACATGACAAAGACGTGCTTGTATTTTATCAAGCGTGGCAATAAGCACATGAATTTCATCCTCAGGAAGGTCTATGGTTATTTTTGCCAGAAAGGCATCACGCCTGTGCCAGGTTTTGGCCCTGAAACCCTTTCCTTCCACAGTCAGCAACACGTTGGTGATCCGGTTATCGTCTGGATCCATGGAGCGTTTTACCCAGCCTTCTTTTTCCATGGCTTTTACATGCCGGGTCAGGGTGGCGGCATCCACATCCAGCGAATTCACCAGTTGCTTTTGTGAAACAGGCTCGTCGCCTAAAGCCAGCAGGATTCTCCACCTTACCCCCGGAATGCCCACTTCGGCTTCAAACAGCCTTGCCCAGGTCCGGTAAATACGGCCCACGCGCTGCATCATCTCAAGTTCCAACGCCATTTATACTCCTTTCTGTTTGTCTGTTTTTTTACCTTTCAGGTCTATCAAAGGCAGCCGATATACCCAAACAGTTGCCAACAAAGTCAGGGCAAACACAATCCAGAATCCCGAATGAATGGAAGCGATCAGGGTTTCACGACCGGTATCTATCCAGAATTGAATATCACCTATCCCGATTTGTTGCGCCTGTGCCTGCAAGGCAGCTTGCTGGACGGGATTCACCAGGACTTGCGCATCAAACAGGTCCTGAAGTGAATTGGGGGGTATTTTGCCGCTTGTTTGTCGCGTCATGCCTGCCGCATACAAATAATTAACCAGCGACCCCACAATAGCAATCCCCAGCATACCCCCTATCATCCTGATGGATTGAACCAGGGCGGTTGCGATACCCAGGTTTGACTTGCCCGCCACCTCCTGGGAAAAAATGGTTAAATTAGGCATAATCATGCCCAAGCCCACGCCGCCGGCCACCATATAGGCCATAAACACATACGATGAACCGCCACGACTGGAAAAAATCGTACCCAGAATACAAACCAGTACTAATACAAACCCCACATACAAAATATGATTGGGACGTTTAAGGCGGGTAACCACCCTGCCGCTTAAGATACTGCCCACCGTTACACAAACCACCAATGGTGTAATTAAAATACCTGCCTCGTTAGGAGACAACCCAAACCCGCCCTGCAGGAAAAGCGGAATATAGAACAACAGACTGAACAAGGTAAAACCCAGTAAAAGCGATAACAAAAACAGCACATTCAGGCTTTTTATGCGAAAAAGTTCAAGCGGTATCAGTGCGTAGGGACAATGGGATTCCCATTTGAACAAGATAAGCGTAAACAACACGAACACCAGTCCCAGCACGGCCACGTTCCAGCCCATGCCATGCCTTCCCAGAAACTCAACAAACAATTGCAGGCTACAAAGCGCCAAGGTAATTAATACTGCCCCGACCCAGTCCAGCCTGATAACCTGCTTATGCTGGTAACGGATAAGCGGCAAATATTGCCAAACAAACCAAAGTCCCAACAGGCTGATGGGCACGTTCACAAAAAAAATGGACCGCCAACCATAATACTCGGTAAGAAAACCACCCAGAGAAGGGCCCACGACACTGGCAATACCATAGGAAGAACTTAAAAAAACCTGCCATTTCAGCCTGACAGCAGCCACCGGGAACAAATCGGGAATACAGGCAAATGCCGTGCCCACCAGCATGCCCCCCCCCACTCCCTGCAAGGCCCGGGAAAGGATCAGGTGCAGCATGCTATCTGCCATGCCACTCAGAATGGAAGCCGTTGTAAAAATAATAATCGATGCGATCACAAAGGGTTTGCGGCCGTAAAAATCACCCAAACGTCCAAAAATGGGAACCGTAATAACCGAAGCCAGCAAATAAGAGGTTCCCACCCATGCATACAAATCAAAACTGTTCAATTCTGCTGCAATGGTGGGCATGGCCGTGCCAACAATGGATTGGTCCAACCCAACCAGGATAGTCACAAAACACAGCCCCAGAATGGCCAGCAGTGACTGCCGAAAGGGAAGCCTTCTTCCGGTTCCTGAGTCTTCATCGTCAACATTAATGGGCTGTGCAGACATAATGGCAAACACTTGAAAATTAATTGATTATGAAAACATTTTATATGAAATTATTTTGCTGTCAAATAAACTGGCAAAAAAAACCGTTGCATCCATGAGATTCTCATTAACGCAACGGAATGATTCAAATACGCCTGTTTAGCTGTGCTTAAAACCGGTCTTCCATGAAGCCCTGGTGCTTCACGACACGGTCAATATCAACCAAAGAATTCAACAAAGCTTCCATGTGCTCCAAGGGAACCGCATTAGGGCCATCAGACAGGGCTTGCGCAGGATCGGGGTGTGTTTCCATAAAAAGCCCGGAAATACCCACTGCCACTGCCGCCCGCGCCAGCACGGGAACAAACTCACGCTGACCGCCCGAAGAAGTGCCCTGCCCACCTGGCAGCTGTACCGAGTGGGTGGCATCAAAAACAACGGGGCAAGCGGTTTGGCGCATAATGGCCAGTGAACGCATGTCAGACACCAGATTGTTGTAACCAAACGAGGCTCCACGCTCACAAACCATGATATTGGAACCGTCACCCCCCGCCGCAATGGCGGCTTCACGCGCCTTGTTGACGACCTGAATCATATCGACCGGGGCCAGAAATTGACCCTTTTTGATATTAACCGGCTTCAGGGTTGCCGCACAGGCCTGGATGAAATCGGTTTGACGACACAGAAAAGCAGGCGTTTGCAACACATCAACGACTGCCGCCACGTCCCTGACCTGGCTTTCGTCATGAACATCGGTTAACACCGGCACTTTCAGGGCATCACGGACATCCGCCAGGATTTGCAGCCCCTCTTCCATGCCCGGACCGCGATATGACTTGCCCGAACTGCGATTGGCCTTGTCAAAAGAACTTTTATAAATAAAGGGTATCTGCAGACGGTTGGTGATTTCCTGAAGCGCGCCTGCCGTATCAAATGCCATTTGCCGGGACTCGATAACGCAAGGCCCCGCAATCAGGAAAAACGGTTTATCCAAACCGACTTCAAATCCGCATAAATTCATGCTTTATCCTTTTGGGCGCGCTGGCGCTGGATATCCAGGGCCGCCTTGATATAACTGACAAACAAAGGATGTTCCGCGCGGGGTGTTGAGGTGAACTCGGGGTGAAACTGCACGCCCATGAACCAGGGATGAGAGGGAATTTCCATGATTTCAGGCAGGTTCTCGGTAGGTGTACGGGCACTGATCACCATACCGGCCTCTTCAAGACGGGGAACATACACATTATTAACTTCATAGCGGTGACGGTGACGTTCATTAACTTCAGGGCCGTAAATTTCATAAGCACGGGTACCTTCCTTAACGGGGCAACGTTGCGCACCCTTGCGCATGGTACCCCCCAGATCGGAATTTTCGCTGCGCGTTTCCAGCTTGCCTTCCCGGTCTTGCCATTCGGTAATAAGCGCCACCACCGGATGGGCAGTGGAAGGATCCAGCTCAGTACTGTTAGCGCCACCCAGCTGCGCCACATTGCGGGCAAACTCAATAACCGCCAGCTGCATGCCCAGGCAAATTCCCAAGTAAGGAATACCGTTTTCACGGGCATATTTAATAGCCTGTATCTTGCCTTCGGTACCCCGTTTGCCAAAACCGCCCGGCACCAGGATTGCATCCATCCCTTCAAGGCAGGCCGTGCCGTTTTCCTCAATGTCTTCAGAATCAATATAGTTGATGACCACCTTGGACTTGGTATAAATGCCGGCGTGAACCAAGGCTTCGGTCAGGGATTTATAGGACTCGGTAAGATCAACATATTTGCCCACCATGCCAATCTGGACTTCATGTTCAGGATTTTCCAGCAAATTGACCAGGCTATTCCATTTTGACAAATTGGCTGCCGGTGCGGTAATACCCAGCGCATCACAAACAATTGAATCCAGTTTTTGCTTATGCAGCATCGCGGGGATTTTATAAATTGAATCTTCATCCCATACAGAAATGACAGCATCCAGGGGCACATTGGAAAACAGGGAAATTTTGGCCCGTTCATCATCGGGGATGGGGCGATCGGCACGACACAGCAAGGCGTTTGGATAAATCCCGATTTCACGCAGCTTTTGCACCGAATGCTGGGTAGGCTTGGTTTTAAGCTCGCCCGCCGAGGCAATATACGGAACCAGTGTTAAATGCACAAAAGCCGCCCCCTGACGACCCAGGCGATGGCTCATTTGACGGGCCGCCTCAAGGAATGGCAGGGATTCGATATCGCCCACGGTGCCGCCAATTTCAACAATGGCGACATCGGCGTTACCGTCGTAGGCTTTCTTGGCACCACGAATAATGAAATCCTGGATTTCATTGGTAATGTGAGGAATGACCTGAACCGTTTTACCCAGATAATCACCACGACGTTCTTTACGCAATACCGATTCGTAGATTTGCCCGGTGGTGAAGTTGTTGGATTTATGCATGCGAGCGGAAATGAAACGCTCGTAGTGGCCAAGGTCAAGGTCGGTTTCGGCGCCGTCTTCAGTCACAAAAACCTCTCCGTGCTGAAGCGGGCTCATGGTGCCTGGATCTACGTTAATGTAAGGATCCAGTTTTAACATTGTCACGCGCAGGCCGCGTGACTCCAGAATGGCGGCTAAAGAAGCAGCAGCGATACCCTTACCTAACGAAGAGACCACACCACCTGTAACGAACACATACTTAGTCATCGTAAAAAAGCCCTTGGACCGGGCTGTAGCATGAAATGGAAATTATAACTGAGGTGCATTTTTTTTTCTTCTCCTAAATTGACTTTGTGCAAAACCGGCACAACCAAACCCTGCAAATTTTGACTAACTCTTATATATTACCAATATCAATGGCGTTTCAAGCCCGTTGCATAATTTGGCTTTACCCTGTTCACCTTTTAACGGCAAATGGATCCATGCAGACAAAAAGAAAAATCATCACCCTGACAATCGGTTTTATTATTGCTTTTTTTACCGCAATAGGCCTTCTTTCACTTTGGGCCAGTTCCCTGTATTAAGCAATACAGCTTCCATGAAAAAACCCCGCATAACAAGAAGCATATCCTGTTATTGCAGGGTTTTTGATATTTTACCCAAAATGCGCTTTGGTTTGCTGCATCTGAATGTCACAAGCATACCAATCAGGAACAAAGGGTATTATTCAGTTGTTTTACCATCAAAGTGTTCTTCAACCTCGTCGGCCTTGGTAGGCTGCAACACACCATCACGATGTTCTGGTGGACCATAAATCGTATAAAGCTTTAAAGGTACCGTACCCGTATTAACCACATTATGCACGGCACCGGCCGGAACAATAATGGCGAAATCATCTTCCACCTGGTGCGTGGCGCCATCCAGGTACAAAGTACCTTTACCCTCTTCAATCCGCAAGAACTGGTCGTGGGTTTCATGCACTTCCTCCCCAATTTCCTCTCCGGGCTGCAAAGTCATCAGAACCAGTTGCAGATTTTTACCGGTATATAAAACCTTGCGGTAATGCTCATTGTCGACAGTCAGTTTTTCAATATTATCTACAAAGCCTTTCATTCAGATCTCCAGTCAAGAGTTTTTAGAACTGTTTTTAAACGATTATAAGCATGGTTGTTGTGAATTTCTTTAATCGAACAGGCCAGCATATAAATTAAATCTACGGGGCTTGAAATTAAAAACACAATACCCATATACTAGTCAAGTAGTTGCAGTACTGTTCGAATTTATGATTTCCTTAACTAATCTGCTTCTTTATATCATAAAGAGGCCTTGCCTGGAGTAAATAGATATCATGAACAACCTGACACGTTATGAAAACCTGGATGATCTGTTTAATGGCTTCTTCCTAAAACCGGTTGGCTTCCCCAAAAATGCCCCCAACCTTAGCATCAAAACCGATATTTCAGAAAAAGAAGATGCCTATCTGGTGAAAGCAGAACTGCCTGGTGTCAAAAAAGAAGACATTAAAGTCAAAATAGAAGGCGACACCCTAAGCATTAGCGCAGAAGTCAAGCAGGAATCCGAGCAAAAGGAAGGCGAACGTGTGCTTCACAGTGAACGCTATTATGGCTCAATCAGCCGTAGCTTCCGTTTGGGCAGTGAAATTGACCAATCCGCCTCTACAGCGAAATACGAAGACGGGATCCTGAACCTTGAACTTAAAAAACTCAGTAGCAAACCCTCCTCACATCTAATGGTTGAATGAAACCGGGCAGATTTATACCCTGCAACAGTAAAGGCTGCCATGAACGCAGCCTTTTTTATCGGGAAGAAAACATTGAGAAAAAAAACGGACAAACCCGACAAACCGGATCCTAAACCGGTTCCACCTACTCGCCCGAATAATGACGAGTGTTGTCATAGCGGGTGTAACCCCTGTGTGTTTGACCTTTACGAAGATGACATGGCGCGTTACCGGGAAGCGCTGAAAGAATGGAACAAACGCCAACTTCCCAAAGGTCAACGCTAGCTGTTTTCCAGAATGGCTCCTCCCTCGCCTTCCCAGTTCTGTTCACTTTGATTAAGTGGTTTTTTACGCGCGTATTTTTTAATCCGGGCATGAACATCCGGATATTTTTCAAAAATGGCCCGTGCTTCTTCAGAGAATTCATCAGTTTGGTGAATTCGCCTTACTTCAATAACATCTCCTTCCTGCAAGGGACAAAGCAACGCCCACTCTACTGCCTTATCCATAGACTTCACCTTAAGCATCCAATAAATGCCCAATGTTTCATTCACCCCTTCGTAAGGTGCGTGCTGAATAATTTGCTTGCCTCCTTGGTATTTAATCCTGACCCCTGAAATTGGGGGATGAAGCGCATTGAATGACAGCAAAACCCCGGCCTTGTACAGCAGATCGTTATATTTCATCATGGACTCCAAGGCCACGTTATCTGCCATGGTTGACCTGGTGGCCAAGTCATAACCCTTTGGAATCATCAAAAGCAGTACTCTCATCAGAAAACCTCCTTGCAAAAAGGGGCATTTATATTTCACAGGCTTGCTTCAGTTTTAAATGTTATCCACTTTTATTGTTGAAATCCTTGTGAACAACTTTCAGATAAGATTGTACAGCTATTCCAGTCAATTGAAAAACAAGCAATTTTTTATTAACGCACTCATTTTGAGCAATACTGAAAAAACAGGGTCGCGCATGTCAAAGTCAAACCCATAAACGCTGTTACAATAACCTGATTGTCTTTGCATGATTGTTATTCCCAGGACAAGAATCAAATTGAAGGAAGCGCCATGAACCATGAAGTTACCCCTACCCCGTCGCCAGCAACCGATCCAAAAACCTATACCACCATCATTTATATTTTAATGACTCTAGGCTTGTTTACGGGGGTTTTTGGTTTGGTGGCCATCATCATGGCCTATATCAAAAAAGAGGATTTCAAGGGTACGGTTTATTATGACCACATGATTTACCTGATAAGAACCTTCTGGGCAGGTCTTGTTGCGGCCATTGTTGGTTTTATCCTCATGATCATTCTTATTGGCTGGATTATTTTCATTGCTGCCTACATCTGGTTCATCTACCGTATTACCGTGGGCTTTATCAATCTGCTTGACAGCAAACCGGTTTCAACCACCTCATGGTTTTAAGCCCATAAAAAAAAGAGGACTGAGTCCTGCCAATGACAGGATTCAGTCCCGGTAAGAGTTTGGGCATTACCATGCAATTAAGCGATTCACACCCAAACCACGATTTCCTTGATTCTGTAGCATTACGCTAAAAATTACAACTCTTTTCTGGACGAAGCCCTGGCATGCGCAACACCACCAGCCGTAACACTGGCATCGTAATCCCCCGAATGAAGCAGGCCAAGCACAACCTGCCAGCCAACCGAAAAAGCACCCACAATAAACACGACATCACCAAAAGTGCGAATCCAGCGCAAGGTTTCCAAAAATCCCTGCTGCAGGAAGGTATCACTACGCGCATACCACATTCCCACCCCCACACTGGCTTCAAACTGAAACAGCCCAACCGGCAACAGGCTGGTTAAAATCATTAACACCAGGCCTGCATTCAGCCACCAGAAACCGGTACCCATCAATTTATCGCTAAACACAAAACCTGGCTTGATATAACGCAGTACCAGCAGCACAAAACCAATGGCCAGGAACCCATATACGCCAAACAGGGCAGCATGTGCATGCACAGCCGTCGTGTTCAAGCCTTGCAGGTAGAACAAGGCAATCGGTGTATTAATCATGAAACCAAAAATACCGGCGCCCACCATATTCCAGAATGCAACGGCCACAAAACACATCAATGGCCACTTCACTTTTTCCATCCATGGTGCGCGTGTTCTCAGGCTCCAGTGCTCCCATGCCTCATAGCCCAGCAGAATCAAAGGCACAACCTCCAGCGCGCTAAACGCGGCACCAATCGCCATAATAGGCGTTGTGGTGCCCGAGAAATAGAGGTGATGAAAAGTGCCGGGTACGCCACCCACCATAAACAGTGAGGCAGCCGCCAGACTGGCCGTGGTTGCCATCCGCCGGGAAACCAGGCCCATACTGGAAAAAACAAAAGCCAAAGCGGTTGTGGCAAAAACCTCAAAGATCCCCTCTACCCACAAGTGCACCACCCACCAGCGCCAGTATTCCATAATCGTGATATTGGTGCGTTCACCATAAAACAGGCCGGTACCATAAAACAAACCTATCGCAATGGTTGACGTACACAGCAGGGCCAGCAGGTTTTTATCACCGCCCTGCTTCAGTGCAGGTATAAAGGCCCGAAGCATCAGTCCCAGCCAGAAAACAATACCAATAAACAAAGCCAGCTGCCAAACCCGGCCAAGATCCAGATATTCATACCCCTGGTGACCCAACCAGAAATTCAGGTGTTCTGGCATAACCTGCTTGATGGCCAGGAAATTACCGGTCAATGTTCCCACCACAACCACCACCAAGGCCACAAACAATATATTCACCCCCAGCTTTTGATACGGAGGATCTTTCCCGCCGTTAACCAATGGCCCCAGAAACAGGCCAACACTTAAAAATGCTGTGGCAATCCAGAAAATGGCCAGTTGCAAGTGCCAGGTGCGGGTTAATGAGTAAGGAAACCACTGTGAAACATCAATCCCATAAAAATGCTGCCCCTCGATAGTATAGTGCGCGGTAAATCCACCCAACAGAACCTGCGCGGCAAACAAGGCAACCACGACAAACAAATACTTGCCCAAGGCTTTTTGTGACGGGGTTAGCCCCACCAGCGAAAGCGGGTCATTGGCAGGTGCCTGGGGCTCTGGCTCATGGCGGCGTAAAAATGCCCAACCCATTACCAGAAAACCGGTTCCGGCAATCAGGATAATCACGCAGGCCAAAGACCACAGTACGTTTTCGGTTGTCGGCTGGTTATCAATCAAAGGCTCGGGTGGCCAGTTATTGGTATACGTTGCCACGCTGCCCGGTCTTTCGGTAGAGGCCGCCCAGGAAGTCCAGAAAAAGAATTTGCCTAACGCCTGCCTGCGTGCATCATTAGGCAGGGTATTTTCTTTCATGGCATAGTTGTCTCGCATTTGCTGCAGCGCAGGATCATCACCATACAGCCTGAAATAATGGTCCGCCGTTTGCTCAATGGCCTTTGCGCGGCGTTCGGACACCGTCACCACACCTGTTTCTTCATTCAGGGTATTGGTCCTGAACTCTTTTTTGGCCGCATAATTCAGGCTTGCCTGACTATCAAAATCCAACTCATCATATGACTTGCCATATTTGTCCAGCGCAGCCAGATCCAGCCAGGCCATCAGTTCCCGATGCAACCAGTCTGCCGTCCAGTCAGGGGCCTGGTAGGCACCATGCCCCCAAATGGAACCGATCTGCATTCCACCGGTACTTTGCCAGGCCGTTTGGCCATTCAAAATATCGTCTTTGGTCATCAAGACCTTGCCAGAAGGTGTGACCACCTGATTGGGAATGGGGGGCACATGCTTGTAGACCTCTACTCCGGCCACCCCAAGGATTGTAAAGGTGATCGCCAGAACGGCGATTAACGTCCACCATAGCTTCTTGTACTCTCTCATGACACTTCCTCCCTCATGCCTACTTGTGAAACCGTGACTTCACTCACAAACAAATTGATTGCGAAATTCAACTGATGAAACAGCAATCAAGCGGTAGAACCAGCCATTGTTTTAATATTTATTTGAATAAGACCAATGGCTTAATATTTATATCCCTGTCAAGTATGACATATCCGCATTGAACGCCAGAGACCGTAACGAGTCAAGCAAAAGTTATTCAAGCCATCATATTCTAAAAAAAACAACAGGTAATATTCATAAGCGGAAAAGTGATTTGTCTTGATGCAGGCTAATTAATATACTTATTCGCTCTGATGTGAATAAATCAAACTACGTTTAACATATAGCTGCTACATGTCACGCTTCTTTTTGTCCTTAAAATTCAGCAGCCTGGTTTTATCATTGCCCGCAATATCTGCCAAAGCACTTAATTTACATGCCACCAACCATCCCGGAAGATGAACATCCGCGTACCGCAGCCATGGTCGGTCATCCAGTCGATTAAAGACTATGGTTTTTGGCAAACACCCAAGTATAAGAATGTTCATTTTAACAACGGATTTATTTTAGGTAGTTATTTTCAAGCTTTTAACACTTACACTTAAACCTTAAAACAATTATTTATTTTTTATGGTGTTAAAAAGTAATCCATATAAGGGAAACGTATAATTTTGTCTGAAAGGTATTCCGTCGAGACCCAATAAATAACCAGTGATTTATACAGAGACAGACAAGAAAAAAGCCGGCCATCAAATCCATGATGACCGGCTTTTTTAGAATTTTGGCTCCCCGAACTGGGATCGAACCAGTGACCTGCGGATTAACAGTCCGTCGCTCTACCGTCTGAGCTATCGGGGAATAAGAAAGCTATTATAGCAACAAAAATCATAAAATTGCAAGAACATGACAGCAAAATATAATTTTTGAATTTCTGGATTTTAATTTTCCAGATTTAAAATCCATAAAAACAGATTTTAAAATTTGGCTCCCCGAACTGGGATCGAACCAGTGACCTGCGGATTAACAGTCCGTCGCTCTACCGTCTGAGCTATCGGGGATCAAATAAGAATGAAATTATGCAACAAACCAGCCAATGTGACAAGTGCTTCAGGATTTTTATGCAATTTTTTTATTTTTTTGTGGTTTTAAAGTGTCAGTTATTAAAATATTGCAATAGCGCGATGCCCCCCCATATCAGGCCAAAAAAAGTGCCAGCATTTATATTTTGTATATATCACGCTCTTCTTTATCAAGAATATCCTTGTAAGACTTAAGGGATACAATAATTTCATTGCTTAAACTTGGGTATTGCAAGTCAAGATCCTTCAGGGTGGACAGTACTGCATCTGCCACGGCCAGCCTGGCGTACGCTTTATTATCTGCCGGAATCACATACCAGGGGGCATGCTCACAAGCGGTATGTCTAATGGTTTCTTCATAGGCATACATGTACTTTTTCCAAAAAGTACGCTCATAAAGATCATTTTTATCAAATTTCCAGTTTTTCTTGGGATTATCAATCCGCTCTATGAATCTTGCTTTTTGCTCTTCAGGAGACAGATAAAGAAAAAACTTTAAAATCCTGGTGCCATTGCGTGCCATATGTTTTTCAAAAGCGCAAATATCATCCAACCGCTCTTCCCAAATATTTTCCGTCACCAGATTATTGGGCAGGTTCTGCGCTTTTAACAGTTCGGGATGCACCCGCGCAACCAGGGTTTCTTCATAGTAGGAACGGTTAAAAACACCAATGTTTCCACGCTGTGGCAAACATTTACTGGTGCGCCATAAAAAATCATGTCCCAGTTCTTCTACTGATGGGCGGCCAAAAGCATAAACCTCACATCCCTGAGGATTAACGCCCGACAATATGTTTTTGATGGTGGAATCTTTTCCCGCGGCATCCATGGCCTGAAAAATAAGCAATAATGACCATTTATTGTCAGCGTACAAAACATTCTGGAGATCGGAAATCTCTTCAACCATCTCCTTGAGTTCAGCTTCTGCCTCGTTTTCGTTAATTTTCTCATCAGGAGCGGTTTTACAGTCTTTCAGCTGAAATTTACCACCATCATCCACCCTATATTTTTTTGAAAAATTATTTTTACCAATATTGTTTTTTGCCATTGAACAGCTCCATGTGAATAACACTTTTTAACATAAGATGACGATATATGGCAAAAGGCCAAATCTGAAATTGCATCAATTAGTGTATATGCTTGCGGTCGCTCAAGGCTTACTGTAACGTTAAAACGTAGATGAAATTATTAGTGTTTCTAACCACCAGGAGCAAGCTATGACGTCTCACTCAAATGCCAATGATAAAAAAGAACCACACACCGGTAAAGTCAGCAATGACACCAACCAACAAGGCAAAAAGCATCCCACACAGTTAAATCAAGGCCAACGAACCCCTGAAAGCCGTAGCGATCGTGAAGCACACATTGGTGGAAGCAATCAAACACAATCACGCCGGGGGTCTACCGGCAATCAGAATCGCTAAAGCGATTAATTGTATTCATGGCATAAACTTTTTTGTGCAGGAAAACAAAAATCCGGAACGGGTAAACCAGCCGGTTCCGGAGAATTTGTATCTTATAATCCCGCGAAAATATCGAGCTTGTGAAAAACAGCACCTTAGACAGGGACACTGGCTTGGCTTAGCCTGTTCTGCTCCATTGAAATAAAAAAACTAAAAACAACACCCCCGCCAGGATAAACATAAACTTCATCATGCGTGCACCATTGTCATTAAGCCATTGGATGGCTACACCGATGGTACCTGACCAAAGCCGGTTAATTTTACGACTAAAAAAACGCGCAAGCCAAAACAGCACTAAAAATATAATCAGGAATTTAAAAAAGATGGCCATTTGGTTCAAAATATCTATTCACAGGACATTCACAGCTTACACACAATTTACTAACAGTGTTGTTAACATTTTTGGAAATTAATAAGTTATTAACAAAAAAAGAGAACAAAAATGTGAATAGCACTTTAACAATTCTGTAAAAGAATCGTATGTTATTGAATTTTAATAATATTTAAATATCTGCTTATTTATTAAGCAAAAGCGAAATTCAACGCTTAATAGCTCAAAGAATTCGGTGGGTTGACTTTGCATTGCACTGTTTTCATGCCTGTGTCCTGAAAATAGAATTGCAATGAGATGAAATCTCCCGGCTTGATGTCTGCCTGTTTATTCTCTAGCATAATGTGATACGTATTCACTGAAAAAGACAGTGATCCGTTAGCGGCGATACTTATCTCATCAAGACTTTCCATGGTAGTCATACCCTTCTTGCTGACGTTTTCATGCATAATGGCCGAAGCATAAGACCGGGTTTTAATAGCGTTTAAAACAAGCTCCTTGCCAGAGTTATTCTTTAATTCGAAGTAAGTGGCAGCAGGTAAATTTCCAGGCAATAATCTTACCCAGCATCGATCAACCTCTACATTATCCAACTCAATCAATTTTGCTTCAGTTACCTGGCTTTGCACTGCATTTGGGTTTTCCTCCACCAAAAGCAAATGAGCAGGAATTTGACTAATCCATTCTTCCGCCAGCAAATTGCCCTGATCATCGTACTTGACTCTTTTTACACCTTCGGCAGTGCAGATTTCAATCCATTCATAGTCGGGCTCTTTGAAATAATCAACAGCCAACCATGAAATACCGGCCATCAGCAGAACCGGAATAAAGAATTTAAGTGTTTTTACAGAGAATTTCATAAACAAGAAAATAAGATCCGGCCTGAAGCCGGATCACAAAAATTAATGGCCGTGCTTGTTCATTTGCACAGGCTGCCCATGACCATGCATTGAGCTTTCAGCAGACTTTGCCAAAGGTCTGGCCGGTGCTTTAATATTGATGGTTTCTTTGCTTCCATCTTTATTTTCAACAACAAGCTGAAGATCAATCTCGTCATTTTCCTTGACCTGGTGATGCAAGTCGATAAACATGATGTGATAGCCACCGGGTTTCAATTCAACCTGCTTCCCATTGGGTAAATCAAGACTGGGGATCTGGCGCATTTTCATGACATCGTCCTGCATGGCCATTTCATGTATTTCCACTGCTTTGGAAATATTGGATTTGGCTTCAATCAGTTTTCCATCTGTATCGGATGTCAATTTCATGAAAGCACCCGTTGCCTGCTGCCCTTGCACAGTAGCGCGAACCCAGGCATCTTCAACGGTGACAGCAGCACTTGCTGACGCTGAAAACAAAGCAGCTGAAATAATCAGGACTGAATTAATCGGTTTAATCAAGAACTTCATGGTATTCCTCTGTATAGGGATTGATTTTCTAAAATTATGCCAGTAATTGACGAATATCTTCTGCGCACTGTTCTGCACTTTGCGCATGTGGCAAAGATATTCTTAATTTGCCATTGGTATCAAAAACGTAACTTAGCGCGCTGTGATCCATTGTGTAGGAAGAACCTGTTGGCACTTTTTTATAATAAATTTTGAATTCTTTCGCGACAGTTTGCGTTTCATCCAGCGTACCGTAAAGCCCAAGAAAAGAAGGATCAAAGGCATCGGTATAAGCTGCCAGCATTTCCGGGGTATCACGTTCCGGATCTATAGTGATGAAAATCACCTGTAATTTATCCGCATCTTCACCCAACAGGTTTTTAATTTCAACAGCACGCGCCAGGGCTGTAGGACAGACATCGGGACACTGGGTAAACCCAAAAAAAATCATGAGCGCTTTGCCCTTGAAATCTTTGACCGTATAGCGTTTGCCGTCAGGTCCCTGTAAATTGAAATCACGCCCAAAGCTTGCACCAGTAAGGTCTTTGCCATGGACAACAAGCGGCTTTTCTTTACTACAAGCAACAAGCATAAGGGGCAATACACCCAAGCCTGTTAGCAACAACCTGCGTTTTTGATTCGTTGACATTGCATGCATTCAAGTTAAATAAAGCATTCAAAATCCCCCTTGAACAGAATGGGAAATGATAGGTTAAAACCGTGTTTTTATCAGGAGAAAATATAAAAGCGTGGTTTATGCCAGTCAAAACTGTTCAAGGTGGAAGCGTATCGTTAAATACTGCAATCATGGCAAGCCTGGTCTAGAAGCTCAACATTGAATGAGCACTTAACAACCTCCCGATTGACGGGTTGATTTTACTTATTAGAATACCAAAGGAGGCGCTCTTGAACCTAGCGGCGGCCCTGACAGGCGGACGTTGATTACCTGGGACTGGTTGAGAGAGGGAACAACCAACTCGGGCAAATTGAAAACTTCAACGCCTAAACCAGGGGAACCCGCTAGCATGCCTTGCGCATTAACAACGCTGAAAGGGCAACTTAACATGCCATCATAGGCATTGTCCGGGTCGGGCTGATGGTGGGGAGTTTCGATTGAAACAAAAGTGGACTGGGTTCCCGCAGGTGTACAAATAATGATCTCTATCTTGCCCTGACCAAGAGCCTGCATATTGGGCATATAACCAACCGGTATGAGCGAACGCAACGCAAACAAGGCCAGACACAAGTATAGGAATACATACCTGTATGAAATACCTTTAGGCGGAGAAATCCGGTTCACATTCATATAAGGAAAGTTAAATTGATCACACTTTAAATTACAAACAGAGGATACCGTCTGATACTAACATTGAAATCTTATGACGTAAACCATAAAACCACTGTAAATACATGGCTTATGATTAAAATCAATTTTTATCACACATAAAAACGGCACCTTCAGATGAGGCCGATAGCCTTACCTGAAGGTGCCGTTTATTTGCCAGCTGTTTTTTACCGGATCTTAAAATTACAAACCGGCATTCTCACGGGAAGCACGCTTACGCTCATGCTCAAGCAGGTAACGCTTGCGCAAACGTATGCTTTTAGGCGTAACTTCAACCAGCTCATCATCATCAATGAACTCGACCGCGTATTCCAGATTCAGCTTGATGGGTGGTACCAGACGCACTGCTTCATCGGTGCCTGATGCACGGATATTGGTTAATTGCTTGCCCTTGATGGGGTTAACCACCAAGTCATTATCGCGACTGTGAATACCGATAATCATGCCTTCATACAAAGGCTCACCGGGTGACACAAACATACGGCCACGGTCTTGCAATTTCCACAAGGCATAAGCCACGGCATCACCGTTATCCTGACTGATCAGAACACCATTGCGACGCTCACCTATGCTACCTTCACGTACAGGAGCATACTCATCAAAAATATGGCTCATCAGACCCGTTCCGCGTGTCATTGACATAAACTCGGTTGAGAAACCAATAAGGCCACGGGCAGGAATACGGTACTCCAGACGGGTACGGCCACGGCCGTCAGATTGCATATCAAGCAACTCGCCTTTACGACGCCCCAACTCTTCCATCACCCCGCCCTGATGTTCATCTTCAAGGTCAATGGTTAACAGCTCCAGCGGTTCGCAACGTACACCATCAATTTCCTTGTAAACCACGCGGGGACGGGATACAGCCAGCTCATAGCCTTCGCGACGCATGTTTTCAAGCAAAATGGTCAGGTGCAGCTCACCACGGCCAGATACTTCAAAGACGGTATCATCATCGGTATCTTTTACACGCAGGGCCACATTGGATTTCAGCTCAAGATTCAGGCGATCACGAATCTGGCGACTGGTCACGAACTTACCCTCACGGCCTGCCAACGGTGATGTATTAACCATAAAGTTCATGGTTAAAGTGGGTTCATCAATTTTCAGCATTGGAAGGGCTTCAGGCCTGGACGGATCACACAAGGTGCAGCCAATACCAATTTCATCAATACCGTTAATCAGGACAATGTCGCCGGCTTCAGCGGAATCCACCTGAACACGCTCCAGGCCCTGGAACTTGAGAACCTGGTTTACACGCCCTTTGGAGCTTGCACCATCCTCACCAAATTTGACCACAACCTCTTGACCGGCACGAATGCGGCCACGGTTGACACGACCAACACCAATCTTGCCCACATAGCTGTTGTAGTCAAGTGAGATGATTTGCATTTGCAAAGGAGCATCTTTGTCATCATTGCGCTGTGGAACGTGTTTCAAAATAGCGTCAAACAAGGGACGCATATCGCCTTCACGCACATCATCAGTCAGACCCGCAAAACCAGACAGGCCTGAGGCGTAAATGACCGGAAAGTCAAGCTGTTCTTCTGTCGCGCCAAGCTTGTCAAACAAGTCGAAAGTAGTATTGATAACAAAATCGGGACGTGCGCCGGGACGGTCAATTTTATTAACCACAACAATGGGTTTCAAACCAAGGGCAAGCGCTTTTTTGGTCACAAAACGGGTTTGTGGCATAGGACCTTCCACCGCATCAACCAGCAGCAAGACACCATCAACCATCGACAATACACGTTCCACCTCACCACCAAAGTCGGCGTGTCCGGGAGTATCAATAATGTTGATGTGGGTACCTTCGTATTCAACGGCACAGTTCTTTGAAAGAATGGTAATGCCGCGTTCTTTTTCGATATCACCGGAGTCCATGACACGTTCAGCAATATGCTGGTTATCACGGAACGTACCCGCCTGATGTAATAACTGGTCAACCATGGTTGTTTTACCATGGTCAACGTGAGCAATAATCGCAACGTTACGGAGCGCTTGGCTCATAGTATTTCCTTTTGAAGTAGTTTTAACGGCACCAGGCCGTCTGGTAGTTCATCCAGGGCTCTCAGCGTGTCAACCGGTGATTCCATACTCTGCAATGAGGCCAGGTCAATTGCATCATCTATGGTAAACGGGCCAACAGCCGTTCGCCGCAAGGCAATAAGGTGCGCAAAGCAACCCAATGCCCTTCCAATATCCTGGGCAAGTGTGCGTATATAAGTTCCTTTACTGCAGAACACTTCCAACTCAACCATCTCAGGTTGAACACGCAACACATTTATTTCGTAGATGGTAATTGTACGAGGTTCACGCTCAAGCTCTATTCCCTGGCGTGCATATTCATAAAGCGGACGCCCATCCCGCTTCAAGGCCGAATACATCGGCGGAATTTGCTGTATTTCACCCAAAAAATCGGGTAATACCTTGTTTAACTGTTCTGCTGTAATACCGGTAAAACCCGCTGCTTCCTGAACGACAGCACCTGTCAGGTCGCCCGAATCGGTTTCCGAACCCAACTGAAGCGTGGCAATATATTTTTTATCCACATTCAGCATGGGACCACATATTTTAGTCGCTTTTCCAAAACAGCAGACTAACAAGCCGGTCGCAAAGGGATCCAAGGTTCCTGTATGACCGGCTTTTTTTGCATCCATAGCACGTCTGGCTCTTTGCAGGGCATGGTTGCTTGATAAATCTACTGGTTTATCAAGCAGCAGCACCCCGGTAATGTCCAGACCTTTCCTTCGTCCCATTTGTTTACCCAAATACCAGGCAATTATTTTTTGCCTGTTTCAATATCATCAAGATTATCTGTTTGCACAGGAAAATCTTCCGGACGGTTTGCGCGATCTATAAGCTGTGTCATCTCAATGCCACGCGCCATCTGCTCATCATGAATGAAACGCAAAGTGGGCACCGTATGAATATGCAGCATTTTAAACAGCAATGAATGCAACCAGCCCGCCTTTTCATTCAGGGCGGCAGAGGCCACATCAGGCTCTGCACCCAGAACAGTGAAATACACTTTGGCATGCGCATAATCAGCACTTAGATCAACCCCGGTCAGGGTAATAAGGCCTACACGGGACATATCCAACTCACGCTGGACAAGGACTGCCAGATCTTTCTGTATCTGATCTGCCAGTCGCACATTGCGGCTGGCAGGTGATTTTGACTTGTGTCGATTCATAATAAAATTTACAGCGTACGGGCAATTTCTTTGATTTCGAAGATCTCAAGCTGATCGCCCACTTCAATATCATTGTTGCCCTTTAAGGTGATGCCGCAATCGAAACCGGCTTTGACTTCTTTGGCATCATCCTTGAAGCGTTTGAGGGAGTCGATATAACCGGCCCAGATAACCACATGATTGCGCAGCAGGCGCACTTGCGAATCCCGGCGTACCATTCCATCAGTAACCATACATCCGGCCACTTTACCAATACGGGAAATACTGTAAACCTCGCGAATTTCAACCATACCAATAACTTCTTCGCGTTTTTCGGGTGCCAGCATACCTGACATGGCACTTTTCACTTCATCTACCGCATCATAAATAATGTTGTAGTAGCGAATATCAATGCCATTGGATTCGGCCAGCTTTTTCGCACTTTGGTCTGCACGTACGTTGAAGCCAATAATAACTGCATTGGATGCAATCGCCAGGTTCACGTCGCTTTCAGAGATCCCACCCACTGCGGCATGTACAACCCGTACCCGGATTTCATCGGTAGACAGCTTGACCAGTGATTGAACCAGCGCTTCCTGAGAACCCTGAACATCGGTTTTAATGATGAGTTCAAGCGTTTGCATGCCTTCGCCAATGTTATCAAACATGGACTCGAGCTTGGCGGCCTGCTGGCGCGCCAGTTTCACGTCACGGAATTTACCCTGACGGAACAAGGCAATTTCACGTGCCTTGCGCTCATCAATAACCACCTGGACTTCGTCACCCGCGGCCGGCACATCAGACAAACCCTGGATTTCGACAGGTACGGATGGGCCCGCTTTTGGAATGTTTTTACCTGTTTCATCAAGCATGGCACGTACACGACCATAACTTGCCCCAACCAGAATGGCATCACCACGTTTTAACGTACCACTTTGCACCAGAATAGTGGCAACAGGACCACGTCCCTTGTCAAGACTGGATTCAATCACAACACCTTTGGCAGGGGCATCAACCGGGGCTTTCAACTCAAGCACTTCGGCTTGCAACAGTACGTTTTCAATGAGGTCATCAATACCGAAACCGGTTTTGGCGGATACGGGCACAAATGGCACATCACCACCGTACTCTTCAGGCACCACTTCCTCGGCAACCAACTCCTGTTTCACGCGCTCGGGGTTGGCTTCGGGTTTATCCACCTTGTTAATGGCCACAACCATAGGCACACCGGCCGCCTTGGCATGGTGAATGGCTTCACGCGTTTGCGGCATAACGCCGTCATCTGCGGCCACCACCAGAATAACAATATCAGTTGCCTGGGCGCCACGTGCACGCATGGCAGTAAACGCCTCGTGTCCGGGTGTATCAAGGAAGGTGGCTACACCAGCTTCGGTTTTAACGCGGTAAGCACCAATATGTTGGGTAATGCCACCTGCTTCACCCACGGCCACTTTGGCACGGCGGATATAGTCAAGCAGGGAGGTTTTACCATGGTCAACGTGTCCCATCACGGTAACAACCGGGGCACGCGGAAGCAATTCAACATCGATGCTTTCGGCGCTTTCATCAAGGAATGCCTCGGGATCGTCGAGTTTGGCTGCAATGGCATGATGACCCAATTCTTCAACCACGATCATGGCCGTTTCCTGGTCAAGAATCTGGTTAATGGTAACCATTTGACCCATTTTCATTAACAGCTTGATAACTTCTGCTGCCTTGACTGACATTTTATGGGCCAGATCTGCAACTGAAATGGTTTCAGGCACATGTACATCACGGGCAATAAATTCTGGTGCTGCCGGCTCTTTGACTTGCTGTGGCTGATTCCTGCGATTGTTTTTGGAGCTGCCACGACCGCCGCCGGCACGCCATCCCTCTTCCTGAGCCTTGGCAGGTGCTGCAGCCCGCTTCTCGACGGGCTTTTTACCACGGGATCCATCAGTCCAATTGCTGTCACGATCAGTTTTTTTGGCGCCAGCAACAGGTTTGACTTCTTTCTTGACCGTTTTCTTGGCCGCTTCAGTTCCTTCAGCAGCGGCAGGTGCCGCACGCAATACTTTGCGAGGACGGTTAAGCATATCACGCAATGCAGCCGCCTCCGCTTCGGCCTGACGACGCGCTTCTTCACGCGCGGCAGTTTCCACCGGCTCACGTCTTGGCTCTGCTACAGGCTTTTTATTTCGGATATTCATATCTTTATTGACAGCCGGTGCGGCTATGGGCGCCTTGCCCCTGACCACTTCGTTTCTGCCGCCCTGCTTAGCCTGGGATGACTTTTGATCAGCCGGTCGTGATGTCTTTCCATCACGCTGTTCATTGACACGGCCTGATTCTGGAGATTTGTTTTTAACCGTCGACGCCTGGGCTGGTTTCTGATCAGCCTTTACTGAAGCAGACGGCACATTTTTGGATTCAGTATGCACTTCTTTTTTCTCAACCTGTTGAGATGTGATTGATGATTCTTCCGTTAAGACGGAGGATTGTTGAACTTGCGGCTGAGGTATACCGTCAGGCTCTGTGGATTTCACTTCTTTTGCCACACTGTCAGCAACGGGTTCTGGCTGCTGCAGTGTTGCCTGAACAGCGCCAGGCACCGTTTCAGGAGATGCGTTGGCGGTTGATTGGGCACTATCTTGCGGCGCGTTTTGCAATTGTACCGCTTCAGTAGCGACTTTCGCAGCAGAAGTTTGTGCAACCGATACATTTTCTTCTTTTTGCACAATTTCTTTTTGGCCTGCAACGACTTCAGGCTGTGTTTTTACTGCCTGATCAGGCGCTGTTACCTGAGCCACAGACGTGACTGCCTCTGCGACAGCTTCTTTACCTTCGGCAATATCACGCTTGACAAAAACCCGTTTTTTACGAACTTCTACCGGAATGGTACGAGAGCGCCCGGAACTATCCGCCTGACGGATTTCTGACGTTTCACGACGTGTTACCGTAATTTTCTTACCCTCTTTTGCACCATGCGCACGGCGAAGGGAATCCAGTAGCTTGGCTTTATCGCTCTCGGTGACATTATCCTCTACAGAATTCACATTTACACCTGCAGCACGAAGCTGTTCAAGCAACATATTCGCAGGCAATTTCAGTTCGACGGCAAACTGGGCAACAGTAATACTGGGCATTAGGCTCTCTCTTCCCTTTCACAACAATTCAATAACATTCAATAGGCAATCTGATTAAAACTGTAGATATGAAGATCAGTTTTCATCTTCATCAAACCAGTGGGCCCGTGCCTTGATAATCAATTCACCAGCCTCTTCTTCTGACAAGCCGGTAATTTCCGACAATTCATCGGTAGACAACTCGGCCAGGTCATCGCGTGTCTGAACACCACCTTCGGCCAGCTTTGCAATAAGCGCCGGTGTCAGCCCCTCAAGATCCAACAGATCCTGGGCGGTTTCAACCCGTTCTTCCTGCACGATGGCTTCGGTCAACAAAGCAGTACGGGCACGGTTACGCAATTCGTTGACGGTATCCTCATCGAAACCTTCAATTTCAAGCAACTCCTGAATAGGCACATAAGCCACTTCTTCCAGACCGGTAAAGCCTTCATCAATAAGGATATCTGCCATTTCTTCATCAACATCCAGTTTCTCGATGAATGTGGCACGCATTTCCGCACGCTCTTCATCCTGCCGGTTGCGATTTTCTTCGGGCGTCATGATATTGATTTGCCAGCCGGTCAGATCAGAGGCCAGCCTTACGTTCTGACCTTTGGAACCAATGGCCTTAGGCAAGTTCTCAGCATCAACCACGACATCCATGGCGTGTTTTTCTTCATCGACAAGAATGGATTCTACATTGGCAGGCGCCAGGGCACCAATCACGAACTCGGCCGGATCATCTGCCCACAGCACAATATCCACTTGCTCGCCACCCAGTTCATTACGAACCGCAGTAACACGCGAACCACGCATACCTACACAAGTTCCAATTGGATCAATTCTTTTGTCATAGGCTACCACGGCAATTTTGGCACGCATACCAGGATCACGGGCTGCCGCCTTGATTTCAAGCAATCCCTGCTCGATCTCGGGAACTTCATTTTCAAACAGTTCACGAATAAACTCGGGTGCCGTGCGGGACAGAATGATTTGCTGGTTACGGGCAGTACGGTCTACCTTGGCCACCCATGCACGAACACGATCACCAACCCGCAGATTTTCCTTGGGAATCATTTCGCTGCGAGGAAGCCGGGCCTCTATTTTTCCGGTTTCAATAATGGCATCGCCTTTATCAAGGCGCTTGACCGTACCGGCAATAATGCTTTCCCCACGATCAAGAAAGTCATTAAGAACCTGTTCGCGTTCGGCATCACGGATTTTTTGCAGGATAGCCTGTTTGGCAGCCTGCGCACCAATACGACCAAACTC
The DNA here is from genome assembly GCF_014652395.1 of Advenella faeciporci. GTDB lineage: Bacteria > Pseudomonadota > Gammaproteobacteria > Burkholderiales > Burkholderiaceae_B > Advenella > Advenella faeciporci. The sequence goes on from NZ_BMYS01000003.1 coordinate 102,238, forward strand.
AACGGGTTCAAGGGGCTCTTCAATGTATTCGCCCTCCTGAACCCCAGGCTTGATCTCTTGGGCTTCGCTAAACAGTTCCTGACGATCAGGTTCCTGCAAACCAGCCTCATCGGGCACGACGAGCCAGCGACGGTAGCCTTCATGCGTACCCGTAGCCCGATCTATCGTTACACGAATATCAGCATCTTCTTTAAAACGTTTTTTCATGGCTGAGGCCAACGCACTCTCAAGCGCACTAAAAACCACTTCACGTGTCACATTTTTTTCACGTGCTAACGCATCAACCAATAGAAGAATTTCGCGACTCATCGCTTTTTACCCTTGAAATCAAGAACCGGATCAAGTTTTGCCTTTTCAACATCTTCAAATGCAAAAACAATGACTTGAGTTTCGTTCTTTTTAACATCAAATTCCAGACAGAATTGACCTGTCTGCGTTCCATCAGAAGCTGTTTCCTGTGACAAAATACCGGTAAAGGCTTTGCGATTATCTACAGCTTCACGTAATTTAATTTCCACCCGTTCACCGGCAAACCGTTTGAAGTCGGCTAGCGTACGCAATGGACGATCTACACCTGGCGAACCGACCTCAAGACGTTTATAGTCAATATTTTCAACTTCAAACACCCGCGACAATTGGCGAGAAACCTGCTCACAGTCCTCAATTCGCACGCCATCTTCACGATCTATGGTTACGCGCAGCAACCCGAACGCGGCACGCTCGACATCAACCAGCTCGACCCCAAGGCCAGCTATCGCTTGTTCAGTAAGAGTATATAAATCAGCCATACAATAAAAAAATGGGCTTTTACAGCCCATTGTTTACAAAAACACCGGTTTGATCCAACAACCCTTGTTTTTATATATTCGTTCCATAAACCAATTGCATTCTTTTTAAAAAAGAAAATTACAACTAGACAACCTGTGATTATATCAAAAAACCCGACACTTTGCTAAGTATTTGATATTTTACCAACAAAACAACATCGTTACAGCCTATCGACCGCCTCTGCCACGACCTACAAAACCCAACCTGGACTCATGGGCCGCCACACCTTTGGGCTGCCAATCATCTTTATTACGAGCCGTTCCCCGGGCCTTGTGCCCCCCTTCAGGACGGGCAACAGCCTCCTGCTTGGCACGCGTGTTTTTTCTGGGGGAGTCTTTAGAATAACCCCCCCCTTCATTACGCGGTTGATTGGTTTTGCGATTATACAAACCACCAGGACGAGCGGGTTTACGCTGCCCATTACCCGCCGCCCTTCCATACGAGGAGGGACCAAAACCCAAATCAGGAACAGCAGATTCAAACCCCGGTGGCATGGCATTATCATGCGATATCGGCTGACGCTCACGCCCTTTACCAGACACCGAGTCATCATCAGCCTTCATGAGACCCAGACGAACCATCAAGGCCACTACCAATGAAGAATCCAATTCTTCCCAGCGCCCACGACGCAGGCTCCTTGGCAGGACAACTTCCCCAAAACGTGTACGAATCAGACGACTGACCGTCACACCTACAGCCTCGAACATGCGACGAACCTCACGATTACGGCCTTCCTGAATCGTGACGCGATACCAGCGATTACTGCCTTCACCGCCAATATGTTCCATAACCCCAAACGCTGCCATGCCGTCATCCAACTGAATACCCTTGGTCAAGGACTCTATCTGCCCGGCACCCAATTCACCCAAAACACGAACCGCATACTCACGCTCGTTACCATAACGCGGATGCATGAACCGATTGGCCAAATCACCAGAGGTGGTAAATATCAGCAAGCCTTCGGTATTCAAATCAAGACGCCCGACTGACACCCATTTCCCCGTCCGCATCTTGGGCAGTCGCGAGAACACGGTGGCACGTCCCTCAGGATCATCATGACTGACAATTTCTCCGGCGGGTTTATGATATAAAATCACACGGGGCGGGCGTTTGGCATTGGGACGGGCAACCAGGCGTCCATTAACACGAACCGCATCATTCATACCAACCCGCTGGCCAATATGCGCAGGCTCACCATTAACGGAAACGCGCCCGGCAATAATCAACTCTTCCATTTCACGACGCGAACCCACACCCGCATCCGCCAAAACCTTGTGCAACTTGGGCATGACCGCATCACTGGTCAGATACTTACCCAAACGCTGCTCAAGTTTTGCCGATTTATCCAGAAACGCCAGGGCATTATTTGATTCATTTTCATCAAACACCTGATCATCATTCACCAACTCTGGCAAAGACACATCCTGTGCCGGCCGGTTTGCCGCAGACTTGCGAGCCACCGGTTTGCGTTTGCCTGTGGCAGCCCCGCTCTTGACGGCTGGCTTGCGTGTTCGTTTTGCGGGCACCGGAACGTTTTCCGTTTGCTCTGCCGCAACTGTTTTTTCTTTTTTGGTTTCGATTGCTGCATCAGCACGCCTGCGCCTGAATGGCGTACGCAATTTACGACCCTTGCTTTTCACTTGAGTTGAGTCGGGCTGCGCCTCACCTCCCGCGACAATCGTGACGGTTTCCGTTACTGTATTCATATATTTGCTTATTTGACCTTCTTCCGAAAGCACTTTGAATTAAAGTGGTCTTAGTGATTTACCATTAATAAACACTGACAAGTAAAAACTTGCATTTGCCAGCGTTTTTCACTTAAATGTTTATTGCTTTTTAACCATTATTGACAATTTGCCCACACTCGGGGACAACTGCCGTGTCAGGATTTGATTCCGCAACTGGCGACTGCTCATGACTGCCATTTTCTTCCTGACTTTCCTCAAGAGGAAACAGGCCGGCAAGTTTATCTCCGGCAGCCAGAAGCACCTCTCCCTCAGAGGCCAAACCAGGCAATTCATCCAGCGCTTTTAATCCCAGATCATCTAAAAATTGTTTTGTGGTCCCAAGCAAGGCCGGTCTTCCAGGTGCATCCCGATGACCCAACACCTCTATCCAGCCACGCTCTTCTAAAGTTTTAATGATTTGGGAAGAAACCGTTACACCGCGAATATCTTCTATGTCGCCCCGTGTAACCGGTTGACGCCAGGCAATAATTGCCAATGTTTCCAAAACCGCCCTTGAATATTTAGGTGGTTTTTCTGGATTAAGGCGTTCTAAATACTTTTGCATTTGTGGACGACTTTGAAAACGCCACCCACTAGCCAATTGCGCTAATTCTAAACCTTTATTTGACCATGCGTCTTGCAAATTTAACAATTGTTGCTTAATTACATCAATTTTTACCTCATCCGACTCTGCAAACAATTTTGCCAGATCAGATACCCTCATTGGTTGCTGAGCACACAATAGCGCGGCCTCCAATACATTGCGTATTAAATGTTCATCCATGGTTCAGTAAGTGGTTTGTTATTAAAATCAGGTAAACGGCTTGCATTATTATAGCAGGTAGACTACTATTATATTCTTCAGACGCGGGGTGGAGCAGTCTGGCAGCTCGTCGGGCTCATAACCCGAAGGTCGTAGGTTCAAATCCTGCCCCCGCAACCAGATTTAAAAACGCCTGTTTCTTTATTGAAACAGGCGTTTTTGCTATTTGTCCTGTTTTTAGCGATTATAAGCCATCTTTTGTAATTGTCCGCCCCTCCCTATTTAATCAACCTGCACACTTCATTATCCGCACATAAATCCAAAATCCAGAATAAAACCACTATAAAACCACTAATTTGTAACAAATATGTAAAATTAATGGAAAACACTTGCTTGTTTATGTCAATTAGGGTTATTATTTAACTCTTCAGACGCGGGGTGGAGCAGTCTGGCAGCTCGTCGGGCTCATAACCCGAAGGTCGTAGGTTCAAATCCTGCCCCCGCAACCAGATAAATCAAGGACTTACCGTATTTTCGGCAAGTCCTTTTTTTATTGAATCAATTTATTGCCGCATTTTATCTATTCCTGATTTCCCTTTCTTTTATCCGGAAGCCGATACATTAACAGGCACCAGACCATAGCGCTGCATTACCTCCATCAATCTGCCTTTATCCCGAGGTCCGCCTGCATTAACAATGTCGGCTATTTCCTGAAAATACCGAGGGCCAATAATCCGCCTCTTGAAGATAACGAATTTCAAGCTGCCCTACCCGGATAAGATTGGCATCTTTTGACTGTTTATGTAGAGTCATGACAGATCCCCTGTAAAATGTTTTTTACAACTCTATTTTATTTGTTTTTTACATAAAACAGAGAAAACCTTATCTTTGGAATGAATTGCATATTAAGACACATTGAAAAGCGTCCTGTCCTCTTCCTGCCAATATCCTTTTTTAATAATCAATACCACACATGGCGTGGTACTGTCAGGCTCCTGCGGTTCAATATCCAATACCTCAAACGAAGAACGCTGCTGATGCACGCCATGCACATGGTAAAAACGATCATCACCTGCAAACTGCACCACTGCTTTCATTCTTAACAGGGCAGTACCATATTTTTCCGCAATGGCGTCCAGTGCGGCAATAAAACGCCCTCTTTTTAGCGCTTGCCCAAAAGTAAGGGTAATGACATCCACATCGGTATGGCTTGCCTGTGGCTTTAATGACGGCCGGCCGGCGGTTTGCCAACGCACTCCAAAAGCAGGCAGTTTTTGTTTGCCTTGCTGCTTCAAGGCAGCCAAAACACCAAAAAGATCTTCCGCCTCTTCGAGGTCTGACTTGCTTGACACCGGAACACCCATGGCAATCGCCTTAATCCGTTTTTTTAAAGCGGGCACCTTTTCAGGACATATATCTTCTTTAGACAACAACACCACATCAGCCGCCAGCAATTGGCTTAACCATTCGGGGTTATCCTGCCGTTGCTGTTCGGCATGACAGCTGTCCACCACACATAAGACACCGGCATTGTAAAAACGTTCTTTCAGAAAGAAATCATGCTTTAAAGTAAAAACAATGGAAGACGGATCAGCCAGGCCAGAAGTTTCAATAATGACATGGCTGAATGCGGGAATTTTCTTTTGCATGGCCTGCATGAACAGTTCACGCAGCGTCTGGCTCAGGTCTGCGTGCAGCTGGCAACACAGGCAGCCACCTTCAAGCAGCACAAGCCGGGAACTTAAGTGCCTGTAGATAAGATGATCGAGCCCAATCCTGCCTATTTCATTGACGATAACCGCAACCCGCCCTGCATCAGGCCGTTTTAACAATTGCCTGATAAAATGACTTTTACCACTCCCCAGGAATCCGGTAATTACCGTGACTCCTATTCCCTGTTCACCCGTGCTGTACTGACTCATTATGTCCCAAAAACTGCAGATTTCGATACTAGACTCACCCTCAGACCTGAAGGCGGACACATGGCAGTCATTCTGCCAGAAAAACCCCTTTACCGGTCCCGATTTCCTGCAAACACTGCACTCCAGCACCTGCGTGGCACCGGAATATGGGTGGCATGCCCGGTATTTATACCTTCAAGACGAACACCAAACGCCTTTGGGACTCATGCCGCTTTATGTAAAAACCCATTCACGTGGTGAATTTGTTTTTGATATGGCATGGGCCAATGCCTTTGAACGTCATGGTTTGGCGTATTACCCCAAACTGGTTTGCAGTATTCCTTTTACCCCCGTTACGGGACCCAGGCTCTTATCCAACAACCAGCAACACAAACGGATTCTGGCTGAACAGGCCATTGAAGTAGCCAAAAAAATGGGCGTTTCCTCTCTTCATGTCCTGTTTCCCAACCACGAAGATTTAAACATTCTTCGTGAATGCGGCTATATGATCAGGGAAGACGTGCAATTCCATTGGGAAAACCGGGGTTATGAAAGTTTTGAGGATTTCCTGAAGCAGCTGAATTATGACAAACGCAAAAAAATACGCCAGGATCGCAAGAAAGTACTGGCCGCCGGCGTCAGCTTCAGACATTTGCGTGGCAGTGATATAAGCCCGGAAACGCTGGATTTTTTTATTTCCTGCTACCAAAACACCTACTACGAACGTGGCCGCGCCCCTTACCTGAATCGGGAATTTTTCCATTCATACCTGCAAAAATGTCCGGACAATATCCTATTGATACTTGCCATTAAAAACGGCCAATCCGTTGCCTGCGCCCTGAATATTATTGGCGATGAAACCGTTTATGGCCGCTATTGGGGAGCGCATGAATTTATTCCCGGCCTGCATTTTGAGACCTGTTATATGCAAAGCATCGAGTTTTGCATTGAACATGAATTCCGTTATTTTGAGGGTGGTGCCCAAGGGGAGCATAAGCTGGCACGTGGTTTACTGCCAGTTACCACCTATTCAGCACACTGGATTGCCAGACAAGATTTTGCAGCGGCAATTGAAGCGTTTTTGGATGTTGAAAGTCGCCAGGTTGGAAAATATGTTGACATGCTGGCAACACATTCCCCATTCAGGCAAACCGGTTGAATGAACCAAAGGGCTGACCACCCTTATTTCTTCTCTTTATCTTGTGGTGTGACAAAAGGAAAAGCCCCAAACATATTTTGGGTCTGGTTTTGCATTTGCTCTTGCATTTGCACAAACAGGTTCTTGGACTGTTCCACGTAATTACTCATGGCATTATTCAGTACAGGGGCCTGAATATTCATGAATTGTGCCCAGGCATCGGGACTGAACTGCGACCCATACATACTCTTTGATTGATCAGCCAGCCGTTCCTGGATATCAACAAAAGCCTGCATGTTTTTTTCAAGGTATGTACCCATTACCCCCTGCATGGCATTGCCATAAAACCGAATAATGTGCTCTAGCATGGTGGAACTGAACATAGGCACCCCGCCGCCTTCAAGCTCAAGAATGATTTGCAGCAAAATGCTTCGGGTGATATCTTCGCTGGTTTTGGCATCCAGAACTTGAAACTTGACGTTATCAAGCACCAGTTTTCTGACATCGGCCAGGGTAATGTAAGTGCTGGATTCGGTGTCGTAAAGCCGGCGATTGGGGTATTTTTTAATAATGCGTGTTTGACCGGTTTCTGGTGAATTTATCATAATAATTTATATAAAGAAGTGTACAACCCCACCCGCAAGGGTGGGGCAAGGAATTACCCCATATGCAAGCCACCGTTTACCGAGAAGTCGGCGCCGGTACTGAAGCCGGCATCTTCCGAAGCCAGCCACGCCACCATTGATGCGATTTCTTCGGGTGTACCCAAACGGCGAACGGGAATGGTGCCCACAATCTGTTCCAGTATTTCGGGACGAATGGCACGAACCATTTCAGTACCGATATAACCCGGAGAAACGGTATTGACCGTTACACCGCGACTGGCCACTTCCTGGGCAAGCGCCATGGTAAAGCCATGAATACCCGCTTTGGCCGTTGAGTAATTGGTTTGGCCAAACTGGCCTTTTTGTCCGTTAACCGAACTGATATTGATAATACGGCCCCAACGTTTTTCGTACATGTGCTCAATCACCTGCTTGGTGACATTGAACAGGCTGTTCAAGTTGGTATCCATAACCATTTTCCAGTCTTCAAGGCTCATTTTACGGAAAACGCCATCACGGGTAATACCGGCATTATTAACCAGAACGTCAACAGGACCGTGCTCTTTTTTTACTTTTTCAAAAGCGGCAACGGTTGAATCCCAGTCGGCAACGTTACCGGAAGAAGCAAAAAACTTGTACCCCAACGCCGCCTGCTCGTCGATCCATTTCTGGGCATTTCGGTTAGGCCCGCAGCCTGCTATAACCTTAAAACCTTCTTTGTGTAAACGCTGGCAAATAGAGGTTCCGATACCACCCATTCCACCTGTTACATATGCAATTTTCTGACTCATAAGATCTCCGGATTTTTTATTGACTCATTTACAAATATTAATACTATACTGCCTTAACTTTTACATATTTTCCGGGTGCCGCCTCTAACTCAGGGTAACTCCCATTACCCGCGGTTTTCTTTGCCCGTACTTTCTTGCCGGCATGAGAAGCCAGCCATTCAGACCAGTCTGGCCACCAGCTGCCCTGAACCTGGGTAGTGTTACCAAACCATTCACTGCTAACCGGAAAGCCCTGCTCTGCCTCTGCATTGGAAACCCAGTAATTACGCTTGTTTTTAACAGGCGGGTTGATGACCCCCGCAATATGACCCGATGCGCCCAAGACAAACCGTTTGGGTCCTTGCAGGATATGTGTGGATGCATAAGCAGAATCCCAGGGCACAATATGATCTTCTTTAGACGCATATATATACACAGGCATATCCAGCAGCCCAAGATCAACGGGCGTACCTGTAATGTTGATGTAATTAGGCTTTTTGAGGTTATTTTCAAGGTAAGTATTACGGAAATACCAGGTAAAGAAAGGTCCTGGCAAATTGGTACCGTCGGCATTCCAGTAAAGCAGGTCGAATGCGGCGGGTGATTGCCCTTTCAGGTAATTGTTAACCACATAATTCCAGACCAGCTCATTGGGGCGCAAAAAAGAAAAGGTCGTGCCCAATTCAGCGGCCGTCAGCAAACCACCCTGCCCCAATTGCTGCTCGCGCACCGAGGCATGCGCCTCGTCCACAAATACATCCATGACACCGGTATTTTCAAAATCAAGGAAGGTGGTTAACAGGGTTAATGCTGCCACCGGATCCTGACCACGTTTACGGGCAACGGCCAAAGCACATGCCAGCATGGTTCCGCCAACACAAAACCCAAGCGCATTGATTTTGTTTTGCCCGGAAATTTCAGACACGACTGAAATAGCCTTTAATACGCCATTTTCAATGTAATCTTCCCAACTGGCATTTTGAATGTCATCTTTGTCTTCCGGAAGAGGGTTGCGCCAGGATATCAGGAATACGGTATGACCTTGGGCAACGGTATAGGCCACCAGTGAATTGTCGGGTTGCAGATCAAGAATGTAGTATTTATTGATACAGGGCGGCACCATTAACAGAGGCGTTTCGTATACGGAAGGGGTTTGCGGTTTGTATTGAATGAGCTGGAAATACGGGTTTTCAAATACGACTGAACCCTCGGTAATCGCCAGGTTGCGGCCCACTTCAAAAACCGTTTCATCGGTTTGGCTAATACGCCCTTTTTGCATGTCATGCATTAAGTTTGCCATGCCTTTTTGCAACGATTCCCCCTGGGTTTCCTGAAAGGCTTTCAAAGCATCAGGATTTAGCGCAAAAAAATTGGATGGGGCAAAGGCATCCAGCCATTGCGTTACCGAAAACTTCAAACGTTCGCGACTGGCATCTGGAATTTCCAGTTGATCAACCCATTTATGCATCGTGCCGGCTGAAAGCAGATAAAGATGGGCCAGTGCAGAAAACTGTGGATTCTGTTGCCATGCCTCACTGCTGAAACGACGGTCTTTGACAGGAGGCAGGCTTCCCTGGGTGGCCTGCAACATAAGCTGCCTGAAACTTTCGGTAAACTCTGTTTGCAATTGCTGGATTTGCGCTGGATTTACCATTGGCATCATCCAAGGCATGTTTTTTGTAAATGAATCATACTTCATCGTTTTCGCCCCCCTTTTTAGTCCCGAAACACGTGACAACGTTTACTCACACTTATTTCTTTAAGATAAAGGAATAATCAAAGTTATTCAACCTTGTGAGAAAGAACGTTGTTTGGGGTAACACTTATGCCGGTGGTTTTACCTTCCACACAACAGTCACCATACGCCCCGTCTGACCCTGCCTTCGATATGAAAAAAAATGTTCCTGATCCGTGAAAGTACAAAATTTGCTTTCTTCAACAGCACTTGCACCATTTTTATTCAAACGGTAAACAGCAAGCCCCGACAAATCGGCCAGCCATTTTCCCGCATTACGTGGATGTGATCGAAAAAACAACGCCTGACTTTCATCACTCTTCATAAAAGCGTCATAAACCTCTTGACCAACTTCAAAAGCCTCAACCCCGATAGCCGGACCAATCCATGCCCGTAAACTTTTACGGGGGGCCTTGCTTCTCATTATTTCCAGGGTGTTCTCGAGCACACCATTAAGCAAACCCCGCCAGCCGGCATGGGCGACACCAATCACCTCGCCATTTTCCGAAGCCATGACAACCGGCAGGCAATCAGCCGTCATGATGGCAAGCACCCGGTTGTTTTCTGTCGTGACCGCGGCATCAGCCGTTATGGGCATATCAGTTGCATCAACCAGGTCAGCATCATACACGTCGGTGCCATGCACCTGTTCAAGCCACACCACGGGTCCTGGCAACAGACGCTGCAGCCGTTTCCTGTTTTGCTCAACGGCAAGCGGATCGTCCCCCGTATGCATGCCCATATTCAGAGAGTCATAAGGCGACTGGCTGACTCCCCCCTGACGGGTGGTGCAAAAATACCGCACACCGGGCCATTGCTGCCCCGTAACCGTCTTGTCCAATGCCGGATTTGCATTCCCATACCCCGCTTTCACACCTGTCATTGTGGTGCCTCTTCCCATTGAATATTGGCAATAACCTGCTGCATGTCTTGCGCCAGCGCGGACTCAAATTCACAAACCGTTTCGGTTTCGGGGTCGATGAATTGCAGCCGTCTTGCATGTAGCATTTGCCGCTGCGCCCCTGCCCATGGTTTGCCACCGTATAACTCATCGCCAAGAAGCGGATGCCCGATACTGGATAAGTGCACCCTGATTTGATGCGTGCGTCCGGTTTCAAGTTTGCAGCGTACCCATGACACGGATTTATCTTCCACCATACCCGATGCAAGCAGGGCATAGTGAGTCCGGGCTTCTTTGGGCGCAATGGGCCGGTCGGTTGACATCCGCACCGGTACTTTACGGTCGCGCCCTATCGGAGCGTCTATTATTCCCTGTGGCATAACCCTGCCCATCACCAGGGCAACGTATTCGCGACCCACTGTTCGGGCCTGCAATTGCCTCACCAGGTGGGTTTGTGCCTGTTCGGTACGGGCAACCACCAGAAGACCTGACGTATCCTTGTCGAGCCGGTGAACAATACCTGCACGTGGCACCTGCGACAACTCGGGAAAGCGGTAAAGCAGGCCATTTAGCAGGGTACCATGCCAATTGCCGGCCCCCGGATGGGTCACCAGCCCAGCGGGCTTTTCAACCACTATCCACTGACTGTTTTGCCCCAAAACCGTGAATTCAACCGGTTCTGGCGTGAACGCCAGGCTTTCTTCGGCAATGGGCTCCCAGACAGTGATAATGTCACTGGCTCCTACAATCTGCCTGACTTTACCCTGTTTTTCGTTTACAGTTACATATCCCGATTCTATCCAGGATTGCAGCCGGCTTCTTGAATGCTCGGGAATCAATTGTGCCAGTATCTTGTCAAGGCGATCACCCTTTACCGAAACCGGCACCCTGAAAATGCGTGGTTCTGTGTCAATAAATTCATCTTGTTGGGAAATTGTGGTATCAGACATGGATTAATAATCATATAATGTTGTGTCGCAATGCTAACATTGTGTGAACCGTTTTGGCCTTTAACTTACTGTAACCCATCTAATTATGCAAAAAAGTATTCTTCGTCACTCATTATTGGTGCTGTGTTCCCTGGCCTTGGCCGGGTGCAGTGGTGTGTTCAAGAGCCAGGAAGACAAAACACAAGGTTGGACAGCAGATCAGCTTTACCAGGAAGCCCGGGAAAACGTACGGGCGTCTGAGTGGAAAAGTGCCAGCCAGCACCTGAAAGCCGTGGAAACCCGCTTCCCTTATAGCAGCCAGGCCCAACAGGCACTTATTGACCAGGCGTATGTATACTGGAAAGATGACGAACCCGAACAGGCAACGGCGGCCATTAACCGTTTCCTTGCATTGTACCCCAACCATCCCGGCACCGATTACATGCTGTACCTTAAAGGCCTGGTTACCTTTACACCGCCCAGTGCATTCTTAAGCAGCTATACCGGTCAGGATCCCAGCGAACGGGACCCCAAAGGCCTGCGCCAGTCCTACCAGGCATTCAATGAGCTGATCAGCCGCTATCCCGACAGTCGTTACGCCCATGACGCGCGTTCCCGCCTTACCTGGCTGGTTAGCACCATTGCCGAAAATGAAGTTAACGTTGCCGAGTACTATTACAAACGGGATGCCTACGTAGCGGCCATTAATCGCAGCCAGGCGGTCATTCGTGATTTCTCGGGCGTTCAGGCAGCCGAGCGTGCCCTGTACATCATGATGAAGTCGTATGAAAAGCTGGGTATGAACGAACAGGCCAATGACGCCAAACGCGTGCTTGATCAAAACTTTCCCGAAAGCAAATTTTATGCGCAAGGTCTTGACGGCGACAAACACTGGACCGACATGTTCAAGCCTGCGTCATGGTTTGATAACTAATCAGGGAAACGGGTAAATTCAATACAAGCTTTCCAACCAGATTGGCAAAACCCCGGCAAATTGGCTTTTATGGCCAGTTTGCCGGGGTTTTTAAATTTAACTGGCCTCATCGGCCGGTGGTTTGGGTTTGGCAAAAAAGTCAACGGCCTCTTCCAAATAGCGGGTCCGGCTAAAGGAAGGCAACCCGCGCCAGAGCAATTTTCCATAAGGCTTCTCTACCAGCCTGCGGTCACCCACCATTAATACCCCCCAGTCACTTTCAGTACGAATAAGACGTCCAGCTCCCTGCTTCAGGGCAATCGCCGCGCCAGGTATCTGGTATTCAAAAAACGGGTTCCCCCCTTCCTCACGACACGCCTTGATACGCGCTTCCAGCACGGGATCATCGGGTGGGGCAAAAGGAAGTTTGTCGATAGCCACAAGGGTAAGGATATCCCCCGGAAAATCCACACCTTCCCAAAAACTGGCACTGCCAACCAGCACGGCATTGGCATGTTGCCTGAATCGCTGGATAAGTTGCCCGCGGGTGCTTTCCCCTTGCCTCATCACAGGACGGTCAATATCTTCCTTGTCAAACGCCTTGATCAGCAGATGAGCAAAATAATCAACCGCCCTGAGCGTGGTGCACAACACCAGGACGCCACCAGCCGTTGCCTTGATCAGGGGCAGCAATGTATCCACAAAGGCCTGGGCAAACTCGGGGGATTGGGTTTCAGGCAGATGGTTGGGCACATATAGCAAGGCCTTGTCTTTGTAATTGAAAGGCGATTCCCAGCGTTCGGTGCGGGCATTGTACAAACCCAGCTGCCTGGTGAAATGGGAAAAATCTTTATAAACGGAAAGCGTGGCCGAGGTAAAAACCCAGGCCTGGTCCGGTTTTTTATATCGGGCAAATGTATGCACCGACAAGGGAGCCGAATTCAGTCGCAAATGATGCAAGCCAAATTCCACCCACCTTACCAGCACTTCCTGCTGACGGGGTTTCTTATTGACAACCGCTGTTTTTTCATTTTTTTCATCAGAGTCAGGCTCTACCTCGGGCAAGGCACTGTGGGTCCAGCGATAAATTTTTGCCCTTAGCTCTGCACCACTTTTGGCGGCTGTCATCAAGTCCGGGTGCCGCTCTTGCACCGCCACCAGCATGCGAACCAGCTTATCCAGCTCGTCTTCCATATTGGCCAGTGCCTCGTTGAATTTTTCCGCTTCGGGTATTTGTTCGTAGGTGGCCCTTTTACCCGGCATTTTGTCTATGCCGGCAGCCACCAGACGCAAATCCTTCACATAGTATTCCACTTTTTTGCAGGCCTCGCTCCAGCGTGCCGAATCACGTGCCTGGGCCAGACAGGCCACCTCGGTGGTTTTCAGGAAATCCATGATTTGCGAGGTGGAAACCGTATCACCCATGAAGCGGGTGGCCGTATCGGGCAACTGGTGCGCCTCATCAAAAATGACGGTATCAGCGGCCGGCAGCAAATCGGCAATGCCCTCTTCTTTTAATACCAGGTCGGCAAAAAACAGGGCATGGTTAATCACCACGACATCGGCTTCCTGAGCATTGCGCCGTGCTTTAAGCAAAAAGCAGTCTTTAACAAAGGGACAATCCTGATTCAGGCAGTTCTCACGGGTGGAAGTGGCCCTGCCCCAGATATCGGCATCTTCGGGCACCTGGGCGCAATCGGTTTTGTCACCCGTATGGCTGCGGTCGGCAAATTGCCGGATATACCGAAGCTGCACGACCTCTTCTTTTGAACGCAGGGAACGGTCGTCCTGCTCCATCCGGCTTAAGTGATAATGGCAGACATAATTGCTTCGCCCCTTAAGCAGGGCAACATGAACCGGTACCGCCATGACTTTTTTCAGGCGTGGCACATCTTTGGTATACAGTTGGTCTTGCAAGGTACGGGTACCGGTTGACACAATAACCTTGCCACCCGACAAAAAAGCGGGCACCAGATAGGCCCAGGTTTTACCGGTACCGGTACCGGCTTCAGCAACCAGGACCGATTTGGCCTGAATGGTTTCATCAATGGCCTGTGCAAGCTGGATTTGCGCATCCCGCACCTTGTAACCCGGAATGGCACCGGAAAAAGGCCCCTCTTGCAGGAACCAATCGGATATATCAAAATCAAGAACTCGCACACGCTTTCCAAACAACAAAAAATAAAGGCAACCTGCCCAGACTCCATTTTAATGATAGTAACGAAGCTGCAGCACTTATCCACGCAAAGAGGACGAAATAATCCGGCCTCAGGCGACAACCATGCCTACAAATTAACGAATATCGGTAACCCCCTCACTACAAGCACGTCGCTTATGGCACAATTTACAGTTCGTTTTTAATTATTCTTAAGCAAACATGTCCGAAACACCAAGTACCGAAACTGCCACAGGCATTGATGAACAACGCATTATTACGCTACTGGCCCAGGAGCTGAACGTACGTCCGGCACAAATTGCCGCTACGGTTTCCCTGCTTGATGAAGGTGCAACCGTTCCCTTTATCGCCCGTTACCGCAAAGAAGTAACCGGTGGCCTTGACGACACCGTATTGCGTAATCTTGAAGTCCGCCTTTCATATGTGCGGGAGCTTGAAACCCGTCGTCTGGCCATTATTGAATCCATCAGCCAGCAGGGCAAACTGACTCCCGAACTGGAAGCCGCCATCGGCACGGCCGATACCAAGCAGCGCCTTGAAGACCTGTACGCCCCATTCAAGCCCAAGCGCCGCACCCGGGCCCAAATTGCCAAAGAGGCAGGCCTCGAGCCCCTGGCCGATGAAATCCTGACTAATAAAAATGCGGTGCCAGCCGAGCTGGCCGAACAATACATCAACCCTGAATTGAACATCAAGGATGCCAAAGCTGCCCTTGACGGTGCCCGCGACATTCTGGCTGAACGTTTTGCCGAAAACGCCGACTTGCTGGCCGACATGCGCGAGCACTTATGGAACCAGGGTTGGCTATATTCCAAGGTTGTGGAAGGCAAGGAAACCGAAGGCGACAATTTCCGTGACTGGTTTGATTTCAAGGAGCCGGTCAAAACCCTGCCTTCGCATCGCATTCTGGCGTTACTGCGTGGACGCCAGCAGGGAATGCTTGATTTGCGCATCGGCCTGAATGAAGAACAGGATGCCCTGGTGCCCCACCCCTGTGTGGTTCGCATTAGCGATTTCCTGCAGCTGGATGCCGATTATACCCTTGATGCCGATACGCGTGGCAAATGGCTGGCCGAGGTTTCCCGCTGGACATGGCGGGTTAAACTGTTAACCGCCTTTGAATCTGAAATGATTGGCAAACTGCGCGAACAGGCCGAAGAAGAGGCGATCAAGGTGTTTGCCGCCAACCTGAAAGACCTGTTGCTGGCCGCCCCAGCCGGACCAAAATCGGTGCTGGGACTGGACCCGGGCATTCGTACCGGTGTGAAGGTTGCCGCCATTGACCCAACCGGAAAGCTGCTGGAGACCGCCACCATCTATCCGTTTGAGCCACGCCGTGACCGCGAAGGTTCCATCCGTAGCCTGGCCGCTTTGATTGCCCGCCACAAGATCCAGTTAATTGCCATTGGCAACGGAACCGCTTCGCGCGAAACCGAAAAACTGGTGGCTGACATGCTGCAGGCTTTCCCCAACCCCGATGTCAAGAAAATCGTGGTTTCCGAAGCTGGCGCATCGGTTTACTCGGCCTCTGAACTGGCGGCCAAAGAGTTTCCCGACCTGGATGTCAGCCTGCGTGGTGCCGTTTCCATTGCCCGTCGCCTGCAAGACCCGCTGGCCGAACTGGTCAAAATTGAACCCAAGGCAATTGGCGTTGGCCAGTACCAGCACGATGTCAACCAGCGTGAACTGGCCCGCTCACTGGATGCGGTCATCGAGGATTGCGTGAACGCGGTAGGCGTTGATGTGAATACCGCCTCTGCCCCCCTGCTAACCCGCGTTTCAGGCCTGAACACCACATTAGCCAAAAATATTGTAGAGTGGCGTGACCAGAATGGCGCCTTCCCCAACCGCGCCGCCCTCATGAACGTCTCCCGTTTTGGTGCCAAAGCCTTTGAACAGGCAGCCGGTTTCCTGCGTATCCCCAACGGAGACAATCCACTGGACGCCTCTTCAGTTCACCCTGAAGCCTACCCGGTGGTAGCGCGTATCCTGGATAAAATACAGGCAAATGTCAAAACCATCATTGGCAAAAAAGATGCCCTCAAGGGGGTTTCGCCTGCCGATTTCATTGATGAGCGTTTCGGCTTGCCAACGGTCAGGGATATTTTCAGTGAACTTGAAAAACCGGGCCGTGACCCGCGTCCCGAATTCAAAACCGCCACTTTCAAGGAAGGCATTGAAACCATTAACGACTTGCTGCCCGGCATGATCCTGGAAGGTGTAGTCACCAACGTGGCCAACTTTGGGGCCTTTGTGGATATTGGTGTGCACCAGGATGGGCTGGTGCATATTTCCGCCCTTGCGGACAAGTTTGTCAAAGACCCGCGCGATGTGGTCCGGGTTGGGCAAACGGTTCAGGTCAAGGTTCAGGAAGTAGACGCGCAACGCAAACGGATTGCCTTGACCATGCGGCTGAATGACGAGAGCCTGCCGGTTAGCCGTGGCAACGCCAGCGCCCCGGCGGGCAACCGTCCCCGCGGACAGGGCCGCCAGCAACAGGCCGATAACAAACCGCCTGCCAACAACGCCATGGCCGCTGCCTTTGCCAAGCTTAAGAAATAGGCGGGTATAACAAGAACAAAGCCTGGTTCCCATTCGACTGCGTGGGAAACAAGACTGGAGCCAGGCATTCCCACGCAGGAGCGTGGGAACGAGTCATGTTCCGGTCATTATCGGCAAACTGAACGCAGCACAAAAATGCCCCGAAGCGATTCGGGGCATTTTCATATGACCATACAAAACCAAAAAGCAAAAATCAGGCTTCGGATGCTTCCAAAGCTTTGGAAGCCTGAAACTGCATGGTCCACATGCGGGCATAAATGGCATTTTTCTCCAGCAATTCGCTATGGGTGCCCTGCTCCATGATTCTGCCCTGATCCATCACGATAATCCGGTCGGCATCCACAATGGTGGAAAGCCGGTGGGCAATAATCAGTGTGGTACGGTTTTTGGCAATCTGGAACAGTTCATCCTGAATCTTGCGCTCGGTTCGGGTGTCCAGCGCACTGGTGGCTTCATCCAGCACCAGAATGGGCGGATCTTTCAGAATGGTGCGGGCAATGGCCACCCTTTGCTTTTCACCCCCGGACAACTTCAGGCCCCGCTCACCTACCTGTGACTCATACCCCTCGGGCAAGCTGGTCACGAACTGGTGAATACTGGCTGACTTAGCGGCTTCCATCACCTCTTCGTGCGTGGCCGAAGGACGGCCGTAAGCAATATTGTAGTAAATGGAATTGTTGAACAGCACCGTATCCTGAGGCACGATGCCAATATGCTGGCGCAGGCTTAACTGGGTGTAAGAACGGATATCCCTGCCATTAATCAGGATGCTTCCCGAACTGACATCATAAAAACGGAACAACAGCCGCGACAGGGTAGACTTGCCAGCCCCTGATGTGCCTACCACGGCCACCGTTTCTCCTGCCCCTACCTTGAAAGACACATGGTGCAAAATCTGCCGTTCGCTTTCATAAGAAAAACAGACATCGCGAAACTCGATATCGGCCTGACGGGTATTTAAAACGACGGCCTCTTTGTTATCCTTGACCTCCTGCTGCTCATCCATGAGCCCGAACATTCGTTCCATATCAGACAAGGAGTTCTTGATTTCACGATAGATAAAACCCAAAAAATTCAGGGGTGCATACAGTTGCGTCAGGTAAGCCGAGACCAGCACCACATCACCCACCGTCATACTGCCTTGTACAACCCGGTCTGCCGCCATCCACAGCAAAACAGTAATCCCGGTGGTAATAATGACACCCTGGCCCGCATTCAGAAAATTCAGTGAGACCTGGTTCTTGACGGACGAGTCCACCCACTTGCCCAGGTTCTCGTCATAACGGTTGATTTCATAGGCTTCATTATTAAAATATTTAACGGTTTCATAGTTGATGAGGGCATCAATCGCCTGCGTATTGGCCATGCTGTCCAGACTGTTCATCCGTCGGCGCATGACCATGCGTTTTTCGGTCACGGTAAAGGTGAACAGGATATAGGCAATAATGGTTAGCATGGTTACCGCTGCAAACCAAAAGTCATAGCGCCATAACAAGATGCCCATTACCATCAACAATTCAAGCAGGGTAGGCAAAATATTGAACAGGGTGAAATTCAATACAAAGCCAATGCCCTTGGTACCCCGTTCTATATCCCTGCTAAGGCCGCCCGTTTGACGCTGCAGGTGAAACCGCATGGACAGGCCAAAAAGGTGTTCGAAGATGCGTTTGGCAATTTTACGGATAGAACCCTGCGTTACCTTGGCAAACAGGGCATCCCTGAGTTCACCGAAAAGACTGCTGGAAATACGGGCAAAACCATAGGCCAGCAACGCGGCCACGGGCAAAACCAGCGCATTACCTGGCATACTCAGCTGATCAACAATATCTTTCAGGAAAATGGGTAAAACCACGCTGGCCACTTTGGCCAACACCAGGCACAACAATGCAAGGCCAACACGCCATTTGAATTGCCACACATAAGGCAACAGGGATAATATAACGCCAAAACTGACTTTTTTAGAGGCTGGTTTCTGTGGATTCTGCTCTGATTGGATTCTCATATATATTCTTGTAACAACGGACCCATCTTATTGCCTGCGCCGCACCAAGGCTACGCAAAGGCTGGGCAAGATGACAACCCTTTTCATCCCGGTAACGACAACGGTCATAAAAAAAACAACCACTGGGCAAGTGACGGTTACCCGGCAATTCGGGTAAATCAATGGGCCCTGTCATGGTTTGGGCACCTGTCATGTCGGGAACAGCATCCAGCAAAAGTTCGGTATAGGGATGTGCCGGTTTTTGCAATACTTCAGATGTGGGGCCCAACTCGACAATTTGCCCCAAATACATGACTGCAATCCTTTTGCTCATATGTTTTATAACCGAAACATTATGGGAAATCAGGATATAACTTAAATTTCTGGCTTTTTGCAAATCATTAAGCAAATTCAGAATTTGCGCCTGTACCGAAATATCCAGCGCCGAGGTGGGCTCATCCAGCACAATAATATCAGGATTTGGGGCAAGCGCGCGTGCAATCGCAATGCGCTGACGCTGTCCACCAGAAAACTCGTGCGGGTAACGATCCAGATATTCTTCACGCAATCCCACCTGAACCGCCAGGTCAGCGGCTATTTGACGCAACTGCACCCGTGAATGCCCACCCTGGATATGAATGGGCTCGGTAATCACTTTCCAGACAGGCAAACGCGGGTCCAGTGAAGACTGCGGGTCCTGGAACACAATCTGGATATTGGGTTTAGCGCTGGCAGTATGCCAGCTTACCTTGCCACGGGTAGGCTGCAGCAACCCCATCAACACCTGGGCAAGCGTGCTTTTGCCACAACCCGACTCACCCACGATACCCAGGGTTTCACCTGCGCTGGCATGCAGGTCTATGCCATTCAGGACATGCGCGGTTGACTTGACCTGTCCCAACCAGTTTTTTTGTACGGGAAAATGAACATGAATATCGTTCAGGGAAACAAGGTGCTTATCGGGCATTTCGTTCATCCTCTTCCTGCACAATCCAACAGGCAACTTTGTGAGACGGATCTGACATTAAAGGCAATAAATCGGGCGCATTGCGACAAATATATTCCTTGCGCTCGCAACGGTTCATGAATGCACAGCAGGCCGGCAATTGTGCCAGGTCAGGCACCTGTCCGCCAATTGTTTTCAAAGGCGTACCCGGCTTTACATTTTCAGGTAAACCGGCCAGCAAACCTTGCGTGTAAGGGTGTCTGGGCTGTTTCATGACATCACGGGTCAGGCCGTCTTCAACCACCGCCCCGGCATACATGACATATACCCGCTCACAAAACTGGGAGACCACCGCCATATCGTGGGTAATCAGCAAAATGGCGGTGCCGGTTTTACGGGCCCGCTCCCTGAGCAAAAGCAAAACCTGCTTTTGCACGGTCACATCCAGCGCCGTGGTCGGCTCATCGGCAATCAACAGTTTGGGTTCACAGGAAAACGCCAGGGCAATCATGATGCGTTGGCGCATGCCGCCCGACAGTTCAAACGGATAACTGTCAAAAACCCGCCCGGGGTCGGCAATATACATGTCCCGTAGCAAAGCCAAAGTTTTTTCTTTCGCCCTGGCCCGGCTGATGGATTGATGCTGCAAAATCACATTAATGATTTGCTTGCCCACTTTCATGACCGGGTTCAGGGCCGTCATGGGCTCCTGAAAAATCATGGAGACTTCGCTGCCCCGGATGGCGCGCATTGCTTTTTCACTTAGCGCCAGGACATCTTTGCCGGACTGGCGTATGGTGCCCCGCGTTACCCGGTAGCTCCCGGAAGGAATCAATCGCATCCCCATCATGGCACACACCGATTTCCCCGAGCCTGACTCACCCACCAGGCCAACAATCTCGCCGGCAGCCACCTGCAGGTTAACCCCGTTCAGGGCTTTGACCGCCCCTTTGTAAATGGGAAACTCGACATGCAGGTTTTCCACACTAAGAACCCATTCATCTGTCTGGCCAGCATGATTGTCTTGCATTACTTCACCTTCTGTTTGGGATCCAGCATATCGCGCACCCCGTCACCCAACAAGTTAAAACCAATCGCCGTGATTAAAATGGCCAGGCCGGGAAAAGTGGAATACCACCACTGGTCTATCAGAAAATTACGACCGGCAGAAACCATGGCGCCCCATTCGGCCGTGGGTTGCTGGGCCCCCAAACCAATAAAGCCCAGGGCCGCGGCCATTAAAATGGCATTGCCAATATCCAGGGTGGTTTGGACAATAATGGGGGGCAAGGCGTTTCTGATTACGTGCCATTGCACAATATGGCGACGACTGGCACCAAAAGTTTGCGCGGCTTTCACGTACACCATTTCGCGAATACCCAGTGTTTGCCCCCGGGCAAGCCGCACGTAATAGGGAATTCGCACCAGGGTAATAGCCAGCATGGCATTGAACAGGCTGGGTCCCAATGCTGCGGCCAGCGCCATGGTTAACACCAAAGACGGCACCGACAACATCACATCCATGATGCGCATAATGACGGTGTCAACCCATTTGCCAAAAATACCCGAAAAACAGCCAATAATGGTCCCGATGAAACTGGCCACAAAGGCCACAAACAATCCCACACCAATGGATTGTTGACCACCATACAGAACCCGGCTGAAAATATCCCGTCCGACTTCATCGGTGCCAAAAAAATGGGTCATTGATGGTGCCTGCAAACGGGCACGCAAATTAATGACGTCGGGGTTATAAGGGGCCAATACAGGCGCCAGCAAAGCCGCCAGGCACATGAAAACAATAATGCCCAGTCCCACCATGGTCATGGGGCTGCGCCGCAATTGATACCAGAAATAGGAACCCCTGTGTTTAAGGCCAGCAACCATCACCATCATTAACCCACCTCTTTGATACGTGGATCAATCAGCAAATACAGCAAATCCACCAACAGGTTCAACAACACATATACAAAAGAAACCATCACGGCAAAGCCCATGACTGCCGGAAAGTCCAGTGCCTGAATGGAATTGACCACATACAGCCCCATGCCAGGCCAGCTGAACACGGTTTCCGTGAGCACGGCGCCGTATAACAGATCGCCCAGCGCCAGGCCCAACACGGTTATCGAAGGAATCAGGGCATTGGGCAAGGCATGGCGGAGTATGACCTGCCATTTAGGCAAGCCATAAGCCTTGGCGGTACGGATATAGTCTTCGCTTAACTGTTCCAGCATGGAAGAACGGATCTGCCGTGAAACCACCCCAAGATGCACAAAACTTAAGGTAACGGCAGGCAGCACAATATGCTTGAACGCACTGTAAAAAGTCTGCATTTCCCCGGCCAGCAGCGAATCAACCAGATAAAAACCGGTGACAAACGGAGGAATGGGTACCCCCTGGCTTAGCCGGCCCCCGGCGGGGAACCAGGAAAGATGGCCATAAAAAATAATAATCAGCCCCAGGCCAAGCCAAAAGGCCGGCATGGAAATACCCATGACCGAAATGGTTCTGGCCATTTGGTCAATCCACTTGTTTTTATAAACCGCAGATAACACCCCAAGTGGTACTCCAATCAAAATGGCCAGTATCAGGGAGACCAGGGCCAGTTCCATGGTGGCCGGAAAAAATGCCAGTAAATCCTGTAACACAGGACGACCCGTACGGATGGAAGTACCCAGATCACCCTGCAGCAAGCCCTTCAGGTATAACCAGTACTGTTCATACAGCGGAAGGTTCAGGCCCAGTTTTTCACGGATTGCGTCAACCATGGCTTCGCTGGCCCGGTCGCCCGCAATGAGACGTGCCGGATCACCCGGGATCAGATGGGAGACAATAAATGTAATGACCGAAACGCCCAGTACGACAAAAACAAGACCCATGAGACGTTTGGCAATAATTTGAAAAACCGGCATACCCGCTGTCCATTAGCAAAAACGCCCGTTAAACGAGCGTTTTGCCTGTTAGTTAGTGTTCCTTGACAATCCGATTATTCCTTGCTGATATCTTGCACGTTATAAACGTCATCAAGCATGGGATTATACGCAAAACCTTTCACATTATCACGCAAACCGATTTCCTCACTTTTCTGGAACAGATAGACATAGGCGAAATCATCCAGCACCATTTTCTGGGCCTGCTGGTACAGCTTGGTGCGTTCTTCCTGGTCACTGATTTCAGCCGCCTTGCGAACCAGCTTGTCGACTTCGGGGTTTGAGTAGAAAGAACGGTTACCCGGCAAACCTGCTTTTTCAGAGTCGAACCAATAGTTCATGAACATGTACGGGTCGGCAAAATCGGGGCTCCAGTTACCAATGGCAATATCAAACTCCCCTTTTCCCAGGCGATCACGCATGGTGGCGTTAGCCAGCTTTTCGAGTTTGACATTCACCCCAAGGGCGGCCAGGTTTGCCTGTACCGTCAGGGCAATGGGCTCCCAATTGGCATCACGGTTTGAGTAAAGCAGCGTCAGGTCTTGTTTGCCCAACTTGGCCTTGGCAAAACTGGCCTTGGCAGCATCAAGGTCCTGTTTGAAATCAGGGTTGGAGTCGTCATAAGCCCACATGCCATCAGGAATGGGACCTTTAAGCTGTTTACCCTGATTGTTCAATACACCTTCAACAATCCCCTGGTAATCAATCGCTGCAGAAACTCCCTTGCGGGCATCCAGGTTGGCAAGCGGTCCGGTTTTATTGTTCAAGTACAGGTAGGTAACCAGCAAGGAAGGCACTTTCTCAAAATGGACACCGGGTTTGCTTTTCAAAGACTCAATCTGGTCAACGGGCAATTTGGCCACGATATCCAGGTCACCATTCTGCAATTGCAGGCGCTGGGCTGAGGCATCGGGAATGATTTTCAACAGGACCTTATCCAGTGCCGGCTTTTCACCCCCATAATGCGGATTGCGTTCGAGCTGGATGGATTGGCCTTTATCCCACTTTGTCATTTGGTAAGGACCTGAACCGGCTGTATTGCCTGCCAGGAAATTGTCTGCCCCGCCCTCGGCCTTTTCAACGGCCGGGTTAATAATGCCTGCCCCGTTATTGGCCAGAATATAAAGGAAAGGTGCAAACGGCGTTTCAAGCTTGAACTCAACCGTTAGCGGATCTTTCACACTGGCTTGCATGGCCGGAAAAGGCTCGGAAGGCCCCTGCTTGATACGTAAAAGACGGTCAAAGGTATATTTGACCGCATCGGCATTGACATCGCTGCCATCAGCAAACTTGTGCCCCGGTTTAAGCTTGAATGTCCATGTCAGGTTATCATCGGAAGCGGTCCAGCTTTCGGCAAGATCACCTTCCACCTCGGTAGAACCTTTTTTGTATTTAACCAGATGCTGGTAACTGGGGTAAGTCACTGTCCAGTCGTTATTATCGATGGTAACGGCCGGATCAAGGGTTTGCGGATCGGATGATTTGGCAATCACCAGCGTGTCTTTGGGTGTTGCCGCCATTGCACCAGGCATGGCAATGGAAAATCCAAGCGCCGAAGCAAAGACCGTGAGCAGTAATTTTCTGTAAATGCGATGTCCTGACATATGCGATTTCTCCCAATGAATATCGACCGGAACACAGGCTATCTTAGCAAAACAAATTAAAACCAGAAATAGTTATTTACCCGATTATTGTAAAAATAATTTCCTTTCGGAAAGCCGGTCAAGGAGTTCGTCATACTTTTACAAGATCGCTTTCTATCATGGGGTAAGCACAGCTATTGGGCAGCTCATAGTGCCACCATTCCGAAGGAATAGAGATAAACCCGGCATGCAGCATGATTCCAAGTAGCAACAGACGGTTTTTTTGCACTTCGGATGGCAAGTCTTTGCGGTCATGATGAGACAGTTCCCGCATATCATCAAAGCCGGTACCCATATCCAGGGCCTGGCCACTTTCATTTAACAACGTTACATCAACCGCCACCCCTCGGGAATGGTTGGAGCCCTGTGACGGATCAGAGACATACTGCGCATCGGACAGAACCGACCAGAAAATTTCCTGAGCTTTTCCAGGACGATAAGCATCAAAAACCTTAAGCGTAAAGCCTGCCTGCAAGGCATAACCGGCCGCCTTGCGCAAACAGGCTTCCGCGTCGGGATGCAGGGCACAAACAGCTTCCTGGTACACCACTTTTCCGGCCAGATTATCGGGCGTTGCATATACCAGGTCAATCACCACGCCATGATCTTCTTCCGTAATTATTGTCAATGCTGTTTGTCCCACGTTTTCCTCTTTAGGCTTTCATTGATTCAATGGCTTCATTCAAAAGCGTGATGTTAGCATCAAGTTCCACCGGGCTGGACACGGGAAAACCCTTGGCCACCCGTTGTCCGTCAAGGTTGACCTCAAGACAGCCATCCTGTTCGTTTTTAGTAATCAGCTCAATGATATGTTCAGTTTGAAGACGCCTGGTCACCAAGCCGGCATCTTTCGGGTTATCAAATGGAACGGATAACAACAATTCTTGCCCACCTGCCGCAATCAGGCGAAAACGGAATCGACCCTCTTCATCGCGGAAGCTGACAAAACGGGCAGTCTTGGCCTGTTTCTTTTGCTCTTTGGCTGCGGCTTTTACCGCCACCGCATTGCGCAAGCCAACCGCCTGGCGAATTTCGTTAATAAACGGAGTGGCTTCACGGCGCGCTTTTTTGGCACCTTCCTGCAGGATTTCTTCAATCCGGTCAGGCTTGGACATTAGCTCGTTGTAACGTTCACGCATGGGCGCCAGGGTGTTTTCCAGCAACTCACCCAGCGCCTGCTTGGCATCGCCCCAGCCCATGCCATCAAGAAGCTGCTGCCTGAACGCCGCCACCTCTTCCTGGCCCGCAAAAGCCCGGTAAATCGTGAACAAGTGGGACTCATCGGGATCTTTGGGTTCGCCGGGCAGGCGAGAGTCGGTCTGGATACGGGCAATGGCCGCTTTCAGCAGCTTGCTGCAGCCTTCAAACAGGGGAATGGTGTTGTTGTAGCTTTTGGACATTTTGCGGCCATCAAGCCCCGGCAAGGTAGCCACTTCCTCTTCAATATGAACCTCGGGCAATGTGAAATAATCTCGCCCTGCCCCGTATTGATGGTTAAAGCGCTGGGCAATATCACGGGCCATTTCAAGGTGCTGGATCTGGTCACGGCCAACCGGTACCTTATTGGCATTGAACATGAGAATATCTGCCGCCATCAGGATCGGATATGAAAACAAGCCCATATTGACGCCATCATCAGGCTCCACGTTCTTGGCCACATTCTGGTCTACCGAGGCTTTGTAAGCATGCGCCCGGTTCATTAAGCCTTTGGGGGTAAGACAAGTGAGGATCCAGCTGAGCTCGGGTATTTCAGGAATATCCGACTGGCGGTAAAAAGTAACTCTGCTGGTATCAAGACCTGCAGCCAGCCAGGTGGCGGCAATTTCCAGACGTGAACGGGCCACACGCATGGGATCATCACATTTGATCAGGGCGTGATAGTCGGCCAGAAAAAAGAAGGCATCAACATTATCTTCACGACTCGCATTAATGGCAGGCCGGATGGCCCCGGCATAATTGCCCAGATGCGGTGTACCGGAAGTCGTGATTCCGGTTAGCACTCTTGTGTTTTTACTCATGAATTTCAATTCCCAATTTACAGACTGACCGATTCCCTTCGTTCAGACTCAATATATTCTTTTGATTGCATTTCCATGATACGGGAAACCGTTCGATGGAACTCATTGGACAACGTGCCTTCGGTATATAACTCATCCGGTTCACATTCGGCAGACATGATGAGTTTGACTTTATGGTCATATAAAACATCAATCAGCCAGGTAAAACGACGGGCCTCGGAGGCATGTTTGGGACGCATTCTGGGTACGTCAGATAAAATAATCGTGTGAAAACGGCTGGCCAGCTCAAGGTAATCATTTTGCGAACGTGGCCCGCCACACAAGGTGGCAAATGAAAACCACACCACAGACCCACCCACGGCTTCGGCACGGATTGCACGGTTCTCGATATGCAAGACCGGATCCTGAACGGCCGTATCCGAGAGCTGATCAAACGCCTGCTGCAATTCATGACGGGTTTGTTCGCTCAGGGGCGTATGATACATTTTTACCTGTTCCAGCGTACGCAGGCGGTAATCCACCCCGGTATCCACGTTCAGCACATCCATCCGTTCCTGGATAAGCTTGATGGCCGGCAAGATACGGTCACGGTGCAGGCCATCCGGGTACAGCATAGATGGCTCGTAATTGGAGGTCATCACAAATGATGTGCCATATTCAAACAGTTTAAGCAGCAAACGATACAAAATCATTGCATCGGCAATATCCGAAACATGGAATTCATCGAAGCAGATCAGGCGGTATTTTTTGGCAATGCGGCGCGCCACTTCATCGAGCGGATCCTGTGTACCCTTGATTTGTTGCAGCTGCAGGTGCACACCGCGCATGAACTCATGAAAATGAATCCGGGTTTTACGCTTTACCGGTACAGTCAGGTAAAAAGAGTCCATTAAAAAACTTTTACCTCGCCCTACCCCACCCCACATGTATACACCCTTGGGGATAGCTGGCCGGCTGAACAGTTTTTTCAGCTTGTTTGAGCGCTGCTCCTTGAAGGCAATCCAATCATCATAATACTTCTGCAAGCGACGGATTGCCTGCTGTTGTGCCGCATCTGCCTTGTAACCACGTTCACCCAGCGCTTTTTCATAATACTGCAAAACATTCATGACGATAAATTCAAGTTTAAAAATTCATTATATTAAAAAGGCCTGCAGCCTGGCTGGCTGTTCAGGGAACACCAACCACGAGCCGCAGGCCTGCTATTTCAAGCAAAACTTAAAACAGTACCAACTTGATTAAAAGTTCAATGCACGCTTATCAACCGCAAGGGCTGCTTCTTTCATTGCTTCAGACAAGGTTGGGTGCGCGTGGCAGATACGGGCAATATCTTCGGCCGCACCTTTAAATTCCATGATCGTGACTGCTTCTGCAATAAGCTCTGAGGCCGATGGGCCGATAATATGAACGCCCAGGACTTCATCACTCTTGGCATCGGCAATGATTTTCACAAAACCGGTTGTATCACCCAGCGCACGTGCACGGCCATTGGCCAGGAATGGGAAACTACCCACTTTGATTTCACGTTTTTCAGCTTTAAGTGCCTGCTCTGTTTTGCCAACCCAGGCAATTTCAGGAGAGGTGTAAATAACGGAAGGAATCGTGTCAAAATTGACATGACCGTGCTGACCGGCAATACGCTCGGCAACCGCCACACCTTCTTCTTCAGCCTTGTGTGCAAGCATGGGGCCACGTACCACATCACCCACTGCCCATACGTTTGGCAAATTGGTTTTGCAATTATCATCAACCACGATGAAACCGCGGTCATCGAGTTGCAGGCCAACCGCTTCAGTATTCAAACCGGTAGTGTAAGGAACACGGCCAATGGAAACAATCAGCTTGTCTACCACCAGTGACTGTTCTTCACCCTTGGCGGTGGTGTAAGGAATAGTGATTGCCTTGGCAGTTTGTTTGATTTCACCAATTTTCACGCCTGTTTCAACAACCAGGCCTTGTTTGGTAAAGGCTTTTTGTGCCTCTTTGGCAACCTGGGTATCACACACGGCCAGGAAATCGGGAGCGGCTTCAAGCACGACGACTTCAGCACCCAGACGACGCCATACGCTGCCCAGCTCAAGACCAATAACACCTGCGCCAATCACACCCAGTTTTTTAGGGACGGCTGGAATGCTTAAGGCGCCATCGTTAGACAGAACCTGTTTTTCGTCGAAGGCAAGGCCCGGCAATGCACGGGGCTGTGAACCAGTTGCCACAATAACATGTGACGCGGTAATGGTTTCTTCTTTTTTGCCGCTCACTTTAATGCTGTAGCTGCCATCTGCGGCTTTACCGGAAAATTCGCCTTTGCCAGAAAAGAAGGTGACTTTGTTCTTTTTGAACAGGAACTGGATCCCGTCGTTGTTTTGCTTGACAACGGTGTCTTTACGACCGATCAGGGTATCAAGCTTGAGCTTGACATTACCCACTTCAATACCGTGCTCGGCAAAGTGATGATTAGCCTGCTCGAAATGCTCGGATGACTGCAACAGGGCTTTGGAAGGAATACAACCCACGTTGGTACATGTACCACCGGGTTTTGGATTGCCGGCTTCGTCAGTCCAGGCATCGATACATGCCACTTTTTTGCCCAACTGCGCAGCACGGATAGCGGCAATATATCCACCAGGTCCGGCACCAATAACAACTACATCAAATTGAGTAGACATAACAATTCTCTTTTATTTAATTCATTAGCATGCACACCGGGTGCATATAAAGAACCACGCCCCGTAAGGGGGCGTGCATACCATGTGTTAATTACAGATCAAGCAACAGGCGTTGTGGATCTTCCAGCGCTTCTTTCATGGCAACCAGGCCAAGCACGGCTTCACGACCATCGATAATACGGTGATCGTAAGACATGGCAAAGAAGTTGATTGGGCGGATAACAACTTGACCGTTCTCTACCACAGCACGGTCTTTAGTGGCGTGAATACCCAGAATGGCTGACTGAGGCGGGTTGATAATAGGTGTGGACAGCATGGAACCAAAAGTACCACCGTTGGAAATGGAGAAGGTACCACCAGTCAGTTCGTCGAGGGTCAGCTTGCCATCACGTGCCTTGGCACCGAATTCAGCGATTTTTTTCTCGATGTCGGCAATAGACATTTGATCGGCATTACGCAAGATAGGCACAACCAGACCACGTGGGCTGCCAACCGCGATACCGATATCAAAGTAACCGTGGTAAATAATATCCTTGCCATCAACAGAAGCGTTAAGAACAGGGTATTTTTTCAGGGCGGCAACTGCTGCCTTGACAAAGAAAGACATGAAGCCCAGCTTGATGCCGTGCTCTTTCTCGAATTTCTCTTTGTATTTGTTACGCAGATCGATAACCGCTTTCATGTTGACTTCGTTGAAAGTGGTCAGGATTGCATTTTCAGACTGCGATTGCAACAGTCGTTCGGCAACGCGTGCACGCAGACGTGTCATGGGAACACGCTGCTCTGGACGGCCATCCAGGGACACAGACAGGGGAGCGGCAGGCGCAGCGACTGATTTGGCAGGTGCAGAAGCGGCAACAGCGTCTGCTTTTGTGACACGACCGTCACGGCCTGAACCGGCCACATCGCCAGCACTGATACCTTTTTCAGACAGGATTTTGCTGGCGGCAGGAGAAGCCACACCACTAACCACTTTGCTTTCTGCCGCAACAGGTGCTGCAGCGGCAGCCGGAGCAGCCTCGGCTGCCGGAGCGGGAGCGGCTGTTGCGCCTACCGTTGCTTCGGTGTCGATTTTAGCCAGTAACTGTTCTGCAGTCACGGTGCTGCCGTCGCCTTCAACAATTTCAACAATCACGCCTGATGCGGGCGCAGGAACCTCAAGAACCACTTTATCTGTTTCAACTTCGATCAGGGTTTCGTCTTGGGTAACCGCTTCACCTACTTTCTTTTTCCATTCAAGCAGGGTCGCTTCAGAAATTGATTCTGATAATTGGGGAACGATAACGTCAATAATAGCCATTTTTTTAATCCGTAAAATATGTTAGTCCAATTACTTGGTTAGGATAAAACCTTTTAATTTCGGCGCAAATGCCTGTTCAATAAGTGCCTTTTGCTGTTCAACGTGTTTAGCCAGATAGCCAACAGCCGGAGAGGAAGAAGCATTGCGACCCGCATAAGACAGTTTCTGACCTGCAGTCATGTTCTCATACAGATGGTGCTGAATATAGAACCAAGGTCCTTGGTTCTGAGGCTCATCCTGAACCCAGATAACTTCTGTGGCGTTAGGATATTTCTTGATTTCCGCATCGAATGCCTTATGGGCAAACGGATACAACTGTTCAACACGAATAATGGCCACATCATTGGCTTCGCGTTCGGTACGGGCATTCACCAAATCGTAATAAACCTTACCGGAACAAGCCAGAATGCGCTTGACTTTATCAGCCTCGATGTCTGTGTTGACTTCAGGGATGACCGGCTGGAATTCACCCGTAGCCAGATCGGTTAACGGAGAAGTTGCATCTTTGTTACGCAGCAGTGATTTTGGCGTAAAGATTACCAAAGGCTTGCGGAACTGACGGATCATCTGACGACGCAGCAGGTGGAAAATCTGGGCAGCATTAGTTGGCTGAACCACTTGCATGTTGTTGTCGGCACACAATTGCAGGAAGCGCTCGATACGGGCAGATGAGTGCTCGGGACCCTGGCCTTCGTAACCGTGTGGCAGCATCATGGTCAGACCGCACTGGCGACCCCATTTTGCCTCACCGGAGGAAATGAACTGGTCAATCACAACCTGGGCACCGTTGACGAAGTCGCCAAACTGGGCTTCCCAGATCGTTAGTGTATTGGGTTCTGAACATGCATAGCCATATTCAAAGCCCAGCACCGCTTCCTCAGAAAGCACGGAGTCGATCACCGTAAAAGGTGCCTGATTCTCGGCAACGTTCTGCAAGGGAATATATGTACCGTCGTCCCAGCGCTCACGTTTTTGATCGTGCAATACGGCGTGACGGTGTGTAAACGTGCCACGACCGGAATCCTGACCGGTAATGCGCACGGCATAACCAGAGGCAACCAGGGTTGCAAATGCCAGGTGCTCACCCATACCCCAGTCCAGGTTTTGCTCGCCTGCCGCCATGTTGCGACGGTCATTCAGCAACTTTTTAACCAGATTATGCGGCGTAAAGTTTTCCGGTACCGTCGTGATTTTTTCACCGATACGCTTAAGCTCTGCCAATGGAACGGCAGTGTCAGCCTGATCTGTCCACTTGGCACCCAGGAACGGTGTCCAGTCAATCGCGTATTTGTTTTTGTAGTCTGTCAATACAGGCTCAACGGTTTTCTGGCCATCTTCCATTAACTGACGGTACTCCCTGACCATTTGGTCTGGGCCGTCTGCGTCAAGTACGCCCTGCGCAACCAGTTTGTCTGCATACAGTTTACGTGTACCCGGATGAACACTGATGCTTTTGTACATTAATGGCTGTGTTAATGCAGGTGTATCCTGTTCGTTGTGACCCAGTTTGCGGAAGCAGATGATATCGATCACGACATCGTGACCAAACTCCATACGATAGTCAACCGCAAGTTGGGAAACAAAAGCAACCGCTTCGGGATCATCACCGTTTACGTGGAAAACGGGCGCCTCGATCATTTTGACAACGTCAGTACAATACAGGGTTGAACGTACGTCGCGTGGATCAGAAGTGGTGAAACCGATTTGGTTATTGATAACGATATGAACCGTACCACCAGTACCATAACCACGGGTTTGCGCAAGGTTAAGGGTTTCCATAACCACACCCTGACCGGCAAAAGCCGAATCACCGTGTACCAGTACGGGCAGAACCTGCTGCTTGCCATTTTCACGACGTTCCTGGCGAGCACGTGCACTACCCTCTACAACAGGGTTAACGATTTCAAGGTGGGACGGGTTAAAGGCCAAAGACAGGTGAACCGGGCCACTGCGTGTGGACAGATCGCTGGAGAAACCGTTGTGGTATTTCACGTCACCATCGGTCAGGCCTTCAGCATGCTTGCCTTCAAATTCGGCAAACAGGTCGCCAGGCATTTTGCCCATGATGTTAACCAACATGTTCAGACGGCCACGGTGAGCCATACCAACTACAATTTCATGCACGCCACGGTCGGCTGAATGATTAACGATTTCATCCATGGAGGCAATAAAGCTTTCTCCGCCTTCAAGAGAGAAACGTTTCTGTCCAACATACTTGGTATGCAGGAAACGCTCAAGGCCTTCGGCTTCGGTCAGCTGCTGCAGAATGCGTTTTTTCTGCTCGGCATCAAAATTGGGATTGCTTTGGATGGACTCCAGGCGCTCTTGAACCCAGCGCTTGGCGGCGGGATCGGACATATGCATGAACTCGGCACCAATGCTGCGGCAATAAGTATCGCGCAAGGCATTGAGAATTTCACGCAGGGTCATGGTTGTTTTTTTGGTGAAGTAAGTATTCGTAGCAGAATACACATCATCAAGATCGGCTTCGGTCAGGCCGTAAAAGGCTGGATCGAGCTCGGGAATTTCGGGGCGTTCACGACGTTTCAGGGGATCCAGGGTTGCCAGACGCACACCTAGCGAACGATAGGCGGCAATAAGAGACTGCACATGCAGTTGCTTGCCGGCTACTTCAAGGTTGGGTGGCGCAATTTGCTGGACGACAAAAGCGTTGGCTTTGGCACGCTGGGCAAATGAAGTAATGACTGAGCTGTGGTTTTGATCACGGGTTCCTGTGGAGCCATCGGTCGCAGGCAAATGCTGTAACTGATCAAAATAAGCACGCCATTCTTCTGGTGCTGAATCAGGATTGTCTAAGTAAGCTTCATAGAGCTCTTCGACATATGGGGCATTGCTGCCGAATAAATAAGATGTGGATTTCTTTTCAATTTCCGTAGTCATAAACGCTTCACCGGTATGAGTGTTTCACCCTTTGGATGCAGGAATACCTTCCGCGTTACGGCTAGACCGAATTGCGGATAGCGGGGCAGAAGGCACGTACTAGCCTTAAAAGCCAATAGCATAAAAGTATACCCCCATTTAACAAGCTTTTCGCTATAAAGTTTTCAAAAACAAAAGATTATTAATGCTTACTCACTGGCAAATTGGTATATTTGTATAATTCGTTGCTTTATAAACACGATTAGTTTTAATTTATCAAACTAAAAATACAATAGGGTCCTCTCTACTATGAATCACGATTTCACTAAACTGGCGCTAGACTACCACGCCCATCCTACCCCCGGTAAGATATCAGTGACACCCACCAAGCCGCTGGCCAACCAGGACGATCTTTCCCTGGCTTACTCTCCCGGCGTGGCAGCAGCCTGTATGGCCATCTTTAATGATGGGGACGAAGCGGCCGCCAAATATACCTCCCGCTCCAATCTGGTTGGCGTGATTACCAACGGGACCGCCGTACTTGGCCTTGGCAATATCGGACCGCTTGCCGCCAAACCGGTCATGGAAGGGAAAGGATGCCTGTTCAAGAAATTTGCCGGTGTAGACGTTTTTGACATAGAACTTGCCGAACGGGATCCTGACAAACTGGTAGATATTATTGCCGCGCTCGAACCCACCTTGGGCGGTGTTAACCTGGAAGACATCAAAGCCCCCGAGTGCTTCTACATTGAAAAAAAACTGCGTGAACGCATGCGCATTCCCGTGTTTCATGATGATCAGCACGGTACGGCCATTATTTCTTCAGCTGCCGTCCTGAACGGACTTAAAATCGTTCACAAGAATCCCGCAGAGGTCAAACTGGTCTGCTCAGGCGCTGGCGCCGCCGCCATTGCCTGCCTTGATTTGCTCACTAAAGTTGGTATCAGCCGGGAAAACATTTATGTATGCGACTCCCGTGGCGTAATCTGGAAAGGCCGCGATGAAAGCATGGAAGAAAACAAGGCTCGCTATGCCCAGGACACCGACGCACGCACCTTGGCCGACGTCATTAAGGATGCCGATGTTTTCCTGGGTTGCTCCACAGCAGGCGTTCTTACCAAAGAAATGGTCAAGTCCATGGCTAATCAACCGCTGATTTTAGCCCTTGCCAACCCTGACCCCGAAATTCTTCCTGAAGATGCCAAAGCGGCCCGCCCCGATTGCATTATTGCCACCGGCCGCTCCGACTACCCCAACCAAGTCAACAACGTACTGTGCTTCCCGTTCATTTTCCGCGGTGCCCTTGATGTTGGCGCCACCCGGATTACCGAGGAAATGAAACTGGCTTGCGTTACAGCCATTGCAGAACTGGCGCAAGCCGAGCAAAATGATGAGGTCGCCTCGGTTTACCAGGACCAGGATCTGAATTTCGGCCCTGAATACATCATTCCAAAACCATTTGATCCCCGTCTTATTGTACAAATCGCTCCCGCGATTGCACAGGCCGCCATGGACTCTGGCGTGGCCACGCGTCCCATTGAAGACCTGGATGCCTACCGCAGCCAGCTGATGAGCTTTATTTACCGCTCCGGGCAGTTAATGCGGCCGTTGTACAAACAGGCAAAATCAGACCCCAAACGGGTTATATTTGCCGATGGTGAAGACGAACGTGTCCTGCACGCAGCCCAAACCGTTATCGATGAAAAATTGGCCAACCCTATACTGGTCGGCCGCCCTGCTGTTATCAACATGCGCGTTGAAAAACTGGGGCTGCGCCTGATTAACGGTAAAAACATCGAGATTGTCAACCCAGAGGATGACGACCGTTTCAATGAAACCTGGCAGGCCTACTATAAACTGAAAGCACGCGATGGCGTTACCCCGAACATTGCCAAGGCCATGGTTCGCAAACACAATACGCTTATCGGCGTCATGCTTATGGAACGCGGTGATGCCGATGCCATGATTTGTGGCGTTTCAAGCAAGTTTGACAACCAGCTTAAATATGTCGAGGAAGTGATTGGCCTGAAACCCGGTGCCCAGACTTTTGCCGCCATGAACGTACTTATGCTGCCCGATGAAACCCTGTTCATTTGTGATACACACGTTAATGAAAACCCGAATGCCGAGCAAATCGCTGACATTACCATACAGGCGGCCGAGGAAATGATTCGCTTTGGCATCACCCCTAAAATCGCCCTGTTGTCCCATTCGAACTTTGGCAGCCGCCCAACCGAATCATCCCGAAAAATGGCCCGTGCCCGCGAAATTATTGCCGAACGCGCGCCACTACTGGAAGTTGACGGTGAAATGCATGCCGACTCGGCCCTGTCAGAAAAAATCCGGCTTAATGCTTTCCCGGATTCAACCCTCAAAGGACGCGCCAATCTGTTAATCATGCCAAACCTGGACACTGGCAATATTACCTACAACATGTTGAAAATGACAGGCAGCAATGGCATTGCGATGGGTCCTGTCCTGCTGGGCGCAGCAAGACCGGTGCATATTCTTACCACCAGCGCAACAACACGCCGTATTGTCAACATGACCGCACTGGCTGTTGTTGATGCGCAGCAATCACAAGGAAACTAAATTTTGTTGAAAAGCGATGATCTGGCCAAACTGTTGCTAAGGCTTGGCGTGGGCTTCCTGATCCTGTTTCATGGTTTGACCAAAATCACAAACGGGATAGATCCGGTGATGGGCATGTTAACCGCCAAAGGCTTGCCCGCATTTGTCGCCTACGGCGTTTATGCAGGCGAGGTCATTGCGCCAATCATGGTCATTATTGGCCTTTATACCCGCCCTGCCGCCCTTGTTATTGCGGTGAATATGCTGTTTGCCTTTTTCCTTGTACACATGGGGCAACTGTCTTCATTCAGCCGCTCGGGTGGCTGGGTTCCAGAACTGCCTGCCCTTTTTCTTGTGGGCGCACTGGCTATTTTCCTGGGTGGCGCAGGTAAATACTGTCTTGGCACGCCTTATAACAACTAATCTTCTTTTACTTCAGCTTTCCTAAAAAAAGCCCTTCAGGGATTATCCTGAAGGGCTTTTTTGAACTACCGATAAAGATCCGGCAGAAAATTAACGCTTGGCAATTTCCACTACGTCACGGGCAGTATCACCCGTAAACAACTGACGGGGACGACCGATCTTGTACGCAGGATCAGAGATCATTTCGTTCCACTGTGCAACCCAGCCTACTGTACGGGCAAGCGCAAAAATTGCCGTGAACAGAGAAGTTGGTATACCAATCGCGCGCTGAACAATACCGGAGTAGAAGTCAACGTTAGGATACAGTTTACGTTCTACGAAGTATGGATCTTCAAGGGCGATACGCTCCAGTTCCATGGCAAGCTTGAACAAAGGATCATTCTCGAGACCTAATGCAGTCAGGACTTCTTTACATGTTTCCTGCATTAGTTTGGCACGTGGATCATAGTTTTTGTACACACGGTGACCAAAGCCCATCAGGCGAACACCTGATTCTTTGTCTTTGACCTGCTCCATGAATTCGCCTACTTTGGCGATGCCACCATTGGCTTGAATTTGCTCAAGCATATTCAGGCAAGCTTCATTGGCGCCACCGTGAGCAGGCCCCCACAGGCAAGCAACACCAGCGGCAATCGCTGCAAACGGGTTGGTACCTGAAGAACCACACAGACGCACGGTAGAGGTGGATGCATTTTGTTCGTGATCGGCATGCAAGATAAAGATGCGATCAAGCGCACGCTCTACAACGTCATTGACTTTGTAATCTTCGCAAGGGGTTGCAAACATCATGCGCAGGAAGTTGCCTGTATATGACAAATCATTCTGAGGATAGATGAAAGGCTGGCCTTGAGAATACTTATAGGTCATTGCCACCAGTGTAGGCATTTTGGCAATCAGCCTGATGGCTGAAATGTGACGATGCTCTGGATTGGTGATATCAGTAGAGTCGTGGTAGAAGGCAGCCATTGCACCCACCAGGCCCGTCATGATCGCCATGGGGTGCGCATCACGACGGAAGCCGCGCAGGAAAAACTGCATTTGCTCGTTAACCATCGTGTGGTAGGTAACCTGATGGTTGAAATCCGCTTTTTGTGCTGCGTTTGGCAATTCGCCATTCAACAGCAGGTAGCTGGTTTCCATGAAGTCACAATTAACAGCCAGCTGCTCGATAGGATAACCACGATACAACAATTGACCTTTATCGCCATCGATATAGGTAATTGCAGACTCACATGAAGCGGTAGACATGAATCCCGGGTCATAGGTAAACATGCCTGTCTGACCGTACAACTTGCGAATATCTACAACATCTGGACCCACTGTACCTTGGTACACTGGAAATTCAACGGGATTACTACCATCGGAAAAGCTGAGCGTAGCTTTTTTTTCAGACAATTTCATCTATATTCCTTACTTAGTTTTATACAACACAATAACTTTTTACTCACCTTACCCTGCACGCATCAGACCGATCAGACGGTTTATATTAGGCGTATCATAGTCACCTTCCGGCTCTGAACGCGCCAGCAAAAGGTCAAGTAAATTGTTATCATCCAGCTCAAAAAGTTGAGTCAGGGACTTTACATCCTCGTTGGTTAACGAGGATTCATAACGATCCAAAAATTTGGTAATAATCAAATCGTTTTCCAAAAGCCCCCGACGAGCCCGCCAGCGAAGACGGGCACGTTCCAATTCCGTTAGTTTGTCCATAAACGAACTACTTAGATTGAACGGCGAACCAGCATTTCCTTGATCTTGCCGATTGCTTTTGCTGGATTCAATCCTTTAGGACAAACGTCTACACAGTTCATGATTGTGTGACAACGGAATAAACGGTACGGATCCTCAAGATCATCCAGACGTTCTGCGGTAGCCTGGTCACGACTGTCGGCAATAAAGCGATAGGCGTTCAGCAAACCAGCAGGCCCAACGTATTTATCTGGATTCCACCAGAAAGACGGACAGGACGTAGAGCAACATGCACAAAGAATACACTCATACAAACCATCAAGCTCTTCACGGGCCTCGGGTGTTTGCAGACGCTCTTTTTCAGGTGGCGGTGTATCGTTGATCAGATAGGGACGAATTGAGTGATACTGATTGAAGAAATGAGTCATGTCTACAATCAGGTCACGAATAACCGGCAAACCTGGCAGCGGACGAAGAACGATAGGCTCTTTCAGGTCACGCAGATTGGTGGTGCAAGCCAGACCGTTTTTACCGTTGATATTCATGGCATCTGAACCACAAACGCCTTCACGGCAAGAACGACGTATTGCAAGGCTGTCATCAACGTCATTCTTGATGCGGACAATTGCATCAAGCAACATTTTGTCAGTTGGCTGAAGCTCAACTTCAAGCTTCTGCATGTATGGACGCTCGTCCTTATCAGGATCGTAGCGGTAAATCTCAAATTTGACGATACGTTTAGTACTCATAATATCCTGCTTAGAAAGTGCGTGCTTTAGGTGGGAATGATTCAACAGTCAGTGGCTTCATATGAACCGGCTTGTATTCCAGGCGGCCATCTGAAGAATGCCACAAGGTGTGTTTCAACCAGTTTTCATCATCACGCTCAGGGTGATCATCCAATGCATGGGCGCCACGGCTTTCAGTGCGATTGGCAGCTGATTTGATGGTTGCACGCGCTACTTCAATCATGTTCTCAACTTCCAGCGCCTCAACACGTGCTGTATTGAACACTTTTGATTTATCTTTGAAGTTGATGTGTTTGACCTGTTCTGCCAGTTCGTCGATTTGACCAACACCTTCGTTCAGCAATTTCAGTGTACGGAATACGCCACAATGCTGCTGCATTGAAACACGAATGCTGTTGGCAACATCTTGCACTTTCTCGCCGGAAGTGCGGGATTCAATGGCATTAACTCGAGCAAGGGAAGCCTCAACCGATTCTTTCGCCAGAGGCTGGTGTTCACGCTGTTTCTCAGGATGAGAGTCAACAATATGGTTACCTGCCGCACGGCCGAAAATAACCAGGTCAAGCAAGGAGTTGGTACCCAGGCGGTTGGCACCGTGTACGGACACAGCCGCACATTCACCAATGGCGTACAGGCCGTTAACCACTTTTTCTTCGCCATTATCCCAGGTAACAACCTGCCCATGATAGTTGGCAGGAATACCACCCATTTGATAGTGAATGGTTGGCACGACAGGAATAGGTTCTTTAATTGGATCAACGTTACCGAACTTGATCGCAATCTCACGAATGGATGGCAAACGCTTGTTAATGACATCTGCGCCCAGGTGATCCAGCTTCAGGACAACATAGTTGCCATCAGGTCCACAACCCCGGCCCTCTTTGATTTCCTGGTCCATTGAACGGGAAACAAAGTCACGAGGAGCCAGGTCTTTCAGGGTTGGCGCATAACGTTCCATGAAACGCTCGCCGTCTTTATTAAGAAGGATACCGCCCTCGCCTCGAACACCTTCGGTAATGAGCACGCCCGCACCGGCAACACCGGTTGGGTGGAATTGCCAGAATTCCATATCTTGCAGGCATATACCAGCGCGTGCTGCCATGCCAAGACCGTCACCCGTATTAATGAATGCATTGGTTGAAGCAGCCCAGATACGGCCTGCGCCACCTGTTGCCAGAACGGTTTTCTTGGCCTCAAGGATATAAATATCACCCGTTTCCATTTCCAGGGCAGTTACACCCAGGACATCCCCCGCATCGTTGCGAATCAGGTCAAGCGCCATCCACTCGACAAAGAAGTGGGTTTTGGCAGCAACGTTACGCTGATACAGTGTATGCAGCAAAGCATGACCGGTACGGTCAGCGGCGGCACAGGCACGCTGTACGGGTTTTTCACCGAAGTTGGCGGTGTGGCCACCAAATGGTCGTTGGTAAATAGTGCCATCAGGATTACGGTCGAATGGCATACCAAAGTGCTCAAGCTCATAAACCGCTTCGGGAGCCTGACGACACATGAATTCGATGGCATCCTGGTCACCGAGCCAGTCGGAACCTTTGATGGTATCGTACATGTGCCAGTACCAGTTATCTTCGCTCATGTTACCCAGTGATGCACCAATACCACCCTGAGCCGCTACAGTATGCGAACGGGTTGGAAACACTTTGGACAAAACAGCGACTTTAAGACCAGCCTGCGCAAGCTGCAAGGAACAACGCATACCGGCACCGCCGGCGCCTACGACCACCGCATCAAACTGGCGGCGTGGCAATGAAGAATTAATTGCGACCACGGCTTATAGACTCCAAACAATATTCGCGAAAAACAAGACTGAACCAATTAACCACAATACGGTTAATACATGCAAGCCCACACGAAGGCCTGCCGGTTTCACATAATCCATCCAGATGTCACGCACACCGATCCAGGCATGCCAGGCCAGAGAGAAAAAAGCCAGCGTGGCTGAAATTTGACCCAACGGCAAGCCAAAACAGGTAAAGGTAAAGAAACCTTTCCATGACTCATAGTTGATGGAAGTGAACAGGGCACAGATCAGGAATAAAACAGAATAAACGGCCAGTATGATCGCGGTCATACGCTGGACGAGAAAATCGAATGAGCCATAGTGTGCACCCACAACCAGGCGTTTCCTACCGATTTGTTCATGAGTTGCCATTACATAACTCCAAACAGTTTAATTGCAAAAATCAGGGTAAGGGCAATGCTTGTGCCCAAAACAATCGCTGCACTTTTCTGGGCAGATACTTTATCCATTCCGATATGCAAATCAAGGGTCAGGTACCTGATACCCGCACACAGGTGATGCATGAAGCCCCACAAAATCACCAGCAAAACAAGTTTCAGCAAAAAGCCACCAAACCCGCTTCCCAAAGCCTCAAAGCTTTCAGGTGATGCCACACTGGCAGCAAAAAGAGGAATCAGAATGATAGGTAGGCTTAAAAACAGGATTGCGCCACTGATACGATGCAAAATTGACACTTTCCCGGCAGTGGGCAGGCGGTATTTAACTGCAATAAGCTCTAAATCGAGATTGCGAAATTCCCGACGTGGCTTTGACGTAGAGTCTGACATAACGGCCTCAAAATAATGAAACGATATATAACAAAAAAAACAAACCCGGCCAATATTACTTCATTTGAACCGGCACTAACCAAAACGGCCTCTAGTTTAAACTATTTCTGTAATGATATTGATCAGTCAGGTAAATTCCCCTGCGAATTTCCATGGGGCGATCTCCATAAGTGTATGAGACCCGATCCACCTGCAACAAAGGAAAACCCTCAGAAACATTAAGAAAATCAGCCATTTGCGAACTTGCTGCAATAGCCCTGATTTTCTCTTCCGCCCGAATCATGCTGACACCAAATTTTGTTTCAAACAATCCATAAAGCGGCCCCTTGTTATGAGTCAATATCTCGCTGGTAAGCCCTTTGAAAACATCAGCGGGGAGCCAGATCTCATCAATAACACTTGGCCGGTTACCCAGATTCATAAGGCGCTTTATATATATAAGCGCATCTCCAGAGCGAATCTCAAGCATGCGGGCCATTTCCTGCGTTGCCTTTTGCCGGCTGCATTCAAGTATTGTACTTTGCGCACGTTGGGTATTTTCGGGATTGTCTGGAGTAAGCCGCAAAAAACGGTAACGAACCTGGGCTTCATGGTGGGTGGCAACAAAAGTACCTTTGCCTTGACGCCTGATCAACAGATTCTCGGCAGCCAGCTCATCAATAGCCTTGCGCACGGTTCCCTGACTGACC
The DNA here is from genome assembly GCF_014652395.1 of Advenella faeciporci. Classification (GTDB taxonomy): domain Bacteria; phylum Pseudomonadota; class Gammaproteobacteria; order Burkholderiales; family Burkholderiaceae_B; genus Advenella; species Advenella faeciporci. Next base: position 144,263 of record NZ_BMYS01000003.1, read on the forward strand.
TGAAACCGTGAGGCAAGGTCAAGTTCACTGGGAATGCTTTCACCGGGCTTCCATTCACCGGCATGCAAACTTTGTACAAGCAATGCTTTGATTTGCTTGTACAAAGGACTGAAAGCGGCGCCACTAATGGCTGCCCCCTTGCCGGTGGAGGATGATGAAACTGACATATTTACAGAATAATGAAAACCTGAATTAACGTGCAACATTATTTCACACCTAAGGGTTTATGTCTATTCTTATATAAGATATAAGTTATAAGACAATTTGACGAAAAGCGGATTTTATTCTAAGATTATTGGCAATTATCAATAAGAGTTTTCATGAATAATCCGGTACCGCTATTGGTTTGCCGCATACGCTCTTAAGGCTCTTATCTCTTTACGTTCATACCTATTTTGGAGAAACATTTATGTCCAAGCCAGCCCTGCGCGTTGCTGTTACTGGTGCTGCCGGTCAAATCGGTTACGCATTGCTATTTCGTATTGCCTCAGGCGAAATGTTAGGAAAAGACCAGCCGGTCATTTTGCAACTGCTTGAAATCCCAGACGAAAAAGCACAAAAAGCACTTAAAGGCGTTATGATGGAACTGGACGATTGTGCATTCCCTCTATTGCAGGAAATGACCGCTCACAGCGACCCCATGACTGCATTCAAAGATGCTGACGTTGCCTTGCTGGTGGGTGCACGCCCCCGCGGCCCAGGCATGGAGCGTAAAGACCTGTTGCAAGTCAATGCGCAAATCTTTACCGCTCAAGGTAAAGCCCTTAACGCCGTGGCAAGCCGCGATGTAAAAGTGCTGGTTGTTGGTAACCCCGCCAACACCAACGCCTATATTGCCATGAAGTCTGCCCCAGACCTGCCTGCCAAAAACTTCACCGCCATGTTGCGTCTGGATCACAACCGTGCGCTTACCCAGCTGGCCCAGAAATCTGGCAAAGCGGTTAAAGACATCGAAAACCTCATCGTATGGGGCAACCACTCTCCCACCATGTACCCTGACACCCGTTTTGCCACGGTCAATGGCGAGTCTCTGGATAAGCTCATCAACGACGAAACCTGGAACCGTGAAACCTTCATTCCTACAGTGGGTAAACGTGGCGCAGCGATTATCGAAGCACGTGGCCTGTCTTCAGCCGCATCGGCAGCCAATGCCGCCATTGACCACATCCGCGACTGGATGCTGGGTTCAAACGGCAAATGGGTCACCATGGGTATTCCATCAGATGGTTCTTATGGCATCCCTGAAGGCATCATCTATGGTGTGCCAGTCACTACCGAAAACGGCGAGTACAAACGTGTTGAAGGCCTGGAAATTGATGCATTCTCTCGTGAGCGCATGGATTTCACCCTCAATGAATTGCTTGAAGAGCGTGACGGGGTAGCCGACCTGCTTAAATAATGCAGTGAAAAAATAGCCACTATCAAGTGGCTATTTTTTTAGGCTTTACCTTATTGATTAAATACAACAGTTAGCTTCTTTTGCATCAATATCCTTGAGGACGTTCTCACCGATGTCGGCAGACGCATCAAGCCATCTTTCAAACAGGCATACGGATCGTAGCCGTTCAGGTCAGGGCCACCCAGCGTTTCAGACTGTCATCCAGGGCTCGGACAATGCCCGTATTATCGAGCAACACATCGACAACAAGATCATTTGTCCAACCGCCAATTATATTGGCCCCGATGATCAACAATCCGTTGTCATCAATATACGCTCATTGCTCATATCCTTATCACGGGCGGGTCCTTTTATGAACCCACCCATTTTTAAAGAGTAAGCTATATGTCCAGTCATATTTCAAATGTACATCCCGAGCCAGATCAGGTTCTGGTTGATATTGTCGATTACGTCCTGAATTACAACATCGAAAGTACCGTTGCCTATGAAACCGCACGTAACTGTCTGATCGATACCCTGGGTTGTGGTCTTGAAGCCCTGGAATACCCCGCCTGCCGCAAACTGCTGGGCCCTATCATTCCTGGCACTGTTGTACCCAATGGCGCCAAGATTCCCGGCACACAATTCCAGCTTGACCCTGTCCAGGCCGCCTTCAATATTGGCACCATGATCCGCTGGCTAGATTTCAACGACACCTGGCTGGCTGCTGAATGGGGTCACCCATCCGACAATCTGGGTGGCATTCTGGCTACCGCCGACTGGCTGTCACGTAACGCTGTCGCCGTTGGTAAAGCGCCGCTCACCATGCATGACGTGCTGACCGGCATGATCAAGGCACACGAAATCCAGGGTTGTATTGCCCTTGAAAACTCTTTCAACAAAGTGGGTCTTGACCACGTTGTACTGGTAAAAGTGGCATCCACCGCTGTAGTCGCAAAAATGCTGGGCCTTGATCGCGAAGAAGTCATCAATGCCGTGTCACTGGCATGGGTTGATGGCCAAAGCCTGCGCACCTATCGTCATGCCCCCAACACAGGTAGCCGCAAATCATGGGCAGCCGGTGATGCCACCAGCCGTGCCGTTCGCCTTGCATTAATCGCAAAAACCGGTGAAATGGGCTATCCATCCGTGTTAACCACCAAAACATGGGGCTTTTACGATGTGCTGTTTAACGGTCAGCCTTTTAAATTCCAGCGTCCTTACGGCAGCTACGTCATGGAAAACGTCTTATTCAAGATTTCTTTCCCTGCAGAATTTCACTCACAAACTGCCGTTGAGTGTGCCATGGATATTCATCAGAAGTTAAACGCAGCTGGCAAAACCGCAGAAGACATCAAGCAAATCACCATTCGTACCCACGAGGCGTGCATTCGCATCATCGACAAAAAAGGTCCGCTTAACAACCCGGCCGACCGCGACCACTGCATCCAGTACATGGTTGCCGTACCTGTTTTGTTTGGTCGCCTGACCGCCGCAGACTACGAAGACGGCATTGCTGCAGACCCACGCATTGACGCCCTTCGCGACAAGATTGTCTGCGTAGAAGACCCCGCCTTCACGGCCGACTACCACGATCCGGAAAAACGCTCCATCGCTAACGCCCTAACTGTTGAATTCAACGATGGCAGCAAACTGGAAGAGATTGTTTGCGAGTACCCAATCGGTCACAAACGTCGTCGGACCGATGGCATCCCGCTGCTAGAGGACAAATTCCGCACGAATCTGGCTCGTGTATTCCCAGGCAGGCAGCAAAACCGCATCCTTGAGGTTTCTCTGGATCAAAAAGCACTGGAAGCAATGCCTGTCCACGAATACATTGATTTGTACGTCATCTAACAGCCTGTTTTAACCCGCTGATAAAATTGTTTTATTAGCGGGCTTACAGGACACAAAAAAACCTCTTTTGGCTGGCCTCCCAAAACTGGAATTTATTCAAATGTTGATGTTCCCGTTCCCGTAGAGGCATAGGTGAACATATTGGCTTTTTTTGAAGAAGCCAGTTTTATGAATGACTCTATGCTATCAACCTGGATCTTGTTGTTTACGGTAAAAATAAGCGGTGTTTCAGCTACCAATGCGATGGGCACCAAATCAGAAGCATCATAAGACAATTTTTTATAAAGCATTGGGTTCAATAATAATGTTGAACCCGTTGCCATCAAAATGGTGTATCCATCAGGCTTAGAAGTGGTAACCTGTTTCGCCCTCAAGGCAGTCTTTGCACCAGGTTTATTTTCAACTACTACAACCTGCTTTATTTGCTTTTCCAAACCATGAGCAATAGAACGGCTAATATTGAGTATCACTCATTGGACACATTATCACTCATTCGACAAATTCCACATTCAAACTACGAATACAAGCTTATTGCCAAATCCAGAAATTTTATTGTGGCAATAGTGGCGGTGTTTTTTTTGTGTATCAGAGCAAAACCAATTCGCCTAATGTCAGACTCATCCAGCAACTTAAGATAAGCCAAGTTCTTTTTAAGCTTTGTTTGCATAACTACAGATGGTACCAATGCGATGCCTACTCCACTTTCAACCAAGGCCAGTACGGTATCTACCTGAATAGCTATTTGGACTACCCGTGGAATAAAGCCAGCCCCCTGACAAGCAGACATAACAGCATGATGCAGACCTCGGGCATAATCCGGGGAATACACGATAAATGGGTAATCGGCCAGTTCCTTCAAACAAACAGAGCGGCCCTCCAGTTCATGCCTCTTGGGTACAGCCAAAACGAAATTGTCTTTTTCCAGCTGAATCATATCCACGGCCGTGTCATCCAGCACAGGCGTACGAATCAGGCCTACATCGAGCTTGCCAGCTTCCACATCCTGAACAATCCGGCTGGAAATCCCCTCAGTAAAATTCAGTTCGACATTTTCATATTTCTGCCTGAAGGCCTGAACCAGGTTTTGCAGCAATCCTTGGGTGACTGACCCCACAAAACCAATATGCAAAACCCCTCTAGTTCCTTCCTTGATTTCATCTGCCGTGTGCTGCAATTGTTCTGCAAAATGAAGCAAGCGCATGGCATCCGCATGGATTTGTTTTCCTTCCTGCGTCAAGGAAACTCCTTTGGGCGTTCGCTCAAACAAACGCAATCCCAACTCGGCCTCCAGTTTTTGAATGGATACCGATAAAGGGGGCTGGGCAATATGCAATTTTTCAGCGGCCTTATGAAAATTCAAGGTTTCAGCCAGCACCAAAAAATGACGGATCCGACGCAGGTCCATATTAATTCCTGTAATGTAATATTTTTAATGATATCTAAAGAATATTAAAAAAGAACCTAAATAAGTAATACTGCCAGCGCCGCTGAATCATCTGACATTTTGCCTCCTGAAAAAAATCACCATCCCGGGCACAGCTCTCCAGTTAACATTGAAAAAACCGTTTCACCCTCTTGCCCCAATACGTGATGGCCCAACTTTTTAGCCCAGCAGGATTGGGTTCCTGCCTCACTCCTGAACTCCCGTACACGTCGGGTATAAAAATGCAAGGCGTACTCTTCGGTAATACCAATTGCCCCATGAACCGCATGGGCAATATCGGCCACCTGATCGGACACAAAACTGACCTGATATTTGGCTATGGCCAACAAATTGGGATCTGACCGATTATTGTTACTATTACATGCAATTTGAGCTGCCATGCGCGCTGCCCATACGTGCTCTGCCAGCACACTGATTTGATGTTGAATAGCCTGGAACTTGCTTAAAGGCCTGCCAAATTGCTGCCGTTGATTGGCATATTCCAGCGTCATTTCAAATATTTTTTCCATGGCACCCACACTGGGCAGCAGTGTCGCCAAGGAAGCCAGGTTAAGCAATTCATCCAAAGCCCGCGCAGACACATCCAGCTCAATCGTCTCTTCCAGACGCCAGCTTACACTGGCAAACAACCCTGCGTGATAAACCTCATTAACCACTGCCTTTTCCTGGGTCAGCAAATAGCATCTCTGGTTGGCCAACACCAAAAAACTGGCTGCCTGGTGACCAAAAGGCAATTTATTAATCACTATCCGCCCTTGCCCTTCGGAGACTTTCACCCCCATTGTGGCAATTGCAATAGATCCATCGGGCACAGTCAGCCGATTGTTATCCAGCCATCCCCTGGCTAGCAGAGTACTGGCAAAAGGAACAGGCAGGTTAAAATATCCTTCCAGCTTAAACAGATTTCCCGCTTCTTTCAGACTCAGCCCTGCCCCTCCTTTTTCTTCAGTCAGCATCACATCCAGAAAACCGGAAGCCGCTATTTCTGACCAGATCGCTTCATAATCAGCGCTCGACAAATCCAGGCTGTTGCCATACTTTTCAGAAATATCGGCAAACAACCGGCCCACAGCCTCATCAAAAAGATTATCCATACTTGAATTGTCCATTATTGTCTCTTCTTACCGTAAGCCCAAACCCCGGGCAATAATGCCACGCAATATCTCGCGAGTACCACCACGCAAGGAATAGGAAGGACATACCTGATCCACCAAGGCCAGGGTCTTGATCAGCTCCACCGAAGGAGTCCATTCGGGATGTTGACCCATGCAATCAGCGATCAACTTGGGAATTTCCTGTTCAAGTCCAGTACCATAATCCTTAACCAGCGATGCCTCTACCGAAGGATTTTCACCCTTGGCCAGTTTGCTGGTAATCGCCAAAGACATGGTTCTCAATACAGCAAGCCGGGCAACAATACCACCCAGAGTTACCTGCACATGCTCGGACTCCCAGCCTTGCTGCCGGCATTCTTTCAGGAAACACTCCACCAGGGCCATACTGGAATAAATACGCTCTGGACCACTGCGCTCAAAGGCCAATTCGGCATTGACCTGTTCCCAGCCATCGCCTTCATTGCCAATCAGGGCTTCATCGTCCAGCTGAACATCCGTAAAAAACACCTCTGAAAAGTGCGCATCACCAGCTACATCAACAATAGGACGAACGGTTACGCCAGGCAAGCTCAAATCAATTATTACCTGAGACAATCCTTTATGCCGGTCTGAAGATTCTCCGGAGGTGCGCACCAAAGCAATCATATAGTGTGATTTATGCGCATTGGTCGTCCAGATTTTGCTGCCATTCAGCAGCCAGCCTTTATCATTCCTGTCCGCCCTTGATTTGATACTGGCCAAATCAGAACCCGAATTGGGCTCGCTCATGCCAATACAGAAAAATGCGTCACCCTTGCAAATTTTAGGCAGATAAAACTGCTTATGTGCCTCAGTCCCATAGCGCAAGATTAATGGCCCACTTTGACGGTCGGCAATCCAGTGAGCGGATACCGGTGCCCCCGCCCCCAACAGTTCTTCAGACAACACGAATCGTGAAAAGTAACCACGCTCGGCACCCCCATACTTTTTAGGCAAGGTTAGCCCAAGCCAACCTTTTGATGCCAGCTTCTTACTGAAACCGGCATCAAAACCCATCCATGAGCGGGCCCGGGCATAGGCATCCATACCTTGCGTGGCCTCTTTAACAAAAGCCCGCAGTTCGTTTCGGAATTGGTTTTCTTCTTCGGGCAGATAAGCCAGGTCAAGAACATCAAGCATAATTAACAACCTGTTTGATTCAATCCAAAATTATTACTTACACTGTTATCAATTAACGTCCCGACAGCATGCGGGTGACGTCATAAGTAATCACAATCACATCATCCTGATTTTTAATATCCACCCGCGTTGATACCACTGCACGGTTCAGTTTGGACGTTGGACGCACCTGGGTTACTTCCACTTCGGCCCAAACGGTATCGCCGGCCACTACCGGCGCCAGCATTTTTTTATGAACCTCCAGCAAAGCCAAACCAGTGCCCTGCACCATGGTTTGCATCAACAAACCTTCAATAATGCTGTAAGTTAGTGCCCCAGGCACCGGACGCCCCTTGATGGCACCCGCATTAAACGTTTTATCAATGAAAATGGTTTCAAGCATCCCAGTGACACTAATAAAATTGACGATATCGGTTTCTGTAATGGTACGTTTGAAAGTTTTGAATTTTTGTCCCACTACCAAGTCTTGCCAGTAAAAACCTTCGCCCAATAATTTTGCTTCCTGTGTCATTGTCTCTCTCCTGTTTTAAGTATTTTTCACCAGTAATTGTACTGATGCGTTCTTGATAATATTTATAGCTACTGTGCCTATCCTAGCTTTGCCTGTATCAAATAAAAAATAAAGGGTAATATCAATTGCGATACCCGTCTAATATTAATTAAAAATCAAATGATACTGAATTGATATCACCAAAAAACATGTTGCTCAACTTCGGTTAAAATCCCTCGTTGATTTATTACTTACAAGCCAACCCGAGACTTACTCTTTTCCTTATGATTGAATTAATACTGACCTACGCCATTGCAGTACTAATGGCCTGTTTTCTGATTGCTTCATTTTCGGGCCTCTACCTGATTTTCTTTTCCCTGAAACCCACCAATGACATGCTTAAGCATCCTTATTTAAGCATGCAGCCGTTCAATCGGTTTTCCCTGTCCATTCGCTGCTCGATCTTACTGGACTATTTTTTCAGGCTGTTTTTCCCCAATGTACAGTTCTGGCTGATTGGTCACGCCAACCGCATTTTGCCTCATGTCATTCCATCACAAGTCCCCGTTAAAATTAAATGGCCCTTGCTTGGGCTGTGGGGCTGTTGTTTTATTGGCATTCTTTGCATGTGCGTGGTGTGGGGTATTTTGCTTACCCGCTAAAAACTGTATAAACCCTTGCGGCACTAAGCACTTCTTGGCTTGCCACTGCGTAAAGTATTATCATAATGATATTCTTATCTTCACCCAAGGCAAGCCAATGAGTTTATCTATCCAGCACCTTCCCGAACTGTCCCGTTTCCAGGCGGTTATTGATGGCCATATCTGCCTGATTGATTACCGGCTTGATGACAAAGTCATGCATGTTTTGCACACCTTGGTCCCCCAAGAGGTGGGCGGACGCGGTATTGCTGCGGAAATGACCCGTTTTGCCCTGGAAACCGCCAGTAACAATAACTGGAAAGTTCACCCTGTCTGCTCGTATACCGTTGCCTATCTTAAACGGCATCCTGAATACACTCATGTCCTTTAAACACTGTTCCTGTGGCAGCAAAGAAAAAAGCGTTCAGGGTTGAACGCTTTTTTCATGCGGGCTTAAGATCGTACTATTTGATCGTACTATTTCTTAATTCTTCAATTCAATATTCAGGTTTTGAAAAAGCTGATTGAGATTAGCGCTCCCCCTGCCAGACAACAACTGAACAACCGACATGATCTCAAAAGGAGGAGTTGGATTCATCGCAAATGAAAGACTGTTTTTCTGGTTGGTCACGTACTTATAAACCGCATCACAAGAAGCCTCTGTCTTGTTTTCACCAAAAACAACCGCCCCCTGTTTCAGGCAGGCCTCTTTTTGCTGAAGCATTTTTGCTTCATAGGTAGCGTCTTGTGCTGGCGTAGGCTGCTCGCCGAAAGCTACTCCTTTCTCTTTGGCAATAACCCTTTTTACAAGACCTTTGTCATCAATATTAAATGACAGGGAATTAATGCTGACTGGCGCCAGAAACGGCAGCACAGCCATGGGGTTTTGCTGTACCGTTTCAGCATTGGTACGCACTTGTTCAAGTAAACCGGCAATTTTATTGGCATCAAGTTTGACGCCAAAATTGGCCACTTCGGGTTGATCGATACTGATTTCATAGGAAGAACGGTCTGTGCTGCTGTCAATACTGACCTTCAGGCTGCCATTGACTTCGGGCAACTCTGTATAGCCCAGATCAGCCAATCGGCTATCTGTAACTTTGCCTATGGGGCTTTTACCGGTTTCATCAGCAAAACCCTGAAAAGAAATATCTATTTTCTGGATTTTTTCAGTGTTCTCAAGGTCATTCAGAATCACTTTGCGAAAAGTGAAATAATGCGCGGGGTTTTGTTTATCGACAATTTTGACATTGCTCATGGAACCTGTGCCACTCACATTGGCATCAAGACTTTCCCAAAACACATTATCCTGCAAATTGTTTTTTACCAAAAAAGCCTTCAGCTCTTCCTCTACCTTGCCTTGAGCCAGTTTATTACCACCATACCAGGCTGCACCCGCAGCAACAACCAGAACCCCTGCCGTCGCAATGGCAAGCTTCTTCTTAGAAGACATACGTTTCCTTTTGCTTGTAATTAATTGAAAATGTAACGGCAACACTATACATGACGTTCGCGACAGTGCAAATATAATTGACTATAAAAGTCATAAATAAAGCCGTAAAAAAACAATAAAACAGAAGGACCAATTATAACCCGATGAGCGCTGTAACAAAGTTCCTGTCCCTGCTGCTATTGGAACTTTCATGTACCGGAAAGAAACAAAAAAACACGCAGGCGTGTAAAATTCAGCCTGAGCCTGCATTGCCTTCATTTTCCAAAAATGAACCTTAACCCCTGAAGATACAAAATGTTACTCCTGTTTTTGGAAAATATGTTGCTGCAAACAGTCAACTCTTATATAAGACATAAGACTTTTTTGCGAAAAAGCCTTATAATGGTCATGTTGTCTCTAATATTTTTTAAGGTCACGTCATGTTGGAATCATATCGTCAACACGTTGCCGAGCGCGCTGCGCTGGGCATCCCTCCTCTGCCTTTATCAGCCAAACAAACGGCTGAATTAATCGAATTGCTCAAAGCACCTCCCGCCGGAGAAGAAAACTATCTGGTAGATCTGATTACCCACCGTGTACCCGCAGGTGTGGATGATGCCGCCAAAGTCAAGGCTTCTTACCTGGCCGCCGTTGCTTTCGGCACCGAAAAATGCCCCCTGATCACCCCTGAAAAAGCCACCGAGTTGCTGGGCACCATGCTGGGCGGTTTCAACATCAGCCCGCTCATCGACTTGCTCGACAACCCGACACTGGGTTCCATCGCTGCCGATGCCCTGAAAAAAACCCTGCTCATGTTTGACGCCTTCCATGATGTGAAGGAAAAAGCAGACAAAGGCAATGAAAACGCCAAAGCCGTTATTCAAAGCTGGGCCGACGCCGAATGGTTCACCAGCCGCCCTGAAGTACCGGAAAGCCTCACTGTCACGGTTTTCAAGGTCAGTGGCGAAACCAATACCGACGACCTGTCGCCCGCCCCCGACGCCACAACACGTCCGGATATTCCCCTGCACGCGTTGGCAATGCTGAAAAACAAACGTGAAGGCGCCGCCTTCGAACCTGAAGAAGATGGCAAGCGCGGTCCGGTTAAATTCATTGAATCCCTGAAAGAAAAAGGCAATCTGGTTGCCTACGTGGGTGACGTTGTCGGTACCGGCTCTTCACGCAAATCCGCCACCAACTCCGTATTGTGGTTCACGGGTGAAGACATTCCTTTCGTACCCAACAAACGCTTCGGTGGTGTTTGCCTGGGTGGCAAAATTGCGCCCATTTTCTATAACACCATGGAAGACGCCGGCGCATTGCCGATTGAGCTGGACGTTTCCCAAATGGACATGGGCGATGTGGTTGAACTGCGCCCCTATGAAGGCAAAGCCCTTAAAAACGGTGAAGTCATTGCCGAATTCCAGGTCAAATCAGATGTCCTGTTTGACGAAGTCCGTGCCGGTGGCCGTATCCCCCTGATTATTGGTCGTGGCCTTACCGCCAAAGCCCGTGAAGCACTGGGTCTGCCTGCATCCACCCTGTTCCGTCTGCCCAGTGAGCCTGTCGACTCAGGCAAAGGCTACACACTGGCACAAAAAATGGTTGGTCGTGCCTGTGGATTGCCCGAAGGCAAAGGCGTTCGCCCAGGTACTTACTGCGAACCCAAAATGACCTCTGTTGGCAGCCAGGATACCACTGGCCCAATGACCCGCGACGAACTGAAAGACCTTGCCTGCCTGGGCTTCTCTGCAGATCTGGTCATGCAGTCTTTCTGCCACACTGCCGCCTATCCAAAACCCGTAGATGTCAAAACACACCACGAGCTGCCAGACTTCATCAGCACTCGTGGCGGTATTGCCCTGCGTCCTGGTGACGGTGTTATTCACTCATGGTTAAACCGTATGTTGCTGCCCGATACCGTTGGCACCGGTGGTGACTCGCACACCCGTTTCCCAATCGGCATCAGCTTCCCTGCCGGCTCCGGCCTGGTTGCTTTTGCAGCTGCAACCGGTGTAATGCCCCTTGACATGCCAGAATCCGTTCTGGTTCGTTTCAAAGGCAAAATGCAGCCAGGCGTTACCTTGCGTGACCTGGTCAATGCCATTCCGCTATACGCCATCAAGAGCGGTGAACTGACCGTTGCCAAACAAGGCAAGAAAAACGTGTTCTCAGGTCGCATCCTTGAAATTGAAGGCTTGCCAGACCTGAAAGTGGAACAGGCATTCGAACTGTCTGACGCTTCTGCCGAACGTTCTGCTGCCGGTTGTACCGTCCGCCTGAACAAAGAGCCCATCATCGAATACCTCAACAGCAACATCACCCTGTTGAAATGGATGATTGCCAACGGCTACGAAGACGAACGCTCACTGGCCCGCCGCATCAAAGCCATGGAAGCCTGGCTGGCCAATCCACAGCTGCTTGAGCCCGATGCCGATGCCGAATATGCAAGCATCATCGAAATTGACCTGGCCGACATCCACGAACCTATCGTGGCATGCCCGAACGACCCTGACGATGTCAAAACCCTGTCTGATGTTGCCGGTGAAAAAATTGATGAAGTGTTTATCGGTAGCTGCATGACCAACATTGGCCACTTCCGCGCCGCCTCCAAGCTGCTGGAAGGCAAACGCGACATCCCGGTCAAACTGTGGGTTGCTCCTCCAACCAAAATGGATCAAAAGCAACTCACCGAAGAAGGCCACTATGGCGTTCTGGGCGTAGCCGGTGCCCGTATGGAAATGCCTGGCTGTTCATTGTGCATGGGTAACCAGGCACAGGTTCGCGAAGGCGCTACCGTCATGTCAACCAGCACCCGCAACTTCCCGAACCGTTTGGGTAAAAACACCAATGTTTACCTGGGTTCTGCAGAACTGGCTGCCATCTGCTCTCGCCTGGGTCGCATCCCAACACGCGAAGAGTACATGGCTGACATCGGTATCATCGACCAAAACAGCGACCAGATCTATCGCTACATGAACTTTGACCAAATCGAAGACTTCAAGGAAATTGCAGATACCGTTGGTATCTAAAAACAAATGAGGTCAATGCCGTTCCAAACGGAACGGCTTGGTTCAATGTTAAAACAGGTCTTGAAAAAGGCCTGTTTTTTTTTAATTTGTCGTTGCTGCCAATGCAAAAACCGTCAATGTATTACAAATTTGCTTAAATCCGGCAAGCAAACACCTTCCACCTAATGCTATCATTGGAAACAAACAATCAAAATCCACCCCATCAACCCCAATATTCTTTTGCCGATCAATTCAAACAGCGAGGTTGCCATGCCTTTTTCCAGCACTGTAAAAACACTCACGGTCAATAATAAAACCAGGAAATACTATTCCCTGCCTGCCCTGGGTAAAAAACTGGATGTCAAAATTAACAAATTGCCCGTTTCCATCCGAATCGTACTTGAATCGGTCTTGCGTAACTGTGATGGCAATAAAGTTACCGAAGCGCATGTGCGTCAGCTGGCCAACTGGCAACCCAACGCCAAACGAGAAGAGGAAATCCCTTTTGTGGTGGCTCGCGTGGTCTTGCAAGACTTTACCGGCGTTCCTTTATTGGCCGACCTGGCGGCCATGCGCTCAGTAGCAAATAAAATGGGTAAAAACCCCAAAGCCATCGAGCCGCTGGTACCCGTTGACCTGGTGGTTGACCACTCTGTCATGATTGACTACTTTGGTACTGAGGATGCGCTTGACCTGAACATGAAGGTTGAATTCCAACGCAACAAAGAACGCTACCAGTTCATGAAATGGGGCATGCAGGCTTTTGACACCTTTGGTGTGGTTCCTCCCGGATTTGGTATTGTTCACCAGGTTAACCTTGAATATCTGGCACGTGGTGTTCACAAAGACGCCAATGATGTTTACTACCCCGACACCTTGGTAGGCACCGACAGTCACACCACCATGATTAACGGTATTGGCGTGGTTGGCTGGGGTGTGGGCGGCATTGAAGCCGAAGCGGCCATGCTGGGCCAGCCCTATTACATGCTTACCCCTGATGTGATCGGAGTTGAGCTGACCGGCCAATTGCGCGGTGGCGTCACCGCCACCGATCTGGTACTGACCATTACCGAAATGCTGCGCAAGGAAAAAGTGGTCGGCAAATTTGTGGAATTTTGCGGTCCGGGCACGTCAAGCTTGAGCGTGACCGACCGTGCCACCATTTCCAACATGGCGCCCGAATACGGAGCCACCATGGGCTTTTTCCCGGTTGATGAACACACCCTTGATTACTTCAGGGGCACCGGCCGTACCGAAGAAGAAATTGAGGCCCTGGAAACCTATTTCAAGGCCCAGAAAATGTTTGGCATTCCCAAAGCCAAAGACATCAACTACACCAAAGTCCTGAAGCTGGATCTGAAAACCGTTTCCCCCTCCCTGGCTGGCCCCAAACGTCCCCAGGACCGGGTTGAGCTGGGTAATGTCAAAAGAACTTTTGCCAATCTGTTTACCGCACCCCCCGAGAAAAACGGCTTCAATCAGCCGGCAGAAAAATTCAATACTGCTTACGAAACACCCAGTGGCGTCACACTTAAAAACGGAGACATCCTGATCGCCGCGATCACCTCTTGCACCAACACCTCAAATCCAAGTGTCCTGCTGGCAGCCGGCTTGTTAGCCAAAAAAGCGGTCAAGGCAGGTTTAACCGTGCAAAAGCATATCAAAACCTCATTGGCACCCGGCTCCAGGGTCGTAACCGAGTATCTGGCCAAAACAGGCTTGCTGCCCTACCTTGAGCAACTGGGCTTTGATGTGGCAGCCTACGGCTGCACCACCTGTATCGGCAATGCCGGTGACTTGCTGCCCGAGTTCAATGAAGCGATTATCAAAAACGATTTGATCTGCGCTGCTGTCCTGTCAGGTAACCGCAACTTCGAAGCACGCATTCACCCCAACATCAAAGCCAACTACCTGGCCTCGCCACCCTTGGTGGTGGCCTATGCCCTGGCGGGCACCTTGAATATTGATTTAATGACCCAACCGGTTGGCAAAGGCAAAAAAGGAGACGTCTGGCTGGGCGATATCTGGCCAAGCGATGAAGAGGTTCAAAAACTGCTGGGCAAAGCCATGAACCCGAAGGCTTACCGCAACAACTATGCCCAGGTCAAATCCAATCCTGGCGATTTGTGGAAAAAAATCAAGGGTGTATCAGGTGACGTTTACAACTGGCCAACCTCCACCTATATTGCCGAGCCGCCTTTCTTTGAAGACTTCAGCATGACACCGGCCGCCATCCAGCCCATCAAACAGGCTCGCGCGCTGGGTATTTTTGGTGACTCGGTCACCACTGACCATATTTCACCGGCCGGCTCCATCAAGGAAACCTCACCGGCAGGCAAATGGCTGCTGGCCCATGATGTCATGAAACCCGATTTCAACAGCTATGGTTCACGCCGTGGCAATCATGAGATCATGATGCGTGGTACCTTTGCCAACGTTCGCATCAAGAACCTCATGATTCCTGCCCTGCCTAATGGCAGCCGCTTTGAAGGGGGTGAAACCATTCACAAACCCAGTCAAGAGCAACTGCCTATTTACGATGCAGCCATGCAATATATTGCCAGTGGTACACCAACGGTCGTCTTTGGAGGTGAGGAATATGGCACAGGCTCTTCCCGTGACTGGGCAGCCAAAGGCACCCAGCTGTTAGGGGTAAAAGCGGTTATTGCCCGCAGCTTTGAGCGCATTCACCGAAGCAATCTGGTGGGCATGGGTGTCTTGCCCCTGCAATTCAAGGGCAATGACTCAGCCCAGTCCCTGGGTATTACCGGAGATGAAACCTATGACATCAGCGGACTGGAAGAAGGCATCAAGCCACAACAGGATGTAGTGCTCACCGTGCATCGCCCTGATGGCAGTAAACAGGACATTCCTGTTCTGCTGCGCATTGATACACCGGTCGAAGTGGAATACTACCAGCACGGTGGTATTCTTCCCTTCGTTCTTCGACAACTTTTATCTTAATTAAACCCGGCTCCTTTCATTATCGTCCATGAAAGGAGCCAAACGAAATATGAGCAAAACCGCATTCACAAAATTAAGCAAGGCAAGCCAAGTCCTTGTGGACGCTTGCAAAGCCTTAAAACAGTCCGGCTGCATTATTGAAGACCGTTACTGGGAAAACCTGATTGATCACAAAGTCGTCGATATCTTTAACAGCAATAAAAAAAACCAGGTGGACCATGCGCTTGATTTCCTGGCTTCCACCGACACCGAAACCCATGATATCTTGCTGGAACATGCGGAAACCATGTCCGAATCCTGTACGCTTGAAAAAGACGGTGTGTATTTTGACTGCCTGTTCATCGTGATTCCTGTGGTAGCCTGGACCCGGTTCCAAATCCCATCACCCGCCCTCAACCTGAAAACACAAACCACGCTTGTCACTCTGCTAAAAAAACATATCAGTGCCACTTCGGTGGAAATAGCCATCCATCCGCAACTGTGTTCGGTAGAACAAATGCCAAAATCCTTTGATCAAACCCATCTGTGGTGCGATGCGCTGGCCAGGCAGGCACTGAATCTGCCCGTTAACCCGCTTTCCAGTCCCAAACCGCCTGCTGAAGATGTCCACATGCTGGCCGATACCCGCTACGTCATGGCCGCTTTTTGTGTGGCACAAAACCAGCCTATTTTCAAATGGCAACAGGCCAGTGAGCACTTTGCCGAACAACGGCAACGCTGTCTGCAACACTGGCAAGAGGAAGCCCTTCCCTTGTTCAGGGAACTGTTACCCGCCTGTGGCCTGGAACTGCCCCTGCCCGATGCTTTTTATATCGGCAATCGCGAAGCTGACAAACGAATCCGTTTCGCCGCCCTGAGCGCTTCCGTACAATGGTTGCAAAACACCCTTAACATCCCTGCCGAATCCTTCCGCGCCACCATTGCCGGCATCGGAGAAGACCAAATCAAGGAATACCGTATTGGCTTTACCTTCCTGGATTCCCATCAGGTTATTTATGGCTGCATGTGGCCACTCTTCAGTGAGGAACAGGAAGAAACAATCCCTGAAACCATTACCGAATCGGTACAGGTTCTTAACATGATTGAGCAGCTGCAGGCCAATGGCATCAAACACATCATTTGTATCAATGAAATGCTCAAGCCTGGCCTGCACGAAGAAACCGATGAGCCACTTTTCCCCAACCCTGCCGGAGAACTGACTTATATTAGCGCTCCAGATGATTTTGATGATGTAGACATTTCCAGTGAACAGTTCCATTAAAAGTGACTACCCAAAAAGCATAGATATTTTCTGCAAGGTGATTGACAATTACGGGGATATTGGCGTGTGCTGGCGCCTGGCACGTGATTTAAAAACACAAAGCCAGGCTACCATTCGCCTGTGGGTTGATGAACTGCGCAGCTTTGGAAAAATCGCCCCTGAGCTGGACCCTACCCTTGACAGGCAAATCGTTCAGGGCATTCATGTGCATCATTGGACCAGCGATAACGCTTTCACCGAACCACCGGCAGAAATTGTGATTGAAGCCTTTGCCTGTGATCCACCGGCCTCCTGCGTAAAGACAATGAAAGGCCATACGCGCTTGTGGCTGAACCTGGAATACCTGTCTGCCGAACCCTGGGTGGAAAGTTTTCATGCCCAACCGTCACCGCAGCCTAACGGTTTGGTCAAGCATTTCTTCTTTCCTGGCTTTACCGACAAAACAGGCGGTTTGCTGCGTGAAAAAAACCTGCTGCAAGACCGTGACCAGTGGCAAAATGACCGGCAGGCACAAGAAAAATTCCTGGCCCCGTTTTTAAACACCCGGCAACTGGCGCTTTGGCAACAGGGTGCGCCCATCATTAATTTATTTTGCTATGCCAGCGCCCCAGTACATGAACTGGCCCAAGCCCTTGTCAAGGCCAATCAGGCAGTTCTGTTACTGGTTCCCGAAGGTGTGGCACCTTCACTAGAGGCAGGCGTGGCCAGGCTTGGTGCTTTCGCTTCCAGCCCGTCCTGGCTGCACATTATCCGTTTGCCTTTTATAGACCAGCGCGACTATGACCGCTTGCTTTGGCTGGGCTCACTTAATTTTGTTCGTGGTGAAGACAGCTTTGTCAGGGCGATCTGGGCCGCCAGGCCATTTATCTGGCAAATTTATGAGCAACAGGAAAATGCACACTTGGTTAAACTGGATGCATGGCTTGCCAGCAGCAAAACCAGCCCACCCGTAGCCAACATAATGCGAGCCTGGAACAATGCGGCCGTGCCGGGCTCGTTTACCACGCTTTTTCAGGATCTTTTCTTCCAGCCGGCCAATCGTAAGCAATGGATACAAGAGGCGAACCAATACTGCCAAAATCTATCTAAAAACAAGACTTTATCCTTATCTATTTTAGATATTCATCATAAAATGGCGCAAAAAGTATAAAATAAGCGTTTTCCGATTTTATCGGTTTATATTACTGTAGAAATACACTACCTATTTATTCCTGGAGTTATTATTAATGAAGACCGCACAAGAACTGCGCGTAGGCAATGTAGTCATGGTTGGCTCAGAACCTTTGGTTGTACAAAAAGCTGATTACAATAAATCTGGCCGAAACTCTGCTGTTGTCAAACTGAAATTCAAAAACCTGTTAACAGGCTCCGGCAGTGAATTGGTTTACAAAGCCGACGAAAAATTTGAAGTGGTCATGCTCGACAAAAAAGAATGCACCTACTCTTACTTTGCCGACCCCATGTATGTGTTCATGGACGAAGAATACAACCAGCATGAAGTTGAAGCCGACAGCATGGGTGACTCACTGAACTACCTGGAAGAAGGCATGACGGTTGAAGTGGTTTTCTACGAAGGCCGCGCCATTTCCGTCGAACTGCCAACCATCATTGTTCGTGAAATTACCTATACCGAACCCGCTGTTAAAGGCGATACCTCCGGTAAAGTGCTGAAACCAGCTAAAATCAACACCGGTTTTGAAATTTCAGTTCCCCTGTTCTGCAACATTGGCGACAACATTGAAATTGACACACGCACTAACGAATACCGTAGCCGTGTCATGTAATTCCAATGGAATCCAACCATAGAAAACAAAAAAACCTGATGCTATCGCGTCAGGTTTTTTTTAGGGCGCTGGTTTTGTATGATCAGATGCGAGGCAAATCTCGCCCTTCAGAGGGTATCAAGACCTTACTTGTTAACCAGGGAATATTTAAACGTCCCTACCGCTGTTGCCAGCAGCAAATCATCATCAAGCCATACCTCTGAACGGGCAAAAAATATGCTGCGTCCTTTTTTTTCCACAAAACCCCTGGCCTTTAACATGGTGCCATCACCCGCGCCAATGAAATTGGTGGTTAATGACAGGGTAAGCGCCTTTAATTCAGGATCGCCGGGTGCGGAATAAATGCCGCTGTAACCGGCAACCGAATCAAGCAAGGTACACAACACACCTCCTTGCACACGGCCCGTACGGTTGCCCAGGTTGGGTCCCATGGGCAAATGCATTTGTGCATACCCTTCTGACCAGTCACTTAACGTAATGCCCATCCATTCCAGGAACGGATTATTGATGGGATGAACCGATACACAAGCATCCACAATTCAGTCCCTGAAATTATTAAAAGCCAGCGGTGCGTCTGCCACCTCTTTTTTCAGCAAGGCAATGACATCCTGCAATGTATCCCGTTTTGCCCCACTAACCCGCACAGTGTCGCCCTGTATGCTGGCCTGCACCTTAAGCTTGCTGTCTTTAATGGTTTTAACGATTTTTTTGGCCAGGTCACCGGTAATCCCTTTTCGAATAGTGGCATATTGCTTAAGTTTGTCGCCAGACATCTTTTCTTTTTTACCGTATTCAAGGAAACGCAAATCCACTCCGCGCTTGGCCAGTTTATTAATCAGCACATCCTGAACCTGCCCCACCTTGAACTCATCATCGGCAAAGATAGTCAGTTCCTGTTCTTTTTGTTCGATCCGGGCGTCCGAACCCTTAAAGTCAAAACGGGTTGAAATTTCTTTGTTGGCCTGCTCAACCGCGTTCCTGACTTCAATCATGTCCGCTTCACTCACGACATCAAATGATGGCATTTTTCTTTCCTTTTACTTATCACATTAATAATCTGCATAAAGATTAGCATATTTTAACCGCTCTGGCTGGTAGGCTAAGTGTCATCGGGCCTGTCTTTTGTCAAGACAAACTTAAGGCAAATTTAAGGCAAACACAAGCCATCTCCGGCCATTCACAATTGTTAGCAATTCATTCATGCAACCCACCATTGATTTCATTAAAATCGTTGGGTATTGCGCCAAATGGTAACCGTACAGAAAAACAAACAAGATAGGTGGCCGCTTTACAGGTAACGGACAACTCATTCAATCTGGAGAACACCATGAGTGCACTCAATATTCTTGAAACATTGCTGGGCGCTGGCAAAGACCTGATCACACAAGCCGGCAATACGGCAAGAAATGCAACAACAGGCAGTCATCCACTCATTACCGATAAAGACAAAACCACCCTTGGGGCAGGGGCATTGGCTGTGTTACTGGGCAAAAAAACCGACTCCAGTCTGGCTACTTACGGTGGACTGGCCGCTTTAGGCACGGTTGCCTACAAAGCCTTCAAGCGCTGGCAGGAAAGCCAGGCAGAATTGGCTGCCCAAGGCGCCAATATCGCTGCGGACATTCCCATGCCACAACCCATCAACCAAATGTCCGCAGAAAAAACAGAGGCCACCAGCCGGGCACTGCTGGTGGCCATGATGACCGCTGCCAAAGCGGACGGGCATATCCATGAAGAAGAAAAAGCCCAACTGGATGCCCATTTTGCCAAAATTTCCACCCCCCAGGAAAGGGCCTGGCTACAAGCGGAAATGAACAAACCCGTAGACCCGGCTGCCGTGGCAAGTCTGGCTGTGTATGACCCTCACCTGGCATCGCAAATTTATGCACTTAGCGTGGCCATGGTTGATGACGCCAATTTCATGGAACGCTCATATCTGGATGAGCTGGCAAAACAACTAAACCTGGACCACAGTCTGAAACACGAACTGGAAACCCAGGTCAAGCAACGGGTATAACTGTTGTTTTACCTGAACCGGTTGGGGGAAACCAGCGTCGGATCGACTTTTTCTTTAAGCAAAGTCTCTGACAGGGGCTGGTTCAGGATTAATGCGCTGGCCAACTCGGAAACACCGGCAGATGATTGAATACCGTAACCGCCCTGCCCGGCCAACCAGAAAAATCCTTCCGCGGTCCGGTCAAAACCCACCACCAAATCCCCATCCTTGACGAATGAACGCAAACCTGCCCAAACATGATTGGGACGGCGAATCTTGAAGGTAGTGGCCTCTTCAATATAGTAAATCCCGGTGGCCACGTCCAGTTCTTCGGCCACCACATCCTGTGCATCTACAGGATCGGCATTGGCGGGTGAACCCAGCACCTGTCCGGCATCGGGTTTGAAATAATATTGTTCGCCAATATCCACAACCATAGGTAAGGTAAGCAGATCCAGCCCTTCAGGTGCATCAAAAGTGAAAGCGGTACGACGGCATGGTTGCAACCCTACCGGTGCAACCTGACTTAAACGGGCAATGTGATCAGCCCAGGCACCGGCTGCGTTAACCAATGTTGTGCACCGAAAGCTTTCACCATTAGCCAAACTCACCTGCCATTTGTCTTCAATGCGTTGGCATTGAACCACTTCGGCATTGTTTTTCAGTACTGCACCGTTTTTTCTCATACCCTTAAGATAACCCTGGTGCAAGACATCAACATCAATATCTTCTGCATTACGTTCAAGGACCCCACCATACAGCAGCTCTTTTTTCATGCAGGGCGCCATTTCAACAATTTTGTCCGGATCAATAAACTCGACATTGGGAGACAGGGCCAGCGCTTGGGTATACATACTCTCCAGCTCTTCTTTTTGATCAGGCCGTGCCACGTAAATACAACCACGAGGATGCAAAACCGGCTGATCGGTAAACCCGCTTGACTGGGCCTGCTCAAAAAACCCTCGTCCGGCACGGGTCAGGGCCTGTATTTGGGGCGTCCCATAGGTTTCCATAAACATCGCGGCAGAACGGCCTGTTGAATGGTAACCCGGCTGCGATTCCCGCTCAAGCACCAGTACGCGCACTTGTGTGGACAGACGATACGCAACTGAAGCACCGGCTATACCGGCACCGATAACGATTACATCAAATTCATTTGCACTACTCATGCTTTGAGCTCCAGAACAGGAAGGGTTATTTTTAATGTTGGTTTATTGATTCTGTTTTTCATTATACCTATACGAAATTTTATACCGTATAGGAAAAACACTTATTGAAGCTGATTTTCATCCAGAAAGTCGGGAATGGGCAGTACTTCAATTCCTTCTTCCTGCAAGGCTTGTCGTTGCGCAGGAGTGGCATTGCCACGAATCGCTCTTTCCTCTGCCTCGCCATAATGAATGCGTCTTGCCTCTGAGGTGAATTGATCGCCCATATCTTCGGTTTGTTTGACATAAGCGCGCAACTGTTGCATGACCGCCGCCTGTATTTTAGCCAGTTCTTTATCGTTGAGGCTTGCCATCGCTTCTGCCACAGGAACCGGTGATATCGGCTGCGGTTGCTTTTGTTTTTTAAGATGGGAAACATTCAGATGTGGAGCCGAAAGCATTTTACTGATCTTGTTGTTACCGCAGATGGGGCAGGTTAAAAGCCCTCTTTCCTGTTGTGAATCATAATCCTCGTGGGATGAGAACCAGCCCTCGAATATATGATGTGCCTCACATTGAAGGTCAAAAACTTTCAAAGCCATAATTACCCGATTAAAAATAGTCTTGCCTGCATACCTGACATGATAACGCTTATTCTGAAAACACGTATCTATCCGGGGCCTGAAGCCATGCACTGCCATTAGGCCAAACCCGTTTTTCCTATAGCCAGCCGGCTTTTTTAAAGCGCCAGTACAGGTAAGCGCAGACACCAAACATCAGCACCAGCACAAAAGGATAACCAAAAGCCCAGTCCAGCTCTGGCATGTCCTTGAAGTTCATACCATAAATACCTGCAATCGCCGTGGGCACCGCCAGAATCGCTGCCCAGGCAGCCAACCTTTTGGCAATGTCAGTTTGGTGATTTTGTCCAATCATCATGCCAGCTTCAAAGGCAAACGCCAGGGCCTCGCGCAAGGAGTTGATCTGCTCCACCAAACGGGCCACCCGATCTGACACGATACTGAAATTTGAACGGGAATCCATTTCCACCACATCTATCCGTACCAGCGACAGTTTGCGGCAAATTTCTATCATGGGCGCAATAGCTGTATGTACCCTTAGCAAATCACGCCGCTGTTTATAGAGCTTGCGAATATCGCTTTCCTTAAGCCCTTGCAGCAACATTTGGTGCTCTGACTGGTCAACTTCATATTCCAGCCTGGCAGTTAAATTAGTATAGCTATCGGCCAGCACATCCAGAATTTCGGCCGCCACATAATCACTTCCCCGGGCAATCAGGTCGGGCCATCCTTCCAGTCTTTCCCGAAGGGAACTGTTGGACAAGGCGTCTCCACGCCTGACGGTTAACAGAAAACCAATCCCGAAAATAATCTGGATTTCCCCAAAAACCGGTTTTTTACTGTTTTCTTTACTAACAGTCATGGCCACAATCTGGATATATTCCCCGTAATCAATCACTTTGGGGCGGCCATGTTTTTTTACAATCTCTTCAGTAGCATCTGTACTAAGCGACAGCTGGCTGCAAATATGCTGCAATTCGGCCTTGGTGGGGTCTTTAAGGCCAACCCACAACAGGCGGGTGGACTCTTTCTTATAACCCGAAATCTGATCTATCGTCATTTCCCCACGTCGCCTGCCATGCACATACTCAACCGAGGCAATTACAGAAGCAGACGCTGATTTCCCGGCAGGCGTTGAATCAGCTTTTGCAGCAGATTTCGAATCAGTTTTATCGCCTTCAACGCCTGAAACAAGTTTTGCCGACCCCTTCACTTTTTCTTCAACCGTCATGATTCCCTCCCGTGACATTCAGAAGGGATCATACCATTAGCCCAGCCCCTTACCCCTGGTAATTGACCAGGCTGCGGGCAATCAGCATACGCTGGATCTCACTGGTGCCTTCATAAATTTGCGTGATACGTGCATCACGGTAATAACGCTGCACCGGGTAATCTTCCAGATAGCCATAGCCACCATGCACCTGAATGGCCATTGAACAGACTTTCTCTGCCATTTCAGAAGCCATCAATTTGGCCTGGGCCGCCTCATTAAGGCAGGGAATACCGTGATCTTTAAGAGAGGCCGCATTAAGAACCATTAAGCGGGCAGCATTGATTTGGGTATGCATATCTGCCAGCATATTGGCAATACTTTGGTGTGCCAGCAGGTTTTTGCCAAACTGCTCCCGTTCCTGCGCATATTTAAGGGCAGCCTCAAAAGCGGCACGGGCAATGCCCACGGCCTGAGCCCCTATCCCAATCCGGCCATTTTCAAGATTGGACAGGGCAATAGACAGACCTTTGCCCCTTTCGCCCAACAAATGACTTTCTGGAATGGTGCAATTTTCAAGGGTAATGGCACAGGTGTCTGAAGCCCGGATACCCATTTTATGTTCCACCCGGCTGACGATGAAGCCGGGGGTATGGGTGGGCACCAGAAAGGCGGAAAGCCCTTTCTTGCCCAGATCAGGATCAGTCACGGCAAAAATAATGGCTATCTTGGCGCGCTTTCCGTTGGTAACAAATTGCTTGGCACCATTCAGGACCCATTTTCCATCTTGCAGTATGGCACGGGTTTTCAGGTTATGGGCTTCGGAACCGGCCTGTGGTTCGGTAAGGCAAAAACTGCCGATTGCACGTCCCGATGCCATTTCTGGCAGCCATTGCTTTTTCTGCTCATTATTACCCGCATTCAACAAGGTGCCACAACCCACCGAATTATGCACGCTCATCATGGTACCGGTTGCCGCATCTGCCGCAGAAATTTCCTCAATCGCCAGAGCATAAGAAACGTAATCGGAAAATGAACCACCCCACTCTTCGGGTACCACCATCCCCATCAGGCCCAACTCACCCATTTTCTCAATCATGGCATCGTCTATCCAGCCCTCTTTTTCCCATTGTTCTGCCCTGGGTGCAATTTCATTTTGTGCAAAATCGCGAGCCATGTCACGAATCATTCTTTGTTCTTCGCTTAATGCAGTATTAAACATTGCCACTTATTCCTTACTGTTATATTGCCGTCACCATTTCTGATCAAATCCTGACACCTGTTCTGTTTACTTATCGGAAAAAAGTTTGATAATGCCTGAAAAATCCAGTTTCCCATGACCCTGGGAGCTGAATGTTTGATACAACTGCTGGGCAGCAGCCCCCATAACCACGGGCACTTTGGCCGCCCGGGCCGCCTCGGTGGCAAGCCCCAGGTCCTTCAGCATTAAATCAGCACCAAACCCGCCCGCATATCCCCTTGAGGCCGGAGCTGTTTCCACTACGCCCGGATAAGGGTTGTAAACCTCGGTGCTCCAGCAACGGCCCGAAGAAGTATTGATAATGCCAGCCAGCACTTTAGGATCCATCCCCAAAGAAACCCCCAGATTCATGGCTTCGGCCGCACCAATCATGGAAATACCCAACAACATGTTATTGGCCACCTTGGCAACCTGGCCATTGCCTGCACCACCGCAATAGACAATATTTTTCCCCATGGCCTGCAACACCGGCAGCGCCCTTTCAAACACAGCTTCATCACCGCCGACCATGAAAGTCAAGGTGCCAGCCTGCGCACCTCCAGTGCCACCGGACACCGGGGCATCCAGCATGTCATTGCCTTGGGCTGCCGCCTGGGCAGCCACTTCACGGGCGGTTTGAGGATCTATGGTGGAAGAGTCTATGAGCAACACCTGTTTGCCAACGGCAGCCAGCACCCCGTCATCACCCAGATAAACCTGTTTTACATGAACCGAAGCCGGCAACATGGTTATTAACATGTCAATGTCAGCACTGGCCACTTTTGCAGGTGAAGCTGCCCGAACCGCCCCGGACGCTTCCAGCATTTGCACTGTCGATTCGACCAGGTCATAGACATAAACATGATGACCCGCTTTCAGCAAATTAAGCGCCATGGGGGCACCCATATTGCCCAGACCAATAAATCCGATATTCATGTAAGTCTCCGTGTATTACTGTTTTATTTTTGAATAAAATGAAGTATGTCAACCATACTGAGAATATGCTTTACAGACTGTCATTTTAAAGACGTTTTTCAATCATTTCGAAAAACCCGACAGCCAGCGCCTGGTCAGGCTTGCCCAGACCCACTCACACCACCCTGCTCAGCACACTGCCTTCGCGGAAAAAGGCGTCCAGGTTATCAATCACCCGTTGCGACATGCGCTGGCGGGTTTCTACGGTCGCACTGCCTAAGTGCGGCATCAGGACAACATTATCCATTTCCATTAGCGCTTCAGGCACATAAGGTTCACGCTCAAACACATCAAGTGCAGCACCGCCCAGTCGTCCTTCCCGCAGCGCCTTAATCATGGCCTCTTCATCAACAACCGTGCCACGCGATACGTTAATCAGCAAACCATCAGGTCCAAGTGCCGTCATAATTTCATCATTGATTAAATGATAAGTGGCAGGCCCGCCAACGCACATAACAAACAGAAAATCGCTCCATTGTGCCAGCTCCTTTAAAGTAGACACATAACGATAAGGTACGCCTTTCTTCTCTGAACGATTGTGGTAGCGTATTTCGCAATCAAATCCGGTTAGTCTTTTGGCTATCGCTTGCCCGATATTACCCAACCCGAGAATGCCTGCTTTTTTCCCTGTAATACTGCGCATTAAAGGAAATTCGGCTCGTGGCCATTGCCCCTCACGCACAAAACGATCGGCCCGAACCAGCCCGCGTGCAGCTCCCAGTAACAGGGTCATGGCGGTGTCGGCCACACAATCATTCAGGACATCAGGGGTATTGCCCAATTGAATGCCACGGCGTTGCAGCTCGGCGGCATCAATCGAGTCGTAACCCACCCCAAAACTGCTAAGCACTTTTAATTGCGGCAAGTAATCCAGCCACTCATTCCTGAACCCATACTTGGCAGAGGTTACGGCAGCCACGCAGCCCAGCCCGTGCGCTTTCAGGGCTTCAAGGGCGCTTTCCTGCTCCCACAACCTGAAGACATCATAATTATTCTCAAGATGCCGGCTAACCAGCTCTGGCGCTGGTCCAACCTGTAACACGCGATGTTTTGTCATTTTTCCTGTCTCCTGTTTATCTTGCTAATCCCCCATAAAACGGGGCAAATTCCAATTATTTCTATATGAAAAATACCGGATCAGGAATGTCACTGTAGCACCCGCCAGCATCACAAAAAATTCCTGTAGACCCAAATAATTGCCTGCTACCACAATACAGGTACCCACAATGGCTGCCGAAGCATAAATTTCTTTTTCAAGCACAATGGGAGCGCGGTTTAAAAACACATCGCGCAGCAAGCCGCCGCCAACGGCTGTAGTAACCCCCATAATAATCGCGGTCTCGTATGCTCCGGTATAATGCAGGGCCTTGCTCGCACCGGTTACCGCAAAAATACCCAGACCGATGGCATCAAACAGGAAAATAGGATATTCCAGTTTTTTAATCCAGTTTTTAAACACCAGGGTAAAAAACACAGCCAGCAGTGCAATGAATAAATAACGCCAGCTGGAAAGACTGGCCGGTGGCGTTATCCCCAAGCAAAGATCCCTGATAATACCCCCACCGCATGCCGTAATAAAAGCAATAAAAATAACCCCGAACAAATCCAGGTTTCGATGACGGGCCGCAATCACTCCGCTTACAGCGAAAGCAAACGTACCTAAAACATCCAGTGTGGGCAATAATAAATCATTCATTTTAAAAAAAATATAACAATTCAGGTAACTCGTTGTAGAATATCAGGTTTTAGGCCCAATTCAGGGCAAACTTACTTCAATCATCAAGATGTCTCTATTCGTCCATAAATACGGTGGCACCTCTATGGGTTCCATCGAACGCATTCAAAATGTTGCGAAACGTGTCGCCAAATGGCATGCAGAAGGCCATCAGGTAGTTGTGGTTCCTTCAGCCATGTCGGGCGAAACCAACCGTTTGCTTGGCCTGGCCAAGGAACTGTCAGAAACCCCCGATCCTCGTGAAGTGGATATGCTTGCCTCTACAGGCGAGCAGGCCAGCAGCGCCTTGCTGGCCATGGCACTGCAGGCACAGGGAGTACCCGCACGCAGCTATACCGGCTGGCAGGTTGCCGTAAAAACAGACAGCGCCTTCGGCAAGGCCCGTATTACCTCTATCGATGACCAGCGCGTTCGCGCAGACCTGGACGCCGGCAAAGTGGTTATCGTGACCGGTTTTCAGGGTATAGACCCTGAAGGCCATATTACAACGCTGGGACGTGGTGGTTCAGATACTTCTGCTGTCGCCATGGCTGCTGCCCTTAAAGCTGATGAATGTCTGATTTTCACAGACGTGGATGGTGTTTATACAACAGACCCGCGTGTTGTTCCCGAAGCGCGCCGCATGAATGTGGTGTCATTCGAAGAAATGCTTGAAATGGCATCACTGGGCTCAAAAGTACTCCAGATCCGCTCTGTCGAGTTTGCTGGCAAATATAAAGTTCCAGTACGTGTCCTGTCATCGTTAACCGACCCCTTAATTTCGCTCGAAGAAGAAAAAAATTCGGGAACCCTTATTACTTTCGAGGAAGACTCAAAAATGGAAGCCGCTTTAGTTTCTGGTATTGCCTTCAGCCGCGATGAAGCAAAAATCACGCTCTTGGGCGTACCCGACAAACCCGGTGTTGCCTTTGCCATTCTGGGCCCTGTAGCCGATGCCAACATCGACATCGACATGATCATCCAGAACCAGTCTGTTGATGGCACCACAGACTTCTCTTTTACGGTTAACCGCAACGATTACAAACGTACACTTGATATCATCAAGAAAACCATCGTTCCCGCCACCGGTGCCCGCGAAGTCATTACCGACGAAAAAGTCTGCAAAGTATCCATCGTAGGTATTGGCATGCGTTCACATGCAGGTGTTGCCAGCCTGATGTTCCGCACCCTGGCTGATGAAGGCGTTAACATCCAGATGATCAGCACCAGTGAAATCAAGACTTCCGTCCTGATTGAAGACAAATACATGGAACTGGCCGTTCGTGCCCTGCACAAGGCGTTTGGCCTGGATGGCAACCCAGCTGAAACCGCTATTGAAGAGTAAGTGAGAAAAATGCTGTTTTTTAGCTAAAAAGCAGCATTTCGACTACAAGCTGTTGACAGAAGCGGCCAGCATTGGTTAGAATCCTCTTTTCTTTGGAGATGTGGCCGAGAGGTTGAAGGTACTCCCCTGCTAAGGGAGCATGCGGCTTATACCCGCATCGAGGGTTCGAATCCCTCCATCTCCGCCAAAGATACTGAAAAGCCCTTGAATTTATTTCAAGGGCTTTTTTTATGATATAAATTCTCATCCGACAACATTGCGGGACGATGTAACGCCCCAATAACCTGATCTAGTTTCAAGCAAAGGAAAAACATGAGCAAGAAAAACACGCCCGATCCGGACGAAGTGGCACTCATTGAATGGTGTATTGAAGTTGAGGGCTTTTTGGTAAAGGCAGGCGCAACCCTGCGTGAGGCGCAGGACTACATCGAAGAGAATGCCGAGTGGTTTACAGACCAATTCTACGAGGGATTGACACCTGAAGAAGCGGCCAAAGAAGCACTGAATTAAATCAGCTCAATCGATTAAATCGGCTCGATCAACTCAATCAAATAATCATCCGGATCAAACACAAAGGCAATCATGCGTTGCCCGTGATTCATTCGTTTGGGGGGCGTCTTGATTCCGACACCGGATTGAGCCAGTTTTTCTACAGCTTTATGAATATCATTAACCATTAATGCAAGGTGACCAAACGCCTGGCCTTTTTCATAGGGGTCTTTCCGGTCCCAGTTATACGTCAACTCAAGACTGGATTCGGCATTCTCATTAAAGCTTAAAAAAACGTTGGTGAATCTGCCCGATTCATATTCGGTATGGCGCAGCACTTTCATGCCAAGAATATCCCGATAAAACGCCAGCGACTTTTCCAGGTCCAACACGCGCAACATGACATGATCAAGACTAAATTGAATGACAGATGTACTCATGGCTAAAGGTATGTAATTGAAAATGGCAATGTAGCAAAATAATCACTGTTCAATCATGACCATTTATCAAGCATCAATGAGAAATATTCAATATGTCAATGACGGTCGCATCGTAAGGCCCGCTGATATGTTCTGGATAAACAAAGGCACGCAGGGGTTGGCATTGTTTTCCTGCCACATGATACTGATGTACGACTGCGGATATTGCCCTGATAAAGCCAGGTCAATGGCCACCAAATCCCGGTGCACATATTTACGCAATGATTGAGACAAAATGGCAATCCCCATATGAGCCGCCACCAGGCTCATAATGCCGGTAATCGTGCTTGCCTCCTGTGCGATAATTGGATGAAAGCCGGCATGACGGCATAAAGAATAAAAATAACGCCGCCAGACCTGCCAGTGATTTTTAGAACCCACCACAAAACGCTCATTGGCAAGATCCGCCAGCGAAATGACCTTTCGGCCTGCCAAAGGATGATCTTTTTGCAATAGCACAACCGGATCATCCTGGAACACCGGCTTCCACTGCACGCCAAGCTCTTCCGGATCGTCGGAAAACGCAAAACCGAATCCCAGATCAAGGCTGCCCTGCTGCAGGCCCTGAATTTGCTCCTGGGTTGGCATGTAAAGAAGATCAGTGGTGATACTGGGATATTGCCGCCTGAAATGATCCAGCGTATTGGGCAAGACATCCTGAATCGCATAATCATTATAGGCAATAATCAAATGGCCAATATCCCCGAATTTGGCTTTCTGGGCCAATTCAATGGCCCGCGCCAGATGCATGAACACGTGTTCGGTTTCCTGCAAAAAAAGGTAACCGGCAGCAGTCAGTTTGACTTGACGGGTACTGCGTTCAAAGAGCTCAACCTGCAAAGCCTCTTCCAGCGCCTTGATAATACGCGTCAGGCCAGGCTGGGTAATATGCAAAAGTTCTGCCGCTTTTTTAAAATGCAGTTGCTCGGCAACCATTTTAAAAGCGCGTAAGTGATGCAGATCAAAGCGAACAGGATTCATGACTCAACTCTTTTTTATCATTAATAACATTACGATCAATAATACCGCGCCAATACTGAATAGACAAACTACTGGTACAGTATTAGTTTACTGTTTATGCGTAATAAGGCATACAAAGAAAAACTTTTAAATTTATGAATACACATTCAAAAAAAAGGAGACATCTATCTTGTTCCAATCGTTTAGTATTCACTATTCGATTTTTTGATCAATAAATTTTAAATAACCAATACATTCACAGATAAACAATAAAAACCTATTCCCCACGGGGATTTATTTGAACACAAAAAAATTGCTAATTTGAGGAGACATCAACATGCAACAGGAAGGAACTGTGGCAGCATCGGAACACACCGATACCAGCCATATTAAAAAGGTAATGATGGGTTCAGCGGCAGGCACTGTCGTTGAATGGTTCGACTTTGCCTTATTTGGCTACATGGCCGTTTATATCGCACAAAACTTCTTCCCCACCGAAGACAAGATGGCTGGTCTGCTGGCTACCTTTGCGGTATTTTTAGTATCGTTTATTGTTCGGCCACTGGGAGGTATCTATTTTGGCAAGCTGGGCGACAAACTGGGTCGCAAAAAAATTCTGGCTTTAACCGTATTGCTCATGTCTGGCTCTACAGCTGCCATTGGCCTTATTCCCAACTATGAAAGCATTGGTATCTGGGCACCTATTTTGCTGGTTATCATTCGCTGCATTCAGGGTTTATCGGCAGGTGGTGAATATACAGGTGCCACCATTTATACGGTTGAGCACAGTCCCATGACCAAACGCAACTCTTATGCCTGGGCCATGTCTGCCGCGACTTATTTCGCTTTTGCCCTGGCTGCTGGCGTCTGTGCCGGGTTGGTGGCCATTATTGGCAGTGAGGCCATGGGTGCCTGGGGCTGGCGTACCATTTTCCTGTTGGCTGTTCCAATGGGTGTCGTCGCCTTCTTCATTCGTGACCATCTGTCTGAATCCCCTGAATTCCAGCAAATGCGTGCCGAGAAAAAGGGTCAGGTCAGCTACACGGCCTCACAGGTATTCAAGGCAGAAGGTAACAATATTGTGAAACTGGGTGGCTTTGTAGTGCTCTATGCGCTGTCATTCTATATTTTCTCAACCTACATGAATACCTTCCTGCGTACCGTGATTGGCCTGACCCCGGCACAATCCTTAACGGCCAGTATGGTTGCCCTGTTGTTTGTAACCGCCTTAACCCCAATTGCCGGCATCATTTCCGACAAAGTCGGCCGTCGTAAAATGATGCAGTTTGCCGCCATCTGGCATGCCCTGTTTACCATTCCCGCCTATATGGTTGTGAACAATGGCGCCTCACTGGAAGCGGCGATTGCCGGGATGCTGATTATTGGTATTGGCCAGGTTGCCGCCAGCGTAGTGGCTGCAACATTACTCTCAGAAATGTTCCCGACCGATATGCGCTATACCGCATCCAGCATGTGCTACAACATTACCTTTGCCATTTTTGGTGGTACCGCCCCTTATCTGGCCATCTGGTTGACAGCACAAACAGGCACTTATCTGGCCCCGGCATTTTACGTAACCGTAGTAGCAGTTCTGTGCTTCTTCTGGGTGACTGTTTTAATGCCAGAAACCGCCAACAAGCCTTTGCGTCGTTACCATACTGAACCAGAGCATGATGCCAAACCGGCCGTCAGTCTTGGTAAAGTGAGCGCCAGCTAATTAATTAACCAAACTCATATATTTTCTTGACTCTTTATCAGCCCTGTTTTTTCAGGGCTGTTTTTTTTATCTGTTTCAATTCACTTGACAAAAAAATCCCGGGCAACAAAAACAGCCCGAAAATCAGACCATCATCTTTAATTGATTCATATTAAAAACAATAAAAACAAATCAAAATGCCGCCACCCCAACGGCACCTTTTCATGCTATTTTCGATAGAATAAGGTTCTATCTGATCATTGATTCAAAGTTGGCTTCCTTACCTGGCAAAAAAACAGGGCAAGGTTTTATTGCAAAAGAGACAAACATCATGACCACCATAAACCTGACTGATGTAACGGTAAGCAGCGATCACGCCTCACGTGCTGAAGGGTGGATGAACGTTCACTTCAGCAATGGCAAAACCATTACCGCTTTCTGCCCGCAGGGCAACGACAACTGGGCTAAAGGTACCAAACGCATCTGCAACACTAACCAGGAACAGGATCTGCAACACATTCCGGTTAAGCATTTATTACTGCAGGCCGCCAATGACGGTAAATACGTTATTTTAGAAGCCGAACTGCCCATGTCCGCCACACCCATGACGCACGCCAGGCCAGCCAATGAAAATGTTTACATGGCCCTGCCACACAAGCAGCAGAATGTTTTCAGTGCCGATTTCTTGTCAATCGTGTGCATTATTGTTGCCGCACTTTATGGCCTGAAATGGCTGTTTGAGAAATACGTCTTGCCACGCCTGTAAACAGCCTGGATGCATTCCCACGCGGAGCATGGGAACGAGGAATGCAGAGAGCATGGTAATGAGAAACGCAGAGAGCATGGGAATGAGGAAAAAAACATTCCTTCTGCCAGGCACTTATTTGCGCCTGGAATTTGGATCATTGCAGAACCAATAAAAAAACGTCCCATAAAAACAGGACGTTTAAACTTAAAACTGAAAGCGCTACAGCAATATTACACCGGGGCCGCTGCCTGTTCACTTAAAAACAATTGTTGCAAATGCCTTGCCTGCAACAGCAAACCATCATCCTGATGAGGTTTGCCAATCAGCTGCAAACCCATTGGCATTTTTTGATAGTAACCCAAAGGTAAAGATACCACCGGCAAACCGGCAAGCTGCCATGCGCGGCTCATGAATGGCGCACCCGTACCTTCGGTTTTATAAGGTGCAACGCCTGATGCCGACGGCGCCAGAATGAAATCCGCCCCACTGGTCTCAAACCATTGCATGAGTCCCTGTTTCAGGCTATCCGCTTTTTGCAGCGCTGCAATATAATCGTTATAGGGCAAATCCAGGCCACTTGCAACCAGTGTCTGCATATGCTCACCCAGCGTGTCAAACTGCTGCTCGTACACCAAATTACGGGCAACCTCATAGGCCATGATTTGCCCATGCAGTGCAGTCAATTCAACCACGGTATCCTGCAAAGGAAAACTCACGCTCTTTAACCCCTGCCCGACCAGCGCTTGCTGACAGCCTGCGAGCGTTTCCAGCATCGGGTCTTGCATGGGCCCCAGCACCTGACCTGAAAACACGCCAAAAACATAAGGCATGCCATTTGCCTGCGGCATTGGATCCAAAGACTTGTGCAGCAGTATATTACGCACCAGAATGGTATCAAGCACATCATTACTGATGATACCCAGTGAATCCAGGGATTGCGCCAGTGGCTGGATGTTACGCAGTGAAAATTCATTTTTGCTGCCAACATAACCCACACAACCACAATATGAAGCGGGCCTGATAACAGACGCTGCCGTTTGGGTTCCAAAGGCAATGGGTACCATATAATCGGCCACCGCCGCAGCTGAACCACTGGAAGAACCTCCCGGTGTTCGCTCAGGGTCATGCGGGTTATTGGTTTTACCTGCCTGAAAATAGGCAAACTCGGTAGTCACCGTTTTACCCATTAAAATACCACCTGCTGCCTTCATGGCCGTTACGCAAGAAGCATCCATATCGGGAATGCGATTCTGGTGAATGACCGAACCCATGGTGGTGGGTATGTCAGCGGTATCAATCACATCCTTGACCGCAAAGGGCAAGCCTTTCAAGGGTGACGCATCGTAGAACTCGCGACGGCTTTCATATTCAGCCAAATAGTCATCCTGATCAATCAGATATTGCCAGGCACCAATTTGCCCATCACGTTTGGCAATGCGTTCATAGAATGACGCCACCACTTCCGGCAAACTGGTTTCATCCGAATTCAGGGCACGCAGCAATTGATGCAGGGGTCGCTTAAACCATTGTTGTTTCATCTTGCCACTCCTCCAGGGATTGCAATAATGCGGCATTCACCGTGGCAACCCCGCCACCAATACGTCCATGCCGGCCACTGCCATCAATCATGCCCAGCAGCACCAGGGGCCCGGTATCGCTTTGAATGACGCTGTTGAAATCGGTAATACCGGCACGCCCACCTAAAAATGGCAAGCTGGTTTTCAGGAAACGGCTTTGACGGGTCAGATAGTCTTCCGGCAAAAATCCCTGCAGATTCCGGGCACTTAAACTGGCCAGATCCAGACATTGCCCACCCAGTCCCACAAAATCAATCACCGCACTGTCACCCAGGGCACCCAGTGCCTGTGCGTGCGCTTTGGCGGCCTCTTTATTCCCTTCAATCACCGGAGCATCAGTCACCAGCCAGGTCTGCGAACCGGCCAGCTGCAAACCAAACCGTAAACCATTTCCACCCACTTTCACAATGGGATCAAGGCCTTCAGGCTGTTCTTGTGTCGCCAGAATCAGGGCGCTGGCGGCCATCCAGTAATTCAGGGCCCATGCCATGGCACCATACAGGAAAGCCTTGCTTTGCTCGTCATCAATGCCCCACGATACAATGATATCGGCCAGCAAACGTGAGGCATGCATGGTACGCGCATGACCATCATCACCATTAAGCAAAGAGGCTTGCAAAACAGGCGCCAGGTCAACCTTGCCCCCAAAACCGGCCGCCAGCCTGGCGCCCAGATCCTGATGCAGCCAGCGCAGGTGTGGCACCATTTCTTCGCCATCAATACCCAAACGGGTACACCAAACCATGCCTTCATTCAGCACCGAGTATTTTTTATTTTCAGGCTGCCCGGCATTGCTGACTTCAATCATATACATGGACGGTGTCACGACACCGGCCAGTGGCACGACCACGTCATAATCCTGCGCCGGTGCCAGTTGTACGCCCCCCTCTTCCAGCAGTGCCTGCGCAGCGGCTTTATCGGGTGCCCAGCCTTCATACTGAATGCCGACCAGCACCGAGTTAAGAATGGCTTGTGGCAACTCGGATACGTTACGAAAAGGTGGCCCGGCATGCAAAACCAGACGCGTTTGCTGTGGCAACACCTGTTTTAGTTGCCTGACCCCTGTCCAGAACGGCCTGACCGTTTTTGAGGGGCTGTGATTGACATGCTGAACCATTTCTCTCCCCCTTCAGGCCACTCGGACCCAGGTTTCACTATTGGCCAGGCTGGCCGATTGCGCACGCGTACCGTTAAAGTCACGTTCAATCGTGTTGCCCGCTAACGGCACTCCATTGACCAGCACCCGGGCACGCTGCGCCGGATGGAACACACACATCATTTCATGCTTCTGGGTTTGGGTTTCACTTTGTGGCAAATCAACACAGATGGCCGGCTGCGTCATCTGGTGCCATTCCATCTCGACTTTCACCCCGGCACTGGCCGACTCCACCGATTCAATCACTATCTCGGGAAAACGGTTAACCGTATTGAAAACACCATCATCAATCACTTTCAGCTTATCCAAGGCCACTGCCTTGCGGAACAGGCCAAAATAACGCACAAAATCACTTACCAGATAGTCGGCCAGCGGTTTGTTATTGGTGATGAGCAAGCGGGTTTCTTCGCCACTGCCCTCTTCGTAAGGATTATCAAGCACCAGAATAGCCTGGCCACTGCCATGGGCTGAACTGGCAATACGAAAGTACAGTGACAGGGAAGACCACTCCTGGTCAGGATCGGTTTTCAGATAAATAAACGGGTTATCGCCAGTCCAGTCCAAAGTACCTGTTTTAATGCCGGTCATGATAAATCTCCTTCCTTGAATTTTTAATAAATTAAACTTGAACTGTTAAACCGTAGTTTCTGCCACCGCGTATGCTTCACGCAATTGATTGAAATCAGTGCTGGGTTGCCAGCCCAATATTTCCTTGGCCGCACTGCTGCTGAAAATCGATGCACGCGGATTGTTCTGATACCAACGCGGGTTTTTAATTTCAGGTACCGAACCAATAATGTTTTGATACCACTCGCTGGTTGGCAGCGGATGCGAAGTATCATCGGCACTAATGAAAAACACACCATAACGCAAGCCCTGCAGATTTACCGCTGCCTCAAAAGCGCGCGCCAGATCGGCTGCCCAAATATAGTAAAACAGCCAGTGACGGTCTTTGTCATCAACAAACTTGATGTACTCTTCAATGGTTTCTGGCAAGACCACCGCCAATGGACGCAAACAAATAATTTCCATATCAGTGGCATCACTAAAACTTTTTGCCATTTGCTCCATCATGATTTTGCTCACGCTGTAAGCCTGATAGGGCTTGTTTTCATGGGCTTCATCAACCGGCAGGTATTGCGGTTTCCAGTCAGCACGCATCTCTGACAGACCGCAGGCGGAAATACTGGAACACAGCACCACTTTTTTCACGCCATTGTCGCGACAGGCCTGCAACACATGCCAGGTACCACGTACATTCACATTAATGTATTGTTCTTCAGGCGCCTTCCAGTCAAAATCAATGGCGGCCAAGTGAATCACGGCATCGGCATCTTTGGTGGCCGCCCGTACCGCTTCAAGATCCATCACATCCGTTTCAATAAATTCCACTGCATGCTGGCTGGGTTTCAAGTCTGCCACCACCACCTGCATGGTTTTCATTAATTGCTGCACCACATACGAACCAACACGACCCGAGCCGCCTGTTACCACTACTTTCTTCATTCTTCCTGCTCCTTGTTTATTGTTATAAATCCAACACCAATTCAGCTGATCTGGCGCGTGACACGCAAATCATCATGGTTTCGTTCAACTCCCGTTCCTCTTCTGACAGCACAAAATCCCGGTGCTCGGGCTGACCTGAAATCACAACGGTTTCACAGGTACCACAAGTGCCGTTCTGGCATGAACATTTCACTTTGATGCCTTCACGCTTTAAGGCAGACAGAATGGTTTCATGACTGTCAACCGTGATGCGTTTACCCGACTTTTGCAAGGTTACGGTAAAACGGTTACCGGTTAAGGTGCTTGCATCGGCTTCAACGGCAAAACGCTCCAGCACCAGTTTCCAGCCAAGCTCTTTCTGTTCCTGCTGATATTGCTCCAGGGCACTCAACAAGCCCTGTGGCCCGCAGGAATACACAGTGGTTTGCCCGTCCTGTGCCATCAGGGTTTTCTGCAAATCAAACTGCCCCTCAACATCCGAGGCATGTACTTTAATACGCGAACGATCCAGTTGCTGCAGGTCTTCAAGGAAAATAAAATCAGACGTATTTCTTGCCAAATACAGCAACTGCCAGTCCAGACCGGCCGCTACTGCGGCCTTTACCATTGGCACGATGGGTGTAATACCAATCCCGCCGGCAATAAATAAACACTTTTTATTGGCAGCAAATGGAAAGTGATTTTTCGGGGCACTAACCGGTACTACATCACCCTCTTGCAACACCTCATGAATAAAAACCGAACCACCACGACTGGCCTCATCTTTCAGCACTGCGATTTGCCATGCATGGGTATTATCCTGCTGGCCACAGAGCGAATACTGACGATACAAAGGCTCTGTGTGCGGCGCGGCCAGTTCCAGTTCAATATGCGCCCCCGGCTCCCAGGCAGGCAATGCGGCGCCATTATCCAGGCCCAGCGTCAAACCCACCACCCGATCAGACAGCATGGTTTTTTTCAATACACGTGTTTGCAATATTTGCTGCATCATGCCACCTCTTGGTCTTAAGCAACCGCTTTGATCGGCAATACACGGCGCTCTTCTTCCACGCGTCGGTCTTCGGCACGGTACTGATCAATCAGCCAGTTTTGCAAGCGCTTGATCACCAGTTCCTCATTGGTCAAGCGGCCACGCGACGCAAAATTGGATTTCATGCCCATATGTGAACGGCGCCATGCAAACAGGTCCTCAATCATCACCGGGTACAGATCATCATGCTCTTTATCAAATTTCTCCCTGTGATCTTCACGCTCCAGCGTAGACTGCGGATACATCCATGACACGCCATAACTGGACTGGTTGGCGCTCTTTGGTAACCACAGGAAGTACTTCACTTTATCGGGCATGGCCACCAGCAACAGATTGGGCGCAACGGTAATGTAGGACAGCTGTGAGCGCTCTTCATCGGTCAGGGTTGACATGGGTGGTTGCAAAATGGAACCGGTGTTGGTGGGGGCAGCATCCTTGTGCGGAGAAATCAGGTTGTAAGATACGATGCCATTGGGCACATCATTAAAAGCGACGTTCTCATCCACTGTTTCCGGGCTGGTTTCATACATGGCCCCCCAAGAGGACGCATGCAGGAAGCTGCAGTGGTAGCACTCATCATTGAAGATTTTCCAGTTCCAGTCAAAATTTTCCATTTTCAAAGGTTCTGAGGATTTCAGATCAGCCATACGGTAATTTGCCAGCTGCTCACCCAGATGCCCCAGGCGACTATGCAAATCAGGCGCCAGGGCATCATAGTTGATGAAAATAAACCCTTCCCAGATCTCGGTGCGGATTTTGGGCAGACAGACGCTTTTCGGATCGAAATCGGCACCTGAATCGGTCAGCCCCGGAGCAGAAACCAGCTCACCTTCCATGTTATAGACCCAGGCATGCAAAGGACAGCTGATACGACGTACATTACCCGCCCCTTCCAGCAACAGCATATTGCGATGGCGGCACACATTTGACAGCACATTGATTTTGCCCTCACGGGTACGGATGGCAAACAGGGCATCATCGCCCACTTCAAAGGTAAAAAAATCACCTGCCTTGGGAATATCACTGGCCCGTCCCACACAGAACCATTGCTTTTTCCATACCGCATTTAATTCAAACTGAAAGAATTCCTCAGAGGTAAAGCAGGCGGGTGGCAAAGCATAAACCTCATCGGTCTCATGCTGGAAATAACTTTGGTCAAATTCTTCAATGGCAATAGGTGAGCGTACGGTTGTATTCATCTTTGTGTCTCCTTTAAATTCATGTAAACACCATTCAATGGTTTGTTATTCAATTGATAGCAATCATGCGACAGATATCCAATCTTGAAAATTGAGCAAATTTGATGAATAGATGAATTTTTTTAAAGATGAGTACTTTCCCTTAGATTAAATATGCAGCGTCTGGCACCTAAAGAACACGCTTCAATCAGGGAGAAGAACCGGCAGGAAAAACAAAAACGCCCGCAAACTTGCAGGCGTACGATCACGGAATAGTCAGGCTGTGTTATTTTTAAGTAATTGCAATCGAAGCAACCCAATCAATAAAATCCTGCTCCTGGCGACTTAAATTGGCCTTTGTGGGATACGCCAGAAAATAGGCATACTCATCCAGATACACGTCAAACAACTGGACAATTTCTTTCTTCTCAATTAAAGGACGCAACAACACCGGGCAACCCAACATCACTCCCTGACCATTTAACACCGCATTCATGCGAACATTCGTGTCATCGATATGAAACCCCTTGACGGCTGTCATTTCCTTTCCGGTTGCCTTAAAAAGCCATTGCTGCCAACCCAGATGGTTTTCCTCATGAATCAGGATGTGCCGGTTTAAATCAACAGCCGCCTTAATGTTGCCGTGTTCGAGTAAATAAGAGGGAGAGCACACCGGTGTAAGATTACCGGGAATGATCCGCAAAGTATTTAAATGGGGCCAATCTCCCTGCTTGCCCCAAACAATGGCAAAGTTAATGTTGTCACGAAAAAAATCCGGTGCCTGCAAGCTGTGTATCAGATTAATTTCAATATCAGGA
Organism: Advenella faeciporci; assembly: GCF_014652395.1. Lineage (GTDB taxonomy): Bacteria > Pseudomonadota > Gammaproteobacteria > Burkholderiales > Burkholderiaceae_B > Advenella > Advenella faeciporci. Next base: position 184,644 of record NZ_BMYS01000003.1, read on the forward strand.
TATTTCGACCACAAATCACTTAATTGCCTGGTAAACCACATGCTTGACACGAATGGCCGCAAGGACAAATTGATACGGCTTTTACCATGCGGCATGCGCAATTCGCTTAAAGCCTGGTTGATTTCATAAAACGGTCTTTGCAGGCGGTTAAATAAAAAAAGACCTTTATCAGTCAGCTCCAAAGAACGGTTTTTACGCAAGAAAAGCTTACACCCCAAATACTCTTCAAGAATCTTGATTTGATGGCTGATCGCCGATGGCGAAACCAGCAAATCTTCTGCCGCTTTGGTAAAGTTAAGCCTTTGTGCTGATACGGTAAAAGTTTTTAAAGCGTTTAATAAGGGCACCTGCATGGCAAATAATGTCTCCTGATCCTGTATTACGACTTAAGAAAATTAATAGTTATTTTCGCAACAGGATATACCCGACAACGCCGCCTGTCATCACAAACGCACACATCAGGAAAACTGATGCAAAGACATCCATGCCATTAATGCCCAATATGGCATGCGCATTTCCTGACAGGGACTGCATGAACGACACACCTAAAAAGAAAGCACTGTTACCCAACGCCAAGGCCCTGCCCTGCATTTCCTTGGGGTAAATATCGCGGATATCCGCCACCTGCCAGACACTGCAACTGTTAACGATAGCAATCACAATGGTACAGGCCACGCTAACCCATAGCGAAGTGCTGAACGCCAGCACAATAAAACCTATCACCATGATCCATGGAACGAAACACAGGAATCGATATCGATTGCCGGTGCCGGGATCAAGGCGACCAAAAAGCGAAGGGCTGAACAAAGAAAGAATGGACAGCGCCAGCGCCAGGTTTCCGGCAAACACCAGGCTTTGCCCGAATCGCTCTACGAGCAAAGGTCCCAGCCACAAGCCACGCAGGGTAAGAAAAGCGGCATAACAGACAAACAACAACGAAAAAATACCCCAGGTGTGTCTCATTTTGAACAACACTTTATAGCCAGAGACGGCATGTATGGCATTAAACATTTTTTGTTTAAAACTCAAAGAAAAATCAACACTATCGTCAATATCCCTGACCGTAAAATAAATAAGCAGCCACGACAGGAAGCTGCCAGCCGCCAATACATAAAAACAGGCGCGCCAGCCAAACGCATCACTTATCATGGCCACCGGGGTAGATGTAAATATCAGTCCGATACTACCCAAGCCAAGCGCAACACCATACATGGGCGCAAATTTCTGGGCCGGAAAATTTCTGGAAATAAGCACAATACATACCAGGAATGCCGGTGCACACCCCAGACCCAGCAATATCTGACCCAGCAACAGCATGCCGGGTGAAGTGGCCATGCCTGACAACACAGCCCCAATAACGGTGAAGGGGGCGAAAGAAAGAATCGTTCTGCGAATACCAAAACAGTCAACCCAAATACCAATCAGCAATTGCAAGCTGCCAAAAGTAAGGTGAAATGAGCCGACAATACTGCTCAAGGTTTCATTATCAAGCTGAAACTCGTTTTTGAGGGGTACTGAAAGCACACCACCAATCGTCCGGTATGCCTGACTAAGAATGAAACCGGTTAACAGAAAAGCCAGCATCAATCTTAATTGTTTCAAGGGAAGGGTTTGCATTACTATTTAGTTGTTGGATTAAGTTTTGAGACTGCACAACGAGATTTTGTGCATTGCAATGGCTGTCATTGTATGTGTCACCGGTGGTATTTACAAGAATGACCGGCAAAACAGGACAATAACTCAATAAGCACCCAATTTCCCTGCCACCACTCATTAAGCAATATTTTTTTCAATTCGTTGTGAAAAAAAAACAAAAAAAACAACTATCACCCAAAAAAACATCATTTTTCCTATTATTTTTTATTTCACCAACAAATTACTTGCTTACCCCTTAAAAATTAGTCATAATAGCTTTCTTTAAAGATGCGCCCGTAGCTCAGTTGGATTAGAGTACTTGGCTACGAACCAAGGGGTCGTGGGTTCAAATCCTGCCGGGCGCGCCAACAATCTTTAAATAAATGCGCCCGTAGCTCAGTTGGATTAGAGTACTTGGCTACGAACCAAGGGGTCGTGGGTTCAAATCCTGCCGGGCGCGCCAGTTTTTCTAAAAAGCCACTTCATATGAAGTGGCTTTTTTACATTCCGTCCAAACAGCACAAACATCCTTAATTTCCAGGCAGTGACAAAAAAACCAATCTGTGTTTACACCGGTTTTAATGCCACCAAATCCAGCAAGGTCATGCCATGCTCCCCGTCCAGCAGAAAAGCACCGGTTTCAATATAATAGGTATTGCCCATGATCTGCATACCTTCAACCACGTTATGCCCAACCACCAAGGCATGTAACCCTTGTATGAGAGTTTCATCCCGGTCTTTAAAGCGTCTTCTGGACCAGCACAGTTTCTCTTCCAGATGCAAAGCGTCCTGCTTGCCTGCTTTCAGCAGAAAAATCATGTCATCCCAGGAGTCCAGCGGGCATTCAGCATGAACCAGGCCAATTTTTCCGGCCGGTGTTTGCACCTCCATGGCTAAAGGCAAGGCAGTAAAGGTCTGTCGAATCCTGGCTTGTTCTTTTGGAGATTTATCCATTAACCAGGCACCACCAATTCTTAGCATCAAATCCATATAATCCGGATCTGTGGCCGAACGTATGGCGATATCTTCATGGTTACCCTTGATGGCATGAAACCAGGGCTGCCCCAGAAAAGACATGACACGGGACGATTCCGGTCCCCGATTCACCAGGTCTCCTACCGAAAACAGGCGATCTTTTTGTGGATTGAAATTAACCGCGACCAGCTTTTTTTCCAGCAGGGAATACATACCGTGAATGTCACCCACCGCAAAATCGCGGCCAAGCGTATTAAGAGGAAAAGATTTGAACGAAGATAATTGCATGAAACCCGACGACCGTATTTATATTGACGAAAAGCCCAGGTTCATTTTAGTCCTTCAATATGCCAGGAACCATGACAACCCTGCCCTTGACCACACGTATTTCGGCATCACCATGTTTTAGTCGCAGGTTACGGTCAGACCCCATTTGATGAAGCTGTCGCAACTGCTTTATCCACTCGCTCAGCCTTGCTTCGGTTGGCATGGCAATATTTTGCAGATCAAGCCAATAACGCATCAGATTGGCTTGCCGATGCTCGGGTAGCTCGCGCCATTTTCTTAAAGAAAAACTGCGGTTATCACTGCCTGCATCCAGCACCGCGTAATCATGTTGCGCCAGATCCCTTAGCAACAAGGCATTTTCCGCCATTAAACGACTGTGACGGGCCAGGTTTTTACGCCAGCCCCGCCAGCGCTCATCCAAAGCGGGCACCAACATTTCACGTACGGCGGCACGTGTATATTTTGGATCAAGATTGGTGGGATCGTGCACAGCCTGCCAGCCGGTTTCCAGGGCAAACTGCTCGGCCGCACCCAGAATATTCTGGCGGCTTACCTCCAGCCAGGGGCGATAAAAATGCAGATTACCTCTTTGCGTATATGGCCCCATGGCTGCCATCCCCTGCACACCGGCACCCCGCAACAGACGCAGCAAAACCGTTTCAGTCTGGTCATAAAGATGATGGGCCAGCAAAAAATGCCGGATGCCAGTTCTGGCCGCGAAATCTTCATAGGCCTGATAGCGTGCGTTTCGTGCCGCAGCCTCTGTGCCCAGGCCCGATGCCGCATCCACCTTGACATATTCAATGCTGCAATCCACATCAAGCATTTTAGCCAACGCCTGCGTATGCAAAACCCATTGATCGGCAATAGCCTGCAAGCCATGGTGTACATGCACACCCTGAACTATTACCTGGTATTGCCGGGCAATATGGGCAGCATAAACCAGCAACATGGCCGAATCAGGCCCGCCACTAACGCCCACCGCCACCATCGGGATGTGCTGGCGTTTGGCCATCCGAAAAAATGTATGCAGGGGGGCTGATAAAAAAGCGTCTTTAAGAAAAGACGCTTTTTGTTGATCGGATTGCTTATTCCTGAACCCGGCCATATGACAGCAAACGCTCAAGACGTTTATTGATCAGTTCCTGTGGATCCATATTAACAACCTGACGCAATGCCTCGCTTAGGGCACGACGCAGGGTTCGTGACATGGCAGTGACATCACGATGCGCACCACCAACAGGTTCGGGCACAACACGATCGATCAGACCCAGCTCAAGCAAACGGTTGGCCGTGATTGACAGGGCCTCGGCGGCAACAGGAGCCTTTTCAGCACTGCGCCATAGAATGGAAGCGCAGCCTTCGGGTGAAATGACACTGTAAGTGGAATATTGAAGCATTTGCACCACGTCACCCACTGCAATGGCCAAAGCACCACCCGAACCGCCTTCACCAATAATGGTGGCAATAATAGGCACTTTGAGTTCTGCCATGGCATACAGATTATGACCAATGGCTTCAGACTGGCCACGCTCCTCGGCATCGATGCCCGGATAAGCACCCGGAGTGTCCACAAAAGTGAAGACGGGCAAATTGAATTTCTCGGCCAGGCGCATTAAACGCAATGCCTTGCGATAGCCTTCGGGACGTGGCATGCCAAAATTACGCCTGGCGCGCTCTTTGGTGTCGCGCCCTTTCTGGTGACCGATAACCATGCAGGCCTCGCCATTAAAACGCGCAAGCCCGCCCACAATGGCCTGGTCATCCTTGAACATCCGGTCACCGTGTAATTCATGAAAATCGGTAAATATTTCACGAATGTAGTCAAAAGTGTAAGGGCGTTGGGGATGACGTGCCACCAAGGCTGTTTGCCAAGGGGTAAGCTTGGCATAAATATTGGTGGTCAACGCTTCGCTTTTTTGCTGCAAACGCCCGATTTCTTCTGAGATATCTACGGCTGAATCAGAAGACACATGACGCAGCTGTTCAATTTTTTGCTCAAGCTCGGCAATGGGTTTTTCAAAGTCTAAAAATGTAAATTTCATGGTTTTTGATTTTAATATGAATCTGGCTGGAAGTGGGCTTATTCGGCAACGGATTCCTGGCTACGCCATAAATACCAGGTTGCCACTGTTCGCCAGGGTTGCCACGTTTGCGCCACCTCTCTGGCTTCATAGCGGGATACAGGCTCTCCACTAAAATAATGTATTGAGATTGCCTTTAACAGCCTTGGGTCATCTAAAGGTAAAACATCTGGTCTATGCAGGTTGAATATTAAAAACATTTCTGCCGTCCAGCGACCTATGCCACGAATGCTGCACAGCTCATCAACAATTTCTTCATCGCTCATTTTAGACCATTTTGCCGGATGCACCTTCTTTTCATTGAAATGCATGGCTAAATCCAGAATGTATTCCGATTTCCTTTTTGCCAGACCGGCAGCCCTAAGCTGCTCGACATCATATTCCAAAACCTTGGCCGGTGCAGGACGACTGCCACACAGGGCGGTAAATTTTTTCCAGGTCGCTTCAGCGGTATTGACAGACACCTGTTGCCCTACAATGGCACGCGCCAATGTAACGAAAGGCGTTTTGTTGCTGGCCAGCCAGACACCATCATGGTCGGGAATGATCTTACGCAAAATGCGGTCCCGTTTCATTAAATAGTTAACCGCCTCATCCCAGTAATCAGGCTTACAGGCCTGCTGGGGGAGTATTGCTTGTGTCATTTTTTACCCCTATATCCTGCGCCATTGCGTCAGTCCACCCGGTTTATCTTCCAGTTCAACACCAGCTTCTTTAAGCGTATTGCGAATCTGGTCAGCCAGGACAAAATCCTTGTCTTTTTTGGCCTGCAAACGCTGCTCAACCATGGCATTGACCTGGTCTTCATTAAGCACGGCCAACTCGGCAGCCTCACGGTTTTTACGGGTATAACGCGTAACCGAACGCAAATAGGTTTCAGGATCGTGTGATAACAAGCCCAGTACAGCGCCCAAAGCCTTGATCTGGCCCGCCAGTTCTTTTGACCGCAGGCGATTGGCTTCGGTAGCCATTTCAAACAGCACCGAAACTGCAACCGCCGTGTTGAAGTCATCGTCCATGGCGGCCCTGAAAGCGGCTGCGTAGCTGGAAGACCAGTCTATCTCAGCTTCCTGTACGCCCACATTGTTAAGTGTCTGGTAAATGCGATCAATGGCGGCCTGGGCATCGAACAGGTTGTCAGGCGTGAAGTTTTGTGGACTGCGGTAATGGTTGCGCACAATAAAAAAGCGTAGCATTTCGGCTTCACGCAAATTCCACTCGTAGTCAGCCGACTCACTGGCCGCTTCAGGGGCACCCACGGTTTGCCGAATGGTACGGAAGTTACCCAATGACTTCGACATTTTGTCGTTATCCACCATTAAAGGACCGCAATGCATCCAGAAATTGGCCAGACTGCCGCCATAGGCACCTTCGGTCTGAGCTATTTCATTTTCATGGTGAGGAAATTTCAGGTCGGGACCGCCCCCATGGATATCCAGGGGCAAGCCCAGCAATTCTTTACTCATGGCCGAGCATTCGATGTGCCAGCCCGGGCGCCCAAACCCGTAGGGGGACTCCCATTTGGAGTCATCAGGCTCCTCTTCCTTGGCCGATTTCCAAAGGACAAAATCAAGCGGATCTTGCTTGCTGGAAGAAACCGCCACCCGCTCACCTGCACGCATATCGTCCAATGAACGGCCAGACAGTTTGCCATAGCCGTCAAATTTACGGACTGCAAAATTCACATCACCATCATCAGACTGATAGGCCAGGCCCTTGTCTTGCAAACGCTGGATGATTTCAAGCATGCCCGGCACGTGCAAGGTGGCACGGGGTTCGTGATCGGGCGACTGAACACCCAACGCCCGCTCATCGGCATGCATGGCATCAGTATAAAAACCGGTCACCTCAGCCAGGGTTTTATTGGTGGCTACCGCTTTGCGAATGATTTTATCGTCGATATCGGTAATGTTACGCACATAGGTAACTTCGTATCCCTTTTCCCGCAACCAGCGCTGCACAACATCAAAGCTGACCAGCATCCGGGCATGGCCCAGATGGCAATAGTCATACACTGTCATCCCGCATACATACATGCGCACCTTATTGGGCTCAACCGTCTTGAACGGCTCTTTCGTACGGGATAAAGAGTTATAGATATGCATAGAAAAAAGAAACAGAAAATCATCCGGAAAAAATGACGGATGCAGTTAATCGAAGAATTTAATCAGGTTCAGTGAGAGTTTAATACGTTCTAATCTGAACTGAGGCTAAAATACGCAATATCAGAAGTATAGCAATTCCATCTGCATATCTGCACCTGGTTTAATTTATGGATCAATTATTTTTTGGATGATCAGTGAGACAACGATTAAATTTTTTCAAATGGGCCGGTATCGCTGCAATTTCACTATTCATGCATGGAGCAAGCGCACAAGAATTATCTGCCAGCAAACCCGACGGTGGCTGGCAGGCGCTGGCGGATGTACTGAAAAAGCTTGAGCCCTCGGTTGACACTTCCATTCCCGAAACGCCGGTACAGGCCAGCATTCGCATCAACCAGCTCATTGCCAGCGGAAAATTCCAGCAGGCCCTGGATGAAATTGAAAAAAAACAGCCAACGGTTTCTTATATGGAACAACCCGGTACCGATGTGCAGCTGCGTTTCTTGCGCGCACGTGCCTTAACCGGACTGGGAAGAACCGCCGAAGCCATTGACGTTTACCAGGACATGACCGGCAAATATCCTGAGCTTGCCGAACCCTGGAACAATATGGCCACCCTGCAACTGAAGGCAGGCTTGCTGGATCAGGCGTATGAATCCCTGAAAATGGCCATTGGCATCAATCCCAAATACGGGATCGCCCATCGCAATCTGGGTCTGGTTCAGCTCATCATGGCCAACCATTCTTTTGACCAGGCCGTACAAAACGGTGTAGCCAGTGCCGCGAAACAGGCTGCGGCAACCAAACAAATCATCAATGGAAACTAAGCATGCATTTATTTTCCGGGGCAAGCCTGCTTGCCCGTTCACTAGTATTGCTAAGTGGGCTGGCCATGGTGCCTGCTTCACTGGCTGCTGAAACCTCACCATCAACAAAGGAATCAACAATGAGCACACTACCCCGTGTCAAACTGGAAACCAATCACGGCGATATCGTTATTGAACTGAATACCGAAAAAGCCCCCGTTACTGCAGAAAACTTTCTGGGCTATGTCAAGGAAGGCTTCTATGACAACGTTATTTTTCACCGCGTCATTAAAAACTTCATGATCCAGGGTGGCGGCATGCAACCGGGCATGAAAGAAAAAAACACCCGTGCACCCATCAACAACGAAGCCAACAACGGCCTGAAAAACGACAAATACACCATTGCCATGGCGCGCACCAACGACCCGCACTCTGCCTCGGCCCAGTTTTTCATTAACTCGAATAACAACGATTTCCTGAACCATACAGCACCTACCGCACAAGGCTGGGGCTATGCCGTTTTCGGTAAAGTAGTGGAAGGTACTGAAGTTGTTGACCAGATTGAAAAAGTAAAAACCGGCAATCGTGGCTTCCACCAGGATGTCCCGGTTGATGACGTGGTTATCCAGAAAGCAAGCATCGTTGAATAAGCTTTCACTTGACGGAACCCTCTGGCTCGCCTCGGATATTCATCTGGGCGAGCATATCCCCAGAACCAGACAGGCTTTTTATGCTTTCCTGGACAGTGCGCGGGCCCATGCCAATGCACTGGTACTGGCCGGGGATATTTTTGATTTCTGGGCCGGTGACGACATTGCCCTGAAATCATCCGAACCCTGGCTGCAAGAAGCACTTGACCAACTCAAAAAAACAGCCACCCACATTCCCTTGTATTTAATGCATGGCAACCGCGATTTTCTTATCCGGCACAAACTGGCCAAACAGATAAACGCTACCCTTCTGGCAGACACGGTTATTATAGAATCGGCAGCCGGCCCCATCCGTCTTAGTCACGGAGATGAATACTGCACCGACGATCCGGCTTACCAGCGTTTCAGAAAAATCGTGCATAACCCCTTGATCCAGGCCACTTTTCTTGCCCTGCCGCGCCGTTTGCGTCACCGTCTTGCCAGCCATATACGCAGCCAAAGCAAAAATTCGCACGCCTTTAAAAACGACACCATGGTCGACGTGTCTTCAAGCGCCATAAAGCAGGCCTTCCTTGAAAACACCCAGGTTCGTACCCTGATCCATGGCCACACCCACATGCCAGGCCATCACACCCTTATGCTTCATGGTGCCCTCTATGAACGCTGGGTCTTGCCCGATTGGGAATATGACCACGAACCGGTTCGCGGTGGCTATATAGAAATAAAAAAAAGCGGTGTCTGTTTACACCGCTTTGACTTGCCTGCCAACGCCCAAAGCGTGGCAAATTAACAAAGACTAGGCACCCTGAAACACAGGAGGCCGTTTTTCGATAAAGGCGACAGAGCCCTCGCGATAATCTTTGGTTGCCCCCATTTCCCGCTGCAATTCGGTTTCCAGGTCAAGCTGCTGCTCCAGTGAGTTTTCACTACTGGCATAAATCGCCTGCTTGGTAGCCGCCAGGGCTTTGGTGGCCCCATTCAACAGGGTTTGATGCATTTGCGCCATTTCTTCCTGCAAAGATGCATCGGGGATGCATTTCCATATCATTCCCCATGCAAGCGCCTGCTGGGCAGAAATAGGCTGAGCCAGCATAGAGGCCGCCATGGCACGCTGTGTTCCAATCAGACGCGGCAAAAAGTGGGTTGACCCGGCATCGGGAATTAAACCGATTTTGGCAAACGCCTGAATGAATTTGGCTGACTCGACGGCATAAATAATGTCACAGGCCAGCACCAGGCTAAACCCGGCACCGGCAGCCACCCCATTAACAAAGCATACGACCGGCACGGGCAAGGCACGCAAGCGCAAAACCAGCGGCTTGTAATTTTTTTCAAGGCTTTCACCCAAATCCCGCACTTCACCCGGTTGCAGGGGTTTACGCTCACTTAAGTCCTGACCGGCACAAAAACCCCGCCCGGCTCCGGTCAAAATGACGCCGCGCAAATCCACCCGGGACTCCAGCAGGGAAAGGACATCCTTAAGCTCATCATGCATTTGTGAAGTGAAGCTGTTTAACCGCTCGGGCCGGTTAAGGGTAATGTAAGCCACGCCTTCGCGATAAGCAAACAGAATGGTTTCATATGACTTGGCAATCATTCCAGTGCCTCCAGCTGTTTCAGGTGATACTTGGTATCGCCCAGTAAATAATCAATAAATATCAGGCGTTTGAAATAATCGCCCACTTCAAGTTCATGGGTCATACCCATGCCACCATGCAGCTGCACGGCACTCTCCCCAATAAAACGGCCCGCCATCGCCACCTTGATCTTGGCCGAAGACAGCATGCGACGCTTTTTATCCTGGTCAGGCTCGCCTGCCCCGGCCGCAGCCACATAAGCCATCGACAAAGCCACTTCTTTCTGGATGTACATATCAGCCAGACGGTGTTGCAGCACCTGGAACTGGGCCAGCGGCTTGCCAAATTGCTGACGGGTTTTAAGATAATCAACCGTGATTTGCAGCAGATAATCCATCGCACCGGCGGCATGGGCACACAAGGCAACAATACCGTCATCCAGCCCCTGGTTGAGCAACTGCAAGGCAGCCTCACCGCTTGCCAGCAAAGCGGTTTCATCAAGCCGCACCCCATCAAAATCCACATTGCCGCAGCGGCTGCCATCCATGGTGGGGTAGTCGTTAATGACAATTCCTTCCACGTCTGCCGGCACCACCAGCAAGACCAGTTCATTATTGAGCAAAGCGCTAACCACAAAGGCATGGGCGGCACCGGCATGCCATACCGCCTGTTTCTGTCCAGACAGCGCCAACTGGCCATCCTGGCTAACCACCTGTGTGCCAATGTTTGCCAGATTGTCGCTACGCTGGCCTTCCTGGTACGCCAGGCTGAAAATGACCTGTCCACTGGCAATTGCACTTAAGTATTGCTGCTTGACCGCTTCGTTGTTGCTGTTGGCCAGAATTCTGGCACAAATAACCGCGCTGGGCACAACCGGCTCTGAAACAAGGCCACGGCCCAGTTCCTGATGAATCGCCAGCAAGGAAGCTGCCGACTCACCAAAACCGTCATACTCGGCCGGCACGCTCAGGCCCAGTACGCCCAATTCAGCCAGGGTGTTCCAGCTATTGCCGTCCAGTTCATTGTTCTGCTGGCGCTGGCGCCGTTTTTCAAAACTCCAGTCTTCTTTGACTACCCTGCCCAGGCTTTCCGCCAGCATTTGCTGCTCTTGACTATATGCAAAATCCATTATTTTCTCCAATATCCCTTAGTTCTTTGTTGTACGTTCCACAAGTGCTCACACATCCAGAATCTGCTTGGCAATAATGGATTTCTGAACTTCTGTGGTGCCACCATAAATGGTGGTTTTGCGCATATCGAAATAGTTGGCCGATGCGGCTGCCGCAAACGGGTGGCCGGGACCAAAAACGTCCTCGCCGGCCTCCAGCCATGATGGACTATAAGGCCAGCTGTTCAGGCCCATTACCTCTAGCTGCAGGCGTGCCAGATCCTGCTGGATTTCCGAACCACGGATTTTCAGGACTGATGCCTGTGGGCCAGGCCCTTGCGTACTGTCTGCCGCCACGCGCAGCAACATCATTTCCAGGGAAAGAATATCCGCCTCGATCAGGGATATCTGGTCTTTCATGCGAACATCCTGGCTGGCCGGCTTGCCATTCCATTGCACCTCGGCCGCCAGGTTTTTAAGGATCTGCAACTCGCGATAACACAGACCGATACCGGCAATACCTGTACGCTCGTGACCCAACAAATACTTGGCATAGGTCCAGCCTTCGTTTTCATTACCCACCAGGTTTTCATAAGGGACTTTGACATCTTCCAGCCAAACCTCATTCACATCATGTCCGCCATCCAGCGTTTTGATGGGGCGCACCGTCACGCCAGGCTGACGCATGTCAATCAACAGCATGGAAATACCACACTGAGGCTTGGCATCAGGGTCTGTGCGAACCAGGCAGAACATCCAATCAGCATACTGACCAAGCGTCGTCCAGGTTTTTTGTCCGTTAACCACATACCCTTCGGGGGTTTTCTCGGCACGGGTTTTCAGTGAGGCCAGGTCTGAACCTGAGCCCGGCTCCGAATACCCCTGGCACCACCAGTCTTCGATTCTTAACATGCGGGGCAAAAAGCGCTGCCGCATTTCAGGACTGGCGTATTTCATTAAGACAGGGCCAATCATGCTTAGGCCAAATGGCAACAAACGGGGAGCGCCCCCCTTAAAGCTTTCAATTTCAAAAATCAGTTTTTGCAATGCGTTCCAGCCGGTACCACCGAACTCAACCGGCCAGCTGGGCGCACCCCAGCCATGATCATCCAGCGCACGATGCCAGCGGATGTAATCATTGTTATCCAGTCTTTGGTGTTTGAACACCTTGTCTTTAATATCCTGGGGCAAGGCGTTTGCCACAAACTGCCTGACCTCTTCCCGAAATGCAATATCTTCCTGCGTTAAATTCAGATCCATGATGTCCTCCGTTTTTTAATTCATGCTATGACACTACAAAAAACAAGGTTTCACAATTTACATTTTTGGAACCCCCCATTCAAGGTAGACTGAACTGCAAAACCAGGCTGAACGCCTCGTATTAGTAGAAACCATCATTAAATCAGCCTTAAGACAGGCTTCATAAAATCAAGATTGTCTTAAATTTCATATGAAGGAATACTGTTACTCACTATGGACACGTTATTATCACTTTACGAGAATTTTCATGACGCAAAATAAAACACTAAGCGTGGGTGCCGAAAAGCATTACCACGATCAACTTGCACAGGGAAACTTCCTGATCCAGCGCTGCAACGACTGCAGCAAAAGCATTTTCTTTCCCCGCATGGTCTGCCCGCACTGCGGTTCGGATGAGCTTGAATGGTACGCCCCTTCAGGCAAGGGAACCGTTTATTCGACCACCGTTGTACGCAGAAAGCCTGAAGCCGGTGGTGACTATAACGTTGCCCTGATCGACCTGGAAGAAGGCCCACGCATGATGGGGCATGTTGAAGGCATAGCGCCAGACGACGTCAAAATTGGACAAAAAGTACAGGCGGGCATTCGCCAGTCCGGTGACCAGAACATCATCATTTTCACACCAGCAGGAGCATAAGAATGATTGACAAAAAACTAAGGGGTGCTGCCGCTGTTGTAGGTGTAGGCCAGGCAGGCCTGGGCATGGCAACCGGTTATACCGAAATGGAAATCCTGATCCAGGCAGCCAAGCGTGCTGTTGATGATGCAGGTTTAACCATGCAGGATATTGATGGTATTGCCACCGCCAGTGTGGCTTCCACCATGTGGGTCATGCCGGTTATCGAACACCTGGGCATTCGTCCCACTTTTATTGACAGCACCATGATTGGTGGTTCCAGTTTTGTTGCACACCTGATGCCCGCCATCCAGGCGCTGGAATCAGGCCAATGCAATGCCGTACTGGTTTGCTATGGCAGCACACAACGCACCTCTACGCTTAGCCGCAGTGCCATTGGCAATATGCGCAAGCAAATGGATCCGCAGCCTTACGAAAATCCGTACAACCCGCTAAGTCCGCTTAGCTCATACGCCCTGGCTGCCGCACGTCACATGCATCAATACGGCACCACCCGTGAAAACCTGGCCGAAGTCGCCGTTGCTGCCCGCAAATGGGCACAACTGAACCCGGAAGCCACTATGCGTGATCCGCTTTCCATTGAAGACGTCCTGTCTTCAAAAATGGTTTCCGACCCCTTGACTGTACGTGACTGTTGCCTGGTTACCGATGGTGCCGGCGCATTTGTGCTGGTGCGTGCCGACCGGGCCAAAAACATGAAGCAAAAACCGGTCTATGTTTTGGGCAACTCTACTGCCTGCTGGAATCGCCAGATTTCCTCCATGCATGATTTGACCGTTACCGCCGCACAACAATCAGGCAAAATCGCCTTTGAAATGGCTCAGGTCAAGCCTTCCGACATTGACGTGGTTGAGGTGTATGACGCCTTCACGATTAATACAATCCTGTTCCTGGAAGACCTTGGTTTCTGTAAAAAAGGTGAAGGTGGTGCATTCGTGAGCAATGGCAATATTGCCCCAGGCGGCATCTTGCCGGTTAACACCAACGGCGGTGGCCTGTCATGCGTTCACCCCGGCATGTACGGCATTTTCATTCTCATCGAGGCAGTGCGTCAATTGCGTGGCAGCTGCGGTGAACGTCAGGTGAACGACGCCAAACTTGCGGTTGTCCATGGGAATGGCGGCACACTGTCAAGCCAGTCTACCGCTATTCTGGGCACGGCCGAAACACTTTAATTTACCCAGCCGGCCCTTTTTAACAATGGGCCGGCTGGCTAATAACACCAAGATTGGAGACACTTCATGAAACGTATTAAATCAGCACTGGCCCTTTCGCTTGGCATTTTGTTCAGCACCTCTGCCATGGCAGAATGGCCAGAGCAAAATATCACTATTATTGTGCCCGCCGCTCCCGGTGGGACCACGGATATTGCCACCCGCATCATCAGTGAAAAAATGGGTAAGGAACTGGGTAAAACCGTTGTGGTTGAAAACAAGGCGGGTGCCGCTGGCATTATCGGTACCCAGGCACTGGTTCGTGCCAAACCCGATGGCTACACCCTGATCATGGGTAACATTGGCCCCAATGCCATTAACTACAGCCTGTACGACTCGCTTCCATACAAAAAAGAAGATTTTGCACCCATCACCCTGGTTATTTCCGTGCCTAATGTTCTGGTTGTAAATGCAGAAACACCGGTCAAGACGGTGGCCGAGCTGATCAAATACGTTTCAGAAAACAAGCAGCATCAAACCTTTGGTTCGTCTGGCAAAGGCCAGTCTCCACACATGTCGGCAGAAATGTTCCTGCAACGGGCCAACCTGAATGCCGAGCATATTCCCTATAAAGGGGCTGGTCCTGCCGTTAGTGCCCTGCTTGGCAATCAATACACCTTCATGATTGACAACCTGCCCAGCTCACTGCCTTCCATCCAGTCTGGCAAATTCAAGGCACTGGCAGTTACCAGCGACACCCGTGTTGCAGAGCTGCCCAACGTGCCCACCATGAAAGAAGCCGGCATTGACAACATGGTTGTGACTGCCTGGTTTGGCCTGCTGGCACCGGCCGGTACACCCGATGAAGTGGTTAACAAACTCCATAAAGCGGCCAAGGCTGCCCTGGAAAGTGAAGACGTCAAAACCCGTTTTGCCGGCATGGGTGGCCAGGCGGGCGGCAACACACCCGCGGAATTCGCCAAATATATTGAAGATCAGCAAGCCTTGTGGGCCGATACCGTCAAAGCTGCCAATCTGAAAATGGATTAACAAGTAGCATGATCAATAAAATCGTTTCATCCCATCTTGAAGCACTGGAACAAATCCCCAACGGTGCATCCGTCATCGTTGGCGGTTTTGGGGATGCCGGCATTCCTTTCGAGCTATTGGAAAGCCTGAGAAAACTGGGCACCAAAGACCTGACCATTATCAGTAACAATGCGGGCACCCGTGAGAACGGCATTGCCGGCCTGATTAAAAACGGTCAGGTTCGAAAAATCATCTGCTCGCACCCACGCCCGCCCTTGTCAGATGTTTTTGCCCAAGCCTACCGTGCCGGCAAAGTTGAACTCGAGTGCATGCCCCAGGGCACGCTGGCCGAGCGCCTGCGTGCGGCCGGTGCCGGCCTGGGACCCTTCTTCACCCCCACCGGCTATGGCACCCGTGTTGCCGAAGGAAAAGAGCAGCGTGTTGTCGATGGTATTGGCTATATTCTTGAACAACCCCTGCACGGTGATTTCGCCCTGATCAAAGCCCATTTGGGGGATCGCTGGGGGAACCTGACCTATCGCTGGGCCGCCCGCAACTTCAACCCGGTTATGAGTACGGCAGCCAAAAACACGATTGCCCAGGTTGACAGGATTGTAGAACTGGGTGAACTGCACCCCGAGCACGTCATGACACCGGGTATTTTTGTCAAATCAATTGTTCTGGCAGGAGCCGGCAATGTCTAGTATTACTTCATTGAACCGGGCCCAGATTGCCAAACTTGTCGCCCAAACCCTGCCCGATGGCGCCTACGTTAATCTGGGTATTGGCATGCCTACCCTGGTTGCCGATTACCTTCCCGAAGACAGGGAAATCATTCTTCACAGCGAGAACGGCATTTTAGGGATGGGTCGCACGGCCATTGATCATGAAATTGATTACGACATTATCAATGCCAGCCGCACGCCCATCACGCTTCTGGACGGTGCTTCCATCACCGAGCACACCAATTCATTTGCCATGATGCGAGGTGGTCACCTGGACTATTCCATTCTGGGCGGTTTTCAGGTGGCGGTTAACGGAGACCTGGCCAACTGGATTACCGATGCACCCGATGCCATCGCAGCCATTGGCGGTGCCATGGACCTGGCGGTTGGCGCAAAAAATGTCATCGTCATGTTAGACCATACCACCCGGGACGGGCAGCCCAAATTGCTGAATGCCTGCACCTATCCGCTTACCGGTATCGGGGTGGTTGATTGGGTCTATACAGACTTGGCCGTCATTGAAGTCAAGAATAATACCTTTCATGTCTATGCCATGATAGACGGTTTAAGCCTTGAGGAGCTGCAGGCAAAAACCGAAGGCAAACTGGTGGCGGAGTCCCCGCCCAAAAAAATCGTCCTGGACGAGAACCAACAGCCTTATTACAAAAACTAAGCGGTTCCAACAAAAACATAGCGAGGAGACATAAAATGAATTCATCAAATAAAATAATGGCAAAACTGCTGGCTGGCATGGGGGCCATGTTGTTATGTGGCGGATTGACGGTTGCCCAAGCACAAACCGACAATTTCCCAAATCAGCCAATCACTTTACTTATTCCTTACCCACCGGGTGGCAGTGCAGACATGCTGGCTCGCCCGGTTGCCGCACAAATGCAAAAAGCATTGGGCCAGCCCATTGTGATCGAGTACAAGCCGGGTGCTGGCGGCAGTATTGCCACTTCCCAATTGGCAAGATCAAAGCCTGATGGTTACACTGTCCTGATGGTATTGGCAGCGCACGCCATTAACCCCAGCATGTATGCCTCATTGCCTTACAACACCGAACAGGACTTTGCACCCGTATCCCTGCTGGCCACCTTGCCCATGCTGGTCACAGCCCCACACAAGACGCCAGCCAACAGCATCAGTGAACTCATCGACTACGCAAAAAAGAATCCGGGAGCCCTTACTTTTGCCTCGGCGGGCAATGGCAATACCAGTCACCTGGCTGCAGAATTGTTCAAGGCAGCCACCAATACCGATATGATTCATATCCCTTACAAGGGCAGCGGCCCGGCTGTCGTTGCTTTATTGGGCGGAGAGGTTTCACTGATGTTTGACAGCATTTCCACTTCCATGCCGCACGTCAAAGGTGGCAAGCTCAAGGGCCTGGCCGTAACCGGAAAGAACCGTTCAAGCGTATTACCCGATGTGCCTACCGTTAGCGAATCGGGCCTTCCTGATTTTACGGTTGACGGCTGGTACGGAATTATTGCCCCAGCCAAAACACCCGATGCCATTGTCCAGAAACTGAATAAGGCATTTGTTGATGCTGCCAATGATCCGGAAATCAAAAAACAGCTTAACAGCTACGGCTACGAAATCGCAGGTTCCACACCAGACGAATTCAAACAACATATCAGCAGCGAAATCCAGAAATGGAAAGTGGCTGTTGAAAAATCAGGCGCCAAAATTCAATAAGAATGATGGCATATTAAAAACTTTAATTCTAAATCATATTAAGGTATTTATTTTAAGATGATATTTATTGGAGACCCAATGTTAGTCAAGAAATTATTAGTGGCAGCAACTGCCCTTACCGCACTGTCAGCCTCTATGTCTGCCGTTGCGGCAGAATGGCCGGAGCGTCCCGTAAAACTGCTGGTTGGCTATGCGGCAGGTGGACCGGTTGATACCGCTGCCCGTTCCTTTGCGAAATTCCTGTCCGACGAACTCAAGCAATCGGTCGTTATTGAAAACAAAACCGGTGCCAGTGGCATGATTGCCGCAGAAAACGTCATTCGTTCCAAACCCGATGGCTATACCCTGTATTTTATTGCCAGCCCAACCCCCACCATCACACCGCATATCCAGAAATCAGCCAACATCAATCTTGATAAAGACTTCACTTATATTGGCAACATTGTTGACTACACCAACGTTCTGGTCGCCAACAAAGACTTGCCTATCAAATCGGTCAAGGAACTGGTTGAATACGCCAAGGCCAACCCCAACGCCATTTCTTTCGGC
Source organism: Advenella faeciporci (assembly GCF_014652395.1). Lineage (GTDB taxonomy): Bacteria > Pseudomonadota > Gammaproteobacteria > Burkholderiales > Burkholderiaceae_B > Advenella > Advenella faeciporci. The sequence goes on from NZ_BMYS01000003.1 coordinate 202,927, forward strand.
TCTGCCGGTATTGGTTCTTCCAACCAGCTGTCCGCCGAGTTACTGAAGCAAAAAACCGGCACTGAAATGCTGCACGTCCCTTACCGCGGCAATGCACCCGCCATGGTTGACGTGATGAGTGGCAAAATTTCTTTCATGTTTGACATTAGCGGCACCGCCATTTCTTATATCAACGGCGATAAAGTCCGCCCGCTGGCCGTTACGTCTGCTACCCGTAACAAAGCTTTGCCCGATGTACCCACCATGATTGAAGCAGGCATTGAAGACTATGCCGTGACCGGCTGGTATGCCCTGGTTGGCCCTGCCGGTTTGCCAGACACCATTACCAAACGTCTTGAAGTGGCCTTGCAAAACATTGACAAAAACCCCGAGTTCGACAAACTCATGGAGACCGGTGGCTACACCCGTACGTTCAGCAACGGTACCGACCTGAAAGCCAAGGTTGACCGTGAATACAAGCTTTGGGAAGCGGTGATTGAGAAAGCGGGTATCCAGCCCAATCAATAATCCGGCAAACCTGCTCCTGACAAAAAATCCGGCTATATAGCCGGATTTTTTATGTCAGTTACCAAAACTCAAATTTCAACCCTGAATTTTAATGTTTGCCTTCTGGATCGTATCGCGCCATTTCTTGATTTCCACATCCAGGAACTGACCAAACTCTTCAGGAGTCGTAGGCATAGGCTCAGAACCGGAACCATTCATTTTTTCAATAATTGCAGGCGTATTCAGGCTTTCGTTCAAGTCTGCATTCAGTTTTTCAATGACATCAGCCGGTGTGCCTTTGGGCGCAAACAAGCCACTCCAGGAATAAGCCTCGTAGCCCGGCAAACCGGACTCAGCGATGGTGGGCACATCGGGCGACAAGGCAGAACGTTCTTTATTGCCCACACCCAACGGGATTACCTTACCGGATTTAATAAACGGCAAAGCAGAAGTGGCATCGGCAAACATCAGCTGTACCTGCCCGCCTACCAGATCCTGTACCGCAGGTGCACTGCCTTTGTAAGGAATATGCTGCAACTGTACACCCGCCATACTGGCAAACAGTTCGCCAGCCAGGTGCGTGCCACCCCCCGTGCCCGATGAACTGTAAGAGATGGTATTGGGTTTTTCTTTGGCCAAGTCAATCAGCTCCTGGACTGACTTCACATTAAGCGAAGGATGGGCCACCAGAATTAAAGGAAAACGGGCAACTCCCCCAACAGGTTCAAAATCTTTCTGGGCATCGTAACCCAGATTGTCGTTCATGCTGGGCAAAATCGCATGATGGATGGCGGTAAAAAAATAGTTATAACCATCGGGTTTGGCCTTGGCTGAATATCGGGCACCCACAATACCACCCGCACCGGCCTTGTTATCAATCACAATGGGCTGCTTCCATTTCTCATTTAAAGGCGCAGTCACAATGCGGGCAGCCGTATCAACCGGGCCGCCTGGTGCAAATGGCACCACGAAATTAACCGCCTGCTCTGGCCATTTGCCGGCATCAGCCCAACTGGCACCCAACGGCAAGCCCGACACAAGCACGGCTGCACATGTTTTAATTACTGCCCTGCGATATTTGAATAAAACTGACATCACTAACGTCTCCTTTATATACTTAACTGTTAATTATCCCTTTTATTCATGTTTTTAATAGTTTTCTTTTTGAAAGGCATCCCTCATTAAATTGAAAGCCATGCTTACTGCCGCTTGATGTTACCGGCAATTTTCATCACATGCTCGATGAATTTCTCGGCAAAAGCAGGAATATCCTTGCCACCCGGACGACAGATGAAGCGTTCACGATTGGCCCAATCATTGCTGATGCGCACCATATTCAACCGCTCTGGCTTGCTGTAATTACGGGCACACTCTATGGGTACGATTGCCAGGCCAATCTTGGCGTCAACCATGCGGCAGACCGTTTCAAAACTGCCCACATACACACGCTGGTGAATGCGCTTGCCCAGTTTGTACGCTTTTTCTTCCAGGAATGACTGGATGACACTTTCTGGATGAATCCCGACAAACTGATATTTTTCGATCAAATCCTCAAAGCGGATTTCTTCAACATCCTTTAATTCATGTTCAAGATCGGTAATCACCACCAGTTCGTCTTTAAAAAGGGGAACAATATCCAAACCATCCAGGTTGATGCTGCCAGACGCAATCCCCAAATCGGCAGACCCGGCCCGAATGGCTGAAACAATGTCTTTGGTCAGTTTTTCTTCCAGCTCGATATCCACATCAGGATTCTCAAGCAGGAAAGAAGAAAGGGCTTCAGAAAGAAAAGAATGGGTGGCGGTCATGTTGGCAAGAATTCTAAGCTTGCCTTTGATACCGGTTGAAAAAGGTTGCAAGTCGGAATGCAGACACTCCAACTGCTGAAAAACCCCTTTTGCATATTTAAGCAGGATCTCGCCAGCGGGTGTCATTTTTACCCCGGTAACCTGACGGATCAACAATCGCACCTTCAGTGACTCTTCAAGATTCTTAATTCGAGCACTGGCCGCCGGCAAAGAAAGAAAGGTTTTTTCGGCAGCACGAGTCAGATTCGATGTCTCACCAATATTAATAAATAATTTTAAATCCGTTAAATCGTAGCGCATCTTAAATAAATTGAAAGGGGGTAGTTAAAAAATATGAATAAGTAAAATTCATTTTATGGCCTACTATACTCCAACCATACGTGTAGACCCTGAAAACATCGTGTTTTTATGGTTCAACTCTTATTTATATCCTAAAAAAACCTCGGAGATCAAAAATGAGCGGAATTGCAGAAGGAAAAGTTGTTGTTGTAACCGGTGCAGGTGGCGGTATTGGCCGTGATATTGCCCTGGCTTACGCCAAAGCAGGTGCCAAAGTTGTCGTAAACGACATTGGCGTTTCCCTGACCGGTGAAGGCGGTGGCGACGGCCCGGCCAAAATGGTTGCCGATGAAATCATCAAGGCGGGTGGCCAGGCTGTGCCCAATCTGGATAGCGTTGCCAGCTACGAAGGTGCCAACAATATCATTCAGACCGCGATTGACAGTTTCGGCAAAATTGACATTATTGTTAATAACGCCGGTAACCTGCGTGACCGTCTGTTCCACAAAATGAGCGAAGAAGAATGGCGCCAGGTGATTGATGTTCACCTGCATGGCTCATTCTTTGTCAGCCGCGCCGCTGCGCCTTACTTCCGTGAACAGGAATCCGGTGCTTTCGTGCACATGACCTCTACTTCCGGTCTGATTGGCAACTTTGGCCAGTCCAACTACTCTGCCGCCAAAATGGGAATTGTTGGCCTGTCCAAATCCATTGCCCTTGACATGGCCCGCTACAACGTACGTTCAAACTGTATTGCTCCGTTTGCCTGGAGCCGCATGACCAGCTCCATTCCAGCCGAAACACCCGAAGAAAAAGCACGCGTTGCAAAATTGCAAAAAATGGAAGCCAATAAAATCGCGCCAATGGCCGTTTATCTGGGCAGTGACGCCGCTTCTGAAGTAACCGGCCAGATCTTTGGTGTACGTGCCAACGAAATCATGCTGTTCAGCCAGCCTCGTCCTATCCGTTCAGTTCACATGTCTACCGGCTGGACGCCCGAACTGATTGCCGAAGTGGCCGCACCTGCACTGAAAGGCAGCTTCTTCAAACTTGAGCGCTCTCCCGAAGTCATCAACTGGGATCCTATTTAATTCCTGTTGATCAACAAGGAGACAAGAATGGCTTTAGACTATAACCTTATTAAAAACTGGACGTTCCCCGATGTCGTGCAGGAATATACTGTCAAGGACAGCATCCTGTACGCGCTGGGTATTGGCCTGGGACAAGACCCCCTTGATGAAAACCAGCTGCAATTTGTTTACGAGAAAAACATCAAAGCCTTCCCCACCATGGCGGTTGTTCTGGGTTATCCCGGCTTCTGGATGCAAGATCCGGCCGCCGGCATTACCTGGGTAAAACTGGTTCACGGCGAGCAACGCACCACGATTCATCAACCGCTGCCTGCCAGCGGAAAAATCACCGGTAAAATCAGGGTATCCCACGTAATTGACAAGGGTGCCGACAAAGGCGCCCTGGTGATTACCGAGCGCAAGCTTTACGATGAGGCAGGTACCTTGCTGGCCACCATCGAACAAACCACCTTCTGCCGTGCAGATGGTGGCTTTGGTGTTAGTGATGAACCGCCCCCAGCCCTGCCCAAGGTCCCCGATACGGCACCGGATCAGGTCTGTGAATTACCCATCCTGCCGCAGGCGGCCATTTTGTATCGTCTCAATGCCGACCCGAATCCCCTGCATATCGATCCGGCCGTTGCCAGTGCAGCTGGTTATCCACAACCCATTTTGCACGGCCTGTGCACCTATGGTGTAGCGGCTCATGCTATCATGAAGACCTTCTGCGACTATGATCCTGCGCGTCTGGTTCGTTTTGATACCCGTTTTTCAGCACCTGTTTATCCGGGTGAAACGCTGGTATGTGAAATGTGGAAACGCAATGAGCACGAAATCCAGTTCCAGGCTAAAGTCAAAGAAAGAAATATTATTGTATTAAGCAATGGCTTTGCCGAGATTAAATAAATGACTAAACGTGGATTACCATTAGAAGGCATCAAGGTGCTTGACCTGTCGCGTGTGCTGGCAGGCCCCTGGTGCTCGCAAAACCTGGCCGACCTGGGTGCCGATATCATCAAGGTTGAACGCCCCGAAACGGGCGACGATACCCGTGCCTGGGGGCCTCCATACCTGAAAGATGCGCAAGGCAACGACACCAGTGAAGCGGCCTACTATTTAAGTGCCAACCGCAACAAGCGCTCTATCGCCATAGATATTGCCAGTGAAGAAGGCAGCAATCTGGTTCGTGAACTGGCCAAATCATGCGATATTCTGGTTGAAAACTTCAAGGTCGGTGGCCTGAAAAAATACGGCCTTGATTACGATAGCATCAAGGAAATCAACCCCAGGCTGATTTATTGCTCCATTACCGGCTTTGGCCAGACTGGCCCCATGGCCAAGGAGCCCGGCTATGATTTCATCATCCAGGGAATGGGCGGCCTGATGAGCATTACCGGTGAACGCGACGACTTGCCTGGCGGTGGCCCGCAAAAGGCAGGCGTGGCGGTTACCGATCTCATGACGGGTATGTATGCCACTATTGGTATCCTGGGCGCCTTGCAAGAACGCAACAAAAGCGGGCTTGGCCAGCACATTGATGTTGCCTTGCTGGACTGCCATATTGCCATGCTGGCCAACCAGAACCTGAACTACATGACCTCAGGCGTTGCCCCCAAACGGGCAGGCAATGCTCACCAGAACGTCGTACCCTATCAGGTTTTCGCTTCCAGCGACGGGCATTTGATTGTCGCCGTCGGCAACGACCGTCAATTTGCCGCTTACAGCAAGGCCATTGGCCGCCCCGATCTGGCAGAAAATCCGGATTACACGACCAATAGCAGTCGCCTGCAAAACCGCAAGGAATTGATTGCCATTCTGGAACTCATCATGCGTACCGATACCCGGGACAACTGGCTGGAAAAACTGAAAGCGGCAGGCGTGCCTTGTGGCCCTATCAATACCATTGACCAGGTTTTTGAAATGCCACAAGTCAAGGCAAGAAACATTTGGAAAACGATTGAGCACCCGATTGCCGGTGTTGCGCCCACCACGGCCAACCCCATTAATTACTCGGCAACGCCCATTCAATATCGCATGGCCCCGCCTTTATTGGGTGAGCATACTGAAGAAATCCTGCGTGAATTCAATCTGGATGACCAGTACAAGCTGAACCAATAAGCTCGTTACTCGTTTACTCGTTTACTCGTTCCACGCTACTCGTTCCCACGCTCCCGCGTGGGAACCAGAAATTAACAGAACCCCGGGAGTCGCAGAGAACCTTACGCGGCTGCCGACCACACCCAGAGGCCGACAATCAGGCCCAGCACAATACGATACCAGCCAAACGGCCGATAAGAATAAACGCTAATAAACTTAAGCAAGGCACGAACCAGCAACAGGGCACTGATAAAAGCCGCAATAAAACCAATCACCACGGCCAGCATATTGCTGTCGCTAAGCTCGCCACCATATTTATACATGCTTAAGACCGTAGCCCCCAGCATGGTAGGCATGGCCAGAAAGAAAGAAAACTCGGTGGCGGTTCTGCGGTGTATGCCCGCCATCATGCCGGCAATAATGGTGGCGCCCGAACGGGACGTACCGGGAATCATGGCAAGGCACTGGGCAAAACCCACCACCAACGCCTGTTTCCAGGTAATGTCTTCCAGGCGTTGCACCTTGGCACTTTGGGATTCGGAATTGGCGGGAGCATGCTTGGCCATATCGGGGCGGCGTTCAACCCACAACATCAGGATGCCACCCAGTACCAGGGTAAATGCATAAATAATAAACTTGCCATCAAGCAACTGGGCAATCTGCTTGATCAGAATAAGCCCAATAACGGCGGCGGGCAAAAAAGCAAGAATCAGGTTGCGTGTAAACAGCAACTCGGTGCGATCACCGGTAAAAGTACCCCGTATGACCTGCCACAGACGATACCTGAAAATCCACATAACCGCCAGAATGGAACCCAGCTGAATGACAATCTCATAAACCTTGAAGTCACCCGAATCAAAATTGATCCAGTCGCCAAGAATTAACAAATGCGCCGTACTTGAAATAGGCAAAAACTCGGTCAGACCTTCCACCACCCCGAGGAAGGCCGCCTTCAGTAAATAAATAAACTGTTCCATTCAGGTTTTCTTGGCGTTATTCTTGCAAAGCAGCAATCATTTGAGTAAATACTTTGGGACCACCTGCCAGCAAATTGCCAGTTTTCATCCAGGTTTGCTCTCCTTCAAAGTCACCAATCAGGCCACCGGCCTCCAGAACCAGCAAGCTGCCTGCCGCAATATCCCAGGGTTTCAGGTTGACACCGCAGAAACCGTCAAGACGCCCGCAGGCCACATAGGCCAATTCAAGCACCGTAGCACCCAAACGGCGAAAACCCGAGCTTTCATCAATCAGGGGATAAAAACGCTCGGCTCCTTTGCGATTGGAACTGGTCACGGAAGGGAAGCGGCCAGCCAGCATGGCGTCGGAAAAACGGGCACGGTTGGCAACACGTACACGACGGTCGTTAAGGAAAGCGCCACCACCACGGGTAGAGGTGAACATTTCATTGCGGGCCGGATCATAAATAACGGCCTGTGTAATGACGCCACGATGCGCCAGGGCAATGGAAACCGCATAATTAGGCAAACCGTGAATGAAATTTTTGGTGCCATCAAGCGGATCAATAATCCATTGATATTCGGGAGCGGCACTGGCGTCGCCATCTTGTGCGGATACAAAGCCGGACTCTTCCCCCAGGAAGGCGTGATCAGGGTAAGCATCGCGCAACACATCAATAATCGCCTCTTCTGCAGCGTGATCAATGTCAGTCACATAATCATTATGGCCTTTACGGGCGATTTGAATTTTATCAATATCAAGACTGCCGCGATTGATGATTGCGCCGGCACGTCTTGCTGCCTTGATGGCAATGGTGAGCATTGGATGCATATTTGTTCTGTTTTAATCGAGTTGGGTAAAATAGGCATTTTAAATGACAACCGCCTCAAGTTCTAGCCAAACACCTGTTTTTCACTAGAATATATGGTTTTTGAAGGAATATCATGCTTCCCAGCTTTGCCCATACCCGTTTTATCATGGTGGCACCCAGTCATCCCGGCAATGTCGGTGCCGCCGCCAGGGCCATCAAAACCATGGGCTTTAACGAGCTGGTACTGGTGTCTCCCAAAGACCCGGACATCAAAAACAACCCCGAAGCCATTGCCCTGTCCAGTGGCGCAACCGATGTCCTGCACAATGCCCACCTTGTTTCAACCCTGGATGAAGCCCTGGCCCCGGTCACGCTGTCATTCGCGCTGACCGCACGTAGCCGGGACATGGGCCCGCCAGCCCTGGACATCCGCCAAAGCGCCCAATTAAGCGCCCGTCATTTGGCCAGCGCCCCCGAAAACCGAGTGGCGGTGGTACTGGGTACGGAAAGAACCGGCCTTGAGAATGATGAAATCAGCCGTTGCCACCGAATCTGTCACATTCCGGCCAACCCGGCCTACAGCTCCCTGAATGTATCCCAAGCCTTGCAGCTGGCCGCCTGGGAATTGCGTTACGCCCTGATGGAAAGCAATTCCACTGCCACACCGGCCAGCGACATACCGCCTGAAGCAGCGTATGCCCCCAGTGAAAAAGTGGAAGCCCTGGTTAAACACTGGGAACAGGCCCTGGTCGCCATTGATTTCCTGAACCCCGCACACCCGAAAAAACTCATGCCCCGCATGCGCTACCTGTTCACCCGCATTCACATGAGCCAGGAAGAAGTGGACATGATGCGCGGTGTTTGCACCAATATCATCAAACATGCCAGCAAAAAATAATGAGCGTGCTGTCATTGTCATAATATGACGCTATACTGTCCGGAAAGAAAAATCACTTGATTCCTTGAATTCCAATAACAAAATAGAACCGTTACTGCAATGACACATACTCATCTTTCTCCCAAGGCAATCTCTACCCCGGAGCATATTGCTTTTACCGCCTTCGACAATGCTGAAAAGGCTTATGAGCAGCTGGTATTTATTTATCAACGTAACACCCGGTTTATTCGCACGGCATTTACGCATTTCATCAATAACGAAATCCCGCCCGAATATAGCGTCCGGGCATTTTACCCGGCCATTCGGCTACGCGTTACCGATCACAAGGAAGTTGACTCCCGTCTTTCTTACGGCTACGCCACCGAGCCAGGCATTTACTCCACCACCATTACCCAACCCGAACTGTATAAATCGTATTTGCTGGAACAAATCAGCCTGCTGATTAAAAACCACGGGCTCGCGGTTGAAATTGGCGAATCCAAGACGCCTATTCCACTGCACTTTGCATTTACTGGCAGCCAGTATGTGGAAGGGGTATATGGCAATACCAACACCCTGACCCTGCGCAACTATTTTGATGTACCTGACCTGGCGGTCATGGATGATGCCATTGTCAATGGCACCCTGAAAACCGAAGCCAATACGCCGGCGCCACTTGCTCCCTTTACCGCTCCGCGCATTGATTACTCCCTGCACCGCCTGCAACACTATACGGCAACGGCCCCTGAACACTTCCAGGGTTTTGTGCTGTTTACCAACTACCAGTTTTATGTGGATGCCTTTTGCAACAAAGCCCGCGAACTGGTCCGTGACCCCAGCAGTGGCTACAGCGAACTGGTTGAGCCAGGCAACCTGGTCACCACCGCCACACATAGCCCCAAAGCAGGCAGTCAACCGGTGCGCCTGCCACAAATGCCGGCCTATCACCTTAAACGCCCTGATGGCAACGGCATCACCTTGGTCAACATGGGTGTAGGCCCCTCTAATGCCAAAACCATTACCGATCACATTGCCGTACTGCGCCCCTCTGCCTGGATCATGCTGGGCCACTGCGCAGGCCTGCGCAACACCCAAAGACTGGGTGACTACGTACTGGCACACGGTTATGTGCGCGATGATCACGTACTGGACGCCGACCTGCCTTTATGGGTACCCATTCCACCCCTAGCTGAGGTCCAGGTTGCCCTTGAAGAAGCCGTCGCCCAGGTATCCGGTCTGGATGGCTGGGAACTCAAACGCATTATGCGCACCGGCACCGTAGCCAGCATTGACAACCGCAACTGGGAATTGCGTGATCACGATGAGCCGGTCCAACGGCTGTCGCAATCGCGCGCCATTGGGCTGGATATGGAATCGGCAACCATTGCCGCCAACGGTTTCCGGTTCAGGGTTCCGTATGGCACTTTGCTGTGCGTGTCAGACAAACCCCTGCATGGCGAACTGAAACTGCCCGGCATGGCCACCGATTTTTACCGTACACAGGTTAACCAGCATTTATATATTGGCATGCGAGCCCTGGAAATTTTGCGTGAAATGCCACGCGAACGCCTGCAATCGCGTAAACTACGCAGCTTTATAGAAACCGCTTTCAAATAACAAAGGAATTTTCAGCTTGACGGCTGTATTAAATGCGGTAATACCGATTTTTTCCCTGATCCTGATCGGTTATCTGGCTGCGAAAAAGAAAATACTCAGTCATGAGGCCACCCACCACCTGAATCTTTACGTGGTGTGGCTGGCCCTGCCTGCGCTGCTGTTTCAGGCCATGGCCACCACGCCCTGGCAAGAACTGTACCAGCCGGGCTTCATTAGTGCCTCCATGGGCTCCATGCTGATTGTCTTTCTTGTGTTTTTGGTCTGGCAGAAAAAAACAGCACCACTAGCCGACCGGAGCATTAACAGCCTAAGCGCCGCCTACAGCAATACCGGTTATATGGGTCTTCCCTTATGCGCGCTTGTATTTGGGCCGGAAGGACTGATACCGGCTATCATTTCCATGCTATTAACCGCCTGCGTGCTGTTTGCGATGGCCATTATTTTCATTGAGTTTGGCATTCAGTCTTCACCCAAACTCAGTGAAACCCTGCGCAAAACCGCGCTTTCCCTGGCTAAAAATCCGCTTATTGCCGCACCGGTTCTGGGTGGTGTGGTGGCGGCAAGCCCTGTAAGCATTCCGGCCCCACTGCTGGAATTTACCCGTTTGCTGGGCGCTTCGGCAAGCCCCTGTGCCCTGGTAACCATTGGCCTTTTTCTGGCACAAACCCCCAATAAGGGTTTGCAAACCGGCACGGTGACCGTACTTACCCTGAAACTGTTGCTATTGCCCGCCTTTACGGCACTTCTGGTGTTTTACGTTTTTGATATGCCGCTGGTTTACCAGCAAGCCGCCATCCTGCTGGCCGCACTGCCAACCGGCACGGGCCCTTTCATGCTGGCCACCCTGTACAAGCGCAATTCACAGCTGGTTTCCCAAAGCATTTTCCTGTCTACGGTCATCTCGGTCCTGACCATTTCATTGCTTATTTCCTGGTTTTAACCGCTACAATACCCCTCTATGAGCACAAAGTCCCTTTCTTCCAAAGCCGAAGCGGTCCCTAACCGTTTTGCCGGCCACACGCCCATGATGCAGCAATACCTTGCCCTTAAAGAAGAAGCAGGCTCAATATTGCTGTTCTATCGCATGGGCGATTTTTATGAAATGTTTTATGACGATGCCATTAAAACGGCACGCCTGCTGAATCTGACCCTCACCAAGCGCGGCACCTCCAATGGCGAGCCGATTCCCATGGCTGGTGTACCCATGCATGCCATGGAACAATATCTGGCACGCCTGGTGGCCATGGGTGAATCGGTGGCCATTTGTGAACAGATTGGTGACCCGGCTGCCAGCAAAGGCCCGGTTGAGCGCAAGATTGTACGTATTGTCACCCCCGGCACCCTGACCGATGAAACCCTGTTGCCGTCCAAATCCGACCGTCCTTTAATGGCCATTTACCTGCCCCATAAAGGCCGCCAGCCCAAGTATGGTCTGGCCTGGCTGAATCTGGCCAGTGGCGAATTCCGTCTTACCGAATGCGATGTGGCTTCGCTGGATTCTGAAATCCACCGTATTGCCCCGGCCGAAATCGTGCATGCAGACTCTTTTCAACCGGAAACCAGCTGGCAAGGCACTTTAAGCACAACCGCAGACTGGCACTTTGACCAAAACGAAGCCAACACTCTGCTATGCCAGCATTTTGGTATTGATTCCCTGGCCAGTTTCGGTATTCACGACATGCCTTCGGCAGTCACCGCTGCCGGTGCCCTGCTGCGTTACACCGAAAGAACGCAAACCCAGTCGCTGTCCCATGTGCAGGGCATTAGCGTTGACCAAGCCAGCGATTACCTGGTCCTGGACCCGGTAACCCGCAAAAACCTGGAAATTACCGAAACCATTAGCGGCGAAGAAAGCCCAACCCTGTTCTCTTTGCTGGACGCCTGCGAAACCCCCATGGGCAGTCGTCTGCTGCGCCGCTGGCTGCACCACCCGCTACGTGCCAATGAACCGGTAGTGGCCAGACAGGCCTGCGTTCAGGCTTTCCTGATGGGCAAATCAGACAGTCCCATGCACCCGGCCATCGTGCTGGAAAAAATCAACCAGTTATTAAAATCATTCCCCGACCTGGAACGCATTGCCACCCGTATTGCGCTGCAATCAGTTCGCCCCCGCGAGCTGGCCAGCCTGCGCGATGCGCTGGCCCGCCTGCCCGATTTGCACCAATTGCTCAATGAGCACATTGCCTCTACCCCGCGCATGGAGACACTGTTTTCAGCTCTGGCCATAGACCCGGCCCTGCAACAGCGCCTGCACCAGGCCATTGATACAGAACCCGCTGCGCTAATCCGTGAAGGTGGCGTGATTGCCGCGGGCTTTGATGCCGAACTGGATGAACTGCGTTCCCTGGCCAGCGACAATGGCACCTACTTACTGGAGCTGGAAGCCCGGGAACGCAGCCGCACCGGCATTGCCAACCTGCGGGTTGAATACAACCGGGTCCATGGTTTCTTTATTGAAGTGTCCAAAGGTCAGATTGACAAAGTCCCCGATGATTACCGCCGTCGCCAGACCCTTAAAAATGTTGAACGCTACATTACACCCGAACTGAAAGCCTGGGAAGACAAGATCCTGTCGGCAAAGGACCGTTCATTAAGCCGGGAAAAATGGCTTTACGAACAGTTGGTGGAAGAACTGGCCCAGGCCGTACCGGCGCTGCAGCAATGCGCCCAGGCCGTTTCTGAAATTGACGTGTATTTATCACTGGCGCAACATGCCCGCAACAATGACTGGGTGGCCCCTGAATTGTGCGAGGCCCCCATTATTGAGATTGAGGCGGGCCGCCATCCGGTGGTTGAACGCAGCATAGAACGCTTCACCCCCAACAGCTGCCAAATGAACCCCAACCGGCGCATGTTGCTGATTACCGGCCCCAATATGGGGGGTAAATCCACGTACATGCGGCAAATTGCCCTGATTGTTTTGCTGGCTCGCATGGGCAGTTTCGTACCGGCCCAGTCTGCCCGCATTGGCATGATAGACCGTATTTTCACCCGCATTGGCGCTGCCGATGACCTGGCCGGCGGCCGCTCCACCTTCATGATGGAAATGACCGAAGCCGCTGCGATCCTGGCCGCCAGCACGCCACACAGTCTGGTACTGATGGATGAAATCGGGCGCGGCACCTCGACCTATGATGGCCTGTCTTTAGCCTGGTCAATTGCCTGCCGCCTGTTAACCCACAACCAGGCGCTTACCCTGTTTGCCACCCATTACTTTGAAATTACGCGCCTGCCCGAACAAAACGAGGCCGCCGTCAACGTTCATCTGGCCGCCGCCGAATCACCCGGTGGCATTGTTTTTTTGCATGAAGTCCAGGAAGGCCCAGCCAGCCGAAGCTATGGGATCCAGGTTGCCCAGCGGGCCGGCATTCCCGCTGCGGTTATCCGCCAGGCCAAGCGTGAACTGGAACGCCTTGAAAACCAGGCCAGCAACACGGCACAACTGGATTTATTTGCCGAAACCGCCCCGGCCAATGACCAGGCCAGCGATGACCAGCTTGAACTGCAGGCCCTGCGGGAAGCCATTAACGATCTTGACCCTGACAGCATGAGCCCACGGGAGGCTTTGGATGCCCTGTATAAACTGCGTAATCTTTTTGGGCAGAAGGAGTAGGCATTCCCACGCAGGAGTGAACTGACCCCAAAAAGTTGGACACCCATTCAACTTTTAGGGGTCTTTTCAATGACAAAATATGATTTGCCGTTCAAAATCAAATTAGTCCAAGAGTATCTGTCCGGCCAGAGTGGCTATCGCCTC
>NZ_BMYS01000004.1 GCF_014652395.1 Advenella faeciporci
GTCTGGAACGGCGCTACCGTCATCCGCCCCGTAAAAAGTCATCATCAAGGAGACAGTTGAACTTTCATAAACGACAGAAAAAACATTGTTTTTAAATGGATTTTCCTTAACTTAATGGCAGTGACGCAGGAGCGTGGGAACGAGTTGCGAGCCGGGGTGAATGATGGCTACGGATGCGACTGGTTCCCATGCTCCTGCGTGGGAACTGGCTGCGGAACTGTGCTACCTACCCGCGCGACTGGTTATCATAATCCTGCATGGGAACCAAATAGGTCCTGTTTCAGCAATAGGCTCAAAATGTCCACTATACGGTATAGGTAATTGCAAAAAATCTGCTAAAATGCACTTTGTTACTAGCAAAAAGGAAGTGCTCATGGCTACTGTATCCTTTGATAAAGATTTTGTAGTCAAAGATAAAGAATCCATTAAACGGATTCACCAGGATTTGGCATCTCCCCGTCAAATCACGGTAAAAAAACGTGACTATAAAGCCGAAAACAAACGGGGCGTTCAGTTATTAAAACAACAATTGTCCAACTTAAAAATCTGCTAAAAGAGCTTGGTGAAACCTCAACCACCAAGCTCCTTTCCCAATTTTGTTGCAATCTTAATGCTGATGTAGAAAATTTTCTTACACAACCCGGCAAAGCCATTCGATTTGAACAAACTGACAATGCCAGAACTTATCTTATTCTGAATGACGACTCTGGTGAGATACTGGCATATTTTTCATTATCTTTCAAAGAGTTGCGGCTGACAAATACCAGTATCAGTAAATCAAAAATTCAACGCATGGATGGTATTTCAAAAAATGCCGGGCGCATCCGTGCATTCCTCATTGGTCAAATAGGAAAAAACACTGCGGTTGCATCCAATCCAATATCCCTGGAAAACATTCTTTCTGAAATCTACGCTGTCATTTCAGCAGCGAAAGAACTGATTGGTGGTCGCATAATTATTCTGGAATGCGAAGATTCCGAGGATTTAATTAAACTTTATGAGCGACACGGTTTTACCCTTATTGCAACACTTGACCCCCAACAATCACGACTTCGTACCATGTATACGCATGTTATTGAACGTTGAGTGATGACAGCATATTTCCAGTCAAGCACCGGTCAACCAAATTTTAAAATATGCATTTCCACACGGAGCATGGGAACGCCCCCCCCGCCACAACCTCCTACCCATAATGCCGCAAGGCAAAATCAATTTCCTCGGCACAATTCTGCAGTTCAGCCACCGCCTTCCCCGCTTCCATCAAACTATAGCGCTTGTCAGACACAATAAACCCCAGTGCAGCATTAATCTGGTGCGCTTTGTTCTGGTACGGGATGGCAATGCCCACCACGCCCTGATTCAGCTCGCTGAATGTGATGCAATAACCTTTTTTCCGTATTTCCCTCAGCTCCTCCTGAACGGTTTCCGGTACTTGCCCTGCAAATGCTTCGGCATTGTCTGTGACCACTTTGCGTAACTGGGGCCTGGACAGGGTGGCCAGTACCGATTTGGACAGCGCCCCCCTGTACAAAGGCATGCGTTTACCCCGCACATAGCTGATTTTCAGGTTTTCTTCCCCAAAAAAATGACTGATGGTAATGATACGGTCGGCATAAATGGTGCCCAGCACGACATCGGAGCCCGATTTTTCGGCCAGACTGCGCATGGCTTGCGAGGAGGCCTGGATTAAAGGGTCGATATTCCTGATCTGGTAATCCAGTTCAATAATGCGAGAGCCCAGTACATAGCGGGCCCCCGAACTGTGACGCAGCAAACCGGCGTTATTCAGTTCCCGGGCATAGCGATACATGGTGGGCACGGCATAGCCCAAATGCTCTGCCATTTCTTCTATCGTCCAGGAGGGGTGTTCTGGCGTGAAAAGATCCAGCACATTCAGCATTTTGGTAAGACTAGACATGGGCAAACCGGTTTTTGGGGTGGATAAAACCTCATATTATATCAATTTACAAATTTATTGAATTTTTTATTTATTTGATAATTGATTTATATTAAATAATTATATATAATTATTTTCATTGATTTTATTAAATAGTGATAAATAATGAGCTTTAACCATAAAAACGGGCAAGATTCTTCGTTTTCTTTTAGCCATGTAGGAATTTTTGTCAAAGACATTGCACGCATGACGCAGTTTTACCAGCAGGCACTGCAACTGTTCATTACCGACAAGGGCGTGATTGGCGGCAAAGACATCGTGTTTCTTAGCCAGAATCCGGAAGAGCATCATCAACTGGCACTGGTAAGCGGCCGCCCCGAAGACGTGACGTTTAGCGTGATCAACCAGATTTCACTGCGCGTGAAGGATTTACCCACCCTGCGCCATTATCACGCCAGCCTGAAAGCCGCCGGTGCCGAACGGATCGACCCCAGCACCCATGGCAATGCCCTTTCCATCTATAGCTTTGATCCTGAAGGCAACCGCATAGAAGTCTTTATGGATACCGAATGGTATTGCGACCAACCGCTTAAGGAAACCATCGACTTTAGCCTGAACGATGACGAAATCATGGCCCGGGTCAAGGAAATTGCCCAGGCATCCCCCAAGTTCATGCCCCGCTCCGAATGGGTAAAGCAAATGCATGACCTCATGAATGCCCAAGCCTGAACCCAACAAATACCCCTATTGAATTTTTGATATTAAATAAATAAAGTAAGCAGGAAAACAAATGAAATTAATCAGTTTTAACTTGAACAATGAAGAAACATTCGGTGCGGTAAAAGGCGACGAAGTGGTCAACCTGAAGCCTTTGTTTAAAGGCGAAGCCAACACGCTGAAAGAGGTGCTTGAAAAAGACCTGCTGGCCAAGGCCGGGCAACTGGCTGCCAATGCAACGGCGACCCTGAAGTTTGCCGATCTTGAATTGTTGCCCGTGATTCCCGAGCCCGGCAAGATTTTCTGTATCGGCCTGAATTATGACGAGCACGTGAAAGAAACCAACAAGGAAAAAACCGAGTCACCGGTGATTTTCCTGCGTGTGGCCGAATCCCAGGTTGCCCATAACGACAGCATTGTTCTGCCTCCCGAGTCTGTCAAACTGGATTACGAAGGTGAGATCGCGATTGTGATTGGCAAGGGCGGCCGCCGTATTTCAGAAGAAGATTCCTGGGATCACATTGCCGGTTATGCCTGCTACAACGACGGCAGTATCCGCGATTGGCAAACCGCCACTTCGCAGTGGATTCCCGGCAAGAATTTCTGGAAAACCGGTGGTTTCGGGCCCTGGATGGTCACGGCCGATGAAATTGAACCCAACCAGAAATTAACCTTGATTACCCGCCTGAACGGGGAAGAAATGCAACGTGCCACCACCGACATGCTGATTCACAGCATTCCACGGCAAATTGCCTATATTTCCTCTTTCCTGCCCCTGAATCCGGGTGATGTGATCGTGACCGGAACACCGGGTGGCGTGGGTGCCAAACGTAATCCACCCGTATTCATGAAAGAAGGTGATATTGTTGAAATTGAAGTGGATGCAGTCGGTATTCTGAGAAATACCATTGCCGCCGAAGCATAAACATTCGTATCTGGAGACATAAATGAAAAAATGGTTGAAATCTTTCGCCCCCGTTTGCCTGGCCATGAGTCTGACAGCCGGTGTTGCACAGGCCCAAAATTACCCCGAAAAACCCATTACCTTCCTGGTGCCTTACGCTGCCGGCGGTTTGACCGACGTGTTGGCCCGTGAAGTGGGTGCCCATATGTCCAAAAAACTGGGGCAGCCCGTGGTGGTGGACAATAAACCGGGCGGTGCCGCACAGGTTGGCATGAATGTGCTGAAAAAAGCCCCTGCCGATGGATACACCGTGTTTATTGGCGATGTGCCCTCTTTGGCCACCAATGTGGGTCTGTTCAAGAATCTTTCTTATGATCCGCGCACAGACCTGCAACCTGTTGGCGAGTTGATTGTGTCACCGGCTTTGGTCGTGGTTCCCATGAACAGCCCCTACCAGACTTTTGAAGATCTGGTTAAAGGTGCCTCAGAAAAACCCCAGGGCCTGACTTACGCTTCCCAGGGTGTTGGCACGGGCGGCCATCTGTTTGGTACCCTGCTGCAAAACAAGCTGAACCAGGAAATGACCCATGTGGCCTATAAAGGTTCTATTCCAGGCTTGCAAGACACCATCAGCGGCCAGGTTGATTTCATGTATGACGCGATTCCCACCAGCGGTCCTTTTGTGCTGGGTGACAAGCTGCGTGCCCTGGCGATCGGCTCCAAAGAGCGTTCTCCCCTGCTGCCGAATGTACCCACACTGGAAGAGCTGGGCTACGGTGAGATTGTGCCTACTTTCTGGTGGGGTGCTGCCGTCAAGAAAGACACACCTCCCGAGATCGTTGCATTGCTGAACCAATCAATGACTGAAGCCATGCAGGATCCAGAGATTGCCAAAAAATTTACCAGCCAGGGTGTACTGATCAACACCACCTCGCCAGAAGCATTTACCACTTATATCAATGAAGAAATTGAGAAGTGGAGTAAAGTGATGGCCGATGCAAACATGCAAGTGAATTAATCATACAGGTAATGAATAATGAGAGGTCTTGAAAATAAAGTCGCGTTAATTTCTGGCGGCATGGGTGATATTGGCATGGCCATTGCCACCCGTTTAATCCAGGAAGGCGCCAAGGTTGTGCTGGGCGATCTAAAAGAAAAAGATGACACCTTGCTGGCCACCCGCTTTCAGGGTATGGCGGTTCCCGACTATGTACAGCTAAACGTCACGCTTGCGGAAAGCTGGAAAAGCGCTTTTGAACAGGTCGTGGCACTTCATGGCCGCTGCGATATCCTGGTCAACAATGCCGGTGTTATTTCCAGCCAAAGCGTACCGTTCAGCGATATTGATTTTCAGGAATGGAAGCGGCTGTTTTCCATTAATGTCGATGGCACGTTTTTAGGTATTCAGGCCGGCATCCAGACCATGAAAGACAATGAAAATGGCGGTACCATTGTCAACATGGGCTCAATTGCCGGGTTCGTGGGCTCGGTAGGCGGTGGCTCTTACGGTTCCAGTAAAAGTGCCATTATCAATATGACACAACAGGCAGCACTCAGTGCCGCCCGCTCAGGCCAGAAAGTGCGCATCAACGCCGTACATCCAGGCTATGTCTGGACGCAACTGGTTGATGCCACACTCAGCAAACAGTTTGGTTCAGAAGAAAAGGCACTGGAAGCGGTACGTGCCATGAACCCGATGAACCAGATTGTGACGGTTGAAGATGTGGCCGCCACCGTGGCATTCCTGGCTTCTGAAGACGCCAGAATGGTTAATGGCACCGGTATTGTGGTAGATGGCGGCAGGCTTTTGCAGTGAATGCAGGGCATTGTCTCCGTATGCATTCCCACGCTGCGTGGGAATGCATACTAACGCGGGAACGTGGGGTTTTGGTAACCACCCCGTCAGGCTTCGCCTGCCACCCCTCCACAGAGGGGAATTTTCATCGTTCTTGGAGGGGGTAGATGTCACTCGCGAAGCGTAGTGCGCAGCACAACCATTGCCAAGAAGTAGAAAAATTCCCCTCTGTGGAGGGGTGGCGCGTAGCGACGGGGTGGTTACTGGTTCCCACGCAGGAGCATGGGAACTAGATATCGTAGCGACGGGGTGGTTGGGAACCAGCTAACCATCTACCCATCAATGAACACCAGAAACTGCCCTGCCTTTGCTTCGCGCCAAAAATCCTCGGTTAAGCCGGCTATTGGGCTTCAGGGCCAGACGCTCATTGGCAAGCGCCTGGGCCAGCTCGGGTTGGCCGGCGCGAATGCTTGCTTCTATCAAGGTCAGGTCAATGATATCGCGCTGGGCATGGCTGCCCCCAAAACTGTTGGCAATAAATCTGGCTCCGTACAGTTGCTCAATGGCGGTTTGGTAGTCCTTGCGCCAGAAGGCGATAAACCCTTCAATCAGGGGCAAGGTGGTTTGACGGGTCCATTGCTGCATTTCAGACTCAAGGCCCGGTTTGATGTTCTTGCAATCTTTCAGGTTTTTTTCAACATCAATATCCCGTCCGGCACCCAGATAGGCCATGATGGCGTGCCAGTCGTTAAAGGTATAAGAATGCCCGTCGGCATGGGCCTGCCAGCAGTCGGCCAGCTCATCCCAACGATCACCCACCCCCACGCCTTCCAGGCTCAGGCGCCACAGCATGGCCGATGCATCCACCAGCTCAAGTGCCGCGGTGCTGTTGCCATGGCGGATCTGGTTATCGTAAATGCTTAGCACTACGTTTTCCTGCCCCAGCTCCTGGTGATACAGTGCCCGATGCCACCAGTTATGTACCTTGAAAAAATTGTCATTGCCAGACCAGTAGGGCAATATTCGGGCAAGGCGGTCACGCAAATTACGCGCATTGGCACGATAAAAATCCATCAAGTGACCGGCCTGCAGGGCCACAATATCCAACGGGTAATTGCAGTTGTGGATATCCAGCACCAGGGCGGCAGCGGTCCACTCACCTTTTAGCATCAAGTCCAGCGCACCCAGGTGTGAGGCTTCCCGATCGCTTAAATGCATGGTTTTCAGGTGTCGTAGCGTATCTTTGGCGTAGCCGTTCAGGACAGGCTCGGTGGCCAGGCCCAACAGATAAGCCTTAAAGATATGCGCCATGGCAAAGTCCGGTGAAATTTCTACGGCCTTGCCAACCAGACTGAAAGGATCACCGGTATAAATATTAAAAGCGGATACCGCCTGGTTGTAATAATCAACCGCCTCGGCACTAGCCTGAAAAATACGATTTCCCTGTAAATCTTTCATTATTGCCTGCTCACTCTGAAAGTTGGTTAGAACTTAAGAATACATAACGAGCAGCAAACACTACTTTTAAGGTAGTGGCCGATTCATGCTGTTTGCCAGTAAATGGTTTTTTACTATTTATTGTTTATTTTTTGTTATTGTCTGTCTGCAAGGTAATGATAAGTCGATTCCGGTACCTGAACAAGTGATAAAAAACAAACCAAGCCATTAATATGAACATCATTAAAATCAATAACATATTAACTAATATTCAGAAAAAACCGTTACCACCCATGCCCCTACTTGCTGGCCTTATGCTGTGAACGGTTACCCGAAACAACCCGCTGGGCAATTTTGACAACAGGCCCTTCAACAACACGGGTGACCATCTTGGGCAAATCCAAAGGTCGCATGAGCATTTTTGCGGCCATGCCCAAGGGGTAATGTTGCCGGAACTGTTTGCTGAATTGCGTGCACATTTTCTTGAAGTCGGTTTTATCGCTGTTGTTGTCAACCTTGCGGTGCACCATGTATACGTGCCACAAGGCGGTTTCGGCATCGCTGTTACGGGCTTCAAGTACGCGGCGGCCAATGGCGCCGAATACTTTCAGGCGGCTGGTGGGGTTCTGCTCACGATAAAGCTTGAAGTATTGGTAAAAATGCTTGTAATGGCTGATTTCATCGGCACGAATCAAACTGGCCATGTGGGCCAGCACCGGTTCACTGGCCTGCCCGGAAAGCGCCTGATAAAACGTAGCAGTACCGGTTTCCACCACGCAGCGGGCAGCCATTTCCAGGCAACGGGTGGGCTCAAGGGCCTCTTGGGTGCATTGCGCCGAATAATCAACATAAAAAGAACGGTAAGCCCGGTCCCAGTCGAATTCTGGCCAGACATGTTTGGTGTAATCGCGCAGCACATAACCATGACGGGTTTCTTCAAACTTCCAGTGGTCTACCAACCATTGCATGATTTCGGGCTGGTCATTGAAGTATTCAATCAGGTTATCGGTATACAGGTCGGCGGCAATTTCAATAAATGAAGCACCGGCGACCATATAGAACAGGTCTTCACGCGAACGAACCGCATTCAGGTCAATGTCTTGCAGGGGCACCTGGTTCAGGTCCCATAGCATGGCTGGTAAGGGTTGCTTTTGCATGGCCTGCTCCCTGGGAATGAGTGTTTTTCTTTCGTCTTCCTTAAAGAATACATGAGCACCAAATAATTTGCCACCTCTGGCAAACGCACAGGGTGGCAAATGTTCGGGCAAAACCGTAAATCAATGTGACCCCGGGGCAACGTCCCGGGACATCTTTTTCAGGCAGTATTTAGGCAGTGGCAAACCTTTTTTCAGGTTCGCTGCTGGCCATTTCCCGCATGGGTTCCAGAAGACGATCACCGTGTTCATCTTTAATGCGGGTTACCAGGCCCATATTATTCATAAGGGCGATGAACGGAGCCGGGTCCTGTTCTTCCACGTTAACCATGCATTTGCTATCCCAGGTGCCCTTGGCAATTAATATGGCAGCGGCAACGGCCGGGACGCCTGCCGTATAGGAAATGGCCTGGCTGCCTACTTCGGCGTAGCATTCTTCATGATCGCACGTGTTGTAAATCATGACTTCTTTTGGCTGGCCGTCTTTGGTGCCTTTTAGCAGGTCGCCAATGCAGGTTTTGCCCGTATAGCCGGCGGCCAGTGAAGCAGGGTCTGGCAGAACGGCCTTCACCACTTCCAGCGGCACAATTTCCTGGCCCCGTGCAGTGAGTACGGGTTTTTCTGAAAGCAGGCCCAGGTTCTTCAATACATTAAACACATTGATGTAGTGCTCACCAAAACCCATCCAGAAACGGATATTGGGTACGTCAAGGAAACGCGACAGCGAGTGCAGCTCATCGTGTCCGGTTAAATAAGCCATGCTTTTGCCGGTCACGGGCATGTCCCATTCTTTACCATGCTCAAACATTTTGTTGGCTTTCCACTGGCTGTTCTCCCAGGACCAGACGGTAGAGGTAAACTCGCGAAAGTTGATCTCAGGGTCAAAGTTGGTGGCAAAATAACGGCCATGGCTGCCAGCATTAATATCAATAATATCAATGGAGTCAACCTGGTCGAAGTAGTTGTCGTAGGCGAAACGGGCATAGGCGTTAACCACACCCGGGTCAAAACCAACACCCAGGACGGCAGTCACGCCCGCCTCTTTACATGCCTGGCTGCGTTTCCATTCGTAGTTGGCATACCAGGGCGGAGTTTCGCAAACCTTGCTTGGATCTTCATGAATGGCAGTATCCAGATAAGCGGCGCCGGTACCAATACAGGCTTCCAGCACGGACATATTCAAAAACGGTGAGCCAACGTTAATCACAATCTGGCTTTTGGTAGCGCGAATCAGTGCTTTGGTTGCTTCAATATCCATGGCATCAAGTTGGTGTGCACGCAAAACACCAGGACTTTGCAGATTGCCCTTTTCCTTGATGGAGTCAATAATGGCTTCACATTTGCCAACCGTACGTGAGGCAATATTGATATCGCCCAGCAGTTTGTTGTTTTGCGCACATTTATGTGCAACGACATGAGCGACGCCACCGGCACCGATAACAAGTACATTACGTTTCATAGGTGTACCCCTTTTATTTAAATTTAAAGATTTTATTAAGACAGGCTATTAACGTAGTCGTCATAACCAAACTCACGCACGGCACGAATGCTGCCATCGACCTCCTTGATGGCGATAGCCGGCATGTTTACGCCGTTAAACCAGTTTTTCTTGACCATGGTGTAACCGCCTGCATCCCCAATCGAAAGCCGGTCACCCACCTGCAATGGCGCATCAAAATTGCCTTCGCCAAAAATATCTCCGGCCAGACAGGTCTTGCCGCATATCTGGTAACGGTGTTCTCCGGTTTCATTACCGATGGGTGCTGTTTCACGGTAAATAAGCAAATCAAGCATATGGGCTTCGGTAGAGCTGTCCACAATAGCCAGATGTTTACCATTAAAGGCCGTATCCAGCACGCTGACTTCCAGCGTAGTGGTGTAACGCACGGTTGCCTCACCGGGCTCCAGGTAAACCTGGACACCGTAGGTTTGCGCAAATTGGCGCAAGCGTTGGCAGAATTTGTCCAGTTCATAACCCGGTTTGGTAAAACTGATACCGCCCCCTAAACTGACCCATTTCAGCTGATGCAAAATGGCACTGTAACGCGCTTCCACCTGGGCAAGAAGCTCGTCAAAACGGGCGAAGTCTGCATTTTCACAGTTATTGTGAATCATGACGCCATCAAGGCGATCGATAATGGCCAGAATACGTTCCGGGTTTCCTTCACCCAAACGGCTGAACTGACGGGCAGGGTCGGCCAGATCAAAGCTGGAACTGCTGATGCCCGGATTCAGGCGCAGGCCTTTGGGTTTGTTGCCCGCCCTGGCTTCAAAGCGCTCAAGCTGGCTGATGGAGTTGAAGATGATTTTGTCGCTGTTGGCCAGCACTTCGTCTATTTCATGGTCGGCAAAGGCAACGCTGTAGGCGTGGGTTTCACCGCCAAATTTCTGGTAACCCAGCTTGACTTCGTACAATGAGGAAGAAGTGGTGCCATCCATGTAGGGCTTCATGGAATCAAATACCGACCATGTTGCAAAGCACTTTAGGGCTAGCAGCAGTTTGGCGCCTGAGTTTTTTCTGACGTAATCAATAATTTCAAGATTACGTTGTAATGCGGTTTTATCAATCAGGTAATAGGGGGTTTGAAGCATTTTTTGTGTGTACCTTTTACTTAATCGGGAGGTCGGTTTTTTTTGCATGAAGACGTTGATTCATCTTCAAGACAATCAATGAAAATGGCAGACCGGCCAGGGAAAATAGCTGTCAACTCGAGCTTGCCGCCCAGGCTTTCAACATAGTGGCTGATAGAGGAAAGCAGCATGTCATGACGTTTTTCAAGACGGGAAACGGTGTCCTGCCCAACGCCCATGGTTTCTGAGAGATCTGCCTGTGTCAGCTTGACCATTTTGCGCAGCTGTTTCAGCGTAGCGCGCTGCATGGCGAAAACATCGCCTTTGGCGCTGTTTTCAGACGCTTTTGCAATGGCTGTGTTGTCACGCTTTTTTGACATGTAAGTTTTCTCGATATGGATCAGAGTACATATTATGCATCACAATACATATGAGTTCAAGCGCATATTTAGATTTTTAAAAAAGTTTATGAATTAACTTTTTCAGACTTCATCATGGCACACACTTTATTAATTAAATTTGCGTTGGGCGCATAGATACTGTCTTTATGGGTATACAAAACCATTTCCCCGAAATTAACGGTTTGGGTAGTGGGCAGTATGTGTAAAATGCCCTGATCAATGAAATATTGCGCAATCCCCAGTGGCAAAGCCGCAATCAGGTTTTGTCGTTCAAGCAAAATGACATTGCTCATGGTAACGCTTGACCTGATCAGGATATGCGGCTGGTTAAGCCCGTACCGGTCGCACAGCTCTATTAACCGAAGGTTAGCATATGTGTCTTCTGGCGGAAAAATCCAGTTGCACTGATGCAGGTCATCTGAAGTAATCCGGGCTTTGCTTGCCAGGGGATGCTGACGGCCACACACCAGTACCATGGGTTCATAATCAAGGATAATCCGGTTAAAACCGGTTAGGTCAATCTGTTCGCTGCTACGCCCGATAACCAGATCCAGCTTACCGACCCGCAGCTTTTCCAGTAACGGCAGTACCGTACCATCTTCAATGCTCACTTGCAGGCCTTTGACGTGCTCCATTAAAGAACAGACCAGTTCCGGCACAATGGAAATCGTGGCGGTTGGCAAGGCACCAATTTTCAGGCAACGCTGACGGCTTTGTCCCAAACGGGCAAGCTCATCCTGAATGCGCTGTGCCGAATGCAAAATTTCACGTGCATAGGGTATGAGCATTGCGCCAAAAACAGTGGGCACCGTTCCGCTGGAACTGCGATCAAACAGCGTGAAACCAAGCTCTGCCTCTATTTGGGCAAGTACTTTAGAGGCTGCTGGCTGGGTCATGTGCAACAGCTCAGCGGATCGACGAAGGTTTGCCGTCTCGGCCAAGGAAGTGATTAATTCAGCCTGGCGTTTTTTCAGGAAAAACATGGTAGATGCCAATTTGGTTATCAGGTTAGTCCAAAAATGAATTTTACAGTTATCAAGGGGTGTGGAACAATCGTCAAAAACAAATAAATCATTGACGCTAAATATAATGTTCGGAGACTGAAGTGAAATATACCCCATTTAAATACATCGGGGCGGGTTTGTCCGCCCTTTTCGTTAGCGCCCAGAACCTGACAGAAACCATCGAGTTGCTACGTAAGAAACCTGAAAAAACAATCCAGCAACCTACCACTAACCAAAAATTAAAGGGTAAATCATGACTAAACCCGTCAATTTTCTAATCTTTATCGCTGACCAGCTACGTGCAGACCATTTGGGCTGTTATGGCAACCAGGTAGTTAAAACCCCTGTGATTGACGCACTGGCCCGTCGGGGGTTCCATTTTACCAATATGCATGTGGCCACACCCATTTGTATGCCCAACCGCGCCAGCATGATGACGGGCCGGTATCCTTCCGTGCATGGTGCACGGCATAACGGCATTCCGCTTTCACTTAAAGCCAAGACTTTTGTAGACAGCTTGCGCCTTGCCGGGTACAACACCGCCCAGGTTGGCAAAATCCATTTGCAGAACATGACCAGCATGGAGCCGCTCTGGCCGCTAGAACCGGAAGAACGCACCAGGCTTGAGGCATTTGAACCCGACGACGGCAACTACAACCAGGAAAAACGTGACCGTTGGCTAGAGAGCAATGATTATGATCTTGACTATCCTTATTACGGTTTTGAAAAAGTCAAACTGGTGGATGACCATGCCGATATCGTACACGGCCATTATCGTTACTGGCTGCGGCAGAATATCCCCAATGGAGAAAGCCTGATTGGCCCTGAAAACGCCATCCCCACCCCGGATTATCAATTGAGCAAAGTTGGTCAGGCATGGCGCACACGGTTAACGGTAGATCAATACCCATCTGCCTATATTGCCAATCGCAGCATGGATTTACTTGAAGACTACGCCCAAAGCAAGCAACCCTTCTTTCTTCAGGTTTCCTTTCCCGATCCCCACCACCCGTTCACACCACCGGGAGAGTACTGGGACATGTACAAACCGGAAGACATGACGCTGCCAGACTCTTTTTATTCTGAACATGAGCGTCTTGAACACGTAAAATGGCTGCATGAAAAACGTGACTCGGGCACTGCCGCTAAAAAAGGAACAGCCGCTTTTGCCTGCGATGAACGTGAAGCCAAAGAAGCCCTTGCCCTGAACTATGGATCCATCAGCAATATTGACGCTCAGATAGGCAGGGTTCTGGACAAGCTGGAAGAAACAGGGCTGGCTGATAATATCGTGGTGATTTTTACCAGTGACCATGGTGACTTTCTGGGTGACCACCAGCTGCTTCTGAAAGGCCCTCTTCATTATCGCGGCCTGACCCGGGTACCCTTCATCTGGGCAGATCCCGTAAACCCCGAGCTAAAAACCGGTGATAGTTCCAATGCATTAACCAGTACGATTGATCTGGCACCCACCATTCTTAACCGCGCGGGAGTTCCCCTGTTTAATGGTATCCAGGGTAAAGATATGGCGCCCGTTGTTATTGGTCAAATCGACAAGTTGCGTGATGCGCTGCTCATTGAGGAAGAGGGCCAGCGCGTAATTCTGGGTTTGAATACACGGATCCGCTGCCGCAGCTTGCTGACGCAACAATATCGCATGACTATTTATGACACCGCATCCTGGGGTGAGCTCTACGATCTGGAAAAAGACCCCAATGAACTGAACAACTTATGGAACAACAAAGACATGGCTGGTATAAGGGCAATGATGATGGAAAAACTGGCATACACCAACCTGGAATTGGTCGATAAAAGCCCTTACCCGACAGCATTGGCCTGATTTCAAAAAATAAAAAATATTAATTTTGCGCTTGCATTTACTGTGAGGGCTTGGCCTGTTAAATCCGGCTACCACCAACATCAGTATCAAAATTACACGGAGACGAATTCAAAATGAAAACACAGACACTAATGATTAAAAACGGCATGGCTGCTGTATTGCTGGCCACAGCAATTTTTGGTGGACAAGCGCTGGCCGCCTACCCTGAAAAACCAGTCACGATCATCATCAACTATCCGGCCGGAGGCGCGCTTGACCTGGCAACCCGAGCGCTGGCAACCAATCTTGGCAAACAGTTCAACCAGCCCATTGTGATTGAAAACAGGCCCGGTGCTTCGGGCATTATTGGTGCCGAGAACGTGTCACGCCAGAAACCCGATGGCTACACCATGCTGGCAACCATTGACTCCCTGCTAACGGTTAACCCCTACATTTACAAAAATACAAAGTTTGATCCTGCAAAATCCCTGGACCTGGTAGGCTTGATGGGCACCTTCAACCAAGTCCTGATGGTTAACAAGGCAAGCAAGATCAAGGACATCAAGGGCTTGGCGGCACTTGCCAAAGATCGTGACCTGAACTATTCATCGGCCGGTCCAGGCACCCCGGGGCACCTGACGATGGAGAGTTTTCGTCTGGCCACAAACCTTAACATGCTGAATATTCCTTTTAACGGCAATGCACCAGCCATGAATGCCCTGCTGGGCAATCAAGTTGATGCCGGCTTTCTGGTCATGGGTGGTTCAACCCTGCAACATATCCAGGCGGGTACGCTGGTCCCCATCGCCACTTCTGGCAAAACGCGTGAATCCAAGTTACCAGACATTCCTACGGTTGCAGAAAGCGGTCTGCCCGGTCTTGAAAATTTTGACATGCAGTTCGCTTTTTTCCTGATGTCTCCCAAAGGGCTGGACCCTGCCATTGCAGAAAAATGGAACCAGGCGCTTGGCAAGGCAATGCAATCAGATGAGGTAAAAGCACAATTTGAAACGCTAACAATCCAATTGGTCAACGGCAGTCAGGAAGAGGCCCAGCGTTGGATAGAAGAATATGGCTCGAAAATGCGTCAGGTTATTACAGACGCGGACGTCAAGGTTGAATAAGCAAGAAGGAATTATCGCTTAAGGAGTTGCGAATCAGGCACAAGGGATCACTGACAATTAATCGGGTGATTCCTGCGCCTGACTAATAAAATCCTCCAGCATTTGAGTCAAGTCCTTGCAAAAGACGATTTCTTCTTCGCTGGACAGGCGTCCCAGGCTTTTATTGCGGGTTGGATAACGGCCAAACCGGTCTATCATGGCCTTGTGCTGGATTTCATGTTCCAGGGTGGCCGGATCACCCAGTTCGGTAAACAGAACCAAGGCCTTTTCATGGATACACCGGGATTCCGAATGCATGAATGGCATGATGACGAATTTTC
The DNA here is from genome assembly GCF_014652395.1 of Advenella faeciporci. Lineage (GTDB taxonomy): Bacteria > Pseudomonadota > Gammaproteobacteria > Burkholderiales > Burkholderiaceae_B > Advenella > Advenella faeciporci. The sequence continues at coordinate 15,144 of NZ_BMYS01000004.1, forward strand.
TTTCCATGGTGGAGAGCGTTTGGTACTCAGGCAGCTTAATGGCTTCCTGGGCCAGTACCAGGGCCATGCCATCCTGGCTGAAAGCTCGCGGCGTATCGCGCCAGATATTGCGCGAAAACTGGTCCAGCACAATAATTTCAGCCAGACGCCCTTTCATGGTCGCACGCCATGCATCACACTCTCCCTGCGCCGCCGCCTCACAAACATCACCAAAGCGTTCACGAATGGTCTGGTCGTATGATTTACCACCCTGAAACCACATTTGCGGCGTGCTTTCCATGAACCAGAAATGAAGGATGTCTTGGGGAGTGGTTTGCATTGGGATCTCCATCGCCGCAGGCGAAGATCATTTCGCCCTCGTTGTAATGTTCATTTACTCAGAAAAAAATGGCCGCTTTAGATGGCGGCCGTTTCTTATTTCAAACGATAAAACGTTTGGCATAACAATGACTTAACTTAAGAATTTAACTTCACCATTTGACAAATTGTACATAGCGCCAACGATCTTGATTTTACCTTCTTTTACCAGCCCATCAAGCACGGAGCTGTTTTTGCGAATGTTTTCAATCGTGAGCAACACATTCTGCTCGGCAACCGCATCAACGAATTCATAATTGCTGCCGCTGCGTTCACCGGCATAGACAGTTGCCGTAACCGCTGGCTTGATCTGCTCCAGCAGGCCGGTCAAGTTACCCAGCTCTACACCATTGATGGCGCCTGCAATGGCACCACACGCAGTGTGTCCCATCACCAACACCAGTTTTGCACCTGCCACGGCACAGGCAAACTCCATGCTGCCAAGCAGGTCTGGTGTGGAAATATTGCCCGCAATACGTGCGCCAAAAGCATCACCAATACCGGTATCAAAAATGATCTCACCCGGCGCACGTGAGTCAATGCAACTCAGGATAACCGCTGCCGGATACTGCCCCGTTGCGGTCATTCTTTTCTGGGCAAGAAAATCATGTGATTGCATCTTTCCACTACGAAAGCGTTCATTGCCTTCGCGCAGCATATTGATGACCTGGTCAGGTGTCATGGCATCGCGCTGTTCTTGTGTTAAAGAAGCGGCCGATGCGGTAGCAGGAATAACTGATAGACCAGCTGCCAAAGCTACGCCGGCACTGGCCTTGAACCAGTTACGTCGGGCCTGGTTTTCTGGAGCACTGGGCTGACAGCAATTATGGTTGTGTTGCATAAATTTCTCCCATGAGAATATTTTGTCTGCATCAATACGCCAAGCAAGGAATTACTGAGCATACCAATGATTACTCTACTTCAGGATAAACGTCATTACCATTAACCAAACATTTAAAGTAAAGGCTACTTAATACTTTCAATTAATAACTTATTATTGATTGAATTGTTAAATTTAACATTCGCCTTACGTTTAAACCAGTCATGAAAAGTTAATTTTAGTCAAGAAAATACTACCATTAGTTACTTAAAGCAATCTGATCCACTTTGCTAACGCGAACTTGATCGCCTTGGCCTTAATGCCTTAATTGCAAAACAGGCCGCCCACAAAAAGCATGATCATATACAATCACAGAAACGACCTTGCCAATTGGAGAAAACAATGTCCGTACTGATCGTGTTAACGTCTAATGACAAAATGGGTGATTCCGGTAAAGCAACCGGGGTGTGGCTGGAGGAATTCCTTGCTCCCTATTATATTTTTACCGACAGGGGCATTCCCGTAGAGCTGGCAACACCCAAAGGCGGGGCAGTGCCTGTTGATCCAGCTTCGGTTGCCGCCCTTGAAGAATCCGCTTTGTACAAGCGTTACAAGAATGACACCAAGCTGCAGCAATTGATGCAAAACACCGTCGTGCTGAAAAAAACCTTCGCGACCGGCCACGATGCCATTTTCTATCCTGGTGGGCATGGCCCTTTGTGGGATCTTCGTTACGATGAGCACTCAAAAAAACTCATTCAGGATTTCTGGAATAACGACAAAATTGTTGCGGCCGTTTGTCATGCCGGATGCGTTTTGCTGGACGTCATTAACCAGGATGGCACTGCGCTTGTCAAGGACAAAAAACTGACCGGCTTTAGCAATGAAGAGGAAATAGCGGTTGCCTGTGAGGGTATTGTGCCCTATTTGCTTGAAACCGAATTGATTAATAAAGGAGCCCAATTCAGCAAGGCGGGAAATTGGGAAGCGCATGTGGTAATTGATGGCAGGCTGATTACCGGACAGAACCCGGCTTCTTCAGAAAAAGTGGCCCTGGCGCTGGTTAAAATGCTGAAAAGATAACGTAACAGTCAAATAATTTCAACGCCATCTCCCTTTGCAAAAAACAGAGCGCCCAATCCAGGCGCTCTGTTTTCATGCATTAAGCAATATTGTCAGGTTTTTATCAACCCGCTTATTTGGTTTTCCTGAACAGGTCCAGTTCAACTTCAAAGCTGGGTTCGGGTTTTTTGAAAAGGTATTCGCCGTTACGGATAGAGGCCAACACATCAGCACGCTGGCGCACTGCCTCGAAAGCGGACGTGGCATCCAATACCAGGAAGTTGGCCGGTTTGCCTGCCTCAAGACCGTACTGGTCTTCAACCTGCAAGGTTTTGGCACCGTTATAGGTAATCAGGTCCAGGGCCTTTTCAATTTCCGGATATGACATGGTTTGTGCCAGGTGAATGCCGTTATCCAGAATATTCATCATGTTGCCATTGCCCAGCGGGTACCACGGATCATTGATGGAGTCCTGGGCAAAACACACGTTAATGCCCGCATCCCATAGCTCTTTAACACGGGTAATGCCGCGACGTTTGGGATAGCTGTCCTGACGGCCTTGCAGGTAGGCGTTTTCAGTGGGAGGGCAAATAAAATTAAGACCTGATTTCTGAAACAGGCCCATCATGCGGAATGCATAGGCATTATCGGCAGAGCCGAAAGAACAGGTATGGCTGGCCGCAGTCCGGGCACCTATTCCCTCAACCATCACCAAGGCATTCAGCAGCTCTACAAAACGGCTATGGGTATCATCGGTCTCATCGCAATGAACGTCAATCAACTTGTTGTACTTGATGGCCAGCTCAACAGTACGGTGAACCGATTTCTCACCAAATTCCCTGGCCCATTCAAAATGCGGAATGCCACCTACGCAATCAGCACCCATTTTCAGGGCTTCCTCAACCATTTCATCACCGCCCTTATAAGCGTACATGCCTTCCTGCGGAAAAGCCACGATCTGAATGGTGACATTGTCTTTTAACTGTTCACGCAATTCCAGCATGGCTTTTAACCCGGTCAGTTTGGGATCGTCCACATCGATATGGGTACGAATAAACTGGACCCCCTTGGCAACCTCTTCACGAATGCCACGCAAGGCGCGCTCCCTGGCATCTTCAAGCGTTTGTCCTTTCTTGATATGGTGCCAGCGCTCGATGCCTTCAAACAGCGTACCGGTCGCATTGGCGGCCCCCTCATTGCGACCGGTATATACATAGTCCAGATGCAAATGAGGATCCACATAAGGCGGTACAACCAGCCTGCCTTTCAGGTCAATTTCCTCCGGGGCGGACGGCAAATGATTGCCAATCTGCGTGATCACCCCATTTTCCACAAGGATTTCCGTCGCATTATCATGACGATAAAGGCGGGCATTGATAAATTTCTTCACTTTATGACTCTCCTGGATGGACGTTAAAAACAAAAACGCCAACCCGTTAAGATTGGCGTAAATGCTTGTTTTTATTGGTGCCGCTTGCCGGAATCGAACTGGCGACCTTTTCATTACGAATGAACTGCTCTACCGACTGAGCTAAAGCGGCTTGTTATTATTGTTAGTTAAGCTTGGGATTTTATCATTTGAATGGCCTATCGTGCAAATGAACCCTACACCTTCCACAAAAACCGCTACACTGACACTTTAGCATTTATATGAACATACACCCATGACATCACTGCCCAAATTTGCCCCAAATGGCTGGCGCCGTCACAGCAACGGTACTCTTGAGCATGTTTCAGGCCTCCAGTTTGAGCCCGACCAGGCGGGTGGCATGAAACTGGTTCAATCCTCATTGCTGGTTTTCATTGAAAACGTTAAGAATGAAGGGGTTAGCCAGGAACAGGCTGAACGCCTGCTGAAAAAACTGACTTTGCAGGCCAAAGAACACTTTATTGGCCTGCTGCATTAAGGCACCCGATTATTCTTCCAGGCTGTCCAGCAACTCGGCTATTTCATCCTGGTAGGTTTCCAGCATTTCTACCGGCAGCTCGGCTTCCAGACTATGCGTCATAAAGTTTTCGGCACAAATCGTAAGCGCATTGGCAACGGCCTGCCTGTCGGTCACGTTTACCATGAGCGCATACAGGCCATGCTGCAAAGCGGCCTGTTGAGCCATGCATTGATTCAGGTTATCGGAAAGCTCTACCACCAGTGCTTTCAACTCATCAATTTCATTACTCATACTCATAAACAGTGCTTTCCTATTGGCTTATTGGCGCACTTGCGCAATTAACTCATCCAGCCAGCTTAACATCAAATCGATTTCTTCCTTGCTAATGTTAAGGGCGGGCATGAAGCGCAACAAATTGGTTCGTGGTGCATTCAGCAACAGGCCTTCAGGTGCACGAGTACGGGCGGCCTCAACAATCGCATTGCCATCTTCACGATCCAGCATCAGGGCACGTAAAAGACCCAGGCCGCGCTCACCTTTCATGCCCCATTTGGCAGACAGCTTGTTCAGGCCATCAGACAGGTATTGGGCACGCTCATTAATGCTTTCCATAAAGCCCGGTGCATTCAGCACATCAAACACGGCCACACCCGCTGCGGTCATGAGTGGGTTACCGTTGTAAGTGCCACCCTGGTCGCCGTGCTCAAAGCATGCCACTTCTTCACGGCACAGCAGGGCAGATAATGGCACGCCACCACCGATGCCCTTGCCCAGGGTCATGATATCGGGCTCGATGCCATAGTGCTGGTAGGCAAACATGGTACCGCAACGGCCCATGCCGGTTTGCACTTCATCCACAATCAGCAAAATGCCTTTTTCACGGGTTAAGGCACGCAGTTCCCGCATGAACTGCATATCGGCAGGAATCACCCCGCCTTCACCCTGCACCGGTTCCAGCATGACGGCAACGGTCTGGTCATCAATAAGCTCACGTACCGAATCCAGATAGTTCATGATGGCTTTTGGAAAGCCGTCAACCTGGGGCGCAAACTTTTTGTCCCAGCCGGCCTTGCCCGAAGCAGACATGGTGGCCAGGGTACGGCCATGAAAACTGTGGTCAAAGGTAATGATTTTGTAAGCGCCATTGCGATGGATTTGCCCCCATTTACGGGCCAGCTTGATGGCACCCTCGTTGGCTTCGGCACCGCTGTTGGCAAAGAACACGCGATCAAAGCAGGAAGCGCTGGTAAGGCGATTGGCCAGGTCAATGGATGGCTGGTTGTAAAACCCGGGCGACGGATTGATCAGCACTTTGGCCTGGTGTTCTATGGCCTGCACCACCTCGGGCGGACAATGACCCAGACAGTTAACGGCCCAACCCTGCATGATATCAAGGTATCGTCGGCCCTCCTGGTCCTCTAGCCAGGAACCTTCCCCTTTGACAAAGATCAGTTCGGGACGGGAGGTGATTTCCATTAACGACTTTACGTCAGCAGGATTAAATGCCATGACAATTCCTTTCAGGGGCAATGAACTAAACTAAACAAAACAGACACCGCATTTTAGTCAAAATCCCCGTGACTGTGCGATTAAAACCGATTCTGTGGGCAAAGTTACACACCCGTATCCTGCTGAAACAACGATCGCTTCCCAAAAGTGCACTCGCCTTTATATTTAGCGATCCTTTTTGCCTTTTTCAGTTATCATGAAGCCTGCCTTTGAATAAACCTTTTTCGGAAGTTACCACTATGTTCGATGTCCTGGTTTATCTCTTTGAAAACTACTATACACCCGATGCTTGCCCGTCTACCGACGTGCTCACCAAGCGTTTAGTGGCCGCTGGCTTCGAACATGAAGACATTAGCGATGCCATTGGCTGGCTGTATGGTCTTGCCGAAACCACTGAACAAAGCGGTGAGTTGTCGGACATGTCTGCCACCAGCACACGTGTTTATGCAAATTTTGAACAACTGCATCTGGGTCCTGAAGCCATCGGTTTTCTCTGTTTTCTGGAAAACTCCGGTGCCATCACACCCGCACTGCGTGAAATCGTAATCGACCGCGCCATGGCCACCCCCGATGCCCCGGTGTCTCTTGAGCATTTTAAAATCATTACCTTAATGGTGCTCTGGAGCCAGGAAGCCGAAGTGGATCACCTGGTTCTGGAAGAGCTGCTCACCGATGACGGAGCCAAACTCCTGCACTAATTACATTGGCCGTTTTGCGCCCAGCCCCAGCGGACCGTTACACGACGGCTCGCTGGTGGCCGCCATGGCCAGCTATCTTGATGCCCGTGCCCACCACGGCCAGTGGCTGCTGCGTATTGAAGACATTGATACCCCGCGTGTGGTGGCCGGGGCCGATCACACCATCATGCAACAATTGCAGGCCCTTGGCATGCACTGGGACGGCCCGGTCATCTGGCAGTCATCACGCCTGAACCGTTATCAGGAAGTATTCAATCAACTGAAAGAGCGCGGGCTTATCTACGGCTGCGCCTGCACCCGCAAGGAAATTGTCAGTAACGCCATTGAAAATGGCAGGCTCGGTCTGCATGGCGAACGCCCTTATGCCGGCACCTGTCGCCATGGTATTGCCGGCAACCGCCCTGCCCGGGCCTGGCGCCTTGTCATGCCCGAAGGCATCGTCCGTTTTGTGGACCGCTGGCAGGGAGAACAAAGCCAGGATGTTGTCAATGAAGTGGGGGACATTATTGTTAAACGTGCCGATGGCCTGTTTGCCTACCAGCTGGTGGTGGTCATTGATGATCATGACCAGGGTGTGACCGACATTGTGCGGGGCAATGACCTGCTAAGCTCAACCGCCCGCCAGCATTGCATTGCCCGCATGCTGGGTTATCCCACTCCCCGCATGATGCATGTTCCCCTGGTTCTGGATGAAAACGGACGCAAACTGTCCAAACAGAACCATGCCACCGCGATTGATATACAAAACCCGCTGACCAGCCTGGGTAAAGCCTGGCTGGCTCTGGGGTTTGACCCCTTGCCAGCGGGCAACGTAACGCAATTCTGGCAACAGGCCGTGCCGGTGTGGCACCGGCGCTTTGGGCTGCTGCCGGTGCACCCTACGCTTTAATGCAAAGGTTTTTCTTTGGCGTATTTAATCAATGCGCCCAGCCTGTACAAACCATGCACAAACTTGCCAAAAGGCATGGTTATGAACAAAGACAGAATAACGGCCAAATGAATCACCAGCAAAGTCGCCAGTGCCGGTGTTTCCCTGAAAACCATCAGCGCAAGACCGGTAACCGCAGCCAGGAACAATTGTGCAATGAACGCGTAATCCATGCCCATCTGCCTGATATTCACAATGGCCGGGTCCGCTTTGCGTTTGAGCCAAAACTGTCCCGCTGTACCAATTGCCAGGCTAATGCCGCCAATGGTTCCTGTGAGTTTGGGCAAACTGAAAAAATTGTACGGTGCCTGCCAGCCAAACACATAGTGAAAAATCGTACCAGACACGGTTGCGGCAAAACACAGCATGAACCCATAAAAAGTGAAGTGATGGAAACGTCGACGCCACGGAGAAATTTCATCATCCGGGTAAGTACATCCGGTTTTCACATTGCCATGCAAGTATTTCAGGCTGAATGCATCGGCCATCCCCTCTTTGACGTTTTTCCACGATAACAGCTCACCCGGCTTTTCACCCGTATCTTTCAGGAAAGCCCGAAAACCCATTATCAGCGCCGTCACTACCCAAAGGGCTGCCAAACCAAACACCGTTACCAATACACCATGCGGGAAAATAGCGTAGAAATCTCCGGCTGGCGCAGAAGAAAGGCCATTTGAAAACAAGGTTGCCACACCTAAAAGAACAATAAGGGCCAACATAAAAAACAGGCTGCTCAATAAACCGCTTTTTTCAAAACCACGCGCAATGCCACGCGGCCAGGCATAACTTTGATAGGTCGTTTGACGCACCGCAGCCAGTTGTACCGGCAAATTCACATTAAATTCATGCGGTGGCGCATACTGGCAGGCGTAGTAACATTCGCTACAGTTATGACATAAATTGGCCAGATAATTTATATCGCCCTTGGTAAAATCCAGCCGTTGCTCCATAGCAGGGAACACGGCACAGAATCCTTCACAATAACGACATGAATTACAAATACCCACAGAATGACGGGCATCTTCAATCAATTTTTCAAGCTGTTGCATGCTTTGCTGCCTCCTTGCCGGCAATCCTGCCAAATACCGTACCAATTGCCATACCAAATCCGGCAACATAACCTTTACTTAAAATATTTCCTGCCATGATTTCTCCGGCAGCAAATACATTTTTCGACACCACTTCATCTTGCATGACAACCCTGGCCTCACGGGTAACCTTGACCCCCATGTAGGTAAAGGTAATACCCGTCGCCAGTGGATAGGCATAAAACGGACCCTGATCTATTTTGCGGGCCCAATGACTTTTATTCGGCTGCAAGCCCTGTGTATGGCAATCATCAAGCTTATTGTGATCAAAGTTGCCGGCCACTACAGCGGCATTGAACTGTGCAACCGTCTCTTGGACGGTATCCACGGGAAGCCCCAGTTTTTCTGCCAAGGCTGGAATCGTATCAGCCACAATAGATTTGAAAACCGACGGCATGAAGTGACCGATTGCCTTTGAGTCAATAATGCAATAGGCGATCTGATCGGGTTGCCCGGCCACCAGACGTCCCCAGATGGCATAACGTTTGGGCCAGAAGTCCTCGCCCTCATCGTAAAAACGCCTTCCTTCTTTGTTCACCACGATACCCAGGGAGACACAATCGACCCGGGTCACGATGCCACCATCATAGCGTGGGGAACGGGCGTCAATGGCAACCGCATGTCCCTGGGTAGGATCACCAATAATGCAGGCGTTATTACGCATCAGCTCGCGTAGCATGACCCCTTCGTTAAAGCGGGTGCCACGTATGATAAAGTTACGCGCACTGGGGCCCCATGCCTCTTCCAGCCACTCCCGGTTCGATTCAAACCCACCAGAGGCGATCACTACAGAACGTGCATTTATCCTGATTTTTCTGCCCTTGCAGACAGCCTCGACACTTTCACATTCTCCGTTGGAAAAATTCAGGGTGTGGGCTTGCGTTTCGTAAAGGATTTGCACACCCGCTTTTTCTGCTGCCTTGAAATAAGCATTGACCAGGGCTTTGCCACCGCCCAGAAAAAATGCATTGGTTCGTCCCAAGTGCAACGTACCACCCAGGGATGGCTGAAAACGCACGCCATGCGCTTTCATCCAGTCAGTGCAGGATGCGGTTTCACGAATGACATAACGCGCCATTTCCTCATTCGTTTCCCCCCCTGTTACCCGAAACACATCCTGAAAATATTCATCTTCGGTATAAGCATCGGTTAAGACATCGGTTGGCGCGTCATGCATACAACGCAAGTTGCGGGTATGGCTGCTGTTTCCGCCACGCCATTCCCGTGGGGCACTTTCTATCAGAATGACAGACGCCTTTTGCTCACGCGCCGACAATGCGGCACACAGCGCAGCATTACCACCGCCAACCACCAGAACATCACATGATAATGTATCTTTCAAGGCTTCCTCTCTATTAATAATACATTTGTATTCTATTGTACACAAAAAATTATTATTGTTCAAAATAATTTAATTCGACTGGCGTTTGGTATAATTGGTTTGTCACGTTTTAATCTATGGAAAAATTTGTAATGGCTCGTAAAGCAAAACCTGGCCCACAACCGGTCAATCATGACAGCAATGTCCCTGAAGCCAGTGATCGGGGCGTCTCTTTGGGTGACCAGGCTTACAACTACATTATTCAATCACTGGAAAACGGCACGATGCCACCAGGCACACGTCTTCGTGAAGCCGAGCTGGCTGCTGAAATTGGCCTGAGCCGCACCCCCATCAGGGAAGCACTTAACCAGCTGGTCTCTGAAGGCCTTGTTGTTAACGACCCCAAACGCGGCCTGATCATTACCGAACTTGACCAGAGCATGGTGGGTGAACTTTATGAAATGCGGCGTGTGCTGGAAAGCACGGCAGCTGCGCTGGCCGCCCGTCACGCCACAGATGTGGAAATAGCTGTTTTAAAACAGATCATCGAACAGGACAAAACCAGCGATGACCCTGCCTTTCTGGCCAAAAACAATCGACTGTTTCACCAAACGCTTTATCAATGCGCCCATAACCGCTTCCTGCTGAAAACCCTTCAGGTTCTTCAAAATGCAATGTTGTTGCTGGGAAAAAGCACCCTGGCAGAAAGCGGCCGCCCATCCACCTCTTATGAAGAGCATGCACAACTGATTGAGGCGCTTGAACAACGCAACCCCGAAAAAGCCCAGGAAATAGCCAGCCAACACATTAGTGAAGCATATAAAGTCCGGCTAAGCCGTTTCCTGCTGAACCAGGCTTAATCAGTCAACTTGCGCACCCGATGATCTGACCGCATTTCCCCAGCTTTCAATTTGGGATTGAATAAACCCGCCAAACTGATCTGAGGTCATTTGTGCGGCACGTGCACCTTCCTGTGCCAATTTGGATCCAACTTCTTCACTCATCAATGCCTTGGAAGCCGCTGCGTACAGTTTTTCAACCACAGCCGCTGGTGTGCCGGCAGGCGCCACCAGCCCATGCCAGGAAACCGCATTGAAACCGGGGATGGCTGCTTCAGCAACCGTTGGCAGTTCAGGTAAAGCCTGGGAGCGCTCACTGGATGTTACGGCCAGGCCTTTAATGGAACCCGCCTTGATATGCGGCAATGCGCCGGGAATAGTCGTAAACATGAAGTCAATCTGATCACCAATCAAGGCACTGATTGCTGGCGCACCACCCCGGAACGGCACATGAACCATATCCAGTTCACGGGCATCCTGAAGCATCACGCCCGCCAAATGGCCCGGTGTCCCGCTTCCCGCTGAACCCATATTGGCTTTCCCCGGATTCGACTTGATATAGTCAATCAATTCCCGGGTACCCGTCATATTTTTATGTGCGGGACCCACGACCAGTACATTGGGAACGGTCGCGAATAAGGTAACGGGTGCAAAATCTTTAATGGCATCGTAGCTCAGCTTATTGTAAAGCGTTGGATTAATGCCATGCGTACTGGCTGTTGCCAGCAATAAGGTGTAGCCATCCGGCTTCGCCAGGGCAACAGACTGCGCTGCGATGGCACCGTTTCCCCCGCCCTTGTTTTCAACCACGATGGACTGCCCCAAATCTTTTGACATGGCTGCCGCCATAGTGCGGGCCAGGATGTCCGACGAGCCGCCTGCGGGATGCGGCACGATGAGCCGTATAGGTTGTTCGGGATAATCTGCCTGTGCGGTCACGGGCAAAATAGCAACCGCTGCAATTAAACAGGAATGAATAAATTTCATTATTAACGTTCTCCTCTAATGGTAATCTATAACTCCTTTTTTAATATACTAATGAATACATTTGAATACAAGCATATTTAATCAAAAATTTGTATAAAAAAACTGCCTGATGATTAATCAGGCAGCTAAATCATGGAAATACCCTGCAAATTACGTTATCCAATCACCCCCAAAAAAACCACATCTGCTGCAAATACCTGGCATGCATTGAATAATGCTAGCGACATGGGTTGATAACACCTACAAGCGGTTCAGGTTTTCATCCAGCAGACCGCTAAGCAGGGCCTTGCCGTCTTTGCGAACCCGGAACTCGCCATATTTGGCCCGTGCGAAATGCGGGCCTTGCCCCTCGGGGAAAAAGTACTCATGTGAGGCTAGGGATACGGTTCCGAAGGGGCCGGCTTTGTAACGCATGATGACTGTTTTACCATCAGCCAGAATCATGCTGGGATAAGATTGGGAAACACCGGCAAGCGATGCCACCCCCTTGTCATCAATAGACAAAATAGCGTAGCCTTGCATTATTTTTTGACCGTTTGCATCCTTATTGGCGGATTGTGTCGCCTGTACTGCCGTGCGCAAATGATCCACCAGTTCAAAATTCAGTGACATATAGTCACCCTGCATCAGTGAGCGCGGATCAACTGGTGCCAGCGCCAGCACCACGCGCTGTCCGGTTTGCAAAATGGCTTCATGGGTCCAGATGCCCCAGTTGGCAACGGTTAAGACCGACACCACTCCCAAAGCCGTCATGAGCGGTAGCAAGCCGCGTGCCTTGGCGGGTGCTTCAGAAGCGTGCAGTGCCTCTGGCGCCTGGGCTGTTGCCAAGGCGTGCCGATCTTGCCCCTTGCGCAGCCAATGGCGGCAGGCAACGGTTACTGTCAGCAGCACCAGCCCGGTGCCCAACAGCAGGAAGGCTTTTTGCAGCAGGCTTAACTCCATTTGGTAATAAAACATCCAAAGGAAGCCAATCATGGCAATCGCACCTGTACCCCCAAGGACCCGGTCACGGCACTGGTAGGCCAGCAGCACCAGTATCAGCCCATATACCACCCCATTGCCATTGCCCCAGTACAGGCACAAGACAAACACCAAGGCGGCGGCCAGCCATGAAAACCGGCCTGCCCCTTCCTGCCGGCGCGTGCCCCAAAGCACCAGGGCCGCTGGCAGGAACTGGAATACAATATTGCCCCAATTACCCGTTTTCAAGGGGCTTAGCCCCGCCAGGACAGCCCTGAACATGTCAAGCGGCCCCAAAACCTGTCCCAAGCCCGGTTCCCAGCTGGCTTCCAGGGTATTCAACACCGTAAGCACCAAAGTGGTCACGGCAAGCGCCCAGGCCAGCGGGCGCAGGCCGTCACGCCCATACTGATGCGCACCCACGAACAGCACCACCGAAGCCAGCGCCAGCCAGGGAACCGAATGCAAGGACAGTGTGAAAAAGGCGGCTTCGGCCGCCCCATAACTGTCATCAACCCACATAAAGGTATACAGCACCAGCAACATCAGTCCAATCGCCTGCGCGGCGGACAGGAAGCGAACCCACCCCTGTCTGAACAGAACGTAAACCGCCATGCTGACCGCGGCAATGGCACCGGCGTGCAGGCGCAACACTGCCCGCACCTCGGGGTTGAAGAAATCATCATGGATTTCCAACAGCGAGGCCGCCATCATGCCAAGGCCTATCAGCGCCAGCGAACCGGATACCAGGCCTTCCTGAGAGCGGTCTTTGCCTGAAAAGCAGATCACGCCGGCAATCAGCAGCAGCAGAATACCGCTGCCCAGGAACGACACGTTCATCATGGCCAGAAACAGGACAAACAACAGGGAAACCACCATGACCACACAAACCATCAGCAGGTGGACCGGCCAAAGGCTCTTGTGAGCACGGTCGGGATTGTTTCTGCGATACAGACGATTAATGGCTGCGGCCCCCAGGCCTGCCGTTAACAGCACCAGGCTGGCGATGATGAAGAGAGACAATTCAGACATCCGCCAAAAACTGAAAAAACTCAGGGAGCGGACCAATACCACGGCAGACAGAAACCCGACCAGGTTGGCCAGCATGAAATAATCCACCCGCTTGCGGCTGTAATACATGAAACCCGCCACAAATACCAATACGGGCACCACCCATACCAACACGTCTGTCACACGGGTTTCAGGATTGCCGTACATGCCACCATCATCAAAACCCAGCAAAGGCCACAGGCAAAAGAAGCTCAAAAACCGTGGTACCAGCCTGAAGCGGTCACCCAAACGCATAAGATTGCTTTCGGCCAGCACCAGTAATAAAAGATTAAATCCGCCAAAAGCCAGCGCCTGGTAATAATGCTGACGACTCATCATGGATAAAAAATCGTCCATGTACAATTGCCAGGCCAGGTTGATAACCGCGCACCACAGCAGGGCAATGACCGCATTGGGTGCTGCCAGCAAAAAAGGCAGCAGCAGGGCGCCCCAGATGGCAAACAGGGTCCAGGGGTCTGCTCCGGTTTGATAAACCTGGCCAATCAGTGCCAGCAGGGCACCGGTAATGACTGCAGCCAGAAACAAGGCTCCCTGGCTGCCCAGCCCAGCTTTTGCCTGCCCGGTTTTTCGGGTATAACGCCAATAAGCCAAAAAAGCGGTCAGGCAGGCAAGAATAAACAGAAGCTGGATTCCATACAGTTTCTGCAAGCTTGAAAAGTAGTCCCAATTTGCCGCAACCCATGTAACGACGCCACTTGAGGCAAACGAAACACCCGCCACGAGAGACAAAAAAACCAGGAATCCCTGCCATTTATTTAAAAATAAAAATTTCAAATTGTCATCTTGCACTTGCATGAACTGTTTTTCCTCTCGTATTATCCACGCCATACACTTATTAAAACCGGATCGGGTTTCACCATTTTGGTCAAACAGGCAGTATCGTAACGCGATATTTTATAAGATACTCCCAAAGTCCTCGGTTTGAATACTCGGAAGCATATGACTAAGACACTGATTATTGCCGAAAAACCATCGGTGGCGCTTGATATTTCAAGGGCCTTGGGCGGGTTCTCCCGCGAAGGTGATTATTTTGAAAGTGACGAATACGTCCTTTCCTCAAGCGTGGGGCATTTACTAACGCTGACCAATCCTGACGATGTTGTCCGGGGCAAGTGGTCGTTCGCCCATTTACCTGCCATTCCGGCCAAAGAATTTGATCTGAAGCCCTCCGATAAAAAATCAACCGAGCGCCTCAAACTATTGGTGAAACTGCTGAAGCGCAAAGATGTCACTGCCATTATCAATGCCTGTGACGCCGGACGTGAAGGTGAACTGATTTTCCGCTACATTGTGCAGTATTCAGGGGTTAAAAAACCCATCAAGCGCCTGTGGCTGCAGTCCATGACAAAAACCGCCATTGTTGAAGCGTTTGAGAACCTGCGTGACGATGACGCCATGAAACCCCTTGAAGCGGCTGCGCGCTCCCGTGCGGAAGCCGACTGGCTGATAGGTATCAACGGTACCCGGGCCATGACCGCCTTCAACAGCAAGGAAGGCGGCTTTTTCAAGACTCCGATCGGGCGGGTGCAAACCCCCACGCTGGCCATTGTGTGCGAGCGCGAGGAAAAAATCCGTGCCTTCCAGTCACGCGACTACTGGGAAGTGCATGCCACGTTTGTGGCGGCAGCCGGCCTGTACGAAGGCCGCTGGTTTGACCCCAGCTTCAAAAAAGACGAGCACGACCCCGAGAAAAAAGACAGCCGTTTATGGTCTTTGGCCAGTGCGCAATCGGTTGTAGCGGCCTGCCGCGGTAAAAACGGCACGGTGACCGAAGAATCCAAGCCGTCCACCCAGATGTCACCGGCCCTTTTTGACCTGACATCATTGCAACGCGAAGCCAACTCCAAATTCGGCTTTACCGCCAAAACCACCCTGGCCCTGGCACAAACCCTGTACGAACGTCATAAGGCCCTGACTTACCCGCGTACCGACTCGCGCTACCTGCCCGAAGATTACCTGGGTACGGTCAGGCAAACGTTTGACACCCTTTCGGCCAGTGACTCTCACCTTAACCGTGGCCATAAGGAATTTGCCGGAAAAATCCTGGCCAATGGCTGGGTCAAACCCAACCGCCGGATTTTCGATAACAAAAAGGTATCCGATCACTTTGCGATTATCCCAACCCTGCAGGTACCCAAGGAATTAAGCGAGGCCGAAGCCAAGATTTACGATTTGGTCACCAAGCGCTTCATGGCGGTGTTCTTCCCGCCTGCCGAATACCGCATTACCACCCGGATTACCGAAGTGTCGCAACACCGCTTCAAAACCGAGGGCAAGGTTCTGGTCAAGCCGGGCTGGCTGGAAATTTACGGCAAGGAAAGCCAGGGTGACGATGCAAACCTGATACCGGTGGCAGACAGCGAGTCGGTTCGCACCGAAGATATTGCGCCCAAGGCACTGCAAACCAAGCCCCCCGCACGCTATACCGAAGCCACCCTGCTAAGCGCCATGGAAGGCGCCGGTAAATTGGTGGACGATGACGAGTTGCGCGAAGCCATGTCCGAACGCGGCCTGGGCACACCTGCCACGCGGGCAACCATTATCGAAGGCTTGCTGAATGAACATTACCTGCGTCGCGAAGGCCGCGAACTGGTACCTTCAGCCAAAGCCCGCCAGCTGATGACACTGCTAACGGGCCTGAATGTCAAAGAGCTGACTTCCCCCGAACTGACTGGCGAATGGGAACACAAGCTCAAGCAAATGGAACAGGGCAAGCTTGACCGCGCCGCTTTCATGCGTGATATTGCCCAAACCACCCAGGTAATCGTCAAACGCGCCAAAGAATATGAACAGGCCACCATTCCCGGTGATTACGCAACCCTGCAAACCCCCTGCCCGCAATGCGGTTCGGTGGTCAAGGAAAACTATCGCCGCTACGCCTGCACCCAGTGTGATTTTTCCATTACCAAGCATCCGGGCGGACGCACGTTTGAAATTCCCGAAGTCGAAGAGTTGCTTGAAAAGAAAACGCTAGGCCCGCTTAGCGGCTTCATCAGTAAAATGGGCCGGCCGTTTTCCGCCATTTTGCGCATTACCGATGAAAACAAGCTGGAGTTTGATTTCGGCCAGAACAATGAGGACGATGCCGAGCCCGTTGATTTCACGGGCCAGACGGCACTGGGCAAGTGCCCCAAATGCGGTGCCGGTGTGTTTGACAATGGCATGAACTACGTCTGTGAAAAATCGGTGGCACAGGAAAAAAGCTGCGACTTCAAGTCGGGTAAAGTGATTTTGCAGCAGGAAATCCCTGGCCTGCAAATGACAAAATTACTGGAATCGGGAAAAACCGATTTACTGGACGGATTTGTTTCCAATCGTACCAATCGTAAGTTCAAGGCCTTTTTAACCTTGCAGGAAAACGGTAAAATCGGCTTCGAATTTGAACCTCGTCCGGCCAAGGCGGCATCAAAAACAGCAGCTAAAAAGGCAGCCAAAACAACGGCTGATGCCGCTGATAAGCCAACTGCCAAAAAAGCCGCGGCCAAAAAAGCCACGAAAACCGCCAGCAAAACAGCCACCAAGACTGCTGCCAAAAAGGCAACAAAGACAGCCGCCAAAAAGGCCGCCACCAAAACAGCGGTAAAATCAACAACAAGGAAGCTGGCTTCAGACATCCCGGATGACGACGACCCGGCTTTCTGATCCCGTTCCTGACCAAGCCCTGCAGGCCTCTTCTGCAGGGCGTAACCGGCATTGAAGCGCATGAGCAATTTTATCCAAAAGTACAATATCCCAGGCCCCCGCTATACCAGCTACCCAACCGTTCCTTACTGGGACGAGGCCTGTTTTACGGTGGATTCATATAAAGAAACCCTGATTCGCAGTTTCAATGAATCCAATGCTTCCGAGGGTATCAGCCTGTACATTCACCTGCCTTTCTGTGAAAGCCTGTGTACTTTTTGCGCCTGCCATAAACGCATTACCAAAAAGCATGCCGTTGAAGGCCCCTACATTGATGCCGTGATCAAGGAATGGAACATGTACCTGGAACTGTTGGGCAGCAAGCCCCGGATCCGGGAAATCCACCTGGGTGGCGGCACGCCCACTTTTTTCAGCACCGAAAACCTGACCCGTTTGCTGCGGGCGATTTTTGATACCTCCGAGATTGCGCCCGATCACGAATTCAGTTTTGAGGGCCATCCCAACAATACCCGTCGTGAACACCTGGAAACCCTGTATGAACTGGGTTTCAGGCGTGTCAGTTTCGGGGTCCAGGATTACGATCCGGTCGTGCAAAAAGCCATCCACCGGATCCAGCCCTACGAAAACGTCTTCAATGTGACCGATGCCTCACGCAAAATCGGCTACCACAGCATTAGCCATGACCTGATTTTCGGCCTGCCGTTCCAGACCTGGAAATCCATGGAAGCCACCATCAAGCGCACCATTTCCCTGAAACCCGATCGCCTTGCGTTTTATTCTTACGCCCATGTACCCTGGCTCAAGGGGGTTGGCCAGCGCGGTTTTGATGAAAATGACTTGCCCAGCGGCGAAGAAAAACGCGCCCTGTATGAAAACGGCAAGAAGCTGCTGGAAGAGCTGGGTTATGTCGAGATTGGCATGGATCACTTTTCCCTGCCCACCGACGAGCTTTACCAGTCCATGTTGAATAAAAAACTGCATCGCAACTTCATGGGCTATACCTCTTCGTCCACCCAGCTCATGATTGGCCTGGGCGTTTCAGCCATTAGCGACTCCTGGTATGCCTTTGCCCAGAACGAAAAAGTGGTTGAAGACTATTATGCGCGTCTGGAAAAGAACGAATTGCCCCTTTACCATGGCCATCTCCTGGATCAGGAAGACCTGGTTATCCGCCGGCATATTCTAAACCTGATGTGCCTGCAGGCCACCCGCTGGGACACGCCGGAACAACAATTTCCGGAACTGCCCCAGGTCATTGAACGCCTGCGCGAAATGGAAGCCGACGGCCTGATCAGGATTTTGCCCAACGGGATTGATATTACCGAAGAGGGCCGCACGTTTTCACGCAACATTTGCATGGCCTTTGACCTGCGCATGCTGCGCGAGCAGCCCGGTACCCGTATTTTTTCAATGACCGTATAAGCAATGAGCCTGATACCCGAAATAAAGCCCCAGCAATCGATTGAATTGCTTAAAGAGCTCCATATCCTGACCCGTGACGGAAAAATCAACCAGGACACGCGTCGCAAGCTTAAACAGGTGTATCACCTGTACCAGTTCATTGAACCGTTAATGGCGGATGTACTTAAACAGAAAGACAGCCTGAGCCTGGTTGATCATGGGGCGGGCAAATCTTACCTGGGTTTCATTTTGTATGACCTGTTCCTGAAAGACAAACCTGGCGCACATGTGTACGGCATTGAAACCCGTGCCGACCTGGTTACCAGATCAGAAGCCCTGGCACATCGGCTGGGTTTTGAAGGCATGTCATTTCTGGCCATGACCGTAGAGGAATCCATGTCTTCAACGCAACTGCCCGAAAAAATCGATATCGTGACGGCGTTACATGCCTGCAATACCGCCACTGATGACGCCATCCGCTTTGCCCTGAACCGGGATGCCCAATATATTGTGCTGGTGCCCTGTTGCCAGGCCGAAGTGGCTGCTGCCCTGCGCAGCAACAAGGGCAGCACGCTGGGTAAAACCCCCTTGTCGGAACTGTGGCGACACCCGATTCATACCCGTGAGTTCGGCAGCCAGCTTACCAATGTCCTGCGTTGCCTCCAACTGGAAGCCCGTGGCTACCAACTGACCGTGACCGAACTGGTGGGCTGGGAACACTCCATGAAAAACGAGTTGATCATTGCGAAAAAAACCGGTGGCTTCAAAAAAAGCGCCCGTGAGCGCCAGTTGCAAATCCTGAAAGAATGTCACCTTGAGGCGCTTGCCGACCGGTTTGCGTACTAGCTGATGTTGCCTTGGGCAAGGCGTTCTAGTTCCCACGCTCCCGCGTGGTAACTAGAGAGTTATTGCCTGTTTCTCGTTCCCACGCTCCCGCGTGGTAACGTGTACGAGCCTCGGCATCTGCCTATTGTTTCATCCATATGCATCCCCACGCAGGAGCATGGGGACGAGAGATCCCGCGTGGTTTCTAGTTCCCATGCTCCGCGTGTGAACCAGACGGTTATTGCCTGTTTTAACAAGAAATTGAACACAGAATCCAAGGACTTGTTAATCTGGATCAAATTGATTTTTTAATCACGGCTTAAAATTCATACTTGTATGAAAACAAGATCCGCGCAATGAACCCCAACCGGCAGCCCCTGCAACACTATTTAGCTCAAATCCTGGAAGCCATCAAACGCCTTCAAACCCACACCGGCAATATCAGTGAAATCAACTTCCTGTCCAATATCCCGGCCCAGGATTCAAGCCTGCACGAACTGGCCAACATCGCCCAGTCCTGCCGTGCACTTTGCCAGTTTTACGAGCTGTATGCCAAGGCCAACCCGCAAATCCCTTTCCAGGCAATGGCCCGCTTTGATCAATTACCAGATGGCGAAAAAAATCCGGAAATCCTGGACCTGGAAGCCATGGATCTTTGGGAAATCATCAAGGTGGATCTGCCCCGTTTTCAGCAACAGGTTACGCAAGCGCAGACTGTTTTGAAGCAGAAAAAAAGTTAATGTTATTTGGCAACCCGGGCGATGGCATCCATTAACCATTCAACCGCAGAACGGGCTTGATCACAGCCCCACTGGCCGAATCCGCGAACGCCTGATTAATTTGATCCAGTTCATAAAACTGTACCAAACGGTCAAAAGGAAACTTACCCTGCTTATACAAAGCAATCAATTGCGGAATAAAAATCTTGGGGATGCTGTCGCCCTCAATCACGCCAATCATGGATTTTCCCTCGGCCATGAGCTCATTTTGAATGTTTAAACTGACCTCGCCGGTAAAACCGACAATAGCCACTACACCCAAGGGCTTAAGCGCCGCCAGAGACTGTTTGACAACCGCAGCCACACCCGTGGTTTCAACGGCATAAGGCACACCAATACCTGAAATACGGTGTACCGCTGCCACCGTATCTGTGGTGCTGCCATTAATCACGTGGGTGGCCCCCAGTTCTTTGGCCAGTTCAAGACGATGCTCATGAACATCTACTGCAATAATAGGGTAGCAGCCAATGACACGGGCGGCCATAATGGCGCTAAGGCCCACGGCCCCTGTACCAAACACCACAATGCCTTCACTGGCTTTGGGACGCAAACGGTTCAAGACTGTACCGGCACCCGTTTGAAGGCCACAACCCAAAGGTCCTAAAAGTGCCAAATCCACGTCTTTATCAACCACCACGGCATTATCTGCCTTGGTAATCACGGTTTGACTAAATGATGACTGGCCAAAAAAAATGGAAAGCGGCTGATCATTTAAAGAATAAGGTGTCTGCCCGCCAGCCAGGACACCACCAAAATTCAATGGATTGAATTCACTACATACGGTTGGATGACCGCTTAGGCAGTGATCACAATGACGGCAACTGGCAAAGCTAAGTACGACATGATCACCCACCTGCACTGTGCTGACATCAGCCCCCACCTCTTCGACAATGCCAGACCCTTCGTGCCCCAAAATACCCGGTAACGGGAAAACGCCTTCCAGGTCACGCGCTACGGCGTCTGTGTGGCACACCCCCGAAGCAACCATTTTGAGACGAATTTCATCGGCTTTAACGGGGGCTACGTCAATTTCATGAATTTCAAAAGGTTGACCAAGACCAAAAGTAACCGCTGCTTTGGTTTTCATACAAAACTCCCTACAGGTTAAAAGGTATTCATCACCCGTCAAGCCTATCACATTCTGCCTTAAGCAACGAGATTAGTAATTATGTCACCCATGGAATACTGAACTGAACCCAAAAAGTTGGACACCCATTCAACTTATTTCTCGTTCCCACGCTCCCGCGTGGTAACAAGAAACAAGAAATGAATTATTCCTCCACATACCAGTTATCTTCAGACAGCATGACCTGCTGGTGGCCATAACCGGCCGGCATCATGGGGAAACAGTTTTCCAGTGCCTGAACCCGCACATCCAGGAAATAGGGGCCTTCGGAATCCAGACATTCTTGCAGGGCCGCTTCCAGCTCATTGGGATCCGACACAGTTGCGGCCTCCCAGCCAAATGCCCGGGCCAGCGCCACAAAGTCGGGGATGGAATCATTGTAACTATGGCTGTAACGCCCGTCATGAATCAGTTCCTGCCACTGTCGTACCATGCCCATGTGCTGGTTATTGCACAAAATAACCTTGACCGGGGTACGGTGCTGGGTGGCAGTGGCCAGCTCCTGGATATTCATAAGGACCGAGGCATCCCCACTGATACATACCACCAGCGAATCGGGATTGCCAACTTGCGCACCTATGGCAGCCGGGACGCCATAACCCATGGTACCGGCCCCACCCGAGGTCAGCCAGCGGTTGGGCTGGTTGAATTTCAGGTATTGGGCCGCCCACATCTGGTGCTGTCCCACGTCGGTACTGACAATGGCGTCACGGTTTTCAATTAAGGCATTCACCGTGCTTAGCAAGTGTTGCGGCAAAATATGAGTCTCGGACGGCGTAAAACCCAGGCAGTCTTTTTCACGCCACTTGCCAATACGTGTCCACCAGTCATCCAGCTGGGTATTGTCGCGTTCCAGTGCCTTGATCTCGGTAAACAACCCCTTCAGCAAAGGATAGCAATCGCCCACCAGCGCCACATCGGCACGCACGACCTTGTCAATGGAAGCAGGGTCGATATCCAGGTGAATTTTGGTGGCATGCGGGCAAAAATCGGACAGGCGACCGGTAATACGGTCATCAAAACGCGCGCCCACGCAAATTATCAGGTCGGCATGGTGCATGGCCAGGTTGGCTTCAAGGGTGCCATGCATGCCCAACATACCCAGAAATTGTTTATCGGTGCCGGGGAAAGCGCCCAGGCCCATGAGCGTCAGGGTGCAGGGTGCCCCCAGATAATTAACCATGTTGCTGAATACTTCGCAGGCATCGGGGCCGGAATTGATCAGGCCGCCGCCGCCATAAAACACTGGCCGCCGGGCATTCACGATTAAGGCTGCCGCCCGTTTGGTGGCCGCCTGCAATACCGATGGGGCGACCTGTGACACCGCACTGACCGGTACCTCACCATTTGCATCGGCATCAGATTCCGGGGCCGTGGCCATCTGGATATCCTTGGGAAAATCAATCAGTACCGGGCCAGGACGACCGGAGGCCGTCAGGTTATAGGCCTTGGCGACCAGGCCGGCCACGTCTTCAACCCGCTTGATTTGCGCATTCCATTTGGTCACCGGACGGGAAATGCCCACGGCATCACATTCCTGGAACGCATCGGTACCAATCGCACCGGTGGCTACCTGGCCGCTGATGCACAGCACCGGAATCGAATCACACATGGCATCGAGCAGGCCGGAAGTGGTATTGGCCATGCCGGGCCCGGAGGTTACCAGCACCACACCGGTTCGACCGGTGGAACGGGCATAACCTTCGGCCGCATGCATGGCCGCCTGTTCATGACGAACCAGAACGTGACGGATGCGCGGTTCCGCGTACAGGGCATCATACAGCGGCAGCACGGCGCCGCCCGGATAGCCAAAAATCGTATCTACGCCGTTGGCAATCAGCGTTTCCAGCAACACTTGGGCACCGCTCATGGCAGTATTCTGTAAAGGTAAGGAAGTCATGATAATTTACACACAAATTAAGGATCCTTCGATAATATCAATATTTTATTCTTCCCTGTCCGAACTCGCGCGTAATACACGTTAAACTATCCGCATTCTTCCTGCCGTTTTTACCTTCAAGGAATCTTGAAATGAGTGTTCACGCTGACATCAAACGCATCACTGTTCCTCAGCTGATGGCTTACAAGGGCCAGAAAAAAATTGTCTCCCTGACCTCCTATATTGCACCTTTTGCCCGTATTCTGGACGAATACATGGACATGATCCTGATTGGCGACTCAACCGCCATGGTGGGCTACAACATGGATGACACGCTCTCCATTACTGTAGACCAGCTTGCCGCCCATGCCAAGGCGGTGGTCAGTTCCACCCGGCGCGCCTGCATTGTGGTGGACATGCCTTTTGGCAGTTACCAGGAATCTCCCGAACAGGCTTTTCGCAATGCCGCCAAAATGCTGTCAGTCAGTGGTGCCGATGCCGTGAAGTTTGAAGGCGGTGAATACCTGGCCGAGACCACCCGTTTCCTGGTTGACCGTGGCATTCCCGTACTGGCCCATATTGGCTTAATGCCACAGTATGTCAACACCATGGGCGGTTTCAAGGCACAGGGCTTAAGCGAAGAGGCCGCCAACCGCATTTTCAATGACGCGATTGCCCAGGAGCAGGCCGGCGCATGGGGAATCGTAATTGAAGGCACTGCCGAACCGCTGGCCCGCCGCATTACGCAAAACGTAAAAATCCCCACCATTGGCATTGGCGCCTCGCCTGAATGTGATGGCCAGGTTCTGGTGGCCGAAGACATCTTCAATTTAAGCGGTTCACGTATTCCGAAATTTGCACGGCAGTTTTCTGACGTGCAGGCAACCATCCGCCAGGGTGTCGAAGCCTATGCCAGCCAGGTCCGTGATGGCTCATTCCCCACCCTGAACCACTGCTTCGGTGTACCCAAAAATGGCTAAACCGGAAAAACAGGTGAACGGTGCCCCGTGGCATGAAGTACGCAAATCCTCGCTGCATGGCAACGGGGTGTTTGCCCTGCGGGATATTCCTGCCGGTACCAAAATCATCGAATACACCGGCAAACGCATTACGCCCGAACAGGCCGATGCCATGTTTCCGGTCAATCCCGATGATCCGTTCCATACCTTTTTCTTTTCCTTAAGTTCAGGAAAAATCATTGATGGTGGCCAGCGTGGCAACGATGCCCGCTGGATCAACCACAGCTGCGACCCCAACTGTGAAACCCAGGAAGGACGCCACGGAAAACGGGTGTATGTATTTGCCAAAAGGGATATCAAAGCAGGCGAAGAACTGTTTTACGATTATGGCCTGGTCATTGACGATAAACTGACCGCCAAACTGAAAAAGCAATACCAATGCCTGTGTGGCGCGGAAAACTGCCGCGGCACCATGCTGGCCCTGCCTGAAAAGAAAAAAACCGTCAAAAAGGCGACTGCAAAAAAGAAACCGGCTGATCCGGCTTAACGCCAGTCATTGCCCAAAACCCGGCCTTATGCGCCGGGGACCCCATTAACATCAACAGCATCAGGTCAGTTCGGCCACCATTTTTTCAAGGCAATCCCGGGCATCGCCCACCACCACCCTGGTGCTGCAGGCAATCATCAGATTCAGGTTCAGGCCAAAATCCTCAACCGTAAAACCGTGTGCATCAATATCACGCCCCTGTTCATGGCCAAGCGAAACCTGCTCCACCAGCGACCGGCCATCATGGGTATACACCCAAACCGGCTTGCCCAAGGCAATGGCGAACCCCACTTCAAACACCGTGCCCGAATCGGGCTCATGCCCCCGAAAAGCATTGACATTGGCCATGACGGCATCTGCCTGGCGGATCAGCCCGATATTGGACTGGTAAATCCAGTGCGCCAGCAACGGCTTATCCAGCCCCGCCGGGGCATGATTATCCAGCGGATACAAGCCCGCAAAACCGAATGACTCACAAAGGGCCTTAAGCTGCTGGCCATATTCAACGGCATCGTGCCGGAATACATCGGGCCCGGCCAGATAAATCTTCTTCATTTAAACCACCTTTTACAACGGCAAGAGAGAAACCATCACCAACCGGAAAATGAGCAAATTTTACTTCAACCTGAAAACCGGTAAGGGTCAAATTATAGGCATCTGCCCCATGTTTACCGATTAATCGCCCGCTTTCAGCACCCCGTATCGCAACAGTGTGCGTTCTCGTGCCTGGGCATGATCCACAATAGGTGGCAAGTACACGCCTGCCATCAGCCAGGGCTCATGAATGGCCTTATCAGGCACCTGCTTCAGCTCGGGCACATAACGCCGGATGAATTTACCTTCGGGATCAAATTTTCTTGACTGAGTCACCGGATTAAAGATGCGAAACCAGGGCTGGGCATCACACCCGGTAGAAGCGGCCCATTGCCAGCCGCCATTATTCGAGGCCAGGTCATAATCATTCAGTTTATCGGCAAAATATTTTTCACCTTCACGCCAGTCAATACCCAGATCCTTGCACAAAAATGAAGCGGTGATCATGCGCAGCCGGTTATGCATGTAACCGGTCTGGTTCAGCTGGCGCATGGCGGCATCCACAATCGGATAACCTGTTCTGCCTTCACACCAGGCCGCAAAATACCCGGGATTACTATCCCACACGATGCGGTCGCAGGCGCGCTGGAAAGACCGGTTCACGACATGTGGAAAATGATACAGAATGGCCTGATAGAACTCTCGCCAGATCAGCTCGGACAGCCAGGTTGCCGCGCCGTCATTGTTTTGTTGCAGGGCAAAACGGGCCAGCTTGCGCACAGACACCGTACCAAAACGGATATGTACCGACAGGTACGACACCCCCTTGACCGCCGGAAAGTCACGCGCCTCTTTATAGCGCGCCATCCGGGTGGTGAAGTCTTCAAACAGGGTTTGCGCACCGCTGCTGCCTGCCGGCATAGGCAATGATTCCCAGGTGCCAGACTCAAAACCCATCTGTTCCAATGAAGGGATACTTTCCCCTCGTGGTTTGCTGGCCAGCCGGGCGGCATATTTTTCAACCGGATAGGCTTTAAGCTGGAAATCATCCACTTTCTTCAGCCAGGCATTCTTGTATGGGGTGAAAACACTGTATGGCTTACCCGCCTGGGTCAGAACCTCATGGGTTTCAAAAACCACCTGATCCTTGAAATCGGCAAACCCGATACCCATGACATCAAGACTGGCCGCCACCCTTTGGTCACGCGCGATGGCCACCGGTTCATAATCGCGATTGGTGAATACTTTCTGCACGCCCAGCTGCCGGGCCAATTCGGGAATGCAATCCCGGGCCGCCCCATACCTGACAATCAGCCCACTGCCCTGCCCGCCGGCATGCAAGGACAAGGCATGCAAGCCGGCATCAAGAGCCAGAACGCTTTGATGAATAAATTCAACCCGGCGGTCTTTACGGCCAGGCAGGGCATCCAGGATATCGGTATCAAAAATAAAAACACAATACACTTTGCGCGCAGTCCGCAAGGCATGGTAAAGCGCGGCATGATCCTCACAGCGCAAGTCACGGCGAAACCAGACCAGGGCCGCTGTCATGGGCGCGGACTCAGCCAGAGATTCTTTTGTATCATCCTTGAGCATCAAATTGCCTCCCGCTTGGCACGCCAGGCGGCCAAGGCCTCGATAATATCCTGGGCTTTACGAAAAAAGACGGTATTTGCCGGCAACCGTTTTGAATTGAATAAAGCCGCATTCCCACCCATCCATAGCTCTGTGCCGACAGGCAGATTCTGGCGCAATTGCTTCAGGTTCTGGATCACCTCCTGAACCGGTGCATGGGTACTGACACCAATGGCCACAATATCTGCATTCAATTCCCCGGCCGCCGCCAGAATTTCCGACAAGGGGGTATCCGCCCCCAGGGACAGGCACTCACAATTTTCAAGGGCAAAAAAGCATTCGGCCATAAGCAAACCCAACGTGTGTTTTTCTTGCGGCAAAGTCGTTAACAACACACGCGGAGTACGGATTTCACCGGGCAATTTGATGTCGATAGCCGTCATGGCGTCTCTTAAAATCCCCTGGATGGTTTCCGTAAAAAGATGCTCCTGAAATACGGAAAGCTCACCCTGCATCCAGGCAGTACCCACCTCCCGGGCCAATGGGGAAATAATATTTTCTATGGTTGCAGCCAGGCCATATTTAACCAGTTGTTGCTGTACAGCGCGACGAAATCGTTCTGACTGATTGTCTTTCAGCCACTGTATCCATTCTCTATCCAGGGTCTGTCCGTTTTTTGTTTTTCCTGAATGACGCCCGGATCCTGATTCTTGGACCGTCTTGCTTAAGGCGTGCAATTCATCCAGCGATAAGCGGGCCACCTTTGAAGGCCGGTAACCCGCCACCAGCAAACGTTTGATAACCAGCAATTTATCAAGATCAGACTGAAGATAGCTGCGATTGCCCTGTGCATCCCTTTGTGGATCCGGGAACCCGTAACGATGCTCCCACATGCGCAAGGTCATTTTGCTTAGCCCCGTGTCACGTTCAATATCGGATATTGAGTAGTTCACGGCAGGAAGAATCGTATTGGTGGTTTGGTTCATTACAAATCTACAAAAAAGAAAAAACGGTCATTTGAAAAAGTGCCTGGCTTGCTGTGCACACTTTGCTGCATTAATGGGACAGGCATGCTCTGCCGCCATTTTCACCACTCGAGGCAATAAAAACAATAGTGAATTTTAAGCTGGCCCTAAAAAAACATAATACACATATACAAAAACATTTTTATTTAAATTGTATTATACAAAATAATATTTTGGTTATACAATTATAAAAATTCATCGTTTTTTAGATGCCATTTAGAAGTCGTATTTTTTCTGCATCAAGGTTTTAATTATGAAAGTTGCCATTATCGGTTCCGGAATTAGCGGCCTGGCCGCTGCCCATACGCTTGGCAGCAGCGCCAACATTACTTTATTTGAGGCCAACAGCTATTTTGGCGGACATGCCAATACCGTCAATGTAACCCTGCCAACCCCGACAGGAAATATCAGCCATGGCATAGATACCGGTTTCCTGGTGTTCAATCAAAAAACCTATCCCGAATTGATCCGTCTTTTCAAAAGCCTGAATGTATCCACAGCCAGCTCTGATATGTCATTTTCAGTACAGGTGCCGAATGCCTTCAGGCAGCGCAATCTGGAGTGGAGCGGCAGCAACCTGAATACGGTTTTTTCACAAAGAAGCAACTTTCTGCGCCCCCGTTTCTGGCTCATGCTCAAGGATATTCTGCGTTTCAATACCTTATGCACAAAGCTGGCGAACAACCTGGATGATAAAAAACTGTTAACACAAACCCTGGAAGATTTTCTGGCGCAGCACAAATTTGGCCAGACATTCAGGGAATGGTACCTGTTGCCCATGCTGGGTTGCATCTGGAGCTGCCCCACTCAGCAAATGCTGCAGTTTCCTGTGGCAACCATGATTCGCTTCTGCCACAACCACGGCCTTGTCCAGGTTACCGACCGGCCACAATGGCTGACGGTCAACAACGGCTCACGCCAGTATGTTGAGAAAATCACCGCAAGTATTGCCGACAAACGCCTGAATACACCCGTTCTACAGATCAGGCGCAACCAAAACAGCGTGCAGATCCTGACTGCAAACGGTCTGGAGCATTTCGACCATGTGATTATGGCCACCCACTCCGATCAGGCCCTGGCCTTGCTGGAACAGGCCACGCCAAGGGAACGGGACATACTGGGGGCCATCCAGTACCAGACAAACCATGCCATTTTGCACACCGACACCGCTGTCTTGCCCGACAACAAGCGTGCCTGGGCTTCATGGAATTATGAAAGAAGCGCAAACACAGACGCTTCTTCCTCCCGTATCTGCCTGCATTACCTGATCAACCGTTTACAACCCCTGCCTTTCAGCCAACCGGTTATTGTGTCACTGAACCCGGTCAAGCCGATCGACCCGGCAACCATTATTGGCGAATATGAATACGATCATCCCGTTTTTGATATGGCCGCCATTTATGCCCAGAAAATATTGAAAAAAATACAGGGTCAACACCGCACCTGGTACTGTGGCGCCTGGACCGGCTATGGTTTCCACGAAGACGGACTCGTGTCGGGCATGCAAGTGGCCAGGCAGCTCATGGCAGAGCATGAAGACAGCCTGAAAAAAGCAGCCTGACATGAGCAGCAAAACGCCTCCCCCTTGCGCATTGATAGGTTTCGGACAGGTCTACCATGCCCGGTTGCAACCCACCGTCAATCGTTTTCGCTATCCCACTTTTTTCCTGATGTTGCCCATGCGACATCTGCATGACAGTGGTGGTGCATTGGCCATCAATAAGCCGGGGGCCATCAGTTTCCATGATTGTGACCACGGCGATGGCCGGAGCCCAGAACAGGGTGGCGCCCTGGCCTGGCTCAATGAACTGCTTTTGGCCCAGGGCATTGATGATGCCAACGGTGAAATATGGCTGCATTGCTACCCGCGTGTTTTGGGGTACACCTTCAAACCCGTCAGTTTCTGGTTCTGTCATCATGCCGACGGGCATCTTCGGGCCATTGTCGCGGAAGTCAATAACACTTTTGGCGAACGGCATTTCTATTTGCTTGACCAGCCCCGCTTTGGTGCATGGACAGACATTCAGAAAGTCTTTCATGTTTCCCCGTTTTGCGACATCAAAGGCCAGTATCACTTTTGCTTCATGCGCAGCGAACACCAGGACGGCCTGAAAACATCGGTATTGATTCACTATCACGAAGCCGAAAAACCGATCCTGAAAACCAGCATCAGCGGAACATTGCTGCCCATTACACCGGCCACTTTAAGGCGGGCGCTTTGGCGCTATCCTGCCATGACAGTCATGATCATGCTGCGCATCCATTGGCAGGCACTCAAACTCTGGGTCAAACGCACCGGATTCCGTCACAAACCCAGTCCTCCTGATCAACCTGTAACCCGTTGAGACTATTCACGATGAATACCACCACCGCCAGCAACCCACAAACCCTGAGCTTGCCCCGCAACGTACCGGCCAGTGTCAAAAACGCTTTTCGCCTGTTAAGCCATTTGCAATATGGCAAATTGATTGTTGTCTTGCCCGACGGCCAGTCCCAGCTTTTTGGTACCCAGGAGACAAGCGCAAACCAGAGTGTTCCTGTTCTGCACCTGCACAACTGGCAGGTTTGCCAGGCCGTCTTCAAATCAGGTGACATTGGTTTTGCCGAAACCTATATTTCGGGTGACTGGAGCACTCCGGACCTGCCCGCCCTGCTGACCCTGCTGGTACGAAATCGCCAGCATTTGAGCCAACTGATTTACGGCAACTGGCTGGGTCGGCTGGCGTATCGCATTCGCCATTTGCTCAATCGCAATACCCGCAGCAACAGCCGCAAAAACATTCATGCCCATTATGATCTGGGCAATGATTTTTATTCCTTATGGCTGGATAAAAGCATGAATTACTCCAGCGCCCTGTTTGAGGCTAACCCTCAGGCAGATCTTGAAACCGCGCAGATGGCAAAAATCAGACGGGCACTGGAAATGGTGCACCTGAAGCCGGGCGATCGCCTGCTTGAAATTGGTTGCGGCTGGGGGGCCCTGGCCGAGATGGCCGCCGTTCAATTCCAGGCACACCCAACGGGCGTCACGCTTTCAAGCGAACAGCTGGCGTATGCCCGCCAACGTATGGACAGCCTGGGCATGAGCGCTCAGTCCGATTTACGCCTGCAGGACTACCGCGATATCAACGACGACGCTTTCGATGCCATTTGTTCCATTGAAATGGTCGAGGCGGTGGGCAAAGAATACTGGCCCGTTTATTTCCAGTCCATCAGCCGCCTGCTTAAACAGGGTGGCCGTGCCTGCATCCAGAGCATTGTGATTAAGGATGAATTATACGAGCGTTACATCAACGGTACCGACTTCATTCAGCAATACATTTTCCCCGGTGGCTGCCTGCCCTGTCCTGACGAATTACGCCATCAGATCAACAAGGCCGGACTCAAACTGGAAAACGAATTTTCCTTTGGTCTGGATTATGCCAAAACATGCCGGCTCTGGCGTGAGGACTTCCTGGCCCAGCAGGCACAGGTCAAACAACTGGGCTTTGATGAAACCTTCATGCGGACATGGGAATTTTACCTTGCCTATTGTGAAGCCGCCTTTACGGAAGGCAGTATCAATGTCATGCAACTGACACTTGTCAAGGAGTAAAAAATGAACGCGACCCGTTTATTGGCCATGCTGACACTTGCCGCCAGCTGCGCCACGTTGCCAAACGCCATGGCTGCCGGCAAGGCCGGCCCTGTTGCCCCAACTGCCATGACGGTGTCCCTGCCTGCCAATTTGCAGCCGGTGGGCAATGCCACAATGCGTTTCCTGGGCTGGAATATTTACCAGGCGTCGCTTTGGGCGGCTCCCGGTTTTAACCCGCAACGCTATGCAGACTATCCCCTGGCACTTGAACTGACTTATTCAAGATCTTTCACAGGCAAAGCAATTGCCGACCGATCGCTGGAAGAGATGCGTCGCATTGGCCGCTTTACACCCGAACAAGAGAAACAATGGCAACAGGCACTGGCCGAAATTCTTCCTGATGTCCAGGAAGGTGACAAAATCCTGGGCTTGCACCAGCCTGGCCAAGGCGCGGTTTTCATGCAATCCGGACGCCCGCTTGGCAGTATTCGTGATTCTGAATTTTCGAACCTGTTCTTTGGTATCTGGCTTTCTGAAAAAACCTCGGAACCGGCCTTGCGACAGTCCTTGCTTGCCCTGGGTAAACCGGCCGCCAACTGAACAGGCCTGAACAAATCATGTCAGCACCTGCCAAACTTACCCTGCCACAGGCGGCAAGCTATGGGACTTTGGGGTTACCACTGNCTGGGTTTACTATTCCTGGCAAGCAGGCTGTTTGATGCCCTGACCGATCCCTTGCTGGGCCGCTTAAGCGATTTCCTGTTCAACCGGCCAAACGCCAGCATCATGCCCTTTATTGGCCTGGCATCCATCGTGCTCATACTGGGTCTGGCCGGACTGCTGTTTCCCCCCGTTCCGGTCGCTTCAGGGTCAAGACTGATCATCTGGATTACCACCTGCCTGCTCATCACCTATACCGTCTACAGTTTCCTGATGATCATGCACCAGGCGTGGGGTGCCCGGCTGGGTGGCGATGCCGTCATGCGTGGCAAGATTGTTGCTGCACGGGAAAGCGCCGGGCTGATCGGTGTCATGCTGGCCTCAGCCATTCCCGGATGGCTGGGCTACCAGGCCATGCTGATCAGCTTCATGATTTGCCTTGGCCTGGGGTTTTTCTGCTTAAGCCTGGCTACCAAACCGGTCCACAATCATTTAAACCCGACACAAGTCACTTCCCTGTGGCATCCCTTCAGGCAGGCACCGTTTCGGCGTCTTTTGCTGGTTTTCGTGCTCAATGGTATTGCCTCGGCCATTCCAGCCACCCTCGTGCTTTTTTTCATCCAGGACCGTATCCGTGCGCCTTTGGCCAGCGAACCCTGGTTTTTAGGTCTTTATTTTCTATGTGCCGCCTTGTCCATGCCCTTCTGGCTATATCTCGTGCGTCGCATTGGCCTGGCCAAAACCTGGCTCAGCGGCATGCTTTTATCCATTCTGGTGTTTATCTGGACACTTTCATTGGGTGAGGGCGATGCCATTTATTTTGCGTTCATTTGCGCATTTTCCGGTTTTGCCGTGGGTGCCGATCTGGCCCTGCCTGGCGCCATGCTTGCCGGCCTGATCCGCGCGCTGGGCCATGGCGGCAAGCATGAAGGCGCCTATCTGGGCTGGTGGAACTTCATGACCAAAGCCAATCTGGCACTGGCGGCCGGCCTGACACTGCCTTTGCTTGAATGGCTGGGTTACACCCCAGGTATCCGGGATACGCAGGCATTGCAAATGCTCAGCCTGGTTTATGCCGGCTTGCCCTGCCTGCTTAAATCTTTGGCCGCCTGGGCACTTTACCGTTTTTTCCAGGCACCACATTCACCTCAGGAGCTTTAACCATGAAGAAACGTATTTTATTTTCAGCTACCGCCCTGCTTTCAGCACTTGCCCTGGTTGGCTGCACCGGGCAACAGCTTGCCGATTACCAAAACGAAACGCCCTCCCTGGATCTGGCTACTTATTTTAATGGTCCGCTTGAGGCCCATGGCATTTTCCAGGATCGTAGCGGTAAGGTGGTCAAACGCTTCATTGTCAAAATGGAAGGCCGCTGGACGGGCAACAAGGGGGTTCTGGACGAACATTTCACTTATTCTGACGGCACCAAAGAACGCCGGGTATGGCATCTTGAAAAACTCGCCGATGGCCGCTATACTGGCACCGCGGGTGATGTTGAAGGCCAGGCACAGGGGCAGATCTCGGGCAACGCCTTCAACTGGCAGTACACGTTGAAACTGCCGGTGGATGGCAAAACCTATTCTGTCCAGTTTGATGACTGGATGTACCTGATGGACGACCGGGTCATGCTGAACCGGGCCACCATGAGCAAATTCGGCATCAAGCTGGGCGAAGTGACTTTGTCATTTTACAAATCATGATGAACCTGAATCCACCCATCACCCAGTGGCAAAACAGGCGTGTGTGGCTGATTGGTGCCTCTAGTGGCATAGGACTGGCCCTGGCTGAAAAACTGGCCGCCCAAAAAGCAAACGTGATTGTTTCGGCACGCAACCGTGAGGCGCTGGATGCTTTTGTAGCCAAACACCCTGGCAGCCAGGCCTTGCCACTGGATGTAAGCCACCCCGAGAGCCTGGCCCAGGCTTTTGATACCCTGTACAACACAACTGGCTGCCCAGACCTGGTGTGCTATTGTGCCGGCCATTACAAGCCGCTACGTGCCCCTGAATACGATCTGGAAGAAATGCTGCGTCATCAGCAAATCAACGTGACCGGCCTGCTTTATTTGCTGGACCGGCTTCTTCCCCTGATGCTGGAAAACGGCCGGGGCCATATCAGCCTGATCAGCAGCGTGGCCGGTTTTCGCGGTTTACCCAAAAGCCTGGCCTATGGCCCCACCAAGGCGGCCCTGATCAATCTGGCCGAGTGCCTGTATCTTGACTTGCATGACCGTGGGCTGGGGATCAGCCTGATAAATCCGGGATTTGTACAAACACCGCTCACCGCCCGGAATGATTTTGCCATGCCTGCCCTGATCACACCCGATCAGGCCGCCGACCATATCATTGCAGGCTGGGAGAGGGGCCGCTTCCACATTGATTTTCCGAAAAAATTCACGCTGTTTATGCGTTTGCTAAGAATCCTGCCCTACCCGCTGTATTTTTGGCTTGTCCGCAAAATAACCGGTCTTTAAGCCAATGAATGATGACCTTTACCATGAATACTGCCATGACATCACCCAGCACTCAGCATAACTCAGCCCAGCAGCGCTTGCTGGATTTTTATACCACCATCAGTCCAAACAGCCTGAACCGGATTTTTGAAATATACGCCGCGGAAGCCCGTTTCAAAGACCCTTTCAATGATGTCAAAAACCCTGCCCAAATCAGGAAAATTTTCGAACATATGTTTGAATCTTTAAATAAACCGCAATTCACCATTTTGCAATGCATTGCGCAAGACAATCATTGCTTTATCTTGTGGGATTTAACGTTTTATTTCAAAAGCACCCAGCCCGATACACGGCAAACCATTCATGGCGGCAGTCATGTGATTTTCAATGAAGAAGGCATGGTCAGCTACCATCGCGACTATTGGGATGCCGCTGAAGAACTGTATGAAAAATTTCCCCTGCTGGGTAGCCTGCTCAGATGGATCAAACGGCGTCTTTGCGTCCACTAACGATAAATTCAAACGGTTAAATAAGCCCGTTTGACGTCTTCATTTGCCATGAGTGACTGAATGGAGCCGCTGTACTTGACTTGGCCCTTTTCAAGCACATAGGCCCGATCCGACACCAGTTCAGCAAAAGGCAGGTTCTGTTCAGACAGCAAAATGCCAATCCCTTTTTCTTTAAGGGCCAGTATCATGCGGGCCATTTGTTCCACCACCACCGGTGCCACCCCTTCCGAGGGCTCATCCAGCAGCACCATGAAGGGATTGCCCATTAAGGTCCGGGCCACGCTCAGCATTTGCTGCTCACCCCCACTCATCTTGCCACCGGGCCGGTCCAGCATCTTGCCCAGATTGGGAAACAGGGAAAACAGGGATTCACGGGTCCAGACAACGGCTTCACGGCCATCGGGCCAATACCGCACGGGCTGGCGCCCCACGTCCAGATTCTCGGTCACGCTCAGGTCGGAAAACACCCGCCGGTCTTCGGGTACATAACCCAGGCCCTGCCGGGCAATCCGGTAAGGTTGCCAGCGTGAAATATCCTGGCCCATGAAAGTAACCTTGCCGCTGGTGCGATCGAGCAGGCCCATGATGGATTTAAGCGTGGTTGATTTTCCCGCGCCATTACGGCCCATTAACGCCACCACTTCACCCTGGCCCACCGTCAGGTTCACATCAAACAGGATATGTGCCCCGCCATACCAGGCATTCAGGCCCGAAACCGTTAACAGGTCTGTTTCACCCGCTGACGGCTTGGTTTTTTCCGGCAAGATGGCACTCATGTTGTCAACCCTTCTTTCAATTTTTCCAGCCCGATTCCCGAGCCCAGGTAAACCTCCCTGACCTGCGGATGGTTGCGGATTTCGTCGGGTGAGCCTTCGGCAATCAGCCAGCCCGCGGCCAGCACAATGATGCGGTCGGCATAGGCAAACACCACATCCATACTATGTTCGGTAAACAGGACACCCATATTGCGCTGCCTGGCCAGTTTGCGCGTCAGGGCCATCAATTCATTACGTTCCTGGGGCGCCATGCCTGCCGTGGGTTCATCCATGAGCAATAAAACCGGATCATTGGCCAATGCCATGGCCAGTTCCACCCGCTTTACATCACCATAGGCCAGTTCACTGCAGGGCCGGTCGGCCTGGTCGGCCATGCCTACCTGCGCCAGCAAGGTCAAGGCCTGTGCCCGGTACTGCAAGGCGGCCGGCCTGAAAAACGAAAACATTTTCCGGTGAAAGGACAGCAGGGTCATTTGCACGTTTTCCACCACGGTGAGCGATGCAAAGGTGGCGGCGATCTGAAAAGTGCGACCCACACCCAGTTGCCAGATATCACGTGCCTGCAGGCCCAGGATGGATTGACCGTTCAGGCAAACCCTTCCCTGATTGGCCCTGGTTTGCCCGCCAATCATGTTAAAGGTGGTTGACTTGCCTGCCCCGTTGGGGCCGATCAGGGCCAGCATCTCACCCTGCTCAAGGCTAAAATCCACCCCCCGGACGGCCATGAAATCGCCATAGGCTTTATGAAGATCGGTAACCTGCAACAAACTCATGGCTGTCCTTTGGGAGCAATGGCCTGACGGGCCTGAAAACGCCTGCCCAGCTGGGCAAAAAACCCGGCAATACCCTGCGGAAACAATAAAACCAGCACCAGAATAACCAGGCCGAACAGGGCTTTCCAGTAATCAGTAATACCCACCACATAATCATGCAGCACGGTATAGGAAAACGCGCCAACAATGGGCCCCAGCAAAGACTGCACCCCCCCCAGCAACACCATGACCAGGCCATCTATAGACTTGCTGATATGCAATTCTTCAGGAGAAACACTGCCTTTGGAATACACATACAGCACGCCTGCCAGGCCGGCAAACAGGCCGGCTATCACAAAAGCCAGCCATTGGGTTTGTTTCACGTTAATGCCAATCGCATCACTGCGCAATACCGAATCGCGCCCGGCCCGCATGGCATAACCAAACGGCGAAAACAGCAGGCGACGCAACACCAGCACACTGCCCGCAACGATGATAAGCGTAAAATAATAGTAGGCTTGCGGACTGCTTAACCATTCTGGCGGCCAGATCCCGATCAGACCATTGGAGCCGCCGGTAAAGCTGTCCCACTGGAACACGACTGACCAGGTAATTTGCGCAAACGCCAGGGTCAGCATGGCCAGGTAAATACCGCTAAGACGCACACAGAACCAGCCATACACCAAAGCCCCAAAGGCCGCAAACAGGGGGGCGATGAACAGGGTTGCTATCAGGGGAAGGCCCGCTTTTTGCATCAGCAGGGCGGCGGCATAAGCCCCCAGGCCAAAATAAGCGGCATGGCCAAAAGTATGCATGCCCGCCGGCCCGGCAATAAAATGCAGGCTGGTGGCAAACAGCACGGCAATCAGGGCATCCTGCGTGAGGATCATTAAATAGGGAAACTGGTCTTCCAGCAGCGGCACCCCCGCCAGTAACAGCAATGCCAGGCAAGCGGCTACCTGAAGCAGGCGGCCTGCCGGGCGAATAGGTGCCTCGATGGGTGCCGAATTGCGCGAAGCGGCCTGCTCCCTGCCCAGCAGGCCCCACGGCCTGAACACCAGTACCAGCGCCATAATCAGGAACTCAACCACCATGGTCAACTGGGAAAACTCAATTTGCAGGCCAGCAATATGTACCGTGCCCAGCCAGATACAAATGGCCTTCATTTCGGTAATCAGCAACGCTGCCAGAAAAGCACCGGTAATGGAACCCATGCCCCCCACCACCACAACGGCAAAGGCATCGCCAATAATGCGCATGTCCAGCCCCAGGCTGGCCGGTTCATTGGGCAACTCGAGCGCACCACCCAAACCGGCCAGAAAAGAACCCAGTGCGAATACACCGGTAAACAGCCATGCCTGGTTCACCCCCAGCGCCCCCAGCATTTCCTTGTCTTGCGTGGCCGCACGCACAAACGTTCCCCAGCGGGTACGGTTCAGCAACCACCACAATAACAGTAATACCAGGGGGCCGATAATAATCAGAAAAACGTTATACGTGGGAAACATGCGCCCGAACACGGGTATGGCGCCTTCCAGCCCCGGGGCCTGCATGCCCAGCAGGTCTTCAGGCCCCCATAACCAATGGGCCGCGTCGCTGGCGATCAGCACCAGGGCAAAAGTGGCCAGCAACTGGAACAGTTCGGGGGCCCGGTAGATACGCCTGAGCAAAAAAACCTCAATAAGTACGCCCAGTACGGTCACCATCAGGCCAGCCGCCAGCAGCCCCCCCCAGAATCCCAATACCGTGGCACCCAGCCATGATGTAAGCGAATAGGCAATATAAATGCCCAGCATATACAGGGAACCATGGGCGAAATTGATAATCCGGGTGACCCCGAAAATCAATGACAGCCCGGCAGCAACCATAAACAGGGATGAGGTTCCCGCCAGACCGTTCAGCAGCTGAACAATTAAACCCGAGACTTCCATTGTGACTTATTCGGCAGGACGCAGTTTTTTCACTTCCGCATCGGAAGGCTGTACATCTTTACCGTCCACATAGCGGATATCAGTCATGATGCCCTTGCCGTCCCTGACATCCAGCCTGCCCACATAAGCACCCATGGTGGACTGGTTGTCAATGTCACGGTATTCAATTTCGCCAAACGGGGTGGGCACTTTCAGTCCCTTGAAAGCCTTGATCAGGGCTTCGGTATCGGTAGAGCCCGCTGCCTTAATGCCTTCGGCCAGTGACATGATCATGGCATACCCCACAATCGAACCGGCACGTGGATAGTCGTTGAACTTGTCCTGGTAAGCTTTCAGGAAGGCATTGTGTTCAGGCGTATCAATGGCATACCAGGGGTAACCGGTCACGAACCAGCCTTTGGGGGTGTCTTCACCCAAAGGATCCAGATACTCGGGCTCACCGGTTAACAGGCTGACCACCGGCAGGTTGTCAAAGAACTGGCGGGTTTTGCCGGCCCGCACGAATTTGGTCAGGTCGGTGCTGAACAATACGTTAAACAGCGCATCGGGTTTGGCATCGGCCAGGGCCTGCACCACATTACCCGCGTCAATCTTGTTTAAGGTGACAGCCTGCTCGGCCACGAACTCCACATCGGGCTGCTGCGCTTTCAGCAGTTTCTTGAACGACTCGATGGCCGATTGTCCGTACTCGTAATTGGGATACACCAGGGCCCAGCGCTTTTTGTTCATCTTGACCGCCTCGGGAATCAGCATGGCCACCTTCATGTAGGTGGAGTCACGCAGGCGGTAGGTATACCGGTTACCGTTTTCCCAAACGATTTTGTCCGTTAACGGCTCTCCGGCCAGGAAGAACACTTTTTTCTGTTTAGCAAAATCGGCCAGTGCCAGCCCGATATTCGACAGGAAGCTGCCGGTTAATACATCCACCCTGTCGCGCGTTAACAGTTGCTGGGCCTCGCGGATGGCATTGCCCTGGTTGCCCGCATCATCACGAATCAGGACTTCGACTTTTTTACCATTCAGGCCACCGGCCTGGTTGATCTGCTCAACAGCCAGATCAATCCCTTTTTTATACGGTTCCAAAAAGGCCGGTATGGTTTTATAACTGTTGATTTCACCAATGCGGATCACATCTTGTGCGTATGCCGTTACTGATACCGACACGGCAAGCAGCGGAGCAACACCCCATTGCCAGATTTTTCTGGAAAATGCTTTCATCATCATATTTGTAGACTCCCTGCCACACGCCATTAGACAAGCTGTTTATAAACTTATTACTGAATAATTGGAAAAAGGGGGAATTAACCCGAAAAAAACGAATTTAATAGTAATTTACTGCTTTTTGATTAATTAAAAGAAGATTGTTTGATTATATTCAAGAAAATATTTTGCTTTCTTTTGTAGAATGATAAATTCTTTTTCAATAACTCCAACAGGTCAATCGTTTATGGCTGCTGCTTTTCTTGAAGGCAAAGTATTAAGTGTCCACCACTGGACAGATCGTCTTTTCAGTTTCACTACCACCCGTGACCAGGCCCTTCGTTTCAATAACGGCCATTTCACCATGATCGGCTTGCCGGTTGATGGCAAACCGTTGCTGCGTGCCTACAGTATTGCCAGCCCCAACTACGAAGAACATCTCGAATTCCTTAGCATCAAAGTCCCCGACGGCCCGCTTACCTCACGCCTGCAGCACATCAAGGTTGGCGACAATATCATTATTGGCCGCAAGCCTACCGGCACCCTGCTCATTGATTACCTCTTGCCCGGCAAACGCCTGTATATGCTGTCAACCGGTACTGGCCTGGCACCGTTCCTGAGCATCATGCGCGACCCCGAAACCTATGAGCGTTTTGAAGAGGTCATTCTGGTGCATGGAGTACGTTTCGTTAACGAGTTGTGCTATCGCGATTATTTCACCAACGAATTGCCCAACAATGAATTCCTGGGTGAAATGATCACCCATCAACTCAAGTATTATCCCACGGTTACCCGCGAACCCTTTGAAAACCAGGGTCGTATTACCGATCTTATCGAAAACGGCAAGCTGTTCACCGACCTGAATGTCCCCGAACTCAACCCCGAAGAAGATCGCATCATGATTTGCGGCAGCCCGGGCCTGTTGCGCGACCTTAAACCCATTCTGGAAAAGCGCGGCTTTAACGAGGGCAGCACCTCCAAACCGGGTGCCTATGTGGTTGAACGCGCTTTCGTTGACCAATAAACCTTTTGGCAGGAAACCACCGCCTATCAACATCCAAAATAATGATGATAGGCGGCCAAGCTAACTAAACATTAGCCGGGCCAACTATAAAACCGCTGTTTCTTTTAACTATCCGGCTAAAAGAAACAGCGATTTTTTTGCACGGGTAATCGCCACATAAAAACGGTTGCGTTCTATCGCATCATCACTGCCCCGGGCCTTAAACCCCCCAAGGCCGGCGTTATAAACCATCACCTCATCAAATTCACGTCCTTTGGCTTCACTCACGGTATAAAACCGGATGCCGCCACGTGTTTTCCAGCTTGCCAAAAGCCGGCCATACAGGGCTGGCCATTGCTCAATGGTGGCCTGCCGGGCAGACAAAAACCGCAGCAAGCCCTGCCATGAGCACCAGGCAGTCTGTTCCAGCACCCGGTGCTGGCTGGCTCCATAGCTGAACACCCCCGACAAGCGGGCAAAGGTTTCCAGTTCTGCCACCAGCCCGGCTTTCGAGTCTTTTTGCCCAAGCCACCATTGCAAGGCATTTTTCATCTCGTCAGAAAATGCCTCTCCTTTGACCGAACCACCGCGCAAATGCAGATCCAGATACATGCGCAAACTGCCAGGCGTTGCCTTATGGGCAATTTCATGCTTGGCCTGCTCGTCCAGCAGGCAATGCGGCAGGCTTAAAAACTGCAGCACCGCCTCATCCATTTTTTTAACCATGGGGGCAAGCCGGGGAAACCGTACCGAATACAGGTAAACCAGCAGACTGGCGGCAAACGTATTCACCAGCGGATAGGCCAATTCGGGGCTGCTGTCACTGCTATTGAACAGGCTAAAGGCGGCACTGACCTTATCTGCCCCATTACGGCAAACCACCGCCAAATGCGACAAACGGGCCGGCTTGATATGGGGCAGCAAATCGGCCATCGTACCCTTGACGGCCGTAATGTCTGTTTTATGTCTGGCCATTGACTGCAATTGCCGGCCCGTCAGTTTGCCGGCCAATTCGGCCAGGCTGTCACCAAAACGGTATGTTTGCAGGGAATGAATGATACGGGCCGAATAATGCTGCACATAGGTGTTGAATACCGCATCGGTATCGGTGCCACGCCAGGCAAAAATATTCTGCATGCGATCGCCAACCGCCAGAATGCGGGCCTGTGGACTTAAGATCCGGAACAGGAACGCCAGTTGCAAGGGGGTCGTGTCGTGAAACTCATCAATAAACACAAAACGGTACCCGCCCATAAAGCGCTCATCCAGGGTTTCTGACTCGAGCCGCTCCAGCAGGTCAAACACCGCCTCGGATATCAGCCGGAACCCAAACACCCCGGTTCTTTGGGCTGGCGCGACGTAAGGATCAAGCAGGAGATTTTCCGTGCCGGCCTCGGGCCCGGGCCAATGGGCCCGGTACGAGTCATAAGCATAAAAAACGCGGCGCACAAAACGATAATCAAAATTTAACTTGCCTTCACAGATGAACTCACAATCTTCGGCAGACTCGGCCTCCCAGGCCCTGGAAGCACGAAAAAATTCCAGATCCGCCATGAGCGCGTTCATGTGTTCTTCATTAATCTGCGGTGCCGTAAATTCCCAGTCAAAGCCTTCTTCACAGGCCTCTTCCACCAATTGCGGCAACAAGTCCCGCACAACGGCATCGCGGTCCAATACATAGCGTTCATCCCCCAGGCGGCGCAATAACTGATGCGCCAGACCATCAATCGTGCTGATGGTCAGATTGGGTTGTTCGGCTGACACCAGCCCCCGTTTTTGCATATAGCCGCTTAACACATCACGCCCGGCACGGCTGAATGTCATCAGCAATGTCGGCGCACTGGACACGCAATATCGGGCCTCTTCCGCAATCAGGGTGGATTTCCCGCTACCGGCCACGCCTTCGACCAGCAAGGCCTTTTCAGGATAATGATTGAACAGGTTTTGCATGAACCAATGCTTCCATTTATAAACTCAAAATAAATATTGCTTTTTACTAAAAGTAAAAACTGTGTTTACCCCAGGCACCTTGAGGCTTAGTGTGCATCGCGTCATAATAGCATCATCATTCTTCAAATATACGCAAAAAAAATTTCCATGACAGGAGCACGACATGACTGAAAGAACCCAATGCCACCGTTTGCAGGTAGCCACCGTACTGAAAGACTTCATCGATACCCGCGCCCTGCCGGGTACCGGTGTCGATCCTGCCGCCTTCTGGCAAGGGTTCGACCAGCTTATCCATGACCTCGCCCCTGAAAACAAGGCATTGCTGGCCGAACGTGACCGCATCCAGGCCGAGATGGACAACTGGTACCGCGCCAACCCCGGCCCTATCAAAAACATGCCTGCCTATAAAGATTTCCTGAAAAAAATCGGCTACCTGAAAGACGTACCGGCCGACTTCAAGGTCAGCACCGCCAATATTGATTACGCTATTTCCGACCAGGGTGGCCCGCAACTGGTGGTACCCATTACCAATGCACGTTATGCCCTGAATGCCGCCAATGCGCGCTGGGGCAGCCTGTACGATGCCCTGTATGGCACCGATGCCATCAGCGAAGACGATGGCGCAACCAGCACCGGAGGCTATAACCCTGTGCGCGGTGAAAAAGTCATTGCCTATGGCCGCGAATTCCTTGACCAAAGCATTCCGCTGGCCCAGGGCTCACACAAAGATGTCAGCCAATACAGCGTCACTCAGGGCGGGTTTTGTGCCACCCTCACAGACGGCAGCCAAACCACGCTGGCCGATCCC
This sequence comes from Advenella faeciporci, assembly GCF_014652395.1. Taxonomy (GTDB): domain Bacteria; phylum Pseudomonadota; class Gammaproteobacteria; order Burkholderiales; family Burkholderiaceae_B; genus Advenella; species Advenella faeciporci. Next base: position 58,583 of record NZ_BMYS01000004.1, read on the forward strand.
GCCTGCTTCCTGGGTTACCGTGGCAATCCCAACACCCCTGAAGCACTTGTGATTCGCCACAATGGCCTGCATTTTGAAATCCAGATCGACCGCAACCACCCCATTGGCAAACAGGACCTGGCCGGTGTCAAAGACCTGTTACTCGAATCCGCTCTCAGTACGATCATGGACTGTGAAGACTCGATCGCCGCTGTCGATGCCGAAGACAAAGTCCTGGCCTACAGTAACTGGCTGGGCCTGATGAACGGTACCCTGAGTGATACCTTCGTCAAAAACGGCAAGACCATGACCCGTACCCTGAACCCCGATCGCCAGTACACCACCAAAACCGGTGAAACAGCAACCCTGCAGGGCCGCTCGCTCATGTTTATCCGTAACGTCGGTCACTTAATGAGCAATCCGGCCATCCTTGACGAAAACGGCAATGAGGTCCCTGAAGGCATCATGGACGCCGTCATTACCAGCCTGATCGCCATTCATGACCTGAAACGTGAAGGCAGCGAACGCAACTCACATACCGGCTCCATCTATATTGTCAAACCCAAAATGCATGGCCCCGACGAAGTTGCCTTTGCCACCCAACTGTTCAGTCGCACCGAACAACTGCTGGGCCTGGCTCCCAATACCCTGAAAATGGGTGTCATGGATGAAGAGCGTCGCACCAGCGTCAACCTGAAAGCCTGCGTATTTGAAGCCAAAGAACGCATCGCTTTCATTAACACCGGCTTTCTTGACCGCACCGGTGACGAAATCCACACTTCCATGGAAGCCGGCCCGGTTATCCGCAAGGCCGATATCAAGCAAACCGCCTGGATTGATGCCTACGAGCGCAATAACGTACAAACCGGCCTGGCCTGCGGCCTGGTTGGCAAGGCACAAATCGGTAAAGGCATGTGGGCCATGCCAGACCTGATGGCCGCCATGATTGAACAGAAAATCGGCCACCTGAAGGCAGGTGCCAATACCGCCTGGGTGCCTTCACCTACCGCAGCCACCCTGCATGCCCTGCATTACCATCAGGTTAATGTGAAAGAAGTCCAGAAAAGCCTGGAAGGTGATACCACCGATTACCTTGACCGCATCCTGACCATTCCGGTAGCTGAAAACACAAACTGGAGCGAAGAAGAGAAACAACAGGAGCTTGACAACAACGCCCAGGGTATCCTGGGTTATGTGGTGCGCTGGGTAAACCAGGGCATTGGCTGCTCCAAAGTACCCGATATCCACGATATCGGCTTAATGGAAGACCGGGCCACCCTGCGCATTTCCAGCCAGCACATTGCCAACTGGCTGCGCCATGGCATTGTCAGTGAAGAGCAGGTTCGCAAAACCCTGGAACGCATGGCTGCCGTGGTTGACAAGCAAAATGAAGGCGATCCGGCTTACCGCCCCATGGTTGGCAATTTTGATACCTCTCCCGCCTTCCAGGCCGCCAGTGACCTGATCTTCAAGGGCCTGACTCAGCCTAATGGCTATACCGAGCCGCTATTGCATCACTGGCGTCAGGTTGCCAAGGCACAATATCGTTCATAAGCCGCTTATTCATAAACCCCATGCACCTTCCCCCAAGGCATGGGGTTTAACCATGATTAAGCAGTAAAGTCAATTTCATTTTCAACGGAATTAACAGAATTTAAGCGAAAAACCCTTAAAATAAAAGCTATTGCTTGCCTTACCTTTTTAAATGGTAGTAAACTCAAGCACATAGGATCATCAAAATCACACAAGGCTGAAAGGTTGCAGGGCCCCATCTGCCGTTTTTTCCGCATGGGATTCCCTACCAGACACACCACGTCACCCAAGATCAGGACGATGGAAAAAGTCAATTCAGAAACTGACATGCAAACCCCGAACACCTCCTATTCAGGGCAGAAGGAATACGCTGCTCACGGCATGCGCTATCGCTGGTATTTTTATCTGGCCCTGCTCCTCATTCCGGTCATCACCATTCTGGCTTGCAACGCGATTACCAATTTCTACAATACTCATATCGACTCCTGGGCCTACCATGACCGGTTTTATGTTCAAGAACAAAACCAGGACCCCATACCGTCACAAATCCTTTACGAGGAAGCCCGTAAATACCTTCCTGCCAATGCCATTCTGGTTAGCGCAAAAATTGATCAGTCCCCCGATAGCAGTGCCCAGTTCAAGTTCAAGGTAAACGGACTATATAACCAGAGCATTTTCCTGAACCCCTATACCGGTGAGGTGCTGGGCGTCCTGGATGGCCAGCAATCCAATACCCGGTTCTGGGTTGGCACCGTCATTTACTGGCTGCTCCTGTTACTGACATGCTGGCTGGCACTATGGTGCGCGCTCAGGATAGAACGTTGTCGATCTTCTTGAACATGCTTCATTTGTTCCTGCTACGCCTCTTGCCGGTACTGGGTCTCTTGCTATCCACCCAAGTACATGCCAAAGAACAGGTCAGTCCATGCATACAATATGAAAAGGCGGACCAGAACCGGGTTCATATTGCCAAAATCGACCTTCACTGCCCCGGCATTCAAATCATTGGCACCCCAATTAAACAAGCCAATCAAACCACCTCCAATTTTGCTTTTCCCAACAAAACCACCGTCGCCATTAACGGTGCTTTCTTTGATGCAAACAACAAGCCGCAAGGCTTGAATGTCAGTAATGGCATCCGCTGGCCGGGCAGCTACGACACCACCCACCATTCCTTTCTGGCCTGTACCCTTGAAAATCGTTGTTTTATCGAGGCGCCCAACCGAAAGACCGCACATAACCCCGCCTGGCATACGGTTATTTCAGGGTGGCAAACCCTTAAAAACGGCCGCTATATCTGCCCGCATGGCAGCCAGAAAATATGCCATTCAAACGCCCGTGGCCAACACCCCCGTACAGCACTGGGCCTAAGCAACAATAATCGCTATTTATATCTGGTCGTGGTGGAAGGCCGCAAGACTGATTTTCAGGGATATACCCTGAACCAGCTGGCGCGCCTGTTTAAAAAAATGAATGTGAACAATGCCCTGAACCTGGATGGCGGCGGCAGCAGCACCATGATTATCAACCGCACCCGAGTCAATGAACTGCCATCACGCCAGTTCTTCCTGGAGCGCAATGTCGCCAACCATCTTGGCATTATCGACACCACGCCGCATTAACGTCATCTTCGGTTCACGTCAACCAGCCAAACGCAAGCTGAGCAGAGCCAGAACGACAACAGATTAACCCGACACGGTTTCGTTAATACCGGCCTGCATTTCCAGCGTTCTGCGGCTTTCAAAAAAGCGGGTTTGTCCGGTGACCGGATCGGTAAAGCCTATTGAGCGTGCCAGCAGTTGCAAGGGTTGGTCAAAACGGTTCTCTTCACGGGCAGGTAGCATGACAGGATAAAACTCATCGTTACAAATGGGCAAACCCAGGCCATTCATGTGAACCCGCAGCTGATGCTTTTTACCCGTAAGCGGTTCCAGCAAATAATGACCCCACTTCCCGTTATGCCGCAACAGGCTGATGCGGGTACGGCTGTTGGGCTCCTCGGCGACTTCTTCCATGGTGAAATACCGTGCACTTTTGCGGATATGGCTCTCGCGTATCAGGGGAAATTCCATGCTGGCCCTGAAAGGAGCGATCGCCTCATAGGTTTTATAAACCTCACGTGTCTGAAATAATGTCTGGTAGGCACCCCGATGGTGTTTATTGGCACAGAAAAGCAGCAGACCCGCCGTATCCCGGTCAAGGCGGTGAATCGGGCTCAGCTCAAAGTTATTGAGCTGTTTACGCAGGCGGATCAGGGCGGTTTCCTGCAAATAACGCCCACCCGGAATACTGGCCAGAAAATGGGGTTTATCAGCCACCACCAGACATTCATCCTGGTACAGTACCTCTAGGTCAAAGGGGACGTTCACTTCGGCAGGCACTTCACGGTAATACCACAACCAGCTATCCGCGACAAAAGGACTGTCCAGCCGCATGGACACACCCGCGGCATCCACCATATCCCCGCGGGCCAGCCGCTCACGCAGGATATCAGGGGGCATATGCGGAAATTTCACCAGCAGAAAACTGAACAAATCGGGCCATTGCTGCTCTCGCGGCAAATACAGGCGACTGGGTACTATGCCATCGCGCACGGGCAAGGGAAAAGATTGAGACATGAAAACAGAAACAGGGCTAAACCGTAAAAAAAGATTATAGCCCTGAGGATGCCTACATTACAAAGCGCGTAATATGGACTCTACCGTTCCTTTCGCATCACCAAAACACATAAAGCTGTTGTCTTTGAAAAACAGCGGATTTTGCACACCGGCATAACCCGTGCTCATGGAGCGTTTGAACACGATCACCTGCTGCGCTTTCCAGACCTCAAGAACCGGCATGCCGGCAATCGGGCTGGTCGGGTCTTCGCTCGCGGCCGGATTCACGGTATCGTTGGCACCAATCACCAGCACTACATCGGTATCGGCAAAGTCTTCGTTGATTTCGTCCATTTCAAGCACGATATCGTAAGGCACCTTGGCTTCGGCCAACAACACGTTCATATGACCGGGCAGACGGCCCGCCACCGGATGGATGCCAAAGCGCACGTTAATCCCTTTATTGCGCAAGTGCTGGGTAATTTCAGCCACCGGATATTGGGCCTGGGCCACTGCCATGCCATAGCCGGGGGTGATAATGACCGAACTGGCGTTCTTCAGTATTTCCGCCACTTCTTCGGGCACCATTTCACGATACTCACCCATTTGCTCAGCGCTGCTGCTGGCAACCGCATCATTGCCAAAACCACCGGCAATCACCGAAATGAAAGACCGGTTCATGGCCTTGCACATGATATAGGAAAGAATCGCCCCCGATGAACCCACCAGGGCCCCTGTCACGATCAGCAGGTCGTTGGACAGCATGAAACCGGCAGCGGCCGCGGCCCAGCCCGAATAGGAGTTGAGCATGGACACCACCACTGGCATATCGGCGCCCCCGATGGAAGCCACCAGATGCCAGCCAAACGCAAGCGCGATGAAGGTCATGAGAATCAGGGCAAAGGTTGAGCCGCCCGAAGCAATAAATTGCCACATCAGCAGGAATGACACCAGCAATGCCAGCGCATTAAGCTTGTGACGATGTGGCAACATTAAGGCCTTGGAGCTGATGGAACCGCGCAGTTTGCCAAAAGCGACAATGGAGCCCGTAAAGGTTACCGCACCAATAAACACGCCCAGGAAAACCTCACCCAGATGAATGTTCTGCATGGCGCCTGACACGATGCCATGGCTGTCTGCCGTGATATAACTGTTGTAGCCCACAAAAACCGCCGCCAGGCCCACAAAACAGTGCAGCATGGCAATCAGCTCGGGCATTTGCGTCATTTCCACTTTTTGTGCCAAACGCATGCCGATGGCACCACCAATGATCATGGCAATGATAATCCAGACCAGTCCTTCCACGTTCTGGCTGAAAATGGTGGCCAGCAGGGCAATCGCCATGCCGGCAATCCCGAATGTATTGCCATTGCGGGCGGTTTCCTGTTTTGACAAGCCTGCCAGACTGGCAATGAACAACAATGCGGCAATAATATATGCCGCCATAACCAAACCTTGAGACATATTATTCACCCTTGTCTTTTCTGAACATTTTCAGCATGCGCTGCGTAACCAGGAAACCACCTGCAATATTGATACTGGCAATGAGAATGGCAATAAATGCCAGCACACTGACCAGCCCGTTGCCATGCCCGATTTGCAGCAGGGCGCCCACCACAATAATGCCGGAAATCGCATTGGTGACCGACATAAGCGGCGTATGCAGGGAGTGGGTTACGTTCCAGACCACGTAGTAACCCACCACGCAAGCCAAAACAAAAACCGTAAAGTGAGACAGGAACTCGGGGGGGGACCAGGCACCTGCCAGCCCAAACAGCACAAGCAGTACGGCCAACACCCCCAGCTTGAAGCGGGCGGATTTCGGTTCGGCTTTTTTGACCGCGGCAACCGGCTTGGCAGCAGCGGCAGGCGCTGCCGATACACTGATGGCCGGGGGCGGGAAAGTAACGGCACCCTGGGTAATCACGCTCATATTGCGCAACACCACGTCTTCCTGATTGATATCAATCTGGCCGTCTTTATCCTTGCACAGCAGTTTGCTTAAATTCACCAGATTGGTGGCATACAGCTGTGAAGACTGGGCCGGCAAACGACCGGGTAAATCGGTGTAACCCACGATCTTGACACCGTTATCGGTTACAAAAACCTCACCGGCACGGGTATATTCGCAGTTGCCACCCGCAGCGGCCGCCATGTCCACAATGACTGAGCCCGGTTTCATGCTGTCCACCATGTCACGGGTAATCAACCTGGGTGCCGGTTTGCCCGGGATTAAGGCAGTGGTAATAATGATATCCACTTCCCTGGCCTGTTCGGCAAACAGGGCCATTTCGGCACGAATGAACTCTTCGGACATGGTTTTCGCATAGCCATCAGAAGATGAGCCGTTTTCAGCACCAAAATCCAGTTTCAGGAACTGGCCACCCATGGATTCAATTTGCTCGGCCACTTCAAGGCGGGTATCAAAAGCCCGCACAATGGCCCCCAAAGATCCGGCCGTGCCAATAGCGGCCAGGCCAGCCACCCCGGCCCCTATCACCAGCACCTTGGCAGGCGGCACCTTGCCGGCTGCCGTGATCTGTCCGGTAAAGAAACGACCAAACTGGTGGGCGGCTTCAATAACAGCGCGATAGCCGCCAATATTGGCCATGGACGACAGGGCATCCAGGGACTGGGCCCGCGAAATGCGTGGCACCATGTCCATGGCCAGCACGTTGATCTGCTTGCCCGCCAGCTTTTGCACCAGCTCGGGATTTTGCGCCGGCCAGATAAAACTGACCAGTGTGCCGCCTTCCTTGAGCAAGGCAATTTCTTCATCAGTGGGAGCATTGACCTTGTAAACCAGGTCTGACTGCCAAACTTCTTGTCGTGTGCCTGTTTGTGCACCGGCCTTAATATAAGCCTGATCATCAAAACTGGCCAACTGGCCAGCCGAATGTTCAATCATGACATCAAAGCCCAGTTTTTGCAGCTGTTCAACCGTTACTGGCGTTGCCGCCACCCTGGTCTCCCCCTGCAGGCTTTCTTTGGGTATACCTATACGCACAACCTACCTCCCTATAGCTTTTTAAATAAAAAATCCCAATCAAGTATTTCTGTTTATTATGGTCATTGATTTTTTTCTAACGTAACATACTAATGTTTAATCATGTATAGATTTTTTAACCTGACTGTTTAATAATCTGTTCATGCATTAATATAGGCAAAAAACATACAGCCCCCCATGACACCCACCCACACTAAAAAACAAAAACGTGACTTATTCTGGTTTCCAGTAGCACTGGTTCTTTTTGAATTTGCGGTTTATATTGGCAACGACCTGGTGCAACCGGCCATGCTCACCATTACGCATGAATTCAAGGTGGATGACAGCTGGGTTGCTTCTTCAATGTCGCTGTACATTCTGGGTGGGGCCCTCCTCATGTGGCTGATCGGTCCCCTGTCAGATCGGTATGGCCGGCGCCGGGTCATGCTGGCCGGAACGCTTTATTACGCCCTTACCAATCTCCTGATCCTGTTCAGTGTCAATATTGAAAGCTTCATGCTCATGCGACTGCTGCAAGGTGTGTCTCACTGCTTCATCGGGGCGGTGGGGTATGTCAGTATCCAGGAAGCCTTTCGGGAAAGCACGGCTATTAAAGTCATGGCTTTAATGGCCAATATTGCGCTTATTGCTCCCCTGCTGGGCCCGCTGGCCGGTGCCGCCCTCATCAGCTATTTGTCCTGGCACTGGGGATTCATCCTGATTGCCAGCATTACCTGCCTGAGCCTGATTGGCCTGTTCCGCCATATGCCCGAAACCGTTGACCTGGGCGCCCCCAAGGAACCCATCCGTAGCGTCCTGGACCACTACAAAACCACCCTGCGCAACCGGAAATTCATGCAACTGGCCCTGTTCAGCCCCATTATCGGACTGCCCATGCTGGTCTGGATCGGACTGTCTCCGGTTTTTCTGGTCAAAGACCTGGGCCTGGATAACCTGGGCTATGCCAAATCCCAGATTCCCATTTTTGCCTGCCTGATTCTGGGCAACCTGGCCCTGGCCCGCGTATCGGGAAAAGTACCGCTTGGCCAAACCGTCCACCATGCACTGCCACTGGTTTTTCTGGGCGGACTTAGCCTGTTGCTGGCCGGGCTGCTACCGGCCTTTACCCTGGCCGGGCTGATTGTGGGCATGAGCCTGCTGTCTTTTGCCCAGGGCTTGAGTTTTGCCGTCCTGTACCGCCTTACCCTGCTCGCCTCTCAGGCACCCAAAGGTGTGGTTGCCGGTGCCATGAGCCTGATCATGATGTTCATGTCCGCCATCAGTATCGAAGCCTTCAAATGGCTTTATGTCAGCGCCCATTTGCCCTGGCTCTGCTTTGCCTGCGCTGTCCTGGCTGGCATCTATGCCTTGCTGACCCGTCCGGTCATGCGCCTGGCCATGCAAAAAAACGATCCGGCCTAACCCTTACACAGGCACCCAACCATGGCCGAAACCGACATTGCTGTTAAAATCGTCCCAACAAGACTTTTTTTCATTCCATTGTCATGGCCATCCATAAGAACAATAACCTGCCGCTGGTATCCGTCCAGGCACTGAAAAAACATTTTCCCATCAATAAGCATCAGACCGTCAAGGCCCTGAATGGTATTTCATTTAATATCCATAAAGGGGAAACTTTCGGCCTGGTGGGAGAATCCGGTTGCGGCAAATCCACGGTGGGCCGCACCATCATGGGCCTGTACCTGCCCACAGCGGGCCAGGTCCACATTAATGGCAAAGATATCCACCAGACAAGCGTGCAAGAAAACAGAACAAGGCGCCGCCAGGTCCAGATGATCTTCCAGGATCCTTACGCCTCGCTTAACCCACGCGCCACCATTTTTGAAATTATTGCCGAGCCGCTGGAAATTCATCAGGTTCATAAAGACAAAAATGCCCTGCGCCAACACGTTTACAAGCTACTTGAAGAAGTGGGGCTGAATCCCTCTCACGCCCACCGTTACCCGCATGAGTTCTCGGGCGGCCAGCGCCAGCGGGTGGGCATTGCCCGTGCGCTGGCCCTTGAGCCGGAAATCATCATTGCCGATGAGCCGATTTCGGCGCTTGATGTATCCATCCAGGCCCAGATTGTGCTGCTGTTGCAACGCCTGCAGCAAGAAAAAAAACTTACTTACCTGTTTATTGCCCATGACCTGGCCATGGTGAAATATTTGTCAGACCGGGTAGGCGTCATGTACCTGGGCCAGATGGCTGAAGTGGCCGGCAGCGATGAATTGTATGCCAATCCCCTGCACCCTTATACCCAGGCATTGCTTTCCGCGATTCCGGTGCCCGACCCCGATCTGGAACAAAAGCGGCAACGTATTTTGCTCAAGGGTGAATTACCCAGCGCCATCAACCCACCCACCGGCTGTGTGTTCCATACCCGATGCCCGCAGGCACAGGCTGTTTGCCGGCAACAGCCCCCTGTCTGGAAAGAGCATGCGCCCGGTCATTTTGCCGCCTGCCACTTTATTGCCGAAGGAAATCGTTAACATGAAAAGCTACCTCATCAAACGATTCCTGCTCATGATTGGCACGATTTTCACGATCGCTTCACTTACCTTTATCCTGATGCACCTGATTCCGGGCTCCCCCTTTGAACAGGACCGGCAAACCAGTGTCGCCGTGCAAGAGAACCTGCGCGCCTTCCACCAGCTTGACCAGCCCCTGTACATACAGTACTTCAGCTACCTGAAATCCATTGCCACCTTCAACTTCGGGCCGTCTATTTCCAGTCCCGATACCACCGTCAATGAATTGATTGGCCGCGGTTTTCCGGTTTCATTCGAGCTGGGGATGTGGGCCATTGGCATTGCCCTGGTTTCCGGCCTGGTGCTGGGCGTCATGGCGGCCTTACACCATAATGGCTTGATTGACCACCTGTGCATGGGCATTGCCGTACTGGGCATTTCCATCCCCAATTTCGTGCTGTCCACCCTGCTGATCCAGGAATTTGCCGTCAATCTGGGCTGGTTTCCGGCCGCCACATGGCGTACGCCCATGCATATGGTGTTGCCGGTAACCGCCCTGGCGACCGCCCCCATGGCCATCATTGCCCGGCTGATTCGCGCCAGCATGCTTGAAACCCTTACACAAGACTACATCAAAATGGCCCGTGCCAAAGGCCTGTCACCCATGCGGGTGGTTATCCGGCATGCCCTGCGCAATGCGCTCATGCCGGTCGTGACCCTGCTGGGCACCCTGATGGCCTCCATCCTGACCGGTACTTTCGTGATTGAAAAAATTTTTGCCATTCCGGGCATGGGGCGCTATTTCATCGACTCCATCAGCACCCGGGACTACCCCGTCATCATGGGCACCACCGTCTTCTACAGTGCCATTCTTGTTTTCATGCTGTTTTTGGTCGATATGGCGTATTGCCTGCTAGACCCCCGCATACGACTTAACCATCAAGAGGGGCAAGCATGAAGCAACACGAGCAAGGCGATTTTCCGCCCGAATGGCTGCAACCGGTCGTCAGGAACGCGGGTGATATCCACGTAACCATTGAGCGCCCTTACGTTTCCTACTGGCAAGATGCCTGGCAACGCCTGCTGCGCAATAAACTGGCCATGCTCGGGCTGGTGTTTTTGCTGGCCCTGGTCAGCATGGCCATTTTTGCCCCCTTGTTTTCCCCGTATTCGGCCGCTGCCCAAGACCTGAGAAACCAGAACCTCCCGCCTTCGGCCATGCACTGGTTTGGCACCGATGACCTGGGTCGCGATGTCTTCACCCGCACCTGGCAAGGTGCCCGGATTTCACTGTTTGTCGGATTCATGGCTGCACTGATTGATTTTGTCATTGGGGTGGCATACGGTGGATATAGCGGCCTGAAAGGCGGCAAAACCGATACCGTCATGATGCGTATTGTCGAGATCCTGTATGGCCTGCCCTATTTGCTGATGGTTATCCTTTTAATGGTTGTCATGAAACCCAGCCTGTTCACCATTATCATTGCCCTGACCATTACCGGCTGGATCAGCATGGCAAGGATCGTGCGCGGTCAGGTCCTGCAACTTAAAAACCTTGAATTTGTCACGGCCTCACAAACCTTCGGTGCCAGCACCGGCCGTATTATCCGCAAAAACCTGCTGCCCAACACCATGGGTCCCATTATTGTGCAAATGACCCTGACCGTACCCAGCGCGATTTTTGCGGAAGCTTTCCTGAGCTTCCTGGGATTGGGCATCCAGGCCCCCCACGCCAGCTGGGGTGTCATGACCAATGATGCCTTGCCCGTTATTTTGTCGGGTGACTGGTGGCAATTGTTTTTCCCGGCCCTGTTCATCTCCCTTACCATGTTTGCCTTCAATGTGCTGGGTGATGGCCTGCAAGATGCCCTGGACCCAAAACTGAAGAAATAGCGATGAATACACCTGCCTTGCTTGAAATTCGACATCTTTCAATCCAGTTCCGCACCCATGGCGGACAGATTCATGCCGTACGTGACCTGTCGCTCACCGTGCGACCCGGTGAAACCCTGGCCATTGTAGGTGAGTCGGGCTGCGGCAAATCGGTTACCTGCAATGCCATCATGGGGCTGTTGCCAAAGCACTCCGCCAGGATTACCCAGGGTGAAATCCTGTTTAAGGGACAAAACCTGCTGGATCTGGATGCAAAGGCCATGCGCCAGCTGCAGGGCAACCGGATTGCCATGATTTTCCAGGACCCGATGACAGCACTGAACCCCACCCTGACCATTGGGGAACAATTAACCGAAGGCGTTATCAGGCATCAAAACCTGACGCCTGATATTGCCAGACAAAAAGCCGAAAAAATGCTTTCCCTGGTGGGTATTGCCAATCCACAGGAAAGGTTGGGCCAGTATCCGCACCAATTGTCGGGAGGCATGCGCCAGCGCGTGGTCATTGCCATTGCCCTGATGTGTGAACCGGAACTGCTGATTGCCGATGAACCTACCACGGCCCTGGATGTAACCATACAGGCACAAATCCTGGACCTGTTCAGCCATATCCAGGCCGCCACCGGCATTTCCATCATCCTGATCACCCATGACCTGGGGGTGGTGGCACAAATTGCCAGCCAGGTAGCCGTCATGTATGCCGGGCAGTGTGTGGAATCGGGCTCCCAACGGGATATTTTCTATCATCCGCAACACCCTTACACCCAGGGTTTGCTGCAATCTGTCCCGAGACTGGATATGGCGCGCGAAAGCCTGCGTCCGATTCCAGGGCAGCCACCCGATCTGTTTTCACCGCCACCGGCCTGCAGTTTTTACCAGCGATGTCCCAAGGCCCTGGTTATTTGCAACAAAGTACCTCCCAAACTCACTACAATCAGTCACACTCAACAAAGCCTGTGCTGGTTGCAAGACTTACGCACCCGTAGTAATTTATCCGCCTGCCTGTAAAACAGGCAATCATGCAACTGCTTACCGAAGGATATTCTCCATGAAACAAAAACTGTTGGCTGCCTGTCTTGTAACCGTTTTGGCGACCACCCTGTCTGGTCCCGCTTTGGCTGAAAAAGTGCTGCGCCTGAACAACACCGAAGAGCCCACCTCGCTGCATCCAGCCGCCGGTTTCAACCTGATTTCATGGGAACCCCTCAACAACCTGGTTGAGGGCCTGGTCAGGCTGGATGGGCAGCATCTGGCTGCCCCGGCCGCCGCCGAAAGCTGGCTGATTTCCGAAGATGGCAAAACCTACACCTTCAAGCTGCGTGCCAACGCCAAGTGGTCCAATGGCGACCCGTTAACTGCCCATGACTTTGTCTATGGATGGACACACATGCTGGCTCCGGAAACGGCCTCGCCGGCCGCTTTTCTGGCTTACCCCATTGCCGGCGCCAAAGCCTTCAACGAAGGCAAAGGCCAGGATCTGGGCATCAAGGCACTGGATGAGCACACCCTGGAAATCACGCTGGAAGCGCCCAACGTGTCATTCCTTAATGTCATTACCAATCCCAACTTTGCACCGCTTAACCAGAAAGTGGCCAAATCCAACCCCAAATGGCATGCCGAAGCCAACACTTATGTCAGCAATGGGCCTTTTTTATTAAAAAACTGGGAGCATGCGCAAAGCATGCGTTTTGAAAAGAACCCGCATTACTGGGATGCCGGCAGTGTGCAAATTGATGCCGTGGATTTTGCCATGGTCAATGACCCGAACACCTCGTATCAGATGTATCGCACCGGCGAACTTGATCTGACTCCCTCGCCCCTGCCGTCTGCCCTGTATGATAAAGTCAAAGACCATAAAGACTTCAGGAATGTACCGCAGGCAGGTGGTTATTTCTTCCGTTTCAATACCCGAATGCCTCCTTTCCAGAATGCGGATATCCGCAAGGCGTTTGCCTTGGCCATCAACCAGGAAGACATTGTGAAATATGTCACCAAGCAGGGACGCCAGGCCGCTTACGGTTTTGTGGCGCCCGGTTTTACCGGCCCCAATGGCAAAGATTTCCGTGAAGAAAACGGCCATTTGCTAAGCACCAGCCCGGAAGCCGCCAAACAGCACCTTGCCAAGGGTATGGCCGATGAAAACTACAGCACCTTGCCCACGGTAACGCTTAGCTATATCAACAATCCCGGCGACCGGAAAATTGCCGAAGCCATGCAAAACATGTACCGGGAAATCCTGGGGGTGGATATCCAGCTGCAAAGCATTGAAAGCAAGGTTTTTTATGCCAAGCAACGCGGGCTTGAACTGCAATTTTCACGCAGTTCTTTCGTTAATGATTATGCCGACCCTTACAACTCGCTGGAAAGTTTCCTGGGCAACTCGTCCATGAACCGTACCGGTTGGACAAACCCTGAATACGACAGGCTGGTTGGCCAGGCCAACACCGAACCGGATGCCCAAAAACGCTGGAACCTGCTTTTACAGGCTGAAAAGATACTGTTTGACGATATGCCCATTTTCCCGCTTTTTTTCTATAATCAAATTTATCTGCAAAAAGAAAACATCAGTGGAATACTGCGTCACCCCGTTGGCTATATCGATTTGAAATACACCCAGATTAAATAAAAGTAAGGAATACTCATGATCGACCTCATTATTGCCGATTTGGAAAACCCTGCTCATGCTGCGGCAATATTAACTGTCTTGAATGATTACGCTTCCGACCCCGCAGGTGGTGGGCAGGAGTTATCAGCCCATGTACAGAAAAACCTGATTGCCTCCCTGAAAAAACGCAGCAACATCTACACGATTCTGGCCTTCCGCCAGCAACAGCCAGTCGGGATAGCCTTATGCATGGAAGGTTTCTCTACTTTTGCCTGCAAGCCCCTTCTTAATATCCACGATTTTGCGGTATTAAGGCCCTACCGTGGCCAGGGTATTGGCAAACTCATGCTTGGCCGGGTCAAACAACTGGCCAAAAACCTGGGTTGCTGCAAAATCACCCTCGAAGTCCTTGAAGGCAACACGGTGGCACGTCATCTATACGAAGAAGAGGGATTCCTGGACAGCCACCTCAATCCTTCCATGGGAAAAGCACTGTTCATGCAATTTCCCATGGAAACGGAATAATCTGCCTAATTGGCCACACCCTGGCCATGCTTGTTTTTTCAACAGGTTTCCAAAAGGCCTAATAGCCAACTATAGAAACATCTGTTGCTTACAATAACAACCCAACCTCCTTGCATTTGAGATGATGAGCTTGACATGGTTTTACATTGCAAGGAGTGAGTGATGAACATCAAAAGCCAAAGCCGCATTATCCTGATTGGCCTGTTCAGCCTGGCTATTACCGGATGTGCCGGATATGACCGTTATGGCTACAACGGTAACCAACGCACAACCGCCACTGTGGGTGGTGCAGCATTGGGTGGTTTGGCGGGTGCCGTTGTTTCCGAAGGGGATCCTTTTGTTACTGTGGGTGGTGCAGCCCTTGGGGGCCTGATTGGCAACCAGCTTTACCGGGATGATGACCGCTCATACCGCCGTAGCCGCGATCGCGATGACAGATACTACCGGCGCACATACGATAATAACCGCCGATACAGGGACAATCGCCGTTACTGGGATTAGTCTTCCGGTTTAACGATGATGCCAGACAAGCTGTTATGGACTGAAAACGCCTTGGTACCTGGAGAATCCCCTGCACCAGGGCGTGTCATATCATGGTAATGGATTATCGCTTTCAAACCACATCATAGCCGGCGTCTTCAATGGCTTGCCTGATTTGTGCCGGGCTGACCTGGCCATTGGTGCTGACTTTCACCTTTTTTTCTTCAAGACTGACCTGTGCAGCCTCTACACCATTTATTTCCTCCAGGGCTTTCTTGACATGCGCAACACAATTGCCGCAAGTCATGCCATCCACCTTAAACTCCAATTCTTTTTCCATGGTAGGTTCCTATTGCTTAAACAAGGTTGAAAATACACGCCTATCTTAAACCTTCTCATAATGGTAATGTCAAGACAGGTATGGTGAAAATCCCATCCAGCCCCCAAACAGTTGCCTGATCACACAATTACCATCTGCCGGCACCATCCATTCACACAATACCAAAACCGTTATCCGCGATTAACTGCCGTGCATTATCCTGGCCACCCGGTTTTCATGCAGGCCATCCATTTCACCGGGCAGGATTATGCGGCCATCCAGTGCCGTGACCCCCCGATAACCCACCGAATAGGTGCAAAAACCCATGCGCACATAATGGGCGCTGTAATCGTAATTATCATGATGATGGCCATGAAAATGCGTGTGTACACCCAAATGGCGGGCCAGGTGATCCAGCACCTGAAAGCCGAAACGGTTACACGAGGGCGCCTCATGGGTCACCAGCACATCGGCATTTTCTTTTAACAAAGCCTCGTACTCAGATGGAAAAATCGTGCTACGATGCCGCAAGTTCACGCCATTTCGCCAGCCGGCCCGAAAGCCGCCCCGGGCAATAAACTCTTCGGGAGAATAAAAATTCCAGCCGGATTTGGCCGGATCCCAGATTTTTCCGCGAAAAACACCACCCAGGCCGGCAATCCGCACACCCGCCACCTCACACACCCGGCCGCTTAAATTACGGTGTTTCAATTCGGACAGAAACAGGTTGTCGTATTGCTGTTCGGTATCGGTATCGTGATTGCCGTGAATCCACCAAACTTCAGTCAGATTGATAATATCGGCCAATTGCTCATGAAACGGATACGGTGTTTGTATATCTCCCAGAAACACAATGGCCTGCGGCCTGATTTGCCTGACAATATCAGCGCAATGATCAAAGCCGCCATGCGTATCTCCAAAGAAAAGAATTTTATTGTCTGTATCCATAAAAATTTATTTGGCGTCTGTTTCGTTGAGAAAACCATGAACCTGGCCCTTCTCTTCCTCCTGAACCTAATCATAGCTTAATTTGGCATTTTGTTAAGACCAATCCTGCTACAAATTGCCAGACACGAATCAAGCCTTCATTTCATTTGGCTGGCATAAACGGTGCCACCCACAACAGCAACTGATAAACCATTATAAAAACCAACAAAAAAACATCCCAACATAAAAAACATCACCTTTTTGTTAAAAAAAACCGTAAAACAAAATAATTTTAAACATTAAACAATTATTTATTTACAAATTAAATAAAACAAATAAAATGGAAATACTTGATAAATATGATTATTTTTGTTAAACTAGAAGTCTTAACAAAAATTTATATATTCAAATTGTGTTCATCATGTAATAAACATGATTTAACCTGTCAATGGGTAAATTTATTTCACCCTTCAATTAATGTTGGTATGTATCGACGGCAGCGCCGTTTTCCGCACACCCTCTTTGGCAAGCACAGTTATTTTTCAGTAACCTGCGAAACTTAAGGAGGCTTAGCGCCATGCTTAAACCTACTAAACTCATCTCGGCAACCATTTTTTCCATGGCTACCCTGGGCCTGGCCCAATCTGCCCAGGCTGCTGACACCCCTCAATGTGAAGTTAACCGCCCCATCAATATTGGTGGAATGACCTGGGAATCCAATCTTATTCTGGCAGAACTTGAAAGCTATATCCTGCAAAAAGGTTATGGTTGCAAAACCGATATCCTGCCAACAGAAACACTGTCAGCCATCGCTGCACTGGAACGCGGCGATCTCGACATCAAACCCGAAATCTGGCTTAACAGCGAACGCGACCCCTGGGAAAAAGCCGTCGCCACCGGTAAAGTCAAAGCCATCGGCTCACTTTTCACAGGCGGTGAAGCCTGGTACATACCCAAATACACGGCAGAAAAATACCCTGACATCAAAACCCCTGCCGACCTGCTGAAATACAAAGACAAATTCAAAGACCCCGAAGATCCATCCAAAGGCCGTATCTTTGGCTGCCCGGCCGGCTGGAGCTGCGAAGTGGTCACCAATAACCTGCATAAAGCCCTCAAGCTGCAAGACGATTTCAACATGTATTCACCCGGCACCGGCGCAGCACAAAAAGCCGCCCTCATGTCGGCCTACAAGCGCAAACAGGATATCGCCTTTTACTACTGGTATCCAACACCACTGGTTGGCTCACTTGAGCTGGTAGAACTTGAACTGCCCGAACACGATGAAAAAACATTTGCCTGTTTAACTGCCATCGATTGTGAAAATCCACAACCTTCTGCCTATCCAACCACACCTGTTTATACTGGCATTAACGTTGAATTTTCCAAACAGGCTCCTAAACTGGCCGAGTTTCTAACTAAAATAACCCTGCCCGTTGACGTCCTTGATGCCGCTTTGGCGCGTATGGAAGAAACCGGTGATGAAGCCAGTGACATCGCCACATGGATCCTGAAAAGCCATGCCAACACATGGACCCAATGGGTTCCTGAAGACGTCGCAAAACGTGTCCAGGCTTCACTGTAATATAAACCCGTCACAACAATAAAAACATGAGCTTGCTCCGGCCCTTTCCTGTACAGGACAAGGCCGGAGCAAGCTCCATCATTAATTAAAAAACGGATCTTATATGTTTCCCGAAATCATTTCATCCCGCAGTGTGCGTGACAGCATTGACGGTTTTGTCGATTACCTGGTCATGAATTACGCCGACGGCTTAAATAGCATGTCCGAACCCATTCTTGCCGCTCTGGTATGGCTGGAACAATTATTGCGCAACGCACCCTGGTGGAGCATCATTATGCTCACCATGCTTCTTGCCTATGGCATGAGCCGGCGCATTGCATTCAGTTTTGGCATGGGTGCCATGCTCTTTCTGCTGGGTGCCATGGGGCTTTGGGACGCCGGCATGCAAACCCTTTCGCTCATGATCATGGCAACCGGTCTTTCCATTATTATTGGCATTCCCATGGGCATTCTCATGTCCAAATTCGACCGTTTCCGCTCTGTCATGCTACCCGTACTGGACGTGATGCAAACGATGCCCAGCTTCGTCTACCTGATCCCTGTCGTCATGCTGTTTGGCCTGGGCAAAATACCAGCCATTATTGCCACCGTCATTTATGCCGTGCCACCGGTTATCCGATTAACCGACCTTGGCATCCGCCTGGTTGACGCGGAAGTCCTTGAAGCCTCCCGCGCCTTTGGTGCTTCCAGTACCCAGCAGCTTTTTGGTGTCCAAATTCCCCTGGCCCTGCCCAATATCATGGCAGGTATTAACCAAACCACCATGATGGCGCTTTCCATGGTGGTGATTGCCTCCATGATTGGTGCGCGCGGCCTGGGTTATGAAGTATTGCTGGGAATTAACCGCCTTGAAGTGGGCCGCGGCCTGCTGGCAGGGTTGGGTATTGTCATTCTTGCCGTACTGTTTGACCGGATTACCCAGTCTTATGGAAAACGCAAACAGATCAGGGGTGCACGATGAGTAAAATCGAAGTCAAACATATTTACAAGATCTTCGGCAAGCACCCTGAAAAATGGCTTGATGCCGTCAAACAGGGTATGAGCAAGGAAGAGTTGCTGGCCAAAAGCAAACATACCCTGGGCCTGAAAGATATTTCGCTGAACATTGAAGAAGGCAGCATCTATGTCATCATGGGCTTGTCAGGATCAGGCAAATCCACGTTAATCCGCCACTTCAACCGGCTTATCGAACCCACCGCAGGGCAGATCCTGGTTGATGGCACCGATGTGACCACGCTGGGAAAAAAAGAACTGGAAAAATTCCGCCAGAAAACCATGAGCATGGTGTTCCAGCGCTTTGGCCTGCTGCCCCATAAAACCACATTGGAAAATGCCGCCTACGGACTGAATGTCCAGGGTATAGGCAAAGACAAGGCACAGGAAACCGCCCGCTACTGGCTTGAGCAGGTTGGCCTGGCCGGTTTTGAAAACCAATACCCCAGCCAGCTGTCTGGCGGTATGCAACAACGGGTAGGCTTGGCCAGGGCCTTGGCCACCGATGCTGAAATTTTGCTCATGGATGAGGCTTTTTCGGCCCTTGACCCGCTGATTCGCCGGGAAATGCAAAACCAGCTGCTGGAACTGCAATCCCGCCTTAACAAAACCATCGTATTCATTACCCACGACCTGGATGAAGCATTGCGGCTGGGTAACCGGATTGCGATCTTAAAAGACGGTGAACTGATTCAGGAAGGTACGCCCGAAGATATCCTGCTGTCGCCCAACAACGAATATGTCGAGGCATTCCTGCAGGATGTAAACCGCAGCAAGATCCTGAATGCCGGTCATGCCGTTAATAAAACCCGTTTGGCACTTACCATGCGTACCCGCCCCCTGCTGGCACTGGAAAGAATGAAGCAGTATGATTACCAGTTTGCGCCGGTTCTTGATGGTAATCTGATTGCCGGTATCCTGCATTTTAGCGATGCCGAACAGGCCGTCAGAAGCGGGCTGCGTGACATTTCCAGTCTGGTCAAGGATATCATCAGTGTACCGGCCAGTACCGGTCTGGATGCCGTGCTTACCCACATGCTGCAGTCTGATCAGCCGGTGGCGGTTACCGATGAAAACGATGAATTCATTGGCATGATGTCACGGGCCAAAGTAGTGGAACTGGTGACGACCGATACCCCCAACACCGACAACAGCAATGGCGCCGGCAGCGACCCTGAAAACCCAGATATTGCCAGCGATGACAATCCTGCTGAAAAACCCGCTAATGCAACGGGCCATACTGATAACAGCAGTCAGGCCGACGATACCGGTAAAAGCGCCTGACCTCAACCTGGCAAACAGCCCCTTGAATCTTGGTTTTCCAAGTATTTAAGGGGCTGTTTTTATTAGCTGAAAAATGTTTATTGCTTAAGCTTGTAACCGGTCCTGAACAGCCAGGCAATAAAACCAAGGCAAACAAACAGGAACACCACGATCATGCCCAGGCTGATATAGTGATTGACGTCAGACACGCCATAAAAACTCCAGCGAAAACCGCTAATCAAATACACCACCGGGTTCAGCAGGGCGACTTTCTGCCAGAACTCGGGCAACATATTAATGGAATAAAACGCCCCACCCAGAAAAGTAAGCGGTGTAATCACCATCAGCGGAATGATTTGCAGTTTTTCAAAGCCTTCCGCCCACAAGCCAATAATAAAGCCGAACATGCTGAACGTGACCGCCGTCAGAAACAGAAACAGCAGCATCCAGACGGGGTGCTGTATTTCATAATCCACAAACAATCTTGCCGTTAGCAAAATCAAAGCGCCAACCATTATCGATTTGGTCGTTGCCGCCCCCACATAACCAATAACCACTTCCACAAAAGATACCGGCGCCGACAGTATTTCATAAATGGTTCCCGACCAGCGTGGCATGTAAATGCCAAAAGAGGCGTTGGAAATACTCTCGCTAAGCAGGGAAAGCATGATCAGGCCCGGTATGATAAAAGCTCCGTAACTGACTCCGTCCACCTGCCCCATGCGCGAACCAATAGCCGCACCAAACACCACAAAGTACAGGGAAGTGGACAATACCGGCGAAGCAATGCTTTGCGTCAGGGTCCGGAAAGCCCGGGCCATTTCAAATAAATAAATAGCTTTGATGGCATACCAATTCATGCTGGCTCCTTGACCAGATTGACAAAAATTTCCTCAAGCGAACTTTCTTTTGATTTCAGGTCGGAGAACTCAATCTGCGACTGGCCCAGCCGCTTCAGAAATAACGCAATACCACCGGAACCGCCCTGCTCCTGCCGGGTATCATAGGTATAAACCAATGTTTTTCCCTCATCGGCCAGGCTCAGCTGAAATTCCGCCAGTTCTGGCGGAATAAACATCAACGGCATGCTCAGCTGCACATGCAACTCTTTTTTGCCCAGCTGGCGCATCAGGGTTGCTTTTTCTTCCACCAGCACAATTTCACCATGGTTGATCACGGCAATCCGGTCAGCCATATCTTCAGCTTCCTCAATGTAATGGGTCGTCAAGATGATAGTTACCCCGTTTTCCCGTAAACGGCGTACCATACGCCACATATCATGGCGAAGTTCCACATCAACCCCCGCGGTGGGTTCATCCAGAAACAAAATGGCCGGTTCATGGGACAGGGCCTTGGCGATCAATACCCGCCGCTTCATACCGCCGGAAAGGCTCAAGAGTTTATTGTTGCGTTTGTCCCATAAAGACAGATCGCGCAAGACCTTTTCAATATGGGCCGGGTTGGCCGGCTTGCCAAACAGGCCCCGGCTGAAACTGACTGTGGCCCAGACGGTTTCAAAGGCATCGGTATACAGTTCCTGGGGTACCAGGCCAATCCTGGGGCGTATCTTCCTGGCATCCCGGACAATATCCATGCCATCAACGGTTACCGTACCGCCGGTTGCATTAAGCAAACCGGTCACAATACCGATCATCGTGGTTTTACCGGCGCCATTCGGACCCAGCAAGGCAAGGATTTCTCCGCGCCGGATATCAAGACTGACCCTTTTAAGCGCGCTGAAACCGTTTTTATACGTTTTGTCCAGATCCCTGATGGACACAATCGTGTCTGCTTTTTCCATGCTTTTTTCCTGATGATTGACTTGCTTGCCTGACTGCGGATTGAATACCAACGTTTCCAGCAGTCCCTGATTGCGCTATGATTATTCCATCTTTTCAATATCCTTCATATTACATAAACATCATGTCATCTGTTCCAGGAACACGCGGTTACGCCCAAAAGCCAGAGAAATTTGCCAAAGACTACGAAAGCGTCACGTTTGAAAAAGTCCACAAGCCCGTCAGGCATTATTATCCCATCCACAACAAACTGGCCAGCATTCTGGATATTGGCGCCGGTACCGGCCGCGATGCCGCCGCCTTGGCACGGGCAGGCCATTTTGTGGATGCCGTTGAACCCACCGCAGGCATGCGTGAACACGGCCAGCAACTGCATGCCAATGAACAAATCAACTGGATTGACGACAACCTGCCACATTTGCATAAAATTGTCGCCAGCCACAAAAAATATGATCTGCTGCTGCTAACCGCGGTATGGATGCACCTGACGCCAGAAGAAAGGGAAACCGCCATGCGCGTTTGCAAAAACCTGCTGCTGCCCGGTGGTGTCATGTCACTGTCCCTGCGTCATGGCCCGGTGCCCGCCGACCGACATATGTTTGATATTCCCGATGAAGAGGTGATTGAACTGGGCAAGGCACATGGCCTGCACCTGCTGCACCACAGTGTTCACAAAGGTGACACGCTGGGCCGTAATGAAATTCACTGGAGCTATGTGGTTTTTTCTGCAGCGCCTTCCGCATAAACACATCATCATAAAAAATTTGAAACTTTAAATGATTAATGAATATACCCGCTTCGCCCGACAGCATTTTCCGGAACTGTGCCAGCCCCGCCCCCTGGACAGCCACAAAGGCACTTTTGGCACCCTGGGTATTCTGGCCGGTGGCAAAAACATGGTGGGTGCTGCCCTGCTGGCGGCACGGGCCGCCCTGAAACAGGGTACGGGACGGGTTCATGTTGGCTTTACCCAGGACAGCCAACCGCTGGAAGTCGATACCGTGCAGCCCGAACTCATGCTCAACACGGCAGGAAAACTGCTGGGCAAAGAAGATATTGGCGCATGGGTGGCCGGTTGCGGCATGGGCCTGACACCCCTGGCGCAAAATTGCCTGGCGACCCTCTTCAACCGTTACCCCTATGCAGCCATTGTGCTGGATGCCGATGCCCTTACGCTTTTGTCTGAACACGCCTTTGCGCTTTCCCATGACAAGGCCCCACTGGTCCTGACGCCTCACCCGAGTGAAGCGGCCCGGCTGCTGGGCTGCACCACCGCCGATATCCAGAAAGACCGGAATCAGGCAGCACGAGAAATTTCAGGAAAACATACCGCCTGGACCGTCCTGAAAGGCTATCAAACGGTTATCTGCAGTCCCAAAGGGGAAATCACGGTTAATCATACCGGCAACCCGGGCCTGTCCACGGCTGGCACCGGAGATGTCCTCGCGGGTATGATTGGCGCCTGCCTGGCGCAGGGTATCACACCTGAACAGGCCATTGCCGGGGCGGTATGGCTGCATGGTGCCGCTGCCGATTATCTGGTATCACAGGGCATTGGCCCTGTCGGCATGACCGCCGGTGAAGTGCTGGATGCAGCCAGAACGGTGCGCAACCTGATTACCGTCCAGGCTTAATTAAAAAAATCGTATAAACTGAAATTAATTTCAAATTAAACCAGGATAGATAATGGCAAATATTTTAAATAATAAAAAATTTATAAATGCAGAAAATACAGCAAATGGAGAGGTATCTGGCGAAACCGTTTTTAACTATAAACAGGATGGCAAGCAAATAGAAGCCGTTTATTCAGGGGGTATTATTAAAAAAGGACACCTGATTGGTGTAATGACGGGCGATAATACATTTACCATGTTCTATCATCATGTAAACCTGAATGATGACATACGTGCAGGCCAATGCCATAGCACTATACTCACAGAACAGAATGGCAAACTAAAACTCATTGAAAGCTGGCAATGGCTCAATGGTGATTGTTCTAAGGGCCAATCTATCTTGATAGAACACGCATAAAAAAGCCACTGTCACATACAGCTTGCGACAGTGGCTTTAAACAGGATGCCGTATATACAGCCTGTTTTTAGAACTTAGTGATCACCCACGCTCCTGCGTGGTAACGAATCATTTACAGCAGTTCTTTACGCAATTCTGCCGCGCTCTTGGGCGACAGCAAACCTGGTGGCACGTCAAACGCTGTTTTCGCACCGGTCTGCCCCATCTGGTTCAGCCTGTAAGCGGCACGGGCATAGGCAACCAGCACGCTGGAGGTAAATTCAGGATTGCTATCCAGCGCCAATGAATATTCCATGACCTGGTTAGTGCCCGCACCAGTTTTACCACTGCGAATCACAAACCCGCCATGCGGCATGGCGGCATGGTCACGCTTGAGTTCTTCTTCAGTAATAAACGTAACCGTAGTATCGTAATCGGCAAAATAATCGGGCATGGTCACGATAGACTGTTCCACTTCGCCGGCACTGGCGCCTTCGGCCAACACCACATAGCAATCACGCTTGTGCTTTTCACGGGTGCTTAGTACAGGCATGGTACCGCTGCGTACCTTGTTCATGGCCTCTTCCACCGGAATGGTGTATTGCACACCGGCTTTAACGCCTGGCAGGCGGCGAATGGCATCAGAGTGCCCCTGGCTTAAGCCCTTGCCCCAGAACGTATAAGTGGCGCCTTCTGGCAAAATGGCTTCGCCAAACAGACGGTTAATCGAAAACAGGCCCGGATCCCAGCCAATCGCGATCAGGGAAGTCTTGCCAGCCAGTTCGGCCGAATTGTTCACTGCTTCAAAATACTCGGGAATTTTGGCATGCGTGTCAAAACTGTCAACCGTGTTGAACAAGGCAGAAAGAGCCGGTCCCTGCTCGGGCAAATCGCTTTTTGAACCACCACACAATACCAGTACGTCTATTTTGTCCTGGAATTGGGCAATATCGTCCAGCTTGTAAACCGGCACGTTTTGATTAACCAATGAAACACTTTCCGGGTCACGGCGTGTAAACACCGCCACCAATTCCATATCGGGTGTTTTTGCAATGGCAAGCTCCGTACCCCGGCCCAAATTGCCATAACCGGCAATACCCACTCTGATTTTCTGACTCATGCAATCGTTCTCCGTTTAAAGACAACAATTTTAACCGCAAATCAGACCGAATTTTTAGACAATCCAAATAGCATGCCAGGTTAACCTTAGTATGACCAATGATTAAGATAGAATTGAAATCATCCACCTTGATGACCAAGCCGCCATGATGTATGACCTTTTTGCCAACGAAACCACGGGTGAACATGAACAGATCGGCCCCGCCGCCTGGGTGCTAAGGGGATACGCACTGGCATACGCGCCCGAATTGCTGAATGCCATACAAATATTGGAACAAATCTCCCCTTTTCGCCATATGACCACGCCGGGGGGCTTCACCATGTCGGTTGCCCTTACCAACTGTGGCCGTTTTGGCTGGAGCAGTGATGAATCAGGTTATCGCTATTCTCAAACTGATCCCCTTAGCGGCAAAGCTTGGCCAGTCATGCCCGACATATTCATGAAACTGGCCAGCGAAGCAGCGGCAGTAGCCGGTTTTCCCCGTTTCCAGCCCGATGCCTGCCTGGTCAACCGCTATCTACCCGGTTCAAGGCTTTCTTTACATCAGGACAAGGATGAACGCGACTTCAGCGCCCCCATCGTTTCCGTTTCATTGGGCATGCCTGCCGTATTTTTGTTTGGCGGCCTGAAACGTACCGACAAAGCCCGGCGCATTCCACTGTTACACGGCGATGTCGTGGTTTGGGGTGGCCCCGACCGGCTACGTTACCATGGCATTTTGCCGCTAAAAGACAAACCGCACCCATTGCTGGGTAGCGTGCGATTGAATTTTACGTTTCGCGAGGCGGGCTAGATTCGGGCATAAACCCCACTTCACGCAAAATTTCTTCCGTATGTTCACCCAGATTGGGTGCATGCCGGTAAATACCGGGCGGGGTTCGTGAATAATTACCCACTGGCGCCACCGTACGCAAATGACCTTCGGTGGGATGCACCATTTTCACAATCTGTCCCGTCGCCTGCAAATGAGGATCCTCCAGCAAGTCTTCCACCTGATTCAAGGGTGCTACCGGGATATCTACCGCCGCCAGGGTTTCAACCCAATAGGCAACGGTATTACCCAAAATCATATCGGCCAGAAAACCATATACCTGGTTCACATGCCGGGCCCGGGATTCCACCGACTCAAATACTGAACCTGGCACCAGCAAATCGGGTCGGCCCACCAGGTCCAGAAAGCGCTGCCAGTGCTTATTGGTATGCACAATCACGCAAACATAACCGTCAGCAGCCTGATACGGTTTTCGTGGTTCCACCAGCAGACGGGAATAACCCATTTCGCCTTTGGGGGGTTCAAACGTGGCACCGCCAAGATGGTCATTCAGGACAAACTGCGCCATGGTTTCGAACATGGGAATTTCAATCGATTGCCCCTGCCCGGATTGCCGGCTTTCCAGTACGCCTGCCAGGCAGGCAATACCCGCCTGCAGGCCCACAATGCGGTCTGCCATGGTCAGGGGTACATAACGGGGTGGCAAGCCCGTATGCTGGCTGTACAGGGCCGGAATGCCCGTCATGCCCTGGATAAGATCATCGTAGGCCGGTCTGCCGGCATAAGGACCGTTATCACTGAATCCGTAGGCACCCGCATATACAATCTGCGGATTGACAGCCTTTACCGCCTCATAAGACAGTCCCAGACGCGCCATTGCCTGCGGGCGCACATTGTATAAAAAAACATCAGCGGTTTTGGCAAGGGCCAGACAGGCCTCACGGCCTTCTGGCGTTTTAAGATCCAGCACGACCGAACGCTTGTTACGATTCAAGTGCAGGAAATTGGAGCCCATGCCTTTATGCTGCCGATAGCCCATATTCCGGGTGGTATCCCCGGCGGGCGACTCAACCTTGATCACATCAGCCCCCAGATCGGCCAGAATCTGCGTGGCAAATGGCCCCATCACCACCGATGTCAAATCAATAATACGGATACCTTTAAGCGGACCGCAGGGTTCTGAAGCAAGCATAGTCATATTCTCTTCATCATTAACAAACTGTCCGGACATAACAGACAGGAGGTCGGTCATGTCATATTCAGGCAAAAATCACGTCCAGGGTGACGCGAATATTATCCTGCTGCTCCAGCCCGGACAACGCCTTAAACAAGGGCTGGGCCTTGCCGGCAATGCCCGTATGGTTTTGCCAGATCTGCAGGCAATCCATGAATTTGGCTTTCAGTGTTTCGGCATCAAGTGGTAAATTGGCATGCCCTATCGGGTAACGGATATTACCCGAATCAAATACACGGCCATCCTTCAATTCAATAACAACCCGGTCGTGCAAGGCGAAAGCGGTATCTGCCGGATCAAGCTCATCGGTAATTGCGATGCGTATCTTCGGATAGAGAGATTGCAGATCGGCTCTTTTGACAAAATCATCACTAAGCTCTGCCAACCCCACTTTACGAACCAGCAATGCGCAGGCAATATCAAATTCAAGACTGAACTTGGCTTCAAGCCCTGTTTCAGGGCATGGGTTCCTTAGCATGGATGCCTGCGGCTGGCCAATGGTGGCGACAATGGACGTAATTTCTTCAAGATTAAAATTTTCTTTATTGATAATGGCCAAGGTGCCGTCTATCACCCTGTGACCGGAATAACAAACCGGATATTGCTTGATATTCAATCCCTGCTGCACCAGCCGCCAGGTTTGACCCAATGTGGCGGGTGTTTGGGTATCCACATTGCCGGCCAGCGAGGTGGCTTTCAGAAAACCGGCCCGATGCTCGAAAATATCCGGACAGGCGGTAATGCCGGCGCGGGCCAGTTCTACTGCCTCTATGGCCATGCTGGCTGCACGTCCTGCATGCAGGGGTTTGGTCATCGTACCGAAATTGGCCACCAGCCCACTGGCCATACTGGCAGCAATTCCCAAGGCATTGGCGATTAATTCCTGGGGCAAACGGCTTAAATACGCATAGGCGGCTGCCCCTGCCACGGTGCCGAAAATGGTGGTCGGGTGCCACCCCTTGATATGGTAGGGGTCTTTTTCACGGGTAAACAGTTCGGCCCACACCTCATACCCCAAAATATAGGCATTTAAAACCGCTTGTCCAGACGCCGACAGATGAATACCGCCCGTCATCACAACCGGCATCAGTACCGTGCTGGGATGCGCCGACATGGCTACATCGTCGTAATCAAGGGCATGCGCTGCGGTTGCCCACAGGCAAGCCGCCTGTTCCAGTGGCAAGTGTTTTTGTTTAAGAAAAGGCACCGCCACATCAGTTTGGCCATTGCCTGCCCGCTGGCCAAAATGCCTGGCCAGAATTTGCACCACCGGCTCTTCACTGCCGGCAAACATGCAAGCCATGCTGTCCATGATGCCAATTTTGGCCAGGCGATACGCCTCCGGATCAACCGGATATTGATCAAACTGGTTAATAAAATGGACAATATCCTGCGTCAGACTACTCATTTTTCTTATCCTGAATAAAATTATGCTTATTTGCCTTTGAAGACCGGCTTGCGTTTTTCATTGAAGGCAAGCACACCCTCATAACGATCCTCGGTTTCAACCAGATGGTTATAAGCTTCAACTTCAAAGCGATAAGCGGTACGCAATTCCATTTGGCCGCCATAGCGCACGGATTTTTTGATTTGTTTCACCGAAAGCGGGGCATTACCGGCAATCACCGTTGCCGTTTCCAGTGCGGCGTCAAAAACAGCAGCGGGTTCGCAAACTTTATTCACCAGGCCCCATTCCAGCGCCTGTTCTGCCGTAAACGGTTTACCCGTCATGAGAATTTCCTTGGCACGCCGCTCACCAATCGCGCGCGGCAGGTTTTGTGTGCCGCCTGCCCCTGGCATGATGCCCAGGCCAACCTCGGGCAAGGCAAACCGGACATGGCTGCCAACATAAATAAAATCGCAACTTAACGCCATTTCAAAACCGCCCCCGTAAGCATGTCCGTTAACAGCCGCAATCACGGGAACCGGCAAATCAACCAGCGTCCAGTACATCCGTTCAAACAGTTCATGCTGCTTTTGCCATTGTTCACGGGTCATGCCATTGCGCTCTTTTAAATCGCCGCCAGCACAAAATATTTTTTCCTGTGCCCCCGTCAGAATAACGCAGCGAACCGGACCGGCATCGGCCGTCAGACGGTTCCATAAATCCAGTAAATCATGACCCATTTGCGTATTCAGCGAGTTGCCGGCAGACGGTCTGTTAAGGGTGACGACCAGGACGTGCTCATGACGCAGTTCGGTTGTTATTGTTTCGTATCCGGTTAATTCAAAAACCATGTTTGTCCCTATATAAATTTATGTGCACAGGCATTAATATATTTACTTCGTTTTGTACGTACATTATAAATATTTATCAATTAAATTCAATTAAATCAATTACTTTAATAATTTATAATTGTACGTATATTAAATATGAATTATGATCTTTCATCCAGACATTCACGAACCCGGCCATGCAACAAAAATCTGTTCCCCTGAAAAAACCCATCCCCAGGGAATCCGGCAACAAACGGATGCCCCGTTATGCATGGTTGCATCAAACCTTGCTCACGGATATTGAATCAGGCAAATATCCGGTAGGCAGCTATTTGCCAACCGAAGAACAATTAAGCATTATTTATGGCGTCAGCCGGCATACGGTTCGTGAAGCAACCCGTCGTCTGGCTGAAAAAGGAATGATTACCCGGTCTCCCAGTACCGGGACGGTTGTCAATTCGGCAACCCCCATACAAAACCAATCGGTCTATGTTTCAACCTTTGGTTCCATGAATGACTTAATGCTGTATACCGCCCAAACCCGCATTGAACCCTTTGCCCATGAAACCATACTGGCCGATCAGGACATAGCGCAGCAGCTGCTTGTACCGCTTAACGAAAAACTGGTCCGTTTACACGCCTATCGCAAACTGGTCAAGAATGATTTGCTGATTTCCTATTCACACATTTACCTGAATCCCGCTTTCAAAAGCCTTAAAAACCGGCTTAAAGGTAACCACCCCAGTGTTTTTGAGCTTTTAAAAACGGAATTCAGTCAGGAAATCGTGAAAGTTCACCAGGAAGTAGGAGCATGTCTTATGCCTCATCAAGGCATACAGGCGCTGCAACTTAAACCAGATTGCCTTGCTTTACGTATTACCCGCGTTTATTTTGACAAATCAAACCGCCTGCTGGCGGCCTCAGACAACTTCTATATTGAAAACAACTTCCGCCTGATTACCACATGGCAGAAAGAAAATGAGTAAACCAAAAGTTTAATTAAATAATGTTATTCAATAAAGAACTTATTCATTCTTCCTTATGGAGACAATATATGAAGAAATTTATCGCTTCACTCTTACTTGGCTGCACACTTGCTACCGGTGCGGCATTCGCCGCTTACCCTGAAAAAAGCGTTCGTATTACGGTACCCTACCCAAGCGGTCAAACCACCGATGTGATTGCCCGCTTGCTGGCAGAACAGTTTTCAAAAGAACTGGGCCAGCCTTTTGTGGTTGAAAACAAAGGGGGTGCAGGCGGCATTATTGGTGTGGAAGCCGCCAAACGGGACAAACCCGATGGTTACAGCCTGTTGATTGCCGCATCAGGACCATTGGGCATCAACCCTTCCCTATATACCAACCTGCCTTATGATCCAGTCAAAGACTTCACGGCCGTTGCCATGGTTTCAATGGTGCCTTTGTTTCTGGTGACCCGTAGCGATTTCCCGGCAAATACGGTCCCGGAACTAATTGACCATATCAAAAAAAATCCGGGCAAAATCAATTATGGTTCAGGTGGCATTGGCTTAACCAATCACTTAACCATGGAAATGTTCAAACAGGCTACCGACCTTAGCCTGCTGCACGTTCCCTACCGGGGTGCCACGGCCGCGGTGGCGGGCTTGGTGGGTGGTGATACCAGTGTCATGTTTGAAGCGGCTCCAGCTATCAAACCATTGGTCCAGGACGGGCGCCTGAAAGTATTTGCCGTTGCCAATAAAAGCGGTGCCCAGGCTTTTGAGGGCGTACAGCCACTGGATAAACTGGGTGTTCCCAACTTTGATGCCACTGCATGGATTGCATTGATTGCGCCAACCGGCACACCTGATGAAGCTATCCAGACATTAAATAAAACCATGAACAAAATTTTGCAGGATCCTGAGCTTAAAGCAAAACTGGCGACTATTGGCAATGAAGTTTTTATTGCCAGTCCGCAAGAAAGCCAGGCATTTATTAAAAAAGAAATTGAAAGTTGGGGTAAAGCTGCCAAAGCGGCAGGTGTTGAACCGGCAAAATTGTAAAACCGGGTTTTTCAGTTATTAAAGCCGGTTTTACGGCAATATTTTTTCAACACTGCATTTATCACGGGATATTGAATCCTCTGATGAATGCAGTTTTTTATTGGTCAAAATTTATATTTTCAGAAAAATTTTGATAATTCAAAAAAACAGGTGTTTATGCCGATTTTGGGTTTTCTTTTATGTTATTAAACTTATTTATATATAAATGATTAATAGACAGATGCTCTGTGGATAAGTCTGGTTACCCTATAATTTTCTTTATTTTCAATAATTTACAGCAAAATTTTGTTGTTTACTTATGCTCTTTTTAAAATTGGATAAAGTTGAACAAGTTATCCACAAAAATTCTAAGATCTGCTTATGAACTTTTCATACAAAAGTTATCCACAAATCATTTTCTTAGCAGTTATCCACAGGTCGAATTTTCATTTTCCCCGTTTTTTTGAGCATTTTTTGACCAATTTAATGGATTAATTTGTAAAACAGGTTTTTGTATTTGAAAAAATTCGCACAGCGATTATTTATATCTATACATTTAAATGTATTGATATATTTTTTGTTACAACTTATAATATTTGTGTAATCCGAGCTTTATTTTTTTACATAAATATCAACAGGGAGATAATATGGCTTATACCAAGACAGGGTTATCTGCAGCAAGAAGGAAACTCATCAAAATCATGGGAGCTTCAGGTCTTGGCATGTCTGGCCTGGCTTCTGTTGCACAATTTGCTTCTGCTCAAACTATATTAAATAATAATGTTCGTATTGTGATTGCCGGCAGTGGTCTGGCGGGTCTGGCAGTTGCTTACCGTTTACGCAAGCAGTTGCCCAATGCAAAAATCACCATTCTTGATGCCAAGAAAGAACATAATTACCAGCCAGGTTATACCCTGCTGGCAACAGGTATCTGGAACTCAACCCAAAGTGTTCGTGATCGCAATGAACGCTTAATGCCACAAGGGGTTGAGTGGGTACAAGAGGCTGTAGGCGGTTTCGAACCCGAATTGAACCAGGTTCAAACCGTTTCGGGTAAAAAGTTTGACTACGATTATTTAATCGTGGCCACGGGACTGGTTTTCAGATACAACGAAATTGAAGGCATGGATATTTCCGCGATTGGCCAAAATGGCGTGGGCAGTGTTTATCACAGTCCCGATGCGGCAGCCAATACCTGGAAAGCCATGGATGCATTTCGCCAGGAAGGCGGTCGTGCCGTGATGACATTGGCGCCCACGTTCATGAAATGTGCCGGCGCCCCCCTGAAAATGACCTTCATGGTGGCTGACCGGCTGGATGAAGCAGGTGTAAAAAGTAATTCACAGGTTGATTTTTTTGCGCCGTCCACGTCTATTTTCAGCGTAAAAACGGTAAATGATCTGGTGCTTGATCGATGGAAACAACTGCCGGTTAGCACCAATGTTCATTTCCACCGGAAATTGACAGGTGTTGACATCACGGCCAAAACCGCTTATTTCACTGATCAGGATGGGGCGGTTCATAAAGAAGACTATGGTTTCCTGCATGTCGTGCCGCCCATGTATGCCCCCGATGCCGTAAACCAAAGCAGTCTGGTGGTTGCTGATGGCGTGCAAAAAGGCTGGCTGGATGTAGACAAGGGAACCTTGCAGCATACCCGTTACCCGAATGTATTTGGATTGGGGGATGTAAACGGGACGCCACGCGGAAAAACAGCGGCCACTATCAAGAAAAGTGCGCCCATTATGGTGCATAACCTGTTGCAACACATGCAAGGTAAACCGGCAGACCAGCTATTTGATGGCTATACATCGTGCCCTATGCTGATTCGTCGCGGTTCGGCCTGGTTGGTTGAATTCAACTATGCCGGAGATCTTACCCCCACTATGCCGCTTATTGACCCCTTACAAGACAGTTACCTGGCCTGGTTCTTAGAGGACATGTTGTTAAAACCCGCTTATATGGCCGTTCTGAAAGGCAAGGCTTAGTTTAAAAGGAGAGAATAATGACTGAATTTTTACTGGGCCTGAATATTCTATATGAGTGGTTTTTGTTAAGCCCCGTTTTGCCAGCAGTGATGGTGTTGCTGTTGCTTGCCGTTTATATATTGGCTTTGCTTAAAAAACCGCTTAACTGGAAAGGTGGCTGGCCATTAAGCTGGAAACTGGGTGCATTACTGGCCATTATTGCTTTTTTTGGCGTTCCCTGGTGGGTGGATTCTTCGGTTGCCGAATTGAAATATCTTCCCGATTGGTTAATGAATATTGCCATGGCAATAGGTATTGGCGCTTATGGTGCCTTGCTGGTGTGGCCATTGCTGGGAATGAAACGTAAGACCTGATTGATCCCGGGCGTAAATCCCCGTTTAATCCAGGACGGGGAATCCACTTGGCCATAACTAATATTCAAGATTATTGTCCCGCTAATGGAATTGATCAGTTCATTTCCAGTGAATCTGCGCTTAATATTCCTGCCGAAATGGTTCATTATGGTGTTAGCAAAGCCGCATTGCAGGGTGTTTCACGCGGGCTTGTTGAAAGCATTGCCTAAGGTGCTTACCGTTAACGGGAACCCCCGTCATTGGGTAAATTGTCTGGCTGTATAAAAAAGACTGACATCGATTTTACATGGATGTCAGTCTTTTTTTGTTTAAGCCGTTGGCAAGATGATTATGATGCCTGTTAGCTGGTTTCGACGTTGTCGCCAGAGCAGTAAATTTTGTACAGTGCGGCAATAATGGGTTCGGCATTTGCCGTACTTAAGCGGTAAGTCAGGGTGCGCTGGTCGCGCGTGAAGTCCACCACGTTTTCACTACGTAATTTAGCCAGATGATTGGACATGGCAGTTTGGCTGATACCCACAATTTTGGTCAATTCGGTGACGTTACGCTCACCTTCAAGAAGTGTGCATAAAACCAGCAAACGGTGAGGATGTGCAATGAGTTTTAAAAAGCGGGCAGCTTTTTCGGCACTGGCAGCCATGTCTTGCATGATGGGCTCGTATAATTGAATAATTCTGTGATTATAGACTTAAGCATAATATTAATCAATAAACATCAATATATTTGAATTTCATGATTTATTGATATAATAGCGGCAAGACTATTATTTCCCTATTACAGGAGTGCCCCGTCCATGAATGATTTAAACATCCCGCAAGCCGATCAATTAATCAAACCGCTGGTGACCGCTTTTTTTGATGAGCAAACCAATACCTATTCCTATATTGTGCAAGACCCGCTTTCCAAGGCTTGCGCCATTGTAGACCCAGTCCTGAATTTTGATTCGCCATCGGGTACAACCAGTTACGAAGGGGCAGACGTCATTATTGCGGCGGTTAAACAGCAGGGTTTGCAAACCGAGTGGATTATTGAAACGCATGCCCATGCCGATCACCTCTCTGCCGCTCCTTATATCAAGCATACCCTGGGCGGGAAAATTGCCATTGGTGAAAAAATAACCACCGTTCAGCAAACTTTTGGCAAATTGTTTAACGACGGGCCTGGTTTTGCACGTGATGGAAGCCAGTTTGATCATTTGTTCAAAGAAAACGAAACCTATAAAATTGGTCACCTGACAGCCACTGCCTTATATACGCCTGGTCACACGCCTGCTTGCATGAGTCATGTGATTGGTGACGCCATTTTTGTAGGTGATACCATTTTCATGCCCGATGGCGGTACTGCCCGAGCCGATTTTCCAGGTGGTGACGCAGCTGAACTTTATCGCTCGATTCATAAAATCTTAAGTTTGCCGGGTGATTACCGTATATTTGTGTGCCACGATTATGCGCCCAATAATCGGCCTTATGCCTGTGAAACCACGGTGGCAGACCAGGTTACTCACAATATTCATGTGAAAAAAGGGATTAGTCTGGAAGAATTCGTGTCAATGCGCCAAACCCGTGACAAGACCCTTGGCATGCCACGTCTTATTTTGCCATCCCTGCAAGTAAACATAAGGGCGGGAAATATGCCGGAACCCGAAGATAATGGGCTTGTGTATTTGAAATTGCCGGTGAATGCTTTTAAATAAACATTCAAACAGATGAGTCTTTGAAAAGCGGGAAATGCATATTGTTTAATCGGGTAAACGCATTTGATGTATCCGGTTTATCAGACATTTTACTCAAGAACCTTGCATTTCCTGCTTGAACAAATCAATAAATGCCTGGGTCCGTGTGGGTAACAGTCGTCTTCCGGGGGTTACGCACCAGACCGTATCGGCAGGCATGGACCATTCAGGCAAAATGCGTACCAGGTGGCCTTCTTTTTCATACGCACGCGCAAACATTTCTGACAGCCCCACAATGCCCATGCCCTGGGCAGCCAGGTCTTGGTGCAAACCAACCGAATTGGATGAAATCCTGTGCAGGGGCAAGCCTACCCACTCTTCTTTATCATTGTTCAGTTTCCAGGGAAGAAAATCACCCCGGCTGTTAATTAATACCATCCCTTGATGTTTAAGCAAATCCTCGGGTGTGGTAGGTGTGCCGTGTCTTTTCAGATAAAACGGGTTGGCATAAAGGCCATTATTCAACACTGCTATTTTGCGAGCAACCAATGTACTGTCATCGGGCAAAGAAGGGGCAATACGAATGGCAATATCAAAACGCTCCACAATCAAGTCTACCCTTCTTGCCGATAAATCCAACTCAACGGAAACCTGGGGATACTGACGGGTAAATTTCTCAAGGAACGAAACCAGGGCAAATTCCTTGAATTCGGTGGGCAGGGAAACCCGTAATTTTCCCTGTGGTGTGGTTTGCCGATTCTGGGCAAATGCGCTGGCTGCCTCGGTTTCTTCCAGCAGACGTTTGGCATGCTCCAGTACCCCCTCACCAAAATCGGTAATGGCCAGTTTGCGGGTACTGCGGGTAATCAGTTTTTCTCCCAGCAGGGTTTCCAGTTCACTGATACGCCGTGACAAGGTGGATTTGGGCAGTCCCGTATGATCGGAAGCCGCAGAAAAACTGCCATATTCCATAATATGGGCAAACAAAATCAAGTCATTCGCATTTAAAACCATGGATTTGATCCCTTATTATTCCATTGATGGGACAATTATATCCAAATTAAGTGCTTCTGCTTTCAGACAGTATTGAATAGAATGTTAAACATCAATAAGTCATTATTTACACATCAGGAATTTTTTAAGGAAGCGGTTCCATGCGTCAACGATATACCCCTACCGCTATTGCCATTCACTGGTTAATGGCTTTGGGCTTAACGGGCACCTTTGCCCTGGGCTTTTATATGCAGGATCTGCCCTTGTCTCCGTCGAAGCTGCAATTTTATGCCTGGCATAAATGGGCGGGTATTGCCATGCTGATATTGGTGTTTGTCCGGCTTGCCTGGCGCATAACGCATGCCTCACCTCCATTACCTGCCTCCATGTCCGGATTCATGCGATTTATGGCGCATGCGGCTCATTGGGTGTTGTATGCCCTGATGATATCGATTCCTTTTAGTGGCTGGCTGATGAGTTCAGCGCAGGGATTCCAGGTAGTCTGGTTTGGCGTTTGGCCTTTACCGGATCTGGTGGGCAAGGATGCAGCGCTGGGTGAATTACTGAGCACCGTGCACTGGGTCTTGAATTACGCTTTACTGGTTTTTGTGGTTTTACATATTGCTGCGGCGCTTAAGCATCATATTGTGGACAGGGATGATATTTTGACACGCATGATCCCGGTTCTGGAAAAACAGAAATAAGCGAAATTATCAGGAGAAATTAATGTTGAAACAGCATTTGCGTCATTTTTTTACCGCTACAGCCTTGTTGCTTGCCATGACGGGTACTGTCAGTGCGGTTGAATATAAAACCATTGATCCATCGGCCAGCAAATTGTCTTTTACCTATAGCCAGATGAACGTCAATATGGATGGGCACTTCAAGCAAGTCAATGCATCACAATTCAGTTTTGATCCTGCCGTGCCGGAACAGGCTCGTGTGATCATTGAAATACCGCTTGCGGATATTGATGCCGGTTATGGTGAAGCCAATGAAGAATTGAAAAAAACCGAATGGCTGGATATATCCACTTATCCGGTTGCCAAATTTGAGTCTGTCAAGGTCCAGGCCTTGGGTGACAACCGTTTCCAGGTGGATGGCAAGCTTGACATCAAGGGCAATACCCGTGACGTATCCATTCCATTCACGTTTTCTGAAAAAGACGGTCAGGGTATTTTTGAAGGTGAATTTGCTTTCAAACGGGCCGATTTTAAAGTGGGTGAAGGCATGTGGGGAGATTTTGGCATTGTAGCCAATGACATCCGGATTACATTCAGTGTGGTGGCAGGACAATAATCCTGTCGGTTTATACCCAACAATATATTTGAGTTATTTTTTATTAAATGAAAGGATTTATCATGAAAAAACATCTTATTGCAGCCGCGTTTGCAACGCTT
Organism: Advenella faeciporci; assembly: GCF_014652395.1. GTDB lineage: Bacteria > Pseudomonadota > Gammaproteobacteria > Burkholderiales > Burkholderiaceae_B > Advenella > Advenella faeciporci. The sequence goes on from NZ_BMYS01000004.1 coordinate 96,301, forward strand.
ATCGCTTCACCTGCCTTTGCGGCCACCGAAACTTATAACATTGACCCAAGCCATACATTCCCGCGCTTTTCTTATGACCATATGGGCATGTCCAAGCAGATTCTGCGTTTTAACAAAACCTCAGGCACTGTACAGCTGGACAAGGAAGCCAAAACCGCTGCCGTTGATATCACGGTAGACATGAAATCCATTGATACCGGTTTTGAACTGTTTGATGAACATATCCAGGGTGAAGATTTTCTGGATACAGGTAAATTTCCAACCGCCACGTTCAAATCCACCAATGTGGTCTTTGAAGGTGATAAGCCGGTCAGCATCGACGGTGACCTGACCATCAAGGGCATTACCAAACCGGTAACCCTTACCATCACTTCTTTTGTCAATATGCCTCATCCCATGTTGAATAAAGATGCCATTGGTGCCAACGCCACCGCCGTCATCAAGCGGACCGAATTCAATGCCGGTAAGTTTGCACCCGGCGTGGGTGATGAAGTTACACTGGATATCGCATTGGAAGCCGTCAAGCAATAATCGGATTATTTGAATCATGCCCGATATGATTTTCATATCGGGTCGTTGCAAATCATTCCTTGCTGGCACACATAACAAGCGGGCTCTTTAACTGGGCCCGTATATTTGCCAGGATGTATTCGGATTGATGGCTGTTTATTTTTTCCACAGGAGTTTTACATGTCGGATTTATCGGATTTCCCCATTACCAAACGTTGGCCCGCCCAGCATCCTGACCGTTTGCAACTGTATTCATTGGCCACTCCCAACGGGGTCAAGGTGTCAATCATGCTGGAAGAAATCGGTTTGCCTTATGAGGCTCATTACGTGGATTTTGGAGAAAACGAAAGCCATACACCTGAATTTTTGTCATTGAATCCCAACGGCAAGATTCCGGCCATTCTGGATCCGAATGGTCCTGGTGGTAAACCCCTCCCCCTGTTTGAGTCAGGTGCGATTTTGCAATACCTGGCTGAAAAATCGGGTAAATTGCTGCCCACAGAGCCTGCCCTGCGTTACGAAACTATCCAGTGGGTGCATTGGCAGATGGGCGGTGTAGGTCCCATGTTTGGGCAACTGGGCTTCTTTTACAAATTTGCGGGCAAGGAATATGAAGACAAACGTCCTTTGGAACGATATCGTGCCGAATCCAAGCGTTTGCTGGGTGTGCTGAATACGCGCCTTGAAGGCCGGGATTGGGTCATGGGCAATGAATACACGATTGCCGATATTGCCTTGCTGGGCTGGGTGCGTAACCTGATTGGTTTTTATGAAGCCAGGGAGCTGGTTGATTTTGACAGTTTTGGGAATGTAGCCAAATGGCTGGATCGTGGTCTTGCCAGACCTGCTGTGCAACGCGGGCTGGCAATTCCTGTAAAACCCTGATTAGAAGCGGTAGCCAACGCCAACGGTGGCTACCCAAGGGTCAATCTTGGCGGTTCCAATCCGTTTTCCGTCAAGTTTGACCTTGGAGTCGATATCGATATAGCGCAAATCGGCATTCATGAACCAACGTTCACTTAAGCGGATATCAACACCCACTTGTGCGGCAATGCCCCATGAGTCTTCAAGCTTGAGCTTTTTGAAACCAAGGGTTTTAAGCGCACCCTGGGGTTTGGTATCAAAGAACGTTGTATAGTTTAAACCTACACCAACGTAAGGCTGGATGTCTGCATCCGGGAGGAAATGCCACTGTACGCTAAGGGTCGGTGGCAGATGTTTTGTTTTACCGATTTTTCCGAGATCGCCACCCAGGTCTGTTGCATCGCCATAAATTTTATGGCTGAATGGTGTTGCCGCCAGTAATTCTATGCCGACATTTTTAGTGGCCATGTAAGTGAGGCTAAAGCTGGGTTGCATGTTGTTGCTAACGTCCAGATCTATGCCTTTGGGAACCAACCCCTTGCCTACGGTGCCGTTATTGGACTTTGGCATGACACCGGTGACGCCTGCCTTGACAAGCCAGTCGCCAGCTTCGTGGGCCAAGGCCGGTGTTGCGGCAAAAATACCCATGGCCACTAAACAGCCGGTTACTACTTTTGGTGTGAACTGCATCAGATTTCTCCACAAACAGATAAAAATTACATCAGGCTCTAGGTTGATGCAAAAGGTAACTGTTTGTCTTGAGCCATATCAAACTTTGTAATAGGTTTGAAACAATACATTGTTTGATATCAAACGCCTCTGATATTCCACCCTTATTTTTTGAGAAAACCAAGCCATTTATCCAGGGATGGCATGCCCTTTATGGTTTGCGTACTGTATTCCGGGTCGGGCAAACGCTCAAGCGTCGGGTGAGATTGCACGTATTTGAGGAAACTGTCTGCATAGGGCAGAAAAGTATCTTCACGGGCAATCCCTGGTGCCGTGGCAAAGTGCTGATAGCCATCCTTGCCATCTGCCAGAAAATCAATGGTTATCACTTTGTAAGTGCTTTCCGGATTCAGGGCCACCCAGGAACCGTCTTCCTGCCGGGTTTGCAAATTAGTCAGCCGATTCTGCTTTGGTGCCATCAGGTCAAGATCCCAACGCAAGCCAGCTGCATAAGGGTATGAACCGGTATTGCCGGCAAGCACCGAGTCAATGGCATCTTCCAGCACTTTTTTGAGATCATGGCCTTTCATGGTTAGTCTGACCAGCATGTTTCTGAATGGCAGAACAGTGTAAATATCTCCAACCGTTATCGGTCCTGCCACAATATCCGTGCGGACGCCACCGCCATTTTGAATCGCGATATCGGCTCCACCAAAATGTTTCCCCTGCATTAGAAAGGCATGGGCGACCAATTGCTGCATATCTCCGCCATGAGGATTGGGATGTTGCCTGACATCACAGCCAGCCAGTTTTGAGTTGCCAGCCCCGGCCAGGCCAGGGAATCGGCGACTGCAAATATCGTAAGGGGCTGTGCCAACCGGTTGGCTGGCAAATGCCAGCAGTTTTTCACGATGCGGTTCAAGCACTGACTGTGCGCTGGTAGCCGGTTCAATGGGCATGATTTCTGTTTGTGCAGCCAAATCGGCCAGAATGGCTTGTTGTTCCTGGACGTTGACGGGATTTCCCTTGCGATTGAAATCGGTACCGATGAGTACATGTGCTTGTCCCTGGCAATCACTGACGTTACCATCTGCATCAAAACGAACATTGAGTTCACCGACTACTGAACTGTACTGCCAGGCCTGCACCAGACAAACCGGCTGATGATCGGCATTGACAAGTCGTGTGGGGTAAGGTCCCTTGGGTTCCAGACCATAATCATCCAATGCTTTGCTGCCCAGTAAGGTATGGGAATCGCCACCTATAATCACATCGACCCCCGATAATTGCTGTGCCAGTTTTTGTTCGGCAGCATAACCCAGGTGGGCCAGCACGATAATCCGGTTAATGCCTTGCTCAGTCAGCCGGTTAATTTCATTTTGCACCGCTTCAAGTTCATCACTCAGGATCGTGCCCGCATCAGGACGTGAGGCGTTTTGAGTTTTATAGGCAGTGGTTACACCCACGATACCGATTTTATGGCCGCCACGTTCCAGCACAATAAATGGTTTGATGACGTTGCCGCCCAGTGGCGAATTGGGACCAGGCTTAAGATTGCTGGAAAGCAGTGGTGTCTGGCAGTTTGGATGACTCCCGAGCATTTCGATAAAGTTGAATAATGCCAGATCACCCAGGTCCAGTTCGTGATTACCAACGGTCATTGCATCAAAACAGACGGTATTCATCAGGTCGGCATCGGCCTGCCCCGCTGACAGGCTATGGTAAAGCGTGCCGGTTGTGGCATCACCGGCATGCAGTTTCAGAACATTTTCCTTGTTTTGGGCCAGTGATTCAAAAGCAGCGGTTACTCTTGCGAATCCACCCATGCTGACTGAAACCGGTTCACGTTGAGGTTGTTTACCTGTCTTTAATAACAGGCTGCCAGGATAGTCATCCAGATTGGAGTGGTGGTCATTGATATGCAGAATAGTCAGTTCATTGGCGTTTGAAACAGGAGTCGGGGTTTGCCCAATAGCAATACCCGAACAGCATAGACCCAGAATGAATACGAATGACTTGTGCAATTTCATGACTTTACCTTTAGATATGCTACGGAATATGCTAGCAGAAAGCCAGGCATGGAACGTCAGCAAAATAAAAAAAACTGAAATGTTATACTCATAACAATAAATTTCGACTATTAAGAGTATCCGATAATGAGCAGGAAAAAAGTCCCCATCAATACGCAGGAAGATATCGCCAAAGCCCGAGAAGCCGCAAGGTTGGCTGCAGATGTCCTGCACATGATTGCACCTTACGTTCAGGCAGGTATTACCACCGAAGAACTGGACCGGATTTGTCACGATTATATTGTTGATGTACAGAGGGCCATTCCAGCCAACGTGGGGTATTGCGGGTTTACCAAAACCATTTGCGCATCGGTCAATCACGTCATTTGTCATGGCATTCCCTCACCAGGCAAGGTACTCAAGAACGGTGACATCATCAATATTGACGTTGCCGTGATTAAAGATGGCTGGTATGGTGATACCAGTCGCATGTATTTTGTGGGTCCGCCCAGTACCTTGGCCCGTCGTCTGGTTTACACAACGTATGAAGCCATGCGCGCCGGTATCATGCAGGTTCGTCCCGGTGCTACCCTTGGTGATATTGGCCATGCCATTCAAACCGTTGCCCACCGGGAAGGTTTTAGTGTGGTACGTGAGTATTGCGGACATGGTATTGGCAAAATTTACCACGATGAACCACAGGTGCTTCATTATGGCAGTCCTGGTCAGGGCCTGAAACTTGAACCGGGCATGATGTTTACCATCGAACCCATGATTAATGCCGGTAAAAGACATTGCAAGCAACTGGCGGATGGCTGGACGGTTATTACCAAAGACCGCTCCCTGTCGGCCCAGTGGGAACATATGGTGGTGGTGACTGAAGATGGTTTTGAAGTACTGACCCAATGGCCCGAGCACATGCCTGAATATCCCACGATTCCGTGATGAAAAAATCTTGTATGCTATAGCCAGTGTTGGTTATGGCATGCAAGATGGTGTGATTTTTGCCTGGCATCGTACCCGTTTTTTGATGTGGTGGCTTCTGGTTTAAAAAAATGGCCTTGGTGAGTTATGTGTTATCGGGTCTTTTGACATGATTCTTTGACCGGTAAAAATCAATCTGGAAACTGCCAGGTTGTTCAAAACCGACGTGATGGGCAGAGTCGGGGGCAATCACGATTTGTTCACCGGTGTTCAGGACAACCTCTGTGGGTGGTTCTGTTTCATAGGTAAAACGCAATGTTCCGCTAATAACCCTTAACAATCCATAGGTACCCGGTTTGATGAAGTGGCTGGCTTTCAGCCTTTCCGGTAAGGTATCAGGGGTGAACACGGGTGATTGGCTGTAGCATTCCAGCCCTGGCGGCATGGTATCGGGTAATGTCATGACGGTTGTCTCCTTGTAAGCTGTTAAACCGGAACCCGGTTGGGTACGTTTTGGTATTACCTTAACCATTTTATGATCCGATTTTTCACACCCTTGCCATAATTTAGCAATAATCGTTAAATATTAGTGATAAATCAATGAAATTGAATATGAGATCTAATAACATGGGCAGGTAATATTATCTTTTTATCTGTATATGGCAGATGGGAAGCACACTTAAAAAGAGGTTCGAATGCAGATTAATGGCATTACTTTGAAAAGAATATCTTTAGGGATCCTTTGTTCTTTAACGGTTGTGACCAACGTGCATGCCGATATCGCAAAAGGCAAGGCTGCTTATGAACAATACGATTTTGATACTGCATACCAAGAGTATAAATTAGAAGCTGACAAGGGCAATACCGATGCCATGATTTTAATTGGCGGTTTATATGAAGACGGTCATGGTGTTGAAAAAAGTTATGATAAGGCGCTTGAGCTGTACCAGAAAGCAGCCGAACTAGGTAATGGAGCAGCTTTCAATAGCATGGGGCTTATGTACCGTTTTTCCCGTGGTGTTGAGCAGGATTACACTAAAGCCATAAAAATGTTTGAAGAGGCACTTAACCGGAAAAACACCGATGCCCTTACCAATCTGGGGTTAATGTACGAAAGGGGGTATGGTGTATCTGACAATAAAATTGTTGCCTGGGCCTTGTACAATCAGGGTAAAACCATGAAAAATCCTGATGCGGTAAAACTGTTCCTGAGTGTTGAAATGGGTATGAGTAAAGACGATATTGCCAAAGCCCGCGACTTGTATCGTGAAATGTATAAGTCACCTGAAGATACCGTTTCCATTCTTCAAATGTATCTGGATAAGAATGATTAATCCAGGTGTTATATAAAAAAGGGCCGGTTCATAATTTTGAACCAGCCCTTTTTCAATGAATGAATTACTTTACCTCATGTCAAACAGTTCCTGATGGAAATCATCTTCAGACAGGCCTTTTTGTATCATGTCTTTTTTTAGCGATTTTCCAAAACCTGCCGGGCCACAGAACCAGATATCGGCTGTTTGCCAGTCTGGCACGATGTTGCAAATCCGCTCGGCATTTAGATGCGGATCTTTACCCGAGACAATGACATGCAAGGTCACTTTTGCCTTTTGTGCGAGTTTCCTTAGCCTTTCAATAAAGTCCTCTTGTGGTGCGCTGGTGCTATAAAACAAGTGGATTATCTGGTTATGATTTTCAGTGCTTAATTTTTGCAGGCGGGCAATAAATGGGGTAATGCCAATGCCACCACCTATCCATATCTGTCTGGGTTTGTCTCCATTGAACATGAAGCGTCCATAAGGACCCTCAATACTGGCCAGATCACCTTTTTTAAGGGTTGTTGGCATGACATTGGTGTAGTCACCCAGACCCTTTACCATAAAGCTGATATTACCGTCATTGTTCCATGAAGAAGATATGGTAAATGGATGCGCTCCTTCATTATTATCAAATGTGACAAAAGCAAATTGACCGGTTTGGTGGCTCTGCCAATAGCTTAACAGTTTGATATCTATTTTGAGGACCCGATTATCTGTAAAGTATTCCAGGTTACTGATTTCTCCGATTGCTTTGCGGTAATGGCCTACTTTTCTAGACAGGGATATGATGGCAGCGACGGTGCCTCCGAACATGAGAAGCAGCATGACAGGCCCGATGGATTCCCGCCAGTAATAAAAAGGCATCAGCACTACAGAGTGAAATACAAGAAACAGGTAAACAATAGGCAGCAATCGATGCGTTTTGAAAAAGTGCTTATAGGGAAATTTTTTAATCAGAGCAAGAGAAATCAATATTACGACGGCATAAAATGCCCATTCCCCAATGCTTTCAGCCAAGCCACGCTGTGACTGGAAAAAGCTGAAAATGGCATTCGCCGGCTCGGCCCGTGGTCCACGGGCAGGCCTTTCCAGCATGCCCCAACCCACCAGCCATTTGGGTACTTTCACCAGAAGCCAGTGCATAATGGATATGACGAGCCCTGTAATGCCAAGCCATTTATGCAGGCGATAGGTTTTATCCAGCCCGCCGGTTAAGGGCTCCATAAAAACAGGACGCAAAGCCAGGATCATGGCAATGCTCATGGTACCTATTCCAATAATACCGGTATGACTTAACAAAGAAGATCGAACGGCAAAAAACTGGTTGTTTTGCGAAAAAATGGTATCGGTCATCAGCCAGAGTAATGTCAGTATTACCAGAATGGCGAAAAATGAAACTTTGATTTTTTTCATGGCTTGATCCTTGCATTTACCCGCACAGGAAATAGGTGAGGAAAATATTTTGATTACACCATTGTAACCTTATGTTAATACCAACTGAATCAGTATCAGTTGGTATTTTTAATTTTGAGCTTACATTCCAAAATGTGAGTGAGAGAAATCAAAGGTCAATGTTATTGCCGTATTTACATGGTTTCATTGAGTTTCAATTGGGGAATAGTTGTTTTTTGGATAGATGCCCCAAGATATTTTTTAGCATAAAAAGAAACCCCCCAAAACCGGTTTTTTCAGGTTTTGGGGGTTATTCAGGCGAACAGCTTTATTGCCTTTGCCAACTATTCAGGCAGGTGATTACAGAAAACCGGGTTGTCCTTTGGCCGGGTCTGTTTCACGGGCTGCCTGTGCGTCGGCCACAGTCATGCCCAATGCTTTGGCAACACCTTCACCATACGCCGGATCGCAGGCATGGCAGTTACGGATGTGACGGTATTTGATGAAATCAAGTGCATCACCCATGGCGGCTGCCGTGTTGTTGAACAAGGCCTGTTTCTGCGTATCGCTCATTAAATTGAACAGGGCACGTGGCTGACTGAAGTAATCATCATCATCCTGGCGGTAATCCCAGTAATCGGCATCACCGTTGATTTTCAGTGGCGGCTCTTTATACTCGGGCTGGGCTTGCCACTGATGGAAGCTGTTGGGCTCATAGTGCGGCAAACCACCATAGTTACCATCAACACGGCCAATACCGTCACGGTGGTTGGAATAGACCGGGCAACGTGCCTGGTTTACAGGGATTTGCTGATAGTTGGTACCTAAACGGTAACGCTGGGCGTCAGCGTAGTTGAACAAACGGGCCTGTAGCATTTTATCGGGTGAAACACTAATACCGGGCACCAGATTGCTGGGGGCAAAGGCAGACTGTTCAACATCCATGAAGAAGTTCTCGGGGTTGCGGTTCAGTTCAAACTCACCCACCTCAATCAATGGGTAGTCGCCATGCGGCCAGACTTTGGTCAGATCGAACGGGTGATAAGGTACTTTTTCAGCATCGGCTTCTGGCATGATCTGGACACACATTGTCCACTTCGGAAAATCACCATTTTCGATTGAATTGAACAGGTCACGCTGGTTGCTTTCGCGGTCTTTACCAATTACGGCTTCCGCTTCAGCGTCTGTGAGGTTTTGAATGCCTTGTTGGGTGCGGAAATGGAATTTAACCCAGAAACGTTCGTTTTGTGCATTGATGAAGCTATAGGTATGGCTGCCAAAACCGTGCATGTGACGGTAAGATTTGGGAATACCGCGATCAGACATCACAATAGTAACCTGATGCATTGATTCGGGCAGCAGCGTCCAGAAATCCCAGTTGTAGGTGGCATTGCGCAGGTTGGTGCGCGGGTCGCGTTTAACGGCTTTGTTCAGGTCGGGGAAGTTGCGTGGATCACGGAAGAAGAATACGGGGGTGTTGTTCCCCACCATATCCCAGTTACCTTCCTCGGTATAGAATTTCAGGGCAAAACCACGAATGTCACGCTCAGCATCAGCAGCACCGCGCTCACCGGCAACAGTTGTGAAACGGGCAAACATCTCGGTTTTTTTACCCACTTCAGAGAAGATTTTGGCACGAGTATATTTGGTAATATCATTGGTTACGGTAAAAGTGCCAAATGCGCCCGATCCTTTGGCATGCATACGACGCTCAGGAATCACTTCGCGGGCAAAATTACCCAGTTTTTCATGCAACCAAACATCCTGGGCCAGCAAAGGTCCACGTGGGCCAGCAGTCAAGCTGTTCTGGTTATCGGGAACAGGTGCGCCAAAATCGGTAGTCAGGTGGGTGACGGGACATTTTTTGATATCTTGACTCATTGCATTTCTCCATTGTATGGGTGAGTTTCCCGTTTGGGAAAACACTTGATGGTTCCAATATAGCACACCTGTATTCAACGTAAATTTGCATTATTTTATGTTGATAATAGTTTTATTGTATAGATTATAAAAAACAAATAAAATATACCCATAATTAGGATGGGTGTAAAAAAATCCTGATAGATTATTGCGTGCTATCGAGCTGTATTTTTACGGTACTTGCCGTTGCGCAGAGATGGCATGCTGAATCCAGCTGTATTACAGTGGCATTACCTTTGCCAACCCGGCTGCAGCTGGTATTAAGCAAAGGCTTAATTTTTTAACTTTAAAAGGCAAATTTGAAATGAGAAAAACCGGATTGGCGATATTGCTTGCTTCTTTTTTTGCTGTTGGTTGCGCCAGTAACCCTGACCGTGAAACCCAGGCTCCTGACATGCATACTGCTGAAATCGCGCTGGATTGGAGCGGTACTTATGGCGGTGTTTTCCCTTGTGCCGACTGTGAGGCCATCCAGGTACAACTGGAATTGCTTCCAAACAAAACCTATAAACTAAGGCAAGAATACGTGACCAACCGTCCTGGAAACAGGATTTTTGAAACCGGCGGAAAATTTGAATTCGATAAAAACAATCCTTCACTGATCCGTCTGGATGACAAGGCCGACAACAGCGTTTATTTTGTCGGGGAAGGTCATGTGGAAGCAAGAGACAGGCAAACCGGCCAGCCCATGTCTACCAGGCTGAATTACAAATTAATAAAAAAATAAACTTATTCCGGTTTTAGTCGCACGTCTCAGGGTTTCCCTGGCGTGCGAGTCCCTTAACTATTTTTTTTTACACATCGTTTAGTGTGGCAGTGTCAGTACTCCCTTGCTTTGCAAATCAGCCAGTTCCTCATCACTTAGCGCAAGCAGTCGGGTAAGGACTTCACGTGTTCCTTCACCCAATTGTGGCGGCGCATGACGTATGGGAAGACGTTGTCCGTCCAGGCGGTAAGGGGGGGCAAAAACATGGGTACTGCCGGCATCCGGGTGAGGCATTTCCTGAATCAAGCTGCCCTGTCTGGATCGTTCACTGGTAAGTGCCTCATACAAACCGGCGACTTCGCCGCATGGAATACCGCAGTCAGTCATGCGATCCAGTAACTGTTTACGCGGATACTTCCCGATAGCTTCAACCAAAAACGGCAGCAGGATGTTTCTGTGCCTGGCACGTTCCACATTGGAAATAAAGCGGGGGTCTTCAGCCAGTTCCGGGCATTCAATAACCTGGTTACAGAATTTGAAAAATTGTGCGTTATTACCGACCGCAATGATTAAGGGGCCGTCTGCCGCTTCAAACATGCCATAAGGCATGATAGAGGGATGCTCATTACCATAGCGTGGCGGATCTTTTTCCAACAACAGGGCATCCAATCCGTAATAACCGGTAATCATGATGCCACAATCATATAAAGCAAGTTCAATGAGCCGGCCCTGGCCAGTTTTACTCCGCTTGTACAGGGCGGCCAACACAGCCTGGGCAGCATGCATGCCTGTCATCATGTCAACCACAGCCACCCCAAACTTGAGTGGAGGCTGGGTGGCCTCTCCGTTCAGGGCCATCAGACCGCTCTCTCCCTGGATCACAAGATCATAACCGGGCCTTTTCGCCTCTGGGCCGCGGGTATCGTAACCGGCAATGGCGCAATAGATCAGGTCGGGTTTAATGGCTTTAAGCTGTTCATAGCCAAGTCCCAGCTTTTCAGCGCCACCCGTTTTAAAGTTATGAATGACAACATCAAACGAAGGCAGCAGCTTATAAATAAGCTGTATCCCTTCTTTGCTTTGCAAGTCTATAGTAATTGAACGCTTGTTGCGGTTCATGCTGTTGTAATAGGTCGTTTCGGTTTTACCAATACGCATACCCCAATCACGCGTATCATCGCCACGGGCCGGATGTTCCACCTTGACCACTTCCGCACCAAAATCGGCCAGTACCTGTCCGCAAAGCGGTCCTGCAAAAACCCGGGAAAGATCCAGTACGCGTATATCATCCAGTGGAAAATCTATATTTGCTGAAAGATTTGGGGTTGCCACTATTATTCTCCATCTTAAATTTGAATTTAATATAGTAAAAATATACAGATTATATTGTGTACATTCATTTTACGCATTATAATTTGTAAAATGAATATACAGCTTGGGGTTTGTATGCCTGAATTTACCGTTCGCACTGCCGAACAATTACCCATATTATTACAAGCCTTTCGTAAACAGGCCGGTTTAACACAAGCCGCCACCGCAAAACGACTGGGTATTACCCAGCAAACCTTTTCCGCTCTGGAACGTAACGCCGATAAAATAAGTACCGATCGCCTGCTGCAGGTACTAAGCCTTTTTGGGGTGGAACTGGTCTTGCGTGAAGCATGTAGTCCAACTGAACCTCAAAACTCTTCCGAACCCGTTTGGTAAGCACATGGGAAGACGCTCTCGCACCCGATCCCTGGGCCTCTGGATGAATGGCAGTTTTGTTGGTACCTGGCGTATCCAACCACATATGGGTGAAGAGCTTCAATATGATGCTAATTGGGTCTCTTCAAAACAGGGACGGCCATTATCTTTATCACTTCCTTTTACCCCAGGCAATGAGCCTCATCGGAATGATACCGTTCGCACTTATTTTGAAAACCTGTTACCGGATAGCAAGGATATTCGTGAACGCATCGCTCGCCGGTTTCAGACCAGGTCTATTGATGCCTTTACTTTATTGACCGAGATTGGCAGGGATTGTGTGGGCGCCTTGCAAATTTTGCCAGAAGGCATCACACCAACTAATGTCGAAACCATCCAGGCAACAACCATGACAGAGGCCGAAGTGGCACAGTTGCTGCGCGGTGTCATAACACCCACGCAAATGGGTGGTCCTGAATTTGATAATGATGACTTTCGTATTTCCATTGCCGGTGCACAGGAAAAAACTGCCTTGTTATGGTTCAACAATCAATGGAACCGGCCACATGGCACGACCCCAAGCTCCCATATTTTAAAGCTACCTCTTGGGCTGGTTGGCAATATGCAATTCGATCTTAGTGAATCAGTCGAAAATGAATGGCTATGTTCAGAAATTCTGGCGGCCTATGGCTTGCCAGTAGCACAAACGAAACCTTTGCAGTTTGAAGAGATGAAAGTACTGGCTGTGGAAAGATTTGACCGACGGTGGTGGAAAAATGATAGTGGCACACCTTGGTTGGTTAGATTGCCACAGGAGGATATGTGCCAGGCTACCGGTACCCCGCCTCACCTTAAATATGAAGCTGATGGAGGCCCTGGGGTAAGCCGCATCATGAGCTTACTGGAAACCTCCATACAAGCAGAACAAGACAGGAGAATGTTTTTTGCTGCACAAGTCCTGTTTTGGATGCTGTGTGCAACAGATGGACATGCAAAAAATTTCAGCCTGTTTATACAGCCAGGCGGTGTTTATAAACTCACGCCACTCTATGATGTCATATCAGCCTACCCGGTTCTAGGAGAAGGTCCCGGTAAATTATCACCTTTTCGTGCAAAAATGGCGATGGCGGTACGCTCAAAAAATCCTCACTGGATCACGCGTGATATCAGACGCCGGCACTGGGTGGCTGTTGGAGAGCGTTATGGCATTATGACAGCCGACGGTCACGATGTGCATCATATTCTTGATGACTTGGTCTCACGTACACCAGAAGTTGTACATACGGTTCGAACCAAGCTGCCGCCAAATTTTCCTGAAACATTGGCTGACAGTATCTTGAATGGCCTGCAGTCTATGGCAGACAGGCTTGCAGATTGAATAAGTCCCGCTGCATTCCACCACCTGAACCTTACTGGTTATAGGTGGCGGTAGTTCATATTTGGATAATTGATATTTAGTGTTACGGGTATCGGTATCTGTCAAGCTAGTTGGAACATAAGTCACGCGGCCTCTAACACTTTTTTGTGTTGAATGATCTCCTGGTTTTTATCGGGATTGAGCCATACTTCCCCAATCGGTTGCCAGTTACGTGTCTGACCTGACCAGCGGGCGGGATGGGCACGTTGGGCCTGTTGCCACTGTCCGACGGATTGACACCGAACGGCTTTGAACTGGCGTACCTGACCGGCATGGCGGTGAACGATATTGACAGCGTCATTGGCGCTGCCCGCAGCTTGCTGACGGGGCGTACCCAATGGGTTGCGGTAACCAGTGCCGCACCCGATACCTGGACACCATATGAGATGAAGGTTGTGCTTGTCAGCCGCAGCCAAACCAAAGTTATTTCACATTCGCGTATCCACGCCACCCCCAAGGGCACGGGTGACCTCTTCTGCGCCACCCTGACCGGACTCTGGATCAAGGGCATGGATCTGTTTGAAGCCGCCACCCAGGCGTGTGACCAGGTGGTGCAAGCCCTGCGTTATACAGAACAGGCACAAAGCGCTGAATTGTTGCTGCCGCCAATGGCGGGTGGTCATGGTAACCATGAAATACAGGTACGTGAATCGGAGTCACGATGATATCTGCGTAACCTCCAATAACATCGACAATGCACCGAAAGGCTCCTGCAATAAGAACTGATTTACCAGCTAAGGATATTTCCATCACTGTTTCACTTCTATGACAACACTAGATACCCCCAGACAAACCAGGGTCACAGGATATTTTTATTAAGATTTAAAAATTTTTGTATAAAATTAAAGTTCGTAATCCAGTACAACTGTATTGAGCGCCAGCTGGTTTATCATTTTTTTCAACAATACATGCGCCTCTGCCACTTGGTAATTATCATGTGCATTTTCGTCGACAAACTCAACCACAAATGCATGTGTATACCCATGTGCCCTGCCAGAAACATTTTTGACAAAACGCATATTAATGACATCTGTTAATTCATTTTTGATATTTATACAAAATTTCTCGATTTTCTTGTGTTCCGCTTGCGTAATATTTTTATTGAATTCAAGCATGACTATATGGTGAAACATTTGACTCTCACTTCTTGTTTATTCAGGTAGAGATGAAATCTGACTGGACGGTTTAAAGCAGCGAAGCGGCATGATTCGTCATCATGAAATGGTCAGGCCGCCATCTACCACCAATATATGACCGGTAGTTGATTTAGACTCATCAGAAGCAAGGTACAAAGCTGCATGGGCGATATCATCCGGCTGCACCAGTCCAAAAAGCTGGCCATCCAATGACTTGGACGTAACACCATCTTCCTTAAGTAACTTAAGCACACGTTCAGTCGCAGTGGCTCCGGGTGCGACAGCATTAACCCGAATCTTATCTTTTGCATACTCAACAGCCATGGAACGCGTAAGCGCACTCACAGCCCCTTTTGCCGCAGTATAAGCATCTTTACCATGAGTACCGATCAGGGCAAAAATAGATGTGCTATTGATCACAGAACCGCCATTACCGGCATCTATCATTGCTTGAATACCATATCGACATCCCAGCCAGGTTCCAAACAAATCCAGCTTCATTTTGTCCCAAAACTCATCAATTGGTGCGTCAGTAACGCGTGAGTCCCTGGCTGATGACCCACCTGCGTTGTTATAGAGCACATCCAACCGGCCATAAGTTCGGAGGATTTGTGCCACTGTATTCTGAACACTGTCGCCTTCTGTTACATCAGTCGGAATGAATAGTGCCTTTTCCCCGCCTTCTTGATTGATAAGGGCTACCGTTTCCTCTCCCGCATTTATGTCACGTTCTGCAATCACAACCGTGGCACCTTCACGGGAAAAAAGCAGTGAGCTAACTCTCCCGATACCAGCTCCCCCACCAGTAATCAATACTACTTTTCCTTCCAAGCGTTTCATAAATTTTCTCCTTGATAGATCTAGTGTTGGAATGGATCGTACTTGACACTCAAGCCAACACAAGCCACTCCAAGCTTTCCTTAGATTCCTAAATAAGCTTTGCGTACTTGTTCACTTTTAGCCAGATCATGTGCTGGACCATCCAGCAAAATCTGACCACGTTCAATGATAAAAGCATGAGTTGCAATTTCGAGTGCCATTTCAGCATTTTGCTCGACCAACATCACATCGACACCTTCTGCCGCAATATCCAGAATGATCTGGGCGATGTCATCCACAATAGCCGGAGCCAAGCCAATAGTCGGCTCGTCAAGCAAAAGCATCTTTGGTCTGGCCATCATTGCACGACCCACAGCAACCATTTGCTGTTGTCCCCCACTTAGACTCCCAGCTCTTGCACCAAGACGATTCTTGAGCGCTGGAAAACGTTCCAAAACCTCATCTAGATACTTTTTAATAGCCGTTTTATTTCTTTCCAGATAAGCCCCTGTCTCCAAATTCTCGCGAACTGTCATATCTTTGAAAAGACGCCTACCCTCCGGCACCAACACCAGACCACGCTCAACAAGACAATCCGGCGCTACTCCAGAAATATCCTCACCAAAAAACCGAATACTGCCTTTGTGTGGGGTAATTAACCCGGTAAGCGCTTTCATAATGGTCGACTTGCCCGCACCATTCGAACCCACGATTGTCGCGATAGTTCCTTTTTTAACAGAGAAAGTCACGCCATCCACAGCAGGTACAATCCCGTACTTTACGGATAAATCCTTAACTTCGAGCACGATATCATTGTTTTTCATGTCGTTTCCCCAGGTAAGCCGAAATTACGTTCGGATTGCTCTGCACTTGTTCAGGCGTTCCAGTTGCAAGAAACTCTCCGTGATCTAATACGACGATACGGTCACAGATCTCCATAACTGCTTTCATATTGTGTTCCACCAGCAAGATCGAAATACCATACTCTTGCCGCATCCTGTGAAATATTTCCAATACCGAAACTACCTCAGTCTGGTTCAATCCAGTAAGTGGCTCATCAAGGCATAACAATTTCGGTCGAGCGGCAAATGCTATGGCAATACTGACCAAGCGCTGCAAACCATGTGGCAAACTACCTGCCACATTATCCAAAACTTCAATAAGTCCCATTAACTCAGCAGTTTCACGCACTCTGGCATCGCGTTCTGCTTTATGCTTGATAGAAGAAAAGGTTCCGATCACAATATTGTCGTAGACTGTCATATCTCGAAGCATACTATCGTGCTGAAAAGTACGGACAAGACCCAATCGCGACACCCGGTCAGACTTAAACCCGGTAATATCCTGCCCGTTAAAATTCAAGGTTCCACTACTGGGTTTGAAAAATCCGCTCACTACATTGAAAGTGGTACTTTTGCCAGCCCCGTTGGGGCCAATCAATCCAAGAATTTCATTTTTATTAACATAAAAACTCAACTCATTGACAGCTATTAAGCCACCAAACCGACGGGATAATTTATCTACTTTTAGAAGTACTTGAGTATTCATAAACTCCTCCTAAACCGATGACTTTGTCGCCACAACGGGTGCAGGCGAAGATTTTTTGAAATACCGTTTCAGCCCAATTAGGCCTTCTGGCAATATGGTTACGGACAGAACAATGGCAGCACCATAGAAGATGTGTTCGTAAGGTCCAAAGCTCAGTGCAAACTGTGCCAGCAATGTTAAAACTATGGCCCCAACTACAGCACCTGAGATATGCGATTCACCACCCACTTTGAGATAGGCCAAGGCATATACCGAAAGCAGAAAACTAAAATCACCAGGACTAATCACGTTATTTCCATAGGCCATCAGGGCACCGGCTATACCGGCAACAAAGGAGGAAATCCCAACACATAGTACTTTTGCAAAGTGCACGTTTATTCCGACTGTCTCAACAATGGCATCATTATTTCGGATAGCGATCAAGACCTTCCCATAATCTGATTTTTCCAGTTTCCAGAGTAACCACAACATTCCAATTACAACAGTAACGACAAATACAGGATAATAACGTTCCAGGTATTCGGGAGGAAAGATACCAATCATGCCAGAGCTGCCACCAATGATTTCAGTCTTGGTGTAGATCATCCGAATCACTTCTGTGAAGGCAAAGCTTATTAGCATGAAATACGGTCCCTTAGCACGTAAGGTGACATAACCGAATCCGATGCTAATTAAACCTGCAATGAATGCCGCCAACACTAGTGTTAAATAGAACGGTAGGTCTAACAACACCGTGCCAGAGCCAGCAACATAAGCTCCTATCCCAACAAAACCGGCTACCGCAAAATTGAGTTCCCCGATTAGAGTAACGAAACGGAAACTCGCTGTAATTAAAACATTGATAGCCAACCATAGGACAATGCTAGCAGCCAAGCCTCCACCTGTTAGAAAACCAACCGATACAAGGATCAAGCCGAAGGCAAGAATTGCCGTCAAATAATTTGGTTTAATCATTTTCCCAATATTCCCTTTGGACGGATAAGTAATACAAACATGGTTAGCACAAACATTGAAATAGTTGCCCATGTTGGATCAAAGTAATAACCTCCAAGACTTTCCAAGACTGCAAGTAGGACACTCCCCAGAATTGCGCCCGGGATACTTCCCAGGCCACCAATAACGATGGCAATGAATCCCTTGATAAGATAATCACTACCAATAATGGTGCTGGAAACCGTAACAGGAGAGAGAAAAACCGCTGCAATAGCCGCTAAAAAGGTCGCGATGATAAATCCTGTAAGTGCAATACGTCGGTAAGGAATCCCCTGCAACATTGCTGCTTCATGATCTTCCGAAACAGCACGCAAAGCTTTTCCCATACGGCTTGATGCAATGAACCAACACATTATTGCAGACACAAGCAAAGCACAAACAGTTATGATGAATCGTTGAGTCGTTATAAAAGCGCCCAGAAAATTAATATTCCCTTCAATTAATGTAGGTAATTTATTGGGCACCCCGCCAAACACCTCTAGAAAAATCCCTTGCAACAGTAGCGACAATCCAACCGAGACAACAAATGATCCAGTCATATCTCGTTGAAAGCGTTTCAAGGCGAATTTGTAGATGAAGGCACCTAGTAAGAGCGTAAGCGAGATCGCCAAAACCCCACTTAAAGCGTAGGACATTTCCAGCGAGAGCTGATTCCCAACCAGAAAAGGAACCGTGACCCCCATCACCAGAAGCGCTAGAGTAAAGAACTCGCCATGTGCAAAGTTCACGATTTTCATCACGCCAAAAATAAGCGTTAGACCCAACGAGAACAGTATATAAGCAGCAGCAATCTGCAAACTGTTCACGAATAGTTGCATGTAGATATCCACTGAGTTACCTCCGTCAATGCGTTTCTAAATCCGAATTACTGAGCATTTTCCAGACGTTTTTTCAACTCATTGGGAATAACTCGTTCCACCTCGACTAATACACCGTCTTGAACTTGTGTGATCATGATAGGTATCAACATCTGCTGAACTGATCCATAAGTTTCTTTGCCACCAAAAGCGGTAGGACCATAAGATGTTTCAAAAACGATTTTAGGCATTTCTTTAATAATTTCTTCCGGCTCAATACTTTGTGCCGCTTCCATACCGGCCTTAAGCGCATAGACCGAATCATAGGCAGCAATCTGCAACGGATTCAACGGTTCACCAATGGCGGCTTTCATTCCCTCATTAAGCTTACGTTGTTTCTCAGTTGCTTGTTCCCCGGCATAATCACCTGCAAATCCCATGTAGACGCCATTAGCAGCTTTACCACCAATATCTACTAACTGTGCTGCACCTGTCCCCACTGGCTGTACCTTCACGCCATCCCATCCCAGCACATCAAGCTCACGGAGAACTACTCCTGCATCGGCGGGCGGAGTCACTCCCAAATCAATAACATCCGGTTTCAGAGCTGCAAGTTTCTGGGCGATCGGTTGAAATTGTGTTGTACCACGCTCATACCAGTTCACCGACACTACCTTAACACCCAATTCTTCCCATGCCTTCAGGGCTTCAGGCTCAGTCTCCTTACCTGTAGCATCATTAGGATTAAGCATTGCTACCGTCTTGATTCCTGAATGTTTAACCTTCACATAGTCGTACAACGGTGCCAGAATTTCAAATGGCGTATTAGACTGCGTTAGGGTATAGGGTTTACTTGACCCCTTAACTGACTTACCCCAGGCAGATGTAAAAAGAATGACTCCTCTACGTTCTGATAAGGACTGAAGAGCCAAAATGGGCGCGGTGCCAATGCTTCCTACTACATAACGGGACTTATCACGATTAATAATATTCTGGGCTACCTTGGTTCCCTCAGCAGCATTGTATTTATTATCATATGCACGAATTTCAAATTTATAGACAATATCTCCAATCTTGACTCCACCTGCATCATTAATTTCCGTAGCAGCTTGCTTCGCTGTCCACTCCTGACCCAATCCCCATGTTGCCGCAGCTCCCGACATAGGCACAGAAACCCCCAGAATAAGGGTCTTTTCGTCTTGAGCCAACACACTATTACCTACCAAACTCAAGGCTAGCAGTGAGCTTACAGCCAAAAATTTTCTGATGTTTTTCATTATATTCTCCTTTATATTTAAATTAATTTTTGCCGATGAACCGGCTTGTTTTTAGTGTTATGTCACAAATTGACATAGCACAAATAAATCAAGTATTACAAATCACTTTTAAGGATGGTTGACCACTGCGCATCCAACGAACCATGGCATTGCGATCATTGGAGTCCACATATTTTGAAATACCTTTAAGCAAATCCAAATCAACTTGTGCCAGCTCCGCCAATTGCAGGGCCAAGTGCAAATCCTTGCGAACCACACGATAAATGGCTTCATAAGCCTCTTCTGAGCGAGCCCATGCAGCGTACTGCGCCCTACCAACCTGAGCATCGGCAGTCAAAAAATTCAAGCCAGTACTAATCGCTAAAATAGGTGAAAATTTTTCAAAAGACACTCCGTGTCTTTCTGCCAAATCAATAGCTTCAGCAGTCAAAAACATATTTGTCACACACAGCATGTTATTGATGACCTTCACTACTTCTGCGGAACCTAGTGCACCACAATGAAAAATATTGTTCCCCATTGACTCCATCAATGGCATAACACGCTGGATATCCTCCTGCTCACCACCCAGCATGATTGTGAGAGTCCCTTTTTCAGCTCCAACAATCCCACCACTAACTGGTGCATCAATCAGACTTGCTCCTGCTAAATCAAGCGCTCCTTTAATGATCTGTAAGGTATCTGGCAAAGTCGTGCCCATTATGCAAATAAGCGGATGCCGGCCTTCAGGGATGGCTTTTGCCAACCCTTCTTCCCCAATCAATGCGTCTTTGATTTGCTCATCATTAGCTAGTAGAACAATAATGACATCCGCACTGGCACAGTCAGGTGCTTTAGTTGTCACCTTCACACCTGATTGTGCAAAAGAAGCAAGTACGCTTTCATTGAGATCGCAAACAATCAATTCATATCCTGCAAGCTGTACGTTGCGAGCCATTGGTGCTCCCATATTGCCAGCACCAATAAATGCAACTGTTTTAATCAAACTCATGATTAATCCTTACTCAAGAAGCCAACCGTTTTATCTGATAATTCATACCGGCATGTCCTGATCAAAATTTGGCGCACGTTTACCAAGCATAGCGCTCAACCCTTCTTTAGCTTCTGGACTGCCAAATCCCATAAACTCCAGTGCCAAAGAAGCATCAAAAATTGGGCCAGCCTGACGAAGCCAATTGTTCAAGGCATATTTGGTCCACCGCAGCGCAGCAGGAGCTCCCGCAGCGAGGCGTTGAGCAATTTCCAAGGATTTTTCCTGTAATTCATCTTCTTCAACACACAAAGAAACCAACCCCAGGGATTCTGCCTGCTCACCACTCAAGGGTTCACAAAGCATCAAGTGGTATTTAGCCTTTGCCATACCACAAAGCAAAGGCCAGATAATCGCGGCATGATCACCTGCCGCAACACCCAACTTAGTGTGTCCATCCACGATGCGGGCCGTCTTTGTAGCGATGGAAATATCTGCTAACAGTGCAGCAACCAGTCCAGCTCCTACTGCGGGGCCATGAATCGCGGAAACAATGGGTTTAGAACAATTAATGATGTTGTAAACTAGATCGCGAGCCTCACGCCAGACACGGGTTTTTACCTTGAAATCCTCATTCATCTGCTCAAGCATTTTGAAGTCCCCGCCTGCAGAAAAAGCCCTTCCCGCACCACGAAGTATTACCGCACTGACATTCGGATCAGAATCTATCTCACGCCAAACATCAGCCAACTCCTGGTGTCCTTGTGAGTCCAGTGCATTCATACGCTCAGGGCAATTCAAAGTCAGGCGTAATACCCGTTCTGCGGGGTAATCAAATTCAATTGCCGTATAGTTCTGATATCGATTTTTTTGTGACATTTCCATCTCCTGAAAATTTTTTGGGTACAAAAGGAAGACCCCAGTAGGGGAGGTTCCAATAAAATTGTTGTATGTTTTTTTAAATTATGCTTATCTTGAATACAATCTCAAAGATATCTGATGCACTATAATTGTGCGTCAATGCACAATGGAATCTACATCATTATGGATAGACAGACAGAATGGAACGACATGAAGATCTTTCTGGCAGTTGCCCGTTTGGGCACAATCTCGTCGGCCGGTGAAAAGCTGGGGATTGAACACTCTACCGTGTCGCGCCGTATCGACCGGCTTGAGGCATTGCTGAATGTTGTACTGTTTGACAGACGCCGAAGTGGATATACACTGACAAATGCGGGGCACTCCCTTGTTCCTCATGCAGAACAAATGGAAAGCGCACTTATTGCCGCCGTAGAAGAATGCATTGGGGAAGATGATATAAAAGGGGTTGTCCGGGTTGGGACACCAGAGGCATTTGGCATCCATGTCCTTGCACCCAGCCTGATGGAAATACGGGAAAAGTATCCTAGGCTGCAAATAGAACTGATAGCCCAGCCGCAATTTCCAAGCCTGGTATCAAGGGAAGTTGAAATTCTTGTAACACTTGATCCACCCAAGATGGGCCGTTACAAAATGTCCAGATTGGCCCAGATCAATTATTTTCTGTATGCATCACCAGGCTATCTTGAATCTCATCCCCCCATTGACAAGCTTAGTGATCTCACCCATCATGAATTTGTTGATTATATTCATGATGGATCGGTCACGGAAAGGTATCGAATCCTGGAGGAACTTATACCTGAGCCAAGGCGTTCATTCTGCACAAATAGTGTCATTGCACAGCGTGCCGCAGCAGAAACGGGATTAGGCATCATTTTACTCACGCCATATGTTGCACAGGCAAGCGACAAACTTGTTTGCATTTTACCCCATCAACCCCTGGTAACCCGCAGCCTGTGGGTAGCGGCACCTGAAGACCTGTTAAAAATCAAGCGCCATCGTTATGTCTGGAACCACATTCGCAATTTAATCAACCAGCACACAACGCTTTTCAACCGCACAAATTAAGAACATCCGGCCCTATTATTTTGTGCATTAATGCACATTAAGTGTGCGTCATGTCCATTTTCCATTCAATTTATCTTGGATACCATAAGTTGATCAAATCAAATTCAAATTTGAGCTTGAAAAAATTGAAGTTAATTATCAACTTTTAAGATTTGACTGGAATATGAATAAAATATTTGGAGATGTAACAGCCGCCCTCAACGGCATTATCAAAAACGGCCAGACTATCGCCGTAGGAGGTTTCGGTCTTTGTGGCATTCCCTCTACATTAATCGAAGGGTTACGCGACAGCGGGGCAACGGATCTGACCTGCATCAGCAATAACGCGGGTATTGATGACTTCGGGCTTGGTCTTCTGCTTCAGACACGCCAAATCAAACGCATGATTGCCTCTTATGTCGGTGAAAACAAAGAGTTTGAAAGGCAATATCTCAATGGCGAGCTAGAGTTGGAATTTAACCCACAAGGCACATTGGCAGAACGCCTGCGTGCCGGTGGGGCAGGCATTCCCGCTTTTTTCACACGTACTGGTGTAGGTACCGTTGTTGCTGAAAACAAAGAAACCCGACAGTTCGGGAATGATACTTACCTTATGGAATATGCCCTGAATGCAGATGTATCCCTGATCAAGGCACAAGTGGCCGATCCTTCAGGCAATCTCATGTTCTCCGGAACTGCCCGTAATTTCAACCCCGACGTGGGCATGGCGGGAAAAATAACCGTCGTAGAGGTGGAAGAAATCGTTGCTTTGGGTGAACTGGATCCCAACTCCATTCATTTGCCCGGCATTTTTGTGGACCGGATCGTTGTCGTTCCGAACCCCGAAAAGCGTATTGAAAAATTAAGTTTTCGCCCACACTCTCAATGAAAGGTCAATCATGGCTTGGACACACGAACAAATGGCTGCGCGCGCCGCGCAGGAATTAAACGACGGCGACTATGTGAACCTCGGCATTGGCTTGCCTACCAAAGTGGTGCAATACGTACCTGAAAACTTGCAGGTATGGTTACAGTCGGAAAACGGGCTGATTGGCATAGGTCCCCCTCCTTACGAAGATGAAATAAATCCGGATATGATCGATGCTGCCAAGCAAACGATAACAACTGTTCCTGGAGCATCAATATGTTCATCTTCCATGTCATTTGCCATGATCCGGGGCGGTCATATGGATCTGACAATTCTTGGCGGCATGCAGGTGAGCGCATCCGGCGATCTGGCAAACTGGATGATTCCTGGCAAAATGGTCAAGGGAATGGGTGGTGCCATGGACTTGGTTGGTGGTGCACGGCGTGTCATTGTTCTCATGGAACACGTCGCCCGTAACGGCGAAATGAAAATACTAAACACATGCTCTTTACCTCTGACAGGAAAAAAAGTAGTAAATCAAATCATTACTGATCTTGCCGTCATTGACGTTACTGAAACAGGACTGGCAGTCAGAGAGTTGGCGCCAGGCGTCACCCGTGAAGAATTACAGTCAAAAACAGAACCTATTTTAACGTTCGGCTAATATTATAATTTCTTGGTTAATATTGAATATAAACAACTATTTCAAGTATTCATATTAACCAAGTAAAATTTAAGCGTAACAACAGGCTACCCTAAAGTGGTCATAGCTAACTCATGTAGGATTTCACAAGTAATGAGAATACCGAACGTTTACTTTGAGGCAACGGCTAGCGTATAACCATCCAGTTTTGCTCTAGCAAGACTCGAAACCAATTGTTCCATTTGCGCCACCCATATTCTCTACTATCACAGTTTGACCTAGTCGATGAGTGAGTTGATCCGCAAATAACCTTGCTGCCACATCATTGCGATAGGCACACCCATAAAAAAACGGCTGCCTGAAAAGACAGCCGCTTCATAACCAGGAAGCGCGTTGGCCAATTTATTTCATAAACTCTGGCCAACCATTCCCGAAACCAACAAATACTTGTAGGATTTCACAATTAGTGAGAATGGCCTCTTTGATTTTTAAGGAATTTCTCATTAATTGTGAAAACAATATTTTTGTAATTTTCAGAATAAATGAGAATAGCCGATATTTTTTCATATTAAATGAGAATATTGAAAAGGTGATTTTTCCAGACGTACATAATTCATTGCCTTCTGAGCCTAAGTAAAAACATAATGATCACGTTAGATATTAGGTCAATGCATGGTTCGTCGAAAGTTTACAATAAACCTACATAACGTGGAATGGAAAATCCGACTTAGACATCCAAGGAGAAAAGCGGTGGAAAACGTTGGCAGTGCAAAGCCCGATACACAGAAAACTAAAGATAATACTCTGACGCAATGGGTACGACAACATTCCCATGACTATGAAAAAGAAGCTGCTGACCGTGCGTGTGCCTTAGAGTTAGCAATCCAATGCATCAATGACGGCACACTAACTTTATTGGACGGCCCCAACTCTCCACTGTCTCGTCAGATCAAGTTGTATCATGGGTTAGATACATTTGAAATGAATGGTAATTGGATCGGCACGGCGCAAGATTGGCGATGTCCATGTTGCAATAGAAGCAAATTTGAAATCTCCCGTGTGGGCAATAAAAAGCAGATTCTTGCTAAGCTCGTTGAGCATCATGATCACATGTCAGAAGCACTTAAAGATGCTTTTCACCAAGTATTTGTAAATACCAAAATAAGCCAACACACCAGCACCGGATTGGCCTTAGTTGAGCGCATGGCCACTGCATTTGCGGCATATGACCGTGTACTAGTTTGTGAGGATTGCAATAACGCAGATACCCGAGCAAAAACACTACTCTCTCAATATGACAAAGCAAACCTTAAACACCAGTCGTTTTCAATTAGCCAGATCCGCCTATTTATACGAATACATTCCCATGCCCCCCATCAAATCGATGAGAAAAATTTAAAAGATATATGGACAACTGTTCGCCCAGCCTATATTGCGCGGATGAGATTAATCTTTGAGGTTGCTAAGGCGGCTGCTACTCAAGATCACTGGTACGAAAAATATCCCCCAGGCCTTATTCCTGTCCCAACGTTAGAAAACCGGAACATACCCGATTTCAAGTGGCTTTCATCCGAAACATTACACCGTGCCTTGAAAAAAGAAATGATTTCCCATTACTCAGACTGGAGCCGCTGGAGAACCGAGCAAAAGAAAACACGTCTTACACCACCTGAAAATTATGAAGCCATCATCCTGTCTCAAGGTGGTTCGGCCAGAATGTGGAGAGAATTAGACCATAGTTGGCACTGTCCAATATGCGAAAGACAAAAGCATCAAACAGTGAAATACGAGAACGGAAGAGTAGGTTTTCAAACCCATGCCCCCACATATAGAAGTATATTATGGCGTGATATCTCACGTATTTGTATGGATTGCTGTGCAGTTGTAAAAAGCATGGCATGGGAGCTAAAAAAAGGGTTTGGTGTCGCGATCAACTGCACGTTCGATTGCATCACACCAAATCAACTACGCAGCATTATTACTGCGCGACCATACTCTCCACCCCTTATTGATCCCCTCAAGGCAAAGACCTTAATTGATATTTATATTCAGAACAAAAGTTAGACGAACCTGAAAACTACTTCTACGATTTACTTTGATGCGTCCATCCCATTACTTACCGTGGAATTTATGGAAAAGCCCTAGCATTAATCCCAGTCAATAAATCCTTTTTGTTTTAACAACTTGGCTTTGCTTTTATATGATGTTTCTGGCACAGCTAATATAAGTAAGTCTCGAGCTCTAGTTACAGCAACATAGCCAATACGCCCTTCCTCAGAAACAGGGCCTTCTAATAAATTAGAAATATCTTTGGGGTTGGCAATATAAAGCACCGCTCCAATGCTTTCACCTTTAGTTCGGTGTACAGTTTGAAGGTTAATTCCGTCCATCTCAGAAGGTATAAAATCATCCTGCAAAAGAGAGTTGTCATTCAGTTTTGCTGCAGTGACATTGTGCTTCCAGGTTTCTAGTTTGCTGAGTTCGCATTGTGTTTCAATATCATTTAACAGCGAAGAGAGACGCTTTTTCAAGCTAGGCAACCAAACAGATTTAGCATTAAGCCGTGCATGGGGTAAACCTGTCGTAGAATTTTTAAGGAATTTCCAAAGTAAACGCCGCATAGTTTTTGGAATAATTTCATTCGATCCAGAAAGGATGTCATGTTTAAGGGTATGCTCGGGATTATCGAGGATTTTCAAAATACCCCCCAACATCCATTCAAAAGCGTCAGAAATATCCCCAAGATTATCACGACAGATAGCTGCTCGAGCAAATTTTTCAGTTGCACCTTGTCCGATATCAACTGCACATCCACTTAACTTCTCCAGAAGAGCAGTTCCTCTGCAAATCACAGACGCCTCTACTTTAGTATATCCGTTTGACTGTAGAATATTTGAAAATGTTGAAAGAAGTTCGGTTAACTTTTTCGGGTCATATTGAATCAGAAAGGCACCATGTTTGCGAGTTGGTACTTCTCTAGCTGTTTTGCTGTTTGCCGCAGTTAACTGATTAGCAACATTGACAATGTCATACACTGATCGCCAATTTTCCGTCAGATTCTGACAATATCCTCCGTTTGGAGGCTTAAAATTTCGTAGATATGAACCGTCTGCTTCAGCGAACTCATAAATTGCCTGATTTGGATCTCCAATGAGAGACACCGTGGAGCCTGCCTCCTGAAGCAATGACAACAATACACCATGCATTGACCCTATATCCTGAGCCTCATCTACTAAGATGTAAGGATATTTACGTGCAAGAATTTCTAATAGCCTATTCTCTTTCCCAATCGTCATCAATGACCAGTACCTGCCTAACTCGTGTGTATAAGCCCCAAATTTTGCTAGCTTATTAATTGCATTTTTGGCGTCTATAGGCGACACAGATTTTCGACGCCCTCGGCTGGAGGACTCTGTAAATGCAATACCACCATCCGTATCGATTGAAACATGCAAATACTCAATATCCACGTTATGGGAACCATTAAATACTCTACAATTCTTGAGAAAAAGTTCATTTCCATGGACAAGAAACGGCTGTCGAGTACAGCCCATCATTCGACTTGCATGAGGCAGGAGAATTTGAGAGGTCATGAACGAGTCAACGGTTGCAATCAAAACTCGACGGGATAGTTGAGGACTTTCTGCACATAGTAATTCATATGCTTTCCTAAAGGTATTGACTGCTGTATTAGAGTACGAGAGTAAAGCTACATGACCGCTCTGAGCTATGAGTCGTTTACGAATTTCAAATACCCTACGAACTGCTGTAGCAGTTTTTCCACTACCAGCACATGCAACGATACGTTGAGATACTAATTCTGCAGAAATAATTTCAGATTGCTCTGGCGTACTCCGAAACGACACAATTACTCCTTCGTAATAAAAGCAAATACTTCTTGAATATATGGCGGAGAGAGAAAAGTTACTTCTTTACTGGATATGACTTGCACCAACGCTTGTGCATAGGCACCCTTTTTAATATTAGTGCCCTCCTCTCTGGCAAACAGTCCGTTGAACAATACCTTTGGTTTATCAGCAACATCAGTTTCGTTAACTTTATTTCGTAACGTTTTACCTATTCCAGGATGTAAGTCCTCTAATGCCGTAAGCATTGATACTTGATTTTCAGCTTGCAGTGCCAAGTCATACTCAAGTGTTTTTTGTGCGAAAAAAGGACGGACAAATTCTGATTCTTGTTTTTTTAATGAGTTAGCAGTTGCCGAGAGCTCTAAAGGCGTTTTTAATTCAGGATATGAATTTTTTGGGGGATCCGCATCGGTTAGAAGCGCGACTCGAACATTAAGTGAATTTTTTCCAAAAAGAGGCAGAAAACAATCAAAATTTAAGCCTTCAGTACTTAGAATACTGACGGAATGTTTTTTTAAATTAATGCCTTGTTTTTCAGCGAGAGCTGCTACGATAAAAAGTTCTGCCACACCTTCAACAAAAATTATACGCCGGGCAAAAAAAAGTTCTGCTCGAGTTACATCAAGATAGCGCTGTAATTTTTCTTTCTTCGCTTTTTCAAATTTAATCTCACGCGGGCTAAATGCATTAGTTCCCTCCACTCCTTGATGTACGCAGCAGATAGTGTCAATATGGGCAATACTAGCAAAGTTGGGGGAATGACTTGTTACGAAGACTTGAACAGCCTTTTCACCTTTGTCTGCAATTTCTTTTGACTCAAGGTATTGAAGCAGAACTGCTTGCAGTTGAGGATGTAAGTGGGCTTCGGGTTCTTCAACAATAAGTGCTTTATAAGCAGCATCAGGGTTTAGTGATAGCTCGCTGAGCACAACTGCCATATAGATAAGGTTGTTGTAACCCAGCCCGTTTTGTTCAACATCCAAATTTTCAATGGCAAGTGATAGGCGTGCGGCTATTCGCTGGAAATCTGGTGGGGTTAGCCCCACTTTTAACGCTTGCTTTAATACGGGTCCCAGCATCTCCTCATGCTGAGAAACAACAGCTTCTTGTGCTTTTGAAACAGGGGCTTTTTTGGCCAAATCATCTTCAAATACCTTAAGAGTATTTACCAAATCTTTTTTTGCATCTTCATCCGCAAGCCTGTCTATTAAGCGAGCTAACTGACTTGCTCTATTGGGCTTTAAACCTGATGCTGGATCCCGTAGGGGAGGAAGATAAATAGCTCTAAGTTCTTCCAGCATATCACTATTAATTGCATTTTCTTCATGTTCTCCGCACCAGCGTTTTGGTCGTAGACGACCACCAAACGGGGAAACGCTGTATCGAACGGAAAAGTGTGCTTCATATCGTCCTGTCTCGCCCGACTCATTTGGTTCTGGCTTTAATGCTATTAGGAAATCAGCCTCTTCCTTTTCGGATAATCCTCTGAAAATATACGTGAACATAATGCTAGAGGCCTTAATTCCCTTGACGTCAATAGCAAGATCGTACTCGTCTAATCGTATTGCGCCATCATCTGTAGTGGAGAGCAGAGCTCGTAATGCATCAACAATGGCAGTTTTGCCAACATTATTAGGCCCAACCACTACGTTTAGACCTGGTCGAAATTTGAGATGAATATTGTTTAGCTTACGAAAACCTTTAATAGACAATTCAGCGAGATACATTGATTGGTCAATCCCTTTACATTTGATATCACGCCTATCGCGTGAAAACCCCTGATTTTAGCTATAACCTTTATAGAATATCGGAAATCACTCGAAGTTATTCATCAACTTTATCCAATGTTATCAAATATAGTTATTGATACTTTTAGCCTCATTTAAATTTAAACCCTAAGTTTCATTCCATTAACCCGCAACCATTCCCTGCATTCCTGGTAATCGGGCATTACCCGTGCGACTTCTTTCCAAAATTCAGGTGAGTGATCGTGATGAATCAGGTGGCACAGCTCATGTTTCACAACATAATCAACCATCCGATTAGGTGCCATCAAAATCATCCAGTTAAATTCCAGTTTGCCATTGACGGTACAACTGCCCCAACGAGATTTGAAGAACTTTATTTCAACTCCTTTAGGTTCTACCCCCACAATGGGAGCAAAACGCTTTACTTTCTCATGCATTTTTTGTTGCGCCTGCTTTTTGTACCAGCGTACCAACGCATTGCGAATCATATGAGGTTGCTCGCTGCCCAAAGGGACGGTTACTAATAACCTTCCCTCTACAAGCTTTACAGGACAGAAATTGCCCTTTTCCACTTTTAGCCGGTAATTGCGGCCTAGATAAGGAAAGGATTCACCAGACAAGAATTCTTTATGACTGGTAGGTGACAAATCGCGCTGCAAAAGAATTTTTTCCTTTATCCATTTGCGTTTGCTTATCAATAACTGATCAATCTTTTCAGTGGCAATATGCCTGGGTACAATAATGGAAACGGCACCATCCTCTACACGGATATCCGCCGTTTTTCTGCGGTCAGTGCGAATAACTTCGACAATGAAATCATTGCCATCACGATATTCGGTTTGCATGTCTGTCATCACCATCATTTTCCGAACTTGGTTCTAGCCAACTCCATGAAACGTTTCTGCACTGCATTAACCAGTGATTTATCATAAAACGTACAATCTACAATAGCTCGTTTTATTTCCTTATCCATACGTTTGATTTCATCAGGCTTATCAAAAAAATCAACGATTCCTGTGGCTTCCTCAAAAACGCTTACCAGTGCCTGACTGTTTATTTTAATTTCATCATGAACAGAATCACTAACCATATCAACTTCTTCATGACGTAAAACTTCAGCCATAAGGATATTATAGAAGGCATATTCAGTCTGGTTCATACCCAGGTCATCGGCTGCCTGCTGGTGCTCAGACTCAATGTTATCCACCATATGCAGCAATAACTCCACCTGCTGTTCCCACTTGCCA
Organism: Advenella faeciporci; assembly: GCF_014652395.1. Lineage (GTDB taxonomy): Bacteria > Pseudomonadota > Gammaproteobacteria > Burkholderiales > Burkholderiaceae_B > Advenella > Advenella faeciporci. The sequence goes on from NZ_BMYS01000004.1 coordinate 127,558, forward strand.
TTAGTTTTTTCAATGATATCGCGCAGGCGCAGGCTAAGGGATCGGTAATATTCCGGATCTTCCTCCAGGTTAATGGAAATATGATGTTTGATCGCGCTTTCAATTTCAGAAGCGCGTGATTCGGGTGATTTGATCTGATTAACAGAGTGCTTGAAGTTGATATCCATCAGATCAATGGGGGGTATCTTTGGATCAACACCAGTGCTGATAATATGTTCGTCCACCAGTTTACGAACTTTTTCACCGACATCCCGTATATTCAAACCCGGGTCGCGGTAACGGTTACGGGCAGCATTCTGTATTTTCCCCCAAAGCTTCAGGCTGGGTATGAAAGGTTTAGCCGCAGTATCCGGCAATACGATCTCCATTTGCCGGGCAAATCGCTTAAATGTGATTTCAAACTGTTGTCGCAAGTCCTCATCTTTCAATAACAGGACGTAATCATCAATATCCTGACTTTTAATACTGCTAAATATACTTGCCACGCGCGTATGAGTCGCTTTTAATTTGGGAATTTCATCTTTCAGGGTGAAATAAGAACCTTCCACATCTTCACTACTGAACATGTCCAACGCCGCAGTCAGGTAGTCGGATAATCCATAATAATCCACAATAAAACCGGCCTGTTTGCCCTTATAGGTTCTATTTACACGTGCAATGGCTTGCATCAGGGTATGGTCTTTCAAACCACGGTCAATATACATTACCTGCGCAATCGGGGCATCAAAACCAGTTAGCAGCATATCCTTTACTATCAAAAAGGCAGTAGGGTCTTCGTCAAATGGCTTGGTAAAGTTCTGGATAATCTGTTTCTGACGAGTCTTATCAGAGTATTGTGCCAGGTAGGCAGGGTCATTGTGACTAGCCGAAATGATAACTTCAGAAGGCGGCGCTTCCAGTTCATCGAGAGTCTTTTTGAAAACCGTGGCGGCATGACGGCTTCCAACCACAATCATGGCCTTGAAACCATTGGGTTGAATATGTTCACGGTAATGCTTTAACAGATCTATACACACCCAACGTATACGGGCAGGCGCTTCGCGTACGGCACGTTCCACCCCATATTTTTTCTTGATCTCACGTTTCTCATCATTGCTGTATGCCCTGAAATATTCCTCAAACAGGGCATCCAGTGAATCGCCTATTACATCAGTCTGTACCTGGCGACCTTCGTAAATAATGCGAACAGTCGCACCATCTTCAACGGCTTCGTTGATTTTATACTTGTCGATATAATCCCCAAAGGCCGATTCCATTTTCTTTTGGCTTTTTAACAGTGGTGTCCCTGTAAAACCAATTTTGGGTGCATTGGGTAAGGCGGCGTTAATTGTCATGGCCAAACCACCAAACTGGGTACGGTGCGCTTCATCGGCCAGCACAATAATCTTGTCGCTGGTGTTCAGTTCGGTAAAGTCGCCCTCGGTTTCCGCTTCCTGGAATTTTTGCACCATCGCAGTCACAATATCAGAAGCATCTTTTTGCAATAATTCTTTTAATTCAGCTACCGATCCCGCGTTATAAACGGTTTCGTTCTGGGCGTTACGAAAAGTGGCCGACAATTGGCTATCCAATTGAGTACGGTCAGTAACAAACACCAACTTGTATTGCTGAAGTTCGGGGTCACGGCGCATTTTAACGGCCAACATCACCATGGTCAGTGATTTACCAGATCCTTGGGTATGCCAGACAACACCAGACTTGTCTTCACGGGTTTTACCAATCTTTAGACGTTCAACTACCCTGTTAACGGCACGAAATTGCTGATATCGGGCTACTTTCTTGATCAATCTGCCGTCTATCGGTTCATAAAGAATGAAATTCTGAATGACATCCAAGAAGTTGGCGGGACTGAACATACCCATAAGCAAACGTTCTTGTGCTGTTACTTCGGCTGGTAGGCCATTAAAAGGAGAAATGGTTTGCTCAATATCCTGAAGATAATCGGGATATGGCAGATCATTAAGTACAGGATGTGCTGAGGTTTCAGGAACCGTATTTTTACGTAAGGCCAGAATATTCGCATCAGTGGCTGGATAAGCATCTTTCCACTCACCATAATGCTGTGCACTGGAGCTAATGGTTCCCACTCTTGCCTGATCCCGGCAAGTAGAAACCATTAACTGGTTGTACCAGAACAATTTCTGTACACCCTCATCCGTTTCAGGCTGACGCAGATTCGCATAACGGCGCATCTGGTTGATCCCTTCGGCAACAGCATCCGCTACATAGGGCGATTTGCATTCAATAATTGTCAAGGGCAGGCCATTCACAAAGCAAACAATGTCCGGAATGATGTTCTGGTTTGTTCCTTCAATCTTAAGCTGGTTGGTACACAGGAAATCATTGTTTGCGACGTTTTCAAAATCTATGATCTTGACGGTTTGGCCTTTACGGCCCTTGCCGAGATCCTGCTCAACCGAAATGTAATTCACCATCATCTGATAGATGGCATGGTTGTATTCCATTAGCCCTGCAAAAATGGGGTGGGTAATGTCACGCATCACCTTACGCAGGTTTTCATCACTGATCCATGGATTGAGCTTACGCAACGCTGACTCAAGCCGATTCACCAGCACGACATCACGATAATAGGCACGCTCTGTTGTGGGTGGTGCCTCCTTGCTGGCAGCAACCGGCGCAAGGCTTGCGCCAGGCACATAAGACCAACCCAGCTGAATCAACTGGGCGATGGCGGGTTGCTCTACTTTTAGCTCTTCATCTTGAAACATCGTGCCACTCGCCTCTTAATTCGGGATTTTTACTGACAGCCTAATTGACAACATACGGCTTTCTACCTACAATTTACTTCAATATGATCGGCGCCCCTGCATTTATGTACGCGCCGGTTCTCATTTCTGCCCTCGCAATCCTTACCTTTTCCAGTCGTTACAAATTTCTCGCATTGGATACCAGTAGCCATTTAAACGATAGTAACCGATACGCGCTAAATAGTTGCGTGCGATGGGTTCATTATCGACCTGTAACCCACCGCTTTGCAGAATAGCGGGCTGTTCTTCAATGGATTTCCAAGGCTTGGGATCAGACATTTTATATGGCCGCTGATTCATTGGGTTTGACGCGAACCTTGCCGGTGAGCAGGTCTTGCATAAGGGCTTTTTTTATACTTTTTATGCGCTCAATTTTTTCAAGTAAAATATTAAGCCTAACATCAACTGAACCCATAGAGTTAGCTATCAACTCTTGCTCTTCAATACTAGGTAAAGGTATTTGAAATAACTGAAGAATGTCTAAGTTGATATTTTTTTGTGCCGTTTGCGGCGCAAGACTTTCCAGCTCGCTTTTTAGGTGTCTCATCAGATACAAAATAAACATAGGTTTTACTTTTTTCTGATTAACCTTAATACCAACTAAGCTATCAGGAAAGCATGAGTCAAATTCCAAAACACCTATTTCACCAATAGTTGCTGCGATGGTTATCACCAGCGTACCTTTCGGGAATAGCTTACTTACCTTTAACCCTTTTTCATTCAAAGTCTGGGAGAAATATGTAATCTGAGGTGCTTCTTTTGGTATATCACCTGTCTGCAAAAAAGGAATATTGCCGCCATAAAAATGAGGATCATTTCGGGGTCTATGAGAAAATCGACCACGCTCAAGCTTAGCAATATCGCCAAGCTCAACAACATCCCAAGCTGTTGGAATTCGCCCCACTGGCGAATCTTTAAATTCGGTGTGCCCAATCCCTTTGGTCAACAACTCCTGCATCATGCCGGTTTTTAGGTCTTTCAGCTTGTCGATCTGTGTCCGTGTTTTTTCGATTACATCATCGACAGATGACAGGATGGTGGCAATTTTTTGTTGTTCGGGGAGTGGTGGATACGCCTTTTCTATCCCCCTAATATCTTTTACCGAAAGATGCTTAACTGTAGTTGCTCCAGTTGATGCATTAATACTATGCAAATCCTCTTTGAGTGACTGAAATAAAAAATCAGTGTCAAAACCAGAGTCTGTTTCTGCTCTTACTTTGCATACTCGCTGATTTAAAAGCGCATTCTTTGTATTCCATTTTACAATGTTAAAGTCGCCATCCATTCCTATTAGGATGTCACCTCTACTAATAACATACGTTTCTTCAAAGTCCCCAGCATAGAAGGTTTCTATGCTTTGCTTTTCTAAGTCTCGTATACGGATGATTCCCATATAATCAGAATCATCTGTAAATAACGATGATTTAAACGGAAAGCCTGACAATATATGAACTTTTCCGTCCAGCGATTGAATAGCCCAACCTTCAGGAACAGCTTTACTCATACCCCAGCTCCTGCAAATACCCTTCCATAACCCGTTCAGCCTTAGCCATTTCTATATCCAGCTCTTTCAGCGATACACGATACTTATCCCACCAGCGTTCCAGCTGCTCAATCACTGCCGCGCTGGCATCGCCTACCATTTCACGTATTTTCTCTTTATTATCGATTTCAGGTTTGAATTCGTAGTAGTCCGAGTCACGCTTTACAAACACCGTAGCCACATCAAAGCTGTCCAGTATTTCCTCACGGATATAGTCGCTTCCCACTTCACGAACAGGAATGCCACCGTGCAAAATCGCACGCACATCAAACATTTCTGGTGGTGGACTGGTATCGGCGTAACGACGGATATTCAGGTTGTAGTCGTTCTCGGCAATCTCAGCCAAGGTGAATACTTTGGAATAACGTCGAACCTCGGCAAAGCCCTCAAAGGTCTGCACGATTTTCTGAATATCTTGCGGGCGCAAGCTGTTCTGGTTTTTGCCTTCCTGGTATTCCAGTTCGCTGTTAATAAACAGTACTTTTCCTGTACGCTCGGCGGGTTTGTTTTTATTAACAATCAACAAACAGGCCGGAATGCCCGTACCGTAAAACAACCCAGAAGGCAGGCCAATCACCGCTTCCAATAGATCGTCGTTCAGAATACCTTTGCGAATTTCCTTCTCGCTAGAACCGCGGAATAACACGCCGTGTGGCATGACCACCCCCATCATCCCATCGGCATTCAGGCTGGCAATCATATGCTGAACAAAAGCCAGGTCTCCAGCATCTTTAGGTGGGGTGCCGTAAGGAAAACGACCATAAGGGTCGTTTTCAGCTTCCTCTTTACCCCATTTTTTCAGGCTAAAAGGTGGGTTAGCAATAACGCGATCAAAGGTCATGAGTTCGCCATGCTGGGTATGCTGTGGATCGCGCAGGGTGTCTCCCTTGCGAATATCAGCGCTGTACACTCCATGCAGGAACATATTCATTTTGCAGATAGCCCAGGTGTTCAAATTCATTTCCTGGCCAGCTAAAGACAGATTGGCTGGGTTTACTCCATGTTGAGCAAGATAGTTACGGGTTTGCACAAGCATACCGCCCGATCCGCACGTAGGGTCATACACACGCATACCCGCTGTGGGTTTCAGCAAAGCAACCAGCAACTCAACGACTTCAGAGGGAGTATAGAACTCACCTCCTTTTTTACCGGCACTGTCGGCAAACATTTTGATCAGGTATTCATAAGCGGTGCCAAGTAAATCTGGCCGCTCAAAGTCACTATTACGCAAGCGATATTTGCTGAAGTGACTCAGCAAGTCACGCAGCTTTTTATCTGAGAGCTTGTTTTTGATGTTGAAGTCAATGGAAACCAGCACACCCTCTAGTACAGGGTTGTATTCTTCAATGGCTTCAGTGGCTTTGTTCAGTTCAGCACCAATATCGTGCTTTAGGTCTTTAAGTGCACCCCAACGCGCGTTGGCTGGGATAAAAAAGGTTTTGTCGTATTCGTCCTCATCATCAGCCAGTTCACGAGCTTGCGCTTCTGTTTTGCCTTTGTTCTTATAATATTCAATCACGCCCTCCTGTTCTTCTTCAAAAGCATCGGAAAGGCGTTTCAGAAACATCATGCCAAAGATATAATCCTTGAATTCTGAGGCATCCATGTTGCCACGTAAAATATCAGCGGTTTCCCATAGGAAGGATTCAAGTTGTTGTAGGGTGATTCTGTTCATTAAGTGGACGAATAAATATTCTGTGATGATTCAAAATGTGACTTGTTTATCAGTGTATCTATATGTAATAGAAAAGACAATGAGTCAGGCCAGTTGTGACAGTGCTTCAGCAAAGCCAATACAACTTACGGTAACTTTAGCTTATATGAACTTGTAGTGGAGCGTTCTTAAAGTGATCTATTACAAATCAATAGATTACGGTTTTAACTGTCGAACTCGGGATGGAGGAACATGTGCCCACAGGAATTCGCCCATACAAAGGCCACCCGGAGGTGGCCAGCTATCTAATTAAAAAGCGTAGGAAAAATCTAAATTCCAAATAAAAAATGTATCAAATATAGCCTTCTTTTTAGTCAAGAAAAATTTCTCACAATTAATGAAAAATCATTCTCATTAATTGTGCAAGCCTCTCACTAATTGTGAAATCCTACAACAATTTTAAATATCCAAGTTAGAGGCCATCAGCGCATTGGTTTCAATGAACTCCCTGCGTGGTTCCACCTGGTCGCCCATGAGGGTTGTAAACACATTGTCAGCAGTGATTGCATCTTCAATCTTGACGCGCAGCAAACGACGTGCTGAAGGATCCATGGTGGTTTCCCATAACTGCTCGGGGTTCATTTCACCCAGACCTTTATAGCGCTGTTTGGTCACCACGCGTTCGGCCTCGCTGCGCAGCCATTGAACAGCTTCACGGAAATCGTTCACATACTGCTCTTTGCGTCGTTCACCTTCACCACGATACACCAGGGCACCCTCGCCAACCAGACCAGAAAGGGTTTCGGCTGAACGGGATAATACCGCATAATCCTTGCTGCCCATGAATTCCTGGTTAAACACACAGACACGGACGTTTCCATGGTGAATACGCTTGAGAACCAAACGGTGTTTGTCCAGTTCTGCATCATATTCCGCTTCTACGGTAACGGCGTGTGGCATGGCCGGGTCAAACAGGGCCTCTTGCAGGTCACGGGCCGATTTCGCGGCGTTTTCCGCGTTATCCAGATTGATCTGTACCCCTTCGGCAATGGCTGACAGGGCAGCAGCGTCCATGATGCGGGACAGGCGGTCAATCACCTGGTCGGCCGAAACATAAAGCTGAACCTGGGTTTCAAGGTCTTCGCCTGTAATGGGCTCTGCGCCTTGCTGTGGAATCAGGCCGGCATCTTTCAGGGCCACCTGCTGCATGAATTCGGCCTCTTCGACCGCGTCCTTCAGGTAACGTTCTTCACGGCCAAATTTAACCTTGTACAAAGGTGGCTGGGCGATATAAATAAAGCCACCTTCAACCAGTTCGGGCATCTGACGATACAACAGGGTCAACAGCAAAGTCCGGATGTGTGCACCGTCAACGTCCGCGTCAGTCATGATGATGATGCGGTGATAGCGCAGCTTGTCGATATTGAAATCGGGGCCAATGCTGGTACCCAGCGCCGTGATGAGGGTGGTAATGGCCTCGCTGGCGATCAGTTTGTCGAAACGCGCCTTTTCCACGTTAAGCACTTTACCGCGCAACGGCAAAATAGCCTGGAATTTACGGTCACGGCCCTGTTTGGCAGAACCACCCGCAGAGTCACCCTCGACTATGTAAAGTTCGGATTTTGCAGGATCTTTTTCCTGGCAGTCAGCCAGCTTTCCGGGCAGGCCGGCGCCTTCCAGAACACTTTTACGGCGTGTCATTTCGCGTGCTTTGCGGGCGGCTTCGCGGGCACGGGCCGCTTCCACGATTTTGGCGCAAATGGCTTTGGCGTCATTGGGATTTTCCAGCAGCCAGGTTTCAAGCGTACGTGAAACCGCCTCTTCAACGGCCGGACGCACTTCACTGGATACCAGCTTGTCTTTGGTCTGGCTGCTGAATTTAGGTTCGGGCACCTTGACCGACAACACGCAGGTCAGGCCTTCACGCATGTCATCACCGGTGGTGTCAACCTTGGCCTTTTTGGCCATTTCATTATCGGCAATGTATTTGTTCAGGCTGCGCGTCATGGCAGCGCGCAAACCGGTTAAATGGGTACCGCCATCACGTTGGGGGATGTTGTTGGTAAAACAAAGTACGCTTTCGCCGTAGCTGTCGTTCCATTGCATGGCAACGTCAACCGTAATGGTTGCGCCACCGGCATCTGATTCGGTGGAAACGTTGAAAACATTGCCATGCAGTACGGTTTTTGTGCGGTTGATGTATTCAACAAAGCCTTTTACCCCACCTGAAAAAGCAAAATCCTCTTCTTTGCCCTGGCGCTCGTCTACCAGGCGAATCTTGACGCCATTATTCAGGAACGACAGTTCGCGCAGGCGTTTGGACAGGATTTCGTAATGGTATTCGACATTGTCAAAAATAGTGCTGTCTGCCAGATAATGCACCTTGGTACCGGTTTTATCGGTAGTACCAACGACTTTCAGGGGCTCAAGGCGTTCACCGCGATTGAATTCAATCTGGTGAACCTGGCCATTACGGCGAATGGTTAAGCGCAGCCATTCTGAAAGGGCATTCACGCAGGATACACCCACCCCATGCAAACCACCGGAAACCTTATAGGAGTTCTGGTCAAATTTACCGCCGGCATGCAGTTCGGTCATGACGATTTCAGCAGCACTGCGGTGGAACTCGTCATCCTTGTGAATGTCGGTGGGAATGCCGCGGCCATTATCGGTAACGGAAATCGAGTTGTCGGTATGAATGGTGACAACGATATCATCACAATATCCGGCCAGGGCTTCGTCAATGGCATTATCGACAACTTCGAACACCATGTGGTGAAGACCTGTGCCATCGGAGGTATCTCCAATATACATGCCGGGACGTTTACGGACAGCCTCAAGGCCCTTGAGCATTTTGATGGATTCGGCACCGTAACCTTGATTCGGGGTGTTCGGAGTATTTTCAGACATAATGGAATAACGCTTTTAAAAATCTTGATCGACTGCTGGGAACAGGAAAATATCCGGCCATGGCAAGGCCGGAACTTTGATGGTGGCCTGATTAAATACGCATTGGCATAACAACGTATTTGAACTCTGTTTCCTCGGGCAGGCTGATAAGTGCGGATGCATTGACATCCGGCTTGACAGACCAGGTGATTTCTTCGGTTTTTGCCATGGCCAGGACATCCAGCAAATAGCTTACGTTGAAACCGACATCAATGGGTTCAAATTCATAATTTACTTCAATTTCTTCCCTTGCCTCTTCCTGCTCGGCATTGGAGGAGGAAATTTGCAGCAGATTGTTTTCAAGATGCAGCTTGACGCCCTTGAGCTTGTCAGTCGTTAAAATGGCGGCACGTTGCAGGCTGCTTTGCAAGGCTTCACGATTGATATTGAAACTACGGGTATAGTCGGTTGGAATGACCCGTTTGAAATCGGGGAATTTTCCTTCCACCAGCTTGGAAATAAGCTCCACATCACCAAAAGTGAAACGGATCTGGCCGGCCGCCAGGTCTATGGTGACGGGCTCATCGCTTTCATCAAGCAGGCGCTGCATTTCAAGAACGGTTTTACGTGGAACAATGACCTCATGACGCCCGTCAATGCTTTCAACCATTTCGGCAGCATGGGCCAAACGGTGACCATCGGTGGCGACAGTACGAACCATGCCTTCTTCAAACACCATGAGCATACCATTCAGATAATAGCGGATGTCTTGCTGGGCCATGGCAAAGTGCACCATGTTAAACAGCTTGCGCAAGGTTTTCTGCGGCATGGACAGGCTCAGGTTCCAGCTTTCGGGCTGGGCAACGGTTGGGTATTCGGCACCGTCCAGTGTTTGCAGGGCAAAGCGGCTTTTTCCGGCATTGATCGACATTTTTCCATCGTTCAGGCCCAGTTTGACTTCTCCGGTATTGGGCAGGGCCCGCAAGATATCCAGCAATTTACGTGCGGCAACCGTAGTGGATTCCACATCATCACCTACGCCAAAGTCGGCATGCGTGGTGATCTGGACCTCAAGATCGGTTGCAATGAATGCAACACGGTTACCTTCTTTTCGCAACAGGATATTTGCCAGAATGGGCATCGTATGCCTGCGTTCAACAATACCGGCCACTGTTGACAGCGGCTTGAGTACAGCATCTCGGGTAGCTTGTAGCAATTGCATGATTATCCTTTTAAGGTTTGTTCTAACACGTGTAATTGGTGATTCAACTCTGCGTTTTTCACGCGTGCTTCGGTTATTTTTCGTACGGCATGCAGAACGGTTGTGTGATCCCGTCCACCAAACAGATCGCCAATTTCGGGCAGGCTTTTCTGGGTCAGCTCTTTGGCCAGATACATGGCAATTTGCCGTGGCATCGCAATATTGGCGGGGCGCCGTTTGGAATACATTTCCTGAACCTTGATTTTATAAAAATCGGCCACGGTTTTCTGGATATTTTCAACAGTGATTTGCCCATTGGAAACAGACAGAAGATCCTTGAGCGCTTCCTTGCAAACTTCAACGGTAAAGGTTTTCAGCCCGTGAAAACCGGCATAGGCAGACACTTTACTAAGTGCTCCTTCCAGTTCACGAACGTTGCTGCGCAAATGCTTGGCAATAAAGAACGCGGCTTCCTCTTTCAGGATAATGCCTGGCTTTTCTTCGGCCTTGCGAAGCAAAATGGCTACCCGCATTTCCAGCTCGGGGGGTTCGATATGGACGGTTAAACCAGAATCGAAACGGGAGGTAAGTCGGTTGCTGATATCCTGCAATTCACGCGGGTAGGTATCGGACGTGATGATGATTTGCTTGTTTTGCGCCACCATGGTTTCGTACAGATAGAAGAACTCTTCCTGGGTACGGTCTTTTTTACGGAAAAACTGGATATCGTCAATCAGCAACAGGTCGAGTGAATGGTAATAACGCTTGAACTCATCAAAGGTACTGGTTCGGAATGACTTGACCAGATCCGAATAATATTGGTCAGCATGGATATACCGTACCCGGTTGACCTTGCCCGCTTTGATCAGGGCATTGCCAATGGCGTGCATCAGGTGGGTTTTACCCAGGCCTGTACTGCCGTAAATAAAAAACGGGTTATAGGCTGAAACGCCCGGTTTGTCGACAATTTGTGCTGAAGCGGCATTGGCCAGCTGGTTTGAGCGGCCTACCACCAGACTTTCGAAAGTCAGGTTGGGGTTGATATGCGAACGCTTGTAAATGAAGTCTTCGGATTCGGTATTGCCAAATGAAGCGGTGGCCGGCACATTGGGCGCAGCGGACTCTATGATGACTTCGGGGCTTGTACCAAACGGCTGGGTACCCGTAACGGGTGCGGCCTGAACAGGGGCGACCGGTGCGGATGCCAAGGCCACCGCGGCAGTTGCGCCAGACATGGCAGGCGGCACCTGATTGGCACGCACCAGCTGGAACATGACCTTGACATCGGGACGATTGAACCACTGGGATGCCAATTCCTGAATTCGCGCCGTGTAATTGGTTTTGGCCCAGTTCTGCTTGATTGGCGTAGGCGCAGAAATGCGCAGCTCTCCCAGTTCTTCATCAAAACCAAGAGGAGCCAGCGGAAGCACCCACGCTTTCATTTGCTCGGGAGGAAGTTCCTGCGCCAATGCCTGGATACAGGATTGCCAAAACTCTTTCATATACGATCTACGATAAAAACGTTCTATTTTACCCTGACAAGCTAAAAGTTATCCACAACTTGAATAATTAATGGGAAATTTTCCACAAAGTGCGTTCTTTTCAAAAAAAGAACAGATTTTATGTTTTAATTACGGGAATTCAGCCTAAACCATTGACTAATCACTAATTATTTGATGAAATAAAAGGCTTTACAAAATTCTTTACACCGTTTGGATCATTTTTGGGTATCTTTGATAGTTTCAAATACTAAAAAGGGTCCTGAACAAGCTCTTAGCTCTTTATATTTGGAATTTCCATGAAACGTACATACCAACCATCAGTCACACGCCGTAAACGCACGCACGGCTTTCGCGTTCGCATGAAAACACGTGGCGGCCGCGCAGTTATCAACGCACGTCGTGCAAAAGGCCGCAAGCGTTTAGCTGTTTAATCCCAGCTGATTACAATTTAATAATCAGGTTGAACAGAAAGTGTGTTTACCCGTTAAACACATGGCTTTATTATCTGCTCGTCCCGATTCCTAAGCATGCCAAGCGCCTCCTATCCCAAAGCGGCGCGACTGCACCGCCCCTTAGAGTTCACCAATGCCCTGAAAGGCAAACGTGTATCTCGAGGGGCTTTGTTTACGCTTAGCAAAGCCAAGCCAGTCTACCCTCTTACCGAACCAATCGCCCGATTGGGGCTTGTTATCGCCAAACGGTTTGCCGCCAAAGCCACCACCCGCAACGCCATCAAAAGGGTTGCCCGTGAGTCTTTCAGACATTGCCGTCATGAGTTACCTGCCTGCGACTACGTTATTCGCCTGCATGGCAAGGTTACTCCCTGTACCCTTACCGAACTCAAGATAACCATACGGAAAGAAATCGACCATCATTTTGCAAAGGCAAAATCGGCATGATCAAGAAAATACTCATAGCACCTATCCGGTTCTACCGATATTTCCTAAGCCCCTGGATCGGACGTTCCTGCCGTTTCACGCCCACCTGCTCCGAATACATGATAGAAGCCATTGAAACCCACGGTGCCGCCAAAGGGCTGTATCTGGGTACACACCGGATCTGTCGCTGTAATCCGTGGTGCCAGGGTGGTCATGATCCTGTTCCCCCTGTTTCTGGCCGCTCCTCGCCTGAGAAGAGTCTTTTTCCCAAAGATTTGTTTTAAATTCAGGTGTTATAACCCTAGCTGGGTTAAACTGACGAGCTTTACTAACCGCTTAATAATGATCAGGTTAAATGGATATTAGACGCACCATCCTCTGGATGATTTTTGTATTTTCGGTCTTCGCCATCTGGAATAACTGGCAAACCTATAATGGTCAGCCATCCCTGTTTGGCCAGGCTCCCCAATCCGAAACCACTTCCAATCCGGCTTCCGGTACGCCTGGCGTTCCCAATGCAGCCTCGCCTGCCGGTACTGCCGCCACTCCGTCAACAACAGCACCTGCCGTTGCTTCAGAAAAAATCACCATCAACACCGATGTTTTCAAATTGAATTTTGATTCCATAGGTGCCCAGATTGTGTATGCCGAGTTGTTGAAGTATCCTTCCGCTGAAAACCGTGACCAGCCAATCGTACTGCTGGATAACTCTGCTGCGGCAGAATATATTGTGCAAAGCGGCCTGGTCGCACCACAAGGAAGCAACAAGCGCTACCCCGACCAGAATACCGCCTTCAGAATGGTTTCTACTGAAACCACCATGACAGGTGATACTCTGCCGGTGGTCTTTGAGTCTGAGTCTGACGGCATCAAGGTGACGCGTACCTATACGTTCCATCGCAATTCTTACCGAATTGATGTCAAGGACGAGGTCACCAACACTGCCGCCGAACCACAATCCCCCTCACTGTACCTGCAAATTGCCCGTGACAGCCAGGATCCGGTTGGCAGCTCCAGCTTCTATCCCACCTTTACGGGAATGGCGGTTTATTCTGATGAAGAACGCTTCCAGAAAGTGTCCTTTTCTGAAATTGACAAGAAAAATGCCGATTATATTAAATCGGCTGACGATGGCTGGATCAGTGTCATTCAACACTTCTTTGTGACCGCCTGGGTACCCCAGGAAGGCAAAGAGCGTTTTATTGACATGCGCAAGGTTTCCAATACCCTGTATGCCATCAGTGCGGTAGAGCCATTAGGCAGCATCGCACCCAACAGTACGGTTGCCACCCAATCCACCTTATGGATAGGTCCGCAAGACCAAAAAGCCCTTGCAGCCATTTCTCCTTCCCTGGATCTGGTCGTTGACTATGGCTGGCTAACCATTCTTGCCAAACCCATGTTTACCTTCATGACCTGGTTATATACCCTGGTAGGTAACTGGGGCTGGACGATCGTTCTGCTAACCGTCATTATCAAATTAATCCTTTATCCATTGTCGGCCTCCAGCTATCGCTCCATGGCCAAAATGAAAAACGTGGCACCGCGCATGCAGGCCCTGAAGGAAAAATTCGGTGACGACCGCCAGAAGCTGAACACAGCCATGATGGAAATGTACCGTACCGAGAAAATCAACCCATTGGGCGGCTGTTTCCCAATCCTGATCCAAATCCCGGTATTCCTTACCCTGTACCGCGTTTTGCTGTCCAGCGTGGAAATGCGTGGCGCAGGCTGGATTGGCTGGATTACCGACTTGTCAGTCCGTGACCCGTATTTCATCCTGCCAGCCATCATGATGGCCACCATGTTCCTGCAGATCAAGCTGAATCCAACACCGCCTGATCCAATGCAAGCCAGAATCATGATGCTCATGCCACTGGTATTTGGTGCCATGATGTTCATGTTCCCGGCCGGTCTGGTACTGTACTGGTGTGTTAACAACGTTCTGTCTATTGCCCAGCAATGGTACATTACCCGCAACATGAATAAAGCGGCCAATGAAGCCATCCTGACGCACAAGTAATTCCAGTGCTGTCATTTTCCGGTTTGTCTTTGCCAGGCAAACTGGCATGAAAACAAGGAACCGCATCTTCGGATGCGGTTTTTTATGGTCGGCCCCTGCCGGTCAAAGATATGTGACTTTTCAGAACCCAATGGCAAAGATGAAGAAAAACAGGAAATAGTAATTTACTATCAGAAATTAACAATAAATAAATTATACAAAAATACAGTCTGGTATTAAGATACAAACATTGCAGCGGTGAAGGGTTCTCTAACGCGCAGTAGGACACTTCACTAAAACTGCAAGCCTTGTGTGGTGCAGATCCGGATGTTGCAGACTTGCACCACACTCCCTCCCCTTGAAAATAGGGGGAATGATCCTTTTGAAGTCTCCTCCTCCCCTTAAGTGGGGAACTCCTCCCTTATGCCTGCCTTTTATCAAGGCAGGCTTTTTTTTATACGTTTTAATTAAACTTCTATGAGTGCATCAGCGATGTAGCAACCCTTTACACCAGGAACCGCCAGAATCGGGTTGACTTCCACCGATTGAATCTGCTCCTGTGTCTGGGCCGCAAAAACAGACAGGCGGGACAGCTGTTCGGCAAGCCCGTCAATATCAACCGCCGGTTTGCCACGCACGCCTTGCAAAATAGCCGCACTGCGAATACTGAGAATCAGCTTCCTGGCTGTTTCAGGGCTGAATGGGCAACGATGCAAGACCACGTCTTTCAACACTTCCACGTGAATGCCACCCAGACCGAACATGGCGACCGGCCCAAAAACAGGGTCATTTTTAACGCCCATAATACATTCAACAGCATTGTTTACCTGCTTGGCAACAAGGATCCCCGTAATGTTTGCAGAGGGTGCCTTTTCGGCTGCTCTTTGCAAGAGCAATGCATAACTTTCATGCACTTCGGCAATACTGGACACATTAAGAATAACACCACCTATTTCAGATTTATGCTTGATATCAGGTGACAGGATTTTCATGACAACAGGAAAACCGAATTTATCCGCCAGCCGTGCCGCTTCCGCCGCATCATGGGCAATTCCTTCCGGAATGACCTGCAAACCCGCCTCTTCCAGGATAAGCTTGGCCTGGGCTTCGTCAGGTGTGCTGGCAAGCGCGGCAACGGTTTTCTTTTCAAAGGGAATGAGGGCATCTGGCCTGGCAAAGGCCGTACCCAAAACGCCCATATGATGAATGGCCTTGGTGGCACGGATAGGATCTTCAAACACTGAAAACCCATCCGCTTCGTAGCGCGCTATGGTGTCTTTTTCTGCAATGATGGATAAAGCGAACAAATGATCAGGGTGTTTATCAACCGCCTTTTTAAGTTCCGGACGCAGTTTGGCCTCAATAGAAGCGGTTCCAGCTGCATGGGCAAAAAAGGCCAGAATGGATGGATACTGTTGAGTATCCAGCATGGTTGAAAGGAACTGGTCAGCCAATTCAGGCTGATTAATGACCTGAGCGGTACAATCTACCGGATTCTTGACGGCTGCAAATGACAAGGCTTCTTTAAGCGATGCCTGGGCGTTTTGTTCCAGTTCAGGCATGGGCAAGTTAAGATCTTCGGCAGCATCACTAATCAGTATGCCGGCGCCACCACTAACGGTAATCACACCCAATGCATTGTTTTCCGGATAAATCTTTTTTGTGGCCATATAGGCAATATCCAGGAACTCATCGGGGCTGTATGCCCTGACGGCAGCGTATTCTTCAAGGACCGCATTGAACACGGCGTCATCACCGGCAATTGAGGCGGTATGGGATTGTGCCGCCATTTGACCAATTTCACTGCGCCCGGCTTTCATGACCACCACCGGTTTGCGATACTGCTTGGCCAATCGTAATGCCTCAATGAATTTATCCGCATTTGACAAGCCTTCCAGGTACACACCAATGACCTGAATTTGCGGGTCAAGAACCATATCAATCATCGCATCGGCCACATTGATATCAGCTTCATTGCCGGTGGTGACACAAAGCGGAATACCGATGCCACGGTTTCGGGCAGAACAGAAAATATGCAGGGCGAAAGCACCTGACTGGCTGGCGATTGCAATGGAGCCGGGTAAAGGCCAGTACAGCTCAAAGGCAGAGGAAAAGGTTGAGAACAGACCCTGACGGTCATCATAAAAACCCAAAGTATTGGGACCCAACACACGAATGCCATATTTTTTTGCTGTGGCAATCAACGCTTCCTGCATGAGCCTGCCTTCTTCACCCACTTCGGAAAAACCGGCAGACAAAATCACGGCCAGACGTGTACCACGTTTACCCAGGTCCTCTACCGCCTTGATGACCATACGGCTTGATACGGCAATAATGGCAATTTCGGGCGTTTCGGGCAGGCTGTCCACATCGGGATAGGCCTTCAGGCCCTGTACGGTTTCCTGTTTGGGATTGACTGGGTAAATCCGGCCAGCATAATTACGCTGCAGCATATAAGAGATGGGACGGCCGCCAATGCGCAAGGGGTCATTGGAAGCGCCAATGATGGCAATTGAATCAGCCTCCCACATTTTTTTATTGTTTTGTACCTGCAAGTTTGTTGTGATGTCGGGTTTACCCACTTGGATCTCCATTAATATTATTTATTCAATACATGCCCGGAATTATTCCGGGTGCTTGACTTAATGTAGTCCAAAGCCCTGATTTTTAGAATATTTATAAATTTAAGGGCGTATTCATCAAAATTGAATCCAGGGCAATATTTTTCTTGTGAATCAGGAGAAATATTGCCCTGGTTTTCTGAACAGTTTTTAACGGGTCATAAAGTAGCCTGAAGACGATTAGCTGCAAGCGCCGCAGCAGGTTTCCATCACCAGCTTAATGGGCAGGGAATCAAAACCACCCGCCGGATACATGGCGTGCACCGGTGCTGCATTTTCTCCCAATGCGAAGCGGCTGGTGCCTTTTAACAGTTCTTGCATAATCAGGCGCAATTCCAGCCTGGCCAATGGTGCACCCGGACAGGCATGAATACCGGCACCATACAGCAGGTTTTGTGATGGATCACGGTCATTACGAAACTCATCGGGCTTGCCAAATACCGCTTCATCGCGATTGGCGGATGCCCACAGCAGGGTTAGACGCTCACCCGCTTCAATGTGATGGCCTGCAACCGTTACCGCTTGGGTGGTTACACGACGGCTGGCAATCAAAGGGGGGTGAATACGCAGGATTTCATCAATGGCAGCTGGAAGTAACTTGGGTTTGTAACGCAGTTGATGCTGCAACTTCAGGTTTTTGGCAAGGTAATTAACCAGTATTCCCAGACAGGCGGCAATACTGCCCAATTCACCTACGGTCCAGTTACGCAAAATGCTTACAATAGCTTCATCGCTGATGGGCTGGCCATTAACCGTTTCAAGCATTAACGCTGTTGTTAAATCGTCAGGGGCATGAGTGCCTGCCTTGCGGCGTTCTTCAAGCAAAGTGCGGATATAACCATCAAATTCAACAGCAATTTCTGACAAAGCCTGGCGATCCTGGGCCAGGGTGGCCTGATGATTTTTACGAACCCATTGATTCAGAGGTTCATGCAATGATTCAGGCCAGCCTAAAAAGGCGCATTGCGCCCGCACTGCATAAATTTGTGCAAATCCCGAAATAAATTCAAATTCCTGGTTTTGATGCGATTGCCGCACCAGCTCAGCAGCAATTTCTTGACATACCGGTTCAAAAGCTGCCATACGTGATTCATTGAAAAACGGCTCAATAAGTGCCCTGTAAATGGTATGTTCAGGCTGGTCCATTCCATTAGGCACCGAGACATGCCGGGAAACGGCATTGCTGAATGTTTGGGGATCATTCAGTACATTCACGACATCTTCATGCTTGAAAAGTGTCCAGTGCAAGCGTTCATCGTGCACAACAGGGCAACGTTGCCGAATCTGGTCATAGGCGGTGATGGGATCTTTTGAAACTGATGCTTGCTGAACAGCATTGGAAAGAGTGGTGGTGTCGTTCATTGAGAGATATCCTTGCTTATATGTTAAGCATTCTTGCATAAACAGCGTTGAATTCCCTTGATATGCATCAATAGTAGACTAAATTAGTCGGGTATTGGTCTCCATAATTACTTATTGTATGCCGTGGCAAAATAATTCACTTTCCATTGATAAGTTGTTATTCCGCTATGGTCTGACTATTAAATGGCAAACCAAGCGGATAACACATCACTCTTCACACCTCTTGCATGATGTTTACGTATAAGTATTATCAAGAAGGTTGTTTGTAAACTAACCTTAAAGTTCAAGAACCAGTTTTTCTCCTTTTGCAGAACGGGAACAGCAAGACATCATTTTGCCGTTTTCTTCTTTCTCGGAACGGGTCAATACAACATCCCGGTGATCAATATCACCCTGCAATACCCTGACCTCACAAGAGCCGCATAAACCTTCACAACAATCGCTTTGCACGTCAATATTGGCACCTTGCAAAGCCTGCAAAAGCGTCTGATCGGCAGCAACCGTCAAGGTAATACCCGAGTCTTTCAGCTCAACTTCAAAAGCCTGTTCTTTGGAGGGGTCCAGTTCACCCAGCACAGAATGGAAATGTTCAACATGCAAGGCATCTTCAGGCCAGTTTTCGCAACATTGTGCCAGGCCTTCCAGCATTCTTTCAGGACCACAGGCATAGATTTGCGTTTTTTCATCGGGAGTGCCCAGCAACCTGGCAAAATCATTACGATTGCCTTCATCTTTGGCATAAACATGCAGGCGGTTACCATGCAAAGCCTCAAGCTCATCCAGAAAGGACATGGATGCCTTTGAACGACCACTGTAATGGATTTCATAATCGATCCCACGCAGCTTGGCCTCCCGGGCCATCGCGCTGATGGGGGTAATACCAATACCACCGGCAATAAAGATGACTCTTTCGGCACTGGGATCCATGCGGAAATGATTGCGTGGACCACGAATCCTGACACGGTCACCCTGTCTGATATTTTCATGTAACCATGCCGATCCTCCGCGGCTTGCCGGATCTTTCAGAATGGCAATTTCCAGGCAGGCGGTATCTGCTGGGTCACTGCACAATGAATATTGACGAGATATACCGGTATCTCCACATTCAATATCAATATGTGCGCCGGGTGTCCAGCGAGGCAATGGTTTTCCATCCGGAGAAATTAATTTCAATTTTAAAATATCTTCAGCAATAATTTTTGCTTCCTGTACAACAACCGGACGACTGATGGCGCTGGCGGAAGGCTCACCCAAACGCAAGGGGGCTTGCAAATCCAGTATCCCGGGATTTTTTCTTTCAGGGTTTTGTGCCGGATCCCACTCTACCCATAAATGCTCGGGCCCCCGGAACGACGTGTTTGGCAGATAATGGAAGGTTTGTTCCGCCAATCGCATATGCGGCAAACGACGCGTGAATTCCTCAAGGAAAATCTGTAATTCCATGCGCGCCAGGTTTTTACCCATGCATTGATGTGATCCATAACCAAAGGTTAACTGTTCACTGGCATTCTCACGTCTTATATCAAAATTGTCAGCATCCTCAAACTTGCGTTCATCATGGTTGGCTGAAGAAGAAACCATCAACAGTTTTGACCCGGCAGGAAGTTCCACATCACCAATTTTGGTATCGCAGGTAACTAATCGACGCCAGGCGGCAATCGAACCATTGTGGCGTAAACATTCTTCCACAGCATTGGGGATTAGCGATGGGTCTTCACAAATTTCCTGCCAGGCATCCGGGTGCTCCAGCAATATTTTCAAGGCATTGGCCGTACCGTGGGCCGTAGTTTCATGCGCGGCCACAATACCCGCCATCATCATGGAGTGCAGGTAAGAATCCGTTATGATATCGGGATGATCTTTCTGCAAGCGAATGCCGTAGCGCATCCAGCCTGGCCCGTCAGGATCCTGACGCATTTTTTCAAGAATTTTACCCGCCAGTTGCCAGAAATTACCCACCGCATGTGCCACTTTCAATTGTTCCTCAGGGCTGGGCCTGCCCCATGTATTGACCGTATGCGCAATGGAATATTTTCGCAGCATGTCCATATCTTCTTCCGGAACCCCCAAAAAATGCAAGGCAACCGTTAATGGCACTTCCCACAGCATCTGGTTAACCAGATCGGCCCTGCCATCATTGATGAAACGGTCTACATATTCCCGGGCCAGTTTCCTGACCATCGGTTCATGGTGTTTCAATGCTTCAGGCGTGAATGGCTCAATCAGCAGACGTCTGCGCGCCATATGCGCAGGCTCGTCTTCGTTAACCAGCGTGCGGCTCATTCCATAATCATACGTTGCCAGAATGGCATTGGCCTCATCGCTGGTTGGCGTGATTTTTTCCAGTGCAATAGAGGGGCTGAAGGTTTTATTGTCACGGAAAACGGCTTTGACATCTTCATAGCGGGTCACAATCCAGTAACCCAGTTTGGGACTGAAAAAAACGGGTTCTTCTTCGCGTGCCCAACGTACGTATTCAGGAGGATTTTGCAGGTAATCATTGCTGAATGGGTCAAATGCCGCCGCCCGGCCACTAACCGGACATCCATTTGCCGATACGGGCTTGCCATTACTTTGTACATGACCGAATGCACTGTGGTCAATCGGGCAACGGGAAATACCGTTAGTAGCTAATTGATTCATTTCATTTGCCTCTTTCATCATTTTAATTTCAATAGATTGGTATAAATTTTAAATTTATACCAATCTTAAATACAGATTAATCCAAGGTGATTTTCAGATCACTGATCAGCTTGTGCCAGCGGGCACGTTCATTGTTCAACAGCTGTTCATATTCCTCTGGCGTATTACCCACCGGCTCAATCCCGAAATCAATCATTTTTTTATTCACGGCAGGTTCGTTGATAACTTCAACCACTTTTTTGTTTAAGCTTGCAATAGTATCTTTGGGTGTGCCGGCAGTTGCCACCATGCCGACCAAGGCTGCCGCTTCAACTCCCTTGTATCCCGCCTCTGCAAAAGTGGGAACTTCTGGCAATTGGGCAAGCCGCGATCCATTTGCCACGGCCAGTGCCTTGACCTTGCCGCTTTTGATAAACCCGGCCCCTGCGGCCAAATCCACCATCATTGCCTGTACCTGGCCACCGGCCACATCTGACAGGGAAGGCGCGGCACCCCGATACGGAACATGCACAATATCAATATCCGCTTCCTCTTTGAGCAGTTCCATGGCCAAATGATGCGGGCTGCCGGCACCGGCTGAACCGTAATTCAACTTACCGGGATTTTCCCTGGTTTTCTGAACGAATTCCTCAACCGAATTAATGCCCGAATTTGGAGAAACAATCAGGATCATGGGAAACTTGCCCATTAGGGTAACGGGCTCCAGATCCTTGACCGGGTCATAGCTTAAGTTTTTATAAAGCGCAGAATTAAAAACCATCGTGCCGTTATCTGCTGACAATACGGTATAGCCATCGGGCGTTGAGCGAGCGGTTTCCACGGCTGCAATAGACGTGTTGCCACCCGGCTTGTTGTCAACCAATACGGTTTGACCTGTTTTTTCAGCTAAAGGCTGGGCAATTGTACGTGCCAAAAAATCCGAACCACCGCCTGCCGGATAAGGCACCAGCCAGCGAACCTGTTTCTCGGGATAATTGGATGCACTGGCATTGGCTGCCGTTAATCCCAATGTTGTGACAGATAAAAGCCCGGCCAGACAGGCCTTTTTTAAGAAATTCATGAAAAGTCTCCTTAGTGTTCAATATCCTTCCTGCGTAAATAATATACGCATTGCGTAATTTTTGTATTCGGGATAACCTGTATCAAGGACTTTTTTTGTAAAATGCCTTATAGCCTATAGACCTCGCTCATCAACAATGACCAGAATCTCACCATGAATACAACCGAAAAACCACACATTCCTGACCGCAGGCAGCGGGTACAGGCCGCAGAAACGGGATTTGCCGTCTTGAAAGGATTAGCCAGAATAGGTGGCAGTGCAAGCCTGACTGCACTGTCCACCTACCTGAATGAGAACCCGGCCAAGGTGCACCGCTACCTGGCCAGTCTGATCGAAGAGGAACTGGTGATTCAGGAACCCGAAACACAGCAATATCGTCTGGGTCTTGAAGCCATGTTCATTGGTCTTTCAGCCATGCGCCAGTCAGATCCCATTCGCCTGGCCGAACCGGCCCTGATCCGTCTGCGGGAAACACTGGAAGTCACCAGTTTTATTGCCGTAATGGGTAATAAAGGGCCGGTTATTGTGCGTTTTGAAGAGCCCAGTCTGCCGGTTACCGTTAACGTGCGGGTGGGTTCTGTCTTGCCTTTGTTAACCTCGGCAACCGGCCGGGTGTTTCTGGGCTTGCAAAATGACAGGCTGGTTCGGCAACTGGCACAGGAAGAGATAAGTAAAACGACCACTTCATTAAATACTGAAAAAATCAATGACCCCGAAATTTTTATCAATCAACTGCGTGAGGAAGTACAAAAACGCAACTGCGCGATTGTGAAAGACACCAATTTAAGGGGTATTAGTGCAGTGGCGGCCCCGGTTTATAATTATGCCGGCCAGTTATGTGCCGTTATCACGGCCCTGGGCGCTACGGGCGGGTTTGATGCCAGCGTGAACGGGAAAATATGCCGTCAGGTGCAGGAAGAAGCACGGCAGCTGAGTACTTCATTGGGCTATATTAAAGATTGATGCAATCATAGGCATGCATCCACAAGCCAAGTGCCTATGGATGCATGCATTATTGATGGACCGTTAGCCTTAAAACTCCCAGACTGCACGTGCAGTGATTTTATGCACTGTAGTTCGTTTACTTAACTCGGCATCATAACCTACCATTACAGACATCCCTTCACGTACCAAAGCGCGGTAGGCAAGCCCTAACTCAAAGCTGTTGCGTGAAAGGTCATCACCCGACAGGTTAAACGTGTTTCCACCCGATACAAAACGGGCGTTCACATCGGGCAAATCACGGAACTCATGCAGGTAACGGGCACGGAACCGCAAGCTGCCTTGATCCTCAAACTGATGATTAAGTTCCGCACCCAATACCGATTGAACAGAAGTCGTCGTCAATTTATCGATATGTTGGGCAATTGCACTGTTACCATCTTCAGTATAGCTGTCAGTCCTGAGGCGGCTGGCACGTACACCTGCCAGCCAGCGCCCGTTCCAGCCCGGTGCAAGCTGGAATGGCAGTCCCAACTCAAAGCGTCCACTAACATTCCAGCCAGAATAATCACCATTCACAGTGCTGTCGAATCCGTTAAACCGTACTCGCCGCTCGATTTTATAATCGTTATAACCCACCGCCAAGGCAGCATCAAAGGTCCAGGCGTCAGTATTGTAACTATAGTAAGTACCCAGATTATAGTTATCCAGTTTCACTTCATCGCCAGTGGCACTTGAGATTCCTTTGGCCTTGGCTTTATTGGCAGACAATGAAACACCCAAGATTGCATTAGCGGATTGATCAAATTCAAGACCAGCAGCCAAACCACCACTATTTAATTTAAATCCATCTTGCCGGTCATGCTCTTTTTGCTTTCCCCAAGCGCCTAAACCCATGGCCCACAAGCGATAACTGTCATTACCTCCTGTTGTCAAACCACGAGGTGCCGTTGACAAGTCATTGCCTCTAACCGCATCCATACGATCAAAAAATGAGGACATGACTGAATTTGTGGCTAATTGCGTTACTTTAGCGGCAGCCCCATTGGTTTGAGGCGCAAGTTGACGCAAGGCGTCCAATAATTGTTCTGTCGTGTTTAAATCAGAAACAGCCTGTAGCGGTGGCCCGGCTGTCTGGCTTCCTTGTAGAGCCAATTGATCTAAAGCTGAAAGCGTTGTATTCTGGTTGCCAGACAGCGCATTAGTTACCGCGATTGGCCGGATCGCATTCAACACCAAATCATTGCCTGAACGGTTAAGGCTATATGACATTAATGAAGAAGAATTCCAGATGGCCAGATTTTCCGGATTCGCCTCCAAACCCAGGCTGGAAACAATACGGTAACTGGCACCATTTGCAATGTAGCCCCGTGAGACGGGTTGAATGGTAGCACCATCTGCCAGCGTTGCGATACCCAGGACATTAATCCGGTCTGAACGGTCTTTACCCGCTACACCCACTTCTAGCACCCCATTGGCAGTTTGTGTATAGTTACCACCAACATTAATAATGCGATCGGCTTGCTCACCAGATGTCTTCAGCGTTCCGTTCACGCTTAAGTTACCCTCTACATCCAGATTTCCACCAAACGTGGTGTTACCGAGGTAATGTTGATATTCTGGATATTCTGCAGATCGCCACGGGCAAAAAACTGTGTACCTGCCGTTTCCAGGGTATTGTTACCTGTACCTCCGTCAATGGTACCGTTGACTTTACCGCCAAACAGCCGCAGAAGGTCATCACCTGCACCCAAATCAATGGCTTTACCATTGTGACCGGTAATTAACCCATAGTTAATTAAAATATCGTTTCCGCCACCCATTTGTACGGCAGCAGCAGGGGTTGTGCTGCCTAATTCATCCACACGCATTGCATCAGGCCCCCCTTCAATGACACCCGTTGCATAATTAACCAACAAGTCGGCGTAATCACCCACCAAACCAATCGCTGTTTTACGCTCGCCAATAATGCTGCCTTCGTTATAGATACGGGCCGTTGCACCTGTTGTAGAGCCTGTATCACGCGCGGTTGCAGGATTATTGCTTATGGTGCCGTTAGCGCCGTCATCAAGCAAGATACCCGTTGATTGACCATAAATTTCCGCTCCTGCCTTATTGATAATGATATTGGGTGTTTTATCCTCAACATCAATACCAAAGCCCGAAGTACCCGTTTGGGTAATGACCCCGCTATTACTCAAGATATAGGTGCCGTTAACATCAAGCTTAATCGTTGACCCACCCACGGCACCAATAAGCCCCCTGTTTTCCAGTATGAAAACAGGGGTGGCCGATGCCGTATCAATGGCATTACCAGTCCCTGTCTGGCTGATAATACCGTCATTAACAAGGGTTGATACTCCATTACCGACTTCTACCGCATCATTGGATCCTGACGTAGTCAATGTGCCACCCGCCTCGACAGTACCAAGGTCAAGATTGGATAAAGTTTGTTTGTTTGTCTCTGTTGTACCGCTGGCCACTGTAAAACTGGCTGCGTAAGAACTTGAAATAAATGAGACCTGCAAGGCGGCCACTAATGTTAGCAACTTGAAATTATTATTGAAATTCAAAACAATAGCCTTTGTGTGAAATTAGAATTAGCAACACTCTAAAAGGCTAAAATGAAAGCTTTGTGACAAAATCTGACGTATTGAAAAATTCAGTATGAATGAACTGGACTTATTTCATTTGTACAACGAAATTTGAATGAGTTGTTAAACATCGACGAATACATCGCGCATCACAACACCCACCCAAACCGTTCATTGGAAACAAGGTGCTGATAGGATGTAAGGCGTCGGCGGTCGGTGGCCCTGATAAAGTTCAGCTCAATACCAGCCAGCGATTGAGTGACCAACACGCCCGACAGCAGATCAGCCATGAACTCGGGCATGAAAGGCTGAAAGTGACGTCGATCTATCTGGGAACTTGAGGCTTATCCGTCATCTCTGGTGTTTGGCTCACTGGCCGCCAGTTTTTTCACTGCTTTGTCGAAGTCGCTTTCAAACAGACGATCCTGCACAATTCTGTACTTCTCAAATTCACTTTCCGCATGCGTCTGAGCAAGTTTTGCAGAAATCTTGCCGCTGTTCTGTAGCACTTCCCGTTCATCAAATTCGAGGAAGGCGTCCAGCCGCTTGGACCAGTCTTCCATGCTCATGGGAATCTTGCGGTGAGCACGATCCTCGGCCAACTCCAGATAGGCGTTGACGATACGACCCAATGAATCCAACTCGTCCTTGGTCAAGTAGTTCTTGGCCACGGCCACGTCGGTTTTCAGGATCTTGCCTTCGGGCGCGCTCGCCCAGGAAGCTGCCGTTTTCCATGCGCTGACGATCCAGCACGTAGCCCTTGATGGCGAATTCACGCAGGACGCCAGTTGCCCACTGGCGGAACTGCGTTGCGCGTAGGGAGTTGACCCGGTAGCCGACGGAAATGATGGCATCGAGGTTGTAGAACTGGGTCTGGTAGTTCTTGCCATCACTGGCAGTTATCCGGAATTTCCGGATAACTGTTTCCGCAGTCAGTTCCTGGCTGGCAAAGATGGCCGTGCCGAACTGACACGATAACCTACTGAAATAATGGCATCGAGATTATAGTGTTTGAGTTTTCTTCGAACCTGACGAGCACCTTCCTGACGAACTACCGAGAAATCCTCAGCAGTTGAAGACTCATTCAATTCTTGCTCTTTATAAATATTTTTCAAATGTAAACTTATATTGTCAGATGAAGTCTCAAACAACTCCGCCATCTGTGCCTGACTTAACCACACCGTGTCCTGCTGCAAAGCAACATGTAACTGTGCCTGTCCATCAGCGCTTAATAAAAATCTGTACCTGTTGTTTATCCATTATCCAATCCTGCGTTTACTTGTTCCAGACACTTTTCACCATGTCCGGTACGACTGTAAATGTCCATCTGTTCTTTGTGCTTATTCGCAAAATGGTTTACTAACGATTCGCAGTCTCACTTCCCGATGCAAAAGGATTGATTGAGTTGTATCTTATTGATTATAAAAATTATTTTTGGGTGTGCTAGGCTTATTTGGACCTATTCTTGGACCCAACGCCGATGCGTCTCTCTTACTGGACATGCATGGCGGTAACGTCGATTTACCTGGGATTTTGAGAACAGCGTTTCAGCTGACAAGGTTCCGCAGGTTGTCGCGAACGATCTTAGCAACATGTGCTGCAGGTAGCCGATGCAGCCGGCCAAGCTCCTCCACGACCGACGCTACATCGGACGGCTTGGATGGCCTGTCCTCTGTTCGAGTGAATGGCCCGTCTGTCTCTGTAAGTAGCCTATCCAACGGAATCGCCTGAACCATGGTCAGATGCCGCTCACTGGCCAGCATAGCTGCGTTGATGGAAAAGTAGCATCCTAATTCCATGGCTCGCCTAGCTTCGCTTTTCGTACCGGTGAACCAGTGCATGACTACTTTACCCCTGCTACGGGGCAGGAACGCTTCGACATGCTCCAGAACGGCTCTTACAGCTCTCACGCTGTGAACCGTAATGATCTTGTCGCCTGCTCCCGCACAGCGTCGGAGGATATGCTGAAAAACGCGCTGCTGAGCCTCCATTGACTTGTAATAACGCGGCCCTGCATCCAGGCCAACCTCGCCCACATAGCGGGTTTCGGATAGGTAGTCATCCCACAACGCGATTTCTGCCTCACGCTCTGCCACCAGTTGCGGATGCAGCCCTAGTGCCGCGCGCACATGTTTCGTGCGTTGTGCCAACTCATGATTGCGAGGCCATGCCCTTGGGGTTGTAGTTACCGCAAGTGTGAAAACGCCAGCCTCGTCGGCCTCACGGACAGCCGTTTCGTGGTCTGGATAAAGATCCAGATGGCAATGGAAGTCCACCAATCCTGTCGTCACGCTCACATCTCTCCACATCAACTCGGTTTGGTTTGCACGCCTGCGACTAACTTTCCGACCTCCGCAAGCCCACGTTTATAGACATCGGCGAGCTGATCGAGATGTGCAGTCTCATCGGCGAGAGAACCAGGTTTATGGATCAACAGGGCTGCAAGCTGGGGCTGCTTCTTGAGTCGCACAATTGCATATTGGAACGACCTGATCTGAACGCCTTCCGCTTTGCGAGTATCCAGAATCTGTGCGTGCAGATCGGAAACCGTATACCGAGTGTCGTCGTTCCCTGCTCCCCATGCAGCTTCCAAAGCTGCACGTCGGATGAGACAAGGTAAGCAGTAGCCACAATGCTCAATTCCCAAGCCTTTCCAGCGACCCTTGGTGGGCGATGAGCAAGATAACGAGTCCCCGGCCAATTGCTTCAGCAAGCCGGGATCAAGACAGCCTGACGCCATTTCTCCTTTCGTCTTGTCCCAGAACGGATTCCACACCTTTCCATCTATGCCAAGCGCGCTCAGCAAGTCATTCCAACGTGCCATATAGTAGGGATGAGTTGTCCGCGTGCTGTTGGACCCAAGGCGTAACGGATCCAACGGTACATTTAAGGCAATCAATCCATTTTCTGGTACGCGTAGGGTAAAGCTTCGTCCCAACCCGGTTCCGGCAAAGACCCCGATTGCGAAGAAGAGAAAGGATCTTCCCCGCGTGCTGTCCTCTGGGCCAACGCCTTTTATCAAGTCCTGCTTAAAGGCCATCCCCACACGCAGCCGTTCAAACGACGACTGCTTATAGTGTGCTTTCAAGCCTGAGAACAGTTTGTTCTGGGCATCACTGGCTGCACCATCTCCTGAATGGCTGATCAGCAAAGGAGTCTTCCCGCTATGCAGCAGATCTATTGCGCCAATAAGACTATCCAAACCACCTGAGAATAGACTGAGAGTGTCGAAGGGATGGGCAATCAGGCTGGGGGCTGCTGGCTCGACAACTGATTCAAATCGAGAAGGGCGAACCCTGAAGCCTAGTTCCCACCGATCTCCCGTTAAGAAATTCAGCAGGCTTTCCAGTATGGGGGCCGCGGCCATCCATCGAGGCGCATCGCTGACAGGCACGACCAGGCGGATCTCTCGTGTCCAAGAGTCTTGAGACTGTTCGGCACGAGAAATACGGGTATCTGCGGCATGTACATGGGCTGCCAACACCAGCAAATCCACACCGATTTCAGATGGCGTGACGCCAAGCTTTTTCAGACTGCTCAACGCGCCAGCAATGCCATGATCCAGCGATTTCTCTCCAGCCACGAGCTGCAGATAGGTGCGCTGTTCATCCCTGCCTGCTGGAATATCCAATTGGTCATCTGGGCCGAAGCGGCCAGCCAACAGTTGTCGCTTCATTGGTCGGCCTCCGCTTCTCCCAAAGACTGCAGAATGGCAAATGTGGACTCGTAAACACTGTCTACGAATGACTGAATACGATCATGGGAAAGATTTGGCGAGTGCTCCCGCGACCGAGCCAAAGCATCGCTCACGCCTCCACGTATGAAGTCCCTCAATTGCTTTTCAACTCGATGTGCAGCCTGTGCATCCAATGGCATCGTGACCACCTTCGTGCCAATGTCATTGCAAATACGCGCCTCGATCGCATGGGTGGCGTACAACTCAAAAACTGTATCCATCTGCTCCAGCGTGAAGGCTGTCAGATCAGCCAATCCTTCGTTCGCCAGATCGATGATTGTTTCGATATACGCTTCGCGCGCAATGCCTTCATCGACGGTACCCGCTCCCGGACAGATGTGATCGGCCAGCGCAATGAACACTTCCGAGACGGGTCGTCCCGCCATGGAGTCGAGATTGAACTCACGTAGCGCTTCACGCATCCCTCGCGTATTCGCATCGGCGAGGAATCCAAGCAGTCTTGCGCCGGCACTGCGCGAAGCGCCCATACGTTGTGCTGCTTGGCGAGCGCCGCCAGAGGATGTGGAGACATACCGCGAGATGGCTCGGCCAAGATTGGTTCGATCACTACCGCCAGATCCTGCGAATCTCGTAAGGTTGTTGCGTGCGCCTGAAAAACGCTGCGGATCCGCAACCTTTGGTATTGGGGGCTTTTCCGGAGGCGAGGGTGGGTTGGCTGCATCAGGTGGTGGCGTTCCGTCTGGGGCTCCATCGGGATTCGCTGGTGGTGATGCTGGTGGGTCCCCCAACCACGAGGGAACCAATGGAGTGTCTCCACCCGGGCCACCATATGCTGTTGACGTCCCCATTATCGGACTCCCTTCGGTGGTTTCAGTGCATTCTCTGCTGCGGCCTTCAAGAAAGGATTCTTCGTCACCTTGCTCCATTCACCCAATAGCTTGAGCAAACGAACACTGCACTCTGTATCCTTGACGACTCCTTGCCAGCCCCCGACTACCCAGGCTCCGCATTTTTCCCGAGGCAGTGCTTCCAGAAAATCCAGCAAAGGCCCTTGCAGGCTCGGTTGAGCCTTCACGAGCACGATAAGCCCGTCAATGCCGTCCGGCTTGGTATCAAAAGCGCCGGTACTCGTGATTCGACTACGCACGGCCTCAAATACCTTGTCAGCTTCAGGCTGAGCCAATTGCTTCAACTCTGCCTCATAGCCTTGTACGGTCATCTTGCCGCCGAACAGCTTATCCACCACGCCCGCCAAATGCCCCAAGACGGAAACCGGCCCGAAGTAGTCCTTCTTATCCTTGGTGACGAATAGATAGGGTCTCAAGTCCACACCCGCGAGCGCAGGTGTCAGCCGAGCCCAGTCGCACACCACATCCGATGCCTTCCATTCTGTGAGCATTGCGGTTTCTGATGCCGGTAATGATTCTTTCGCCTGCTTCTTGTCTTCATCATCAGGCGAATCGCTGGGCAAAGCGGTATTCAGGTTGTCTTCCAAGAGCCGAAGATCTTCGCACTGCCCTTGCGGATGAACTGCAGCCCCATAGGCAATCTGCTCGAACAGCTTCGGGAGGAAGCGTTCTGCGAGCATGAGCTTTGCGAGCGTCGGCAGTTGGATGTCTTCACCGAAGCCTCTGGCCGTTGCTGTGCGCTCGCGTAGCAACAGGGTATTGAGGAAGCGCTTGATCTGCCTTGGGTTTCCTTTCGTTCCACTGGCAAGAATAGGGCCAATCTGGTCGCTCAATACGAGTGCGTTATTGGCTTTTTCAGCCTGTTCGCCCAGTGCGGCTTTGAAGGTTGCTGCGTCCAGGCCGCCACTCATCCAAGGGCGTTTGAGTTTCTCGCGTGCGGCTTCGATGAGCCTTGCATATCCTGCATCCGTCTCGTCGAATTCGACCCCTGCCAGCAGCAAGGTCACGTAAATTCGTGTTTCAGCTTCACCTAGCGCCGGAATGCGGAACGGCACCTGGATAAGCTTTTCCAAGTAGTTGCGTGCATAGTCTCTCGGGCCGGTACTATCTGGCAGATCGGGAAAATGCTTGCGCACCGCATACTCGATCATGGCCTCATCAGCCGCCACCACAAAAGCAGTACGCGCGGTGAAGACGAACAACCGAATCGCCTCAAGTGTCTCGATGGCGGTATCCGGCAAGCAGCGATCAAGGTCGTCGATCAATACGATAAGCTGCTTGACGCCAGCCTCTTCGAGCAATTTGTCGAAGGCCTTCCGAAATGCCTCTACCTCCTCGGGGACATTCGTTGCTTCGCTCGGCTTCAATATCCCTTTCACTTCCTCCAATGCTGCCGAGAGATTCTCTTTCGTGGCGAGCTTGGCAGGGTCAGCCAATACGGCTTCAAGAGAGCCGACAATGGACTGCACCTGATCAGGTGTTGGAATCCCAGTGAAAGCGGTGACAGCCAAACCACCGGCTCGTTTGGCGACCTTCAACCAATCGATGCGGCGAAACACGTTCTTTACCGCACCGGCGGCCTTCGTCAGCGCAGGGCGCTTCTCGATCAGCGCGGTCACGATGCCTTCGATCAGGGCGATTTTGGCATCCTCGAAGCCCTGGAACCGCCAACCGTTGAATTTGAGGCATAGCACATCATCCTTGCCGTCCAGCCCGGACTCGATCATTTCGAGCACACTGGATTTCCCTGCGCCCCAATCACCATGAACGCCAATCGTGACTGGGTGGTCAGGTCTGGCGCGAAGCAACTCAATGATCGTCGTGGCAATAGCCTCGTTATTGAGCAGATCGACTTTGGTTTCGTTGTCCGTCAGAATCATCGCGTCCCTCCCTTACCAATTTATTGAGTATTTGTAGGTGCCTTATCTACTCGACTCTTTGCCTAATTTTCGCAACCGTTTAAAAGAAATCATCCATCAAGGTTTAATCTTGATTGCTGCACGGTTCTCGGTGGCAGTCCTTGAGGAATCATGTTCTCTCTGCGTAGCCAATCAAGCCATCGACCAAGCTCTGCCGGGGTGAAGCGTGCTTTGCGTTCGTGCCAGTTTTCGCGAACATCGGAGATGATCTGCTCATCCGTCGGTTGAACACCATCGATCAGAAAATCGTTCCATACCGCGAACAGTGTGGCGATGATCTCAACTTCTTCGGTCTTCTTGTCTGCCAGGGTGTAGATCAGACGGTCAAATTCAGTCTTCTGGCCGGGCGTCATCTGGGCTTCGGCTTTCGCTGCAGGCTCCGATAATGCCGGCAAGCAACGGTACTCCGTCTTTTTCCTGCCGTTGGCCAAGGTCTTTTCATTGACCTCAAACCAGCGCTTGTCTTGACCTTGCCGCTCGAAATCATAAATCCAAGTATCCAGTGGACCGGCAGCCTCACGCTCAGGCTTCAAATCCAAATCCAGGCCAATATGCGCTTGCGCCAGGTACATCACCTTGGCGGCGGCAGTTCTACCGAAATATTGGGCGGTGGCGAGCTTGTTGATCGCATAGCAACCGATGCTGGTGCGGTAGGTAGCCAAATCAATGACCCGGGCCTTTGATGGCGATGTTTGCTGAGTTTCTTTAGTCGTGTCGTCTTTTGATTTGGCAAGCATCAGCGCATTAAGCAGAGCGGCTTGCTTGCTGATTGCAACATCAATCTGTTGATCCAACGAATTACATAAGATCATCAGTTCGTCGATTTTGGCGACGATGCGGAGTTGTTCCTCACTAGATGGAAGAGGGATAGCTAGCTCCCTGACCTTTTCTGAATTCAAGTTCAGAACTACTGCACCCGCTGCTGAAGCCTCAAATGCTTTTTTGACAAATGAAGATGACAACAACTGATATAGATAGTCTTTTTCTAGTGCGTCAGATGGGCTTATCCGAAGCCATCCGTCGTGGATACAACCTTCGATTTTCGTTATATACGGGCGGCCAAAACTCATTGAGTTGGTAAGCAGAAAATCGCCGGGATAAACCATGCGAGTCTTTGAGAGACCCTCTCGGCGGATCTTCTCGTGCGTTGAAACTATATATTTACCACCCTGTTCAGTATCCCCAATCTTTATCCAATTTAACCCGTCAGGATCGTTCGTGAGGAATGCCTTAATCGGGCGAGGAGATCCACCACGTTCAATAGCTGCAATATTGCCAAACCGCACCCACTCCCAACCCTGCGGCAACGAATAAGGCTTTTCTTCCTCTGTCACTGGTGGCAAAGGTTTGGGCTTCTTGATCTTGCCTTCCTTCACCAGCCGCTGTTTCTCGGCTTCGATCTCTTTCAGCAGTTCGCTGGCGGGCTGCTCGTCCGGGTTTTGCGGGACGAGTTTGCCCATCACCGCCAGTTGCAGGATGGCCTTGCGCAGTTCGGCGACATTCTCCTTGACTGTGTAGAGCTCGCTGAAGTGTTCGGCGAGGAAGGCCTGGGCGCGTTGGTGCTGATCAGGCTTGGCGATGTTCAGCAGTTGCTTGATGGCTGCGGCATGAACGGTCAGGCGCGCTCCCTGCTGTGCAGTACGCAGTTTTTCCAGCTCATCGCAACGCGCCATCAGTTCGTCGATTTTGGCGACGATCCGGTGCTGTTCGGAGATAGGCGGTAAAGGTAATTTCAATTCCGCAAACAAAGGCGTTGGCACACGCTTCTGGCCCGCTGACCCCGTCATTTTTTCCGCTGTTTCGGAAATAAACTTTGGGTTCTTCAAGAAAAAAAGGAGGTAGCGCGGGTCAACTGCACGAAACGCGTTGCGAAATATATGGAGCTCGGTTGTTCCGGCGCCGATTCCACTGGGGAGATTGGAAAATACACAAGACTTTGCATTCTCAAAACATGGGGTAATTTTTGCCATACCGACATCGCCATCCGCGAAGTGTGTATAGCCTTTTTTTATCTCATTCCAAGGACGTTCCTCAAAGGAATGAAATTCCGAGTAGCCCTCTTGGATAAACGGCATGGGTACAAACCCCGCCGGCATATCATCATCAGCATTGTTGCGAGGGTTGATAAGGCCGATGTTTCCCAATCTAACCCACACCCACCCCTGTGGCAATGCATAAGGCTTTTCTTCTTCCGTTACCGACGGCAGGGGCTTAGGCTTTTTGATCTTGCCTTCCTTCACCAGCCGCTGTTTCTCGGCTTCAATCTCTTGCAGCAGCTCGCTGGCAGGTTGCTCCTTCGAGTCTTGAGGCACCAGACGGCCCTGCATGGCCAGCGTCAGGATCAGCTCGCGCAATTTCTTGATGCCATCGGGTGAGGCAAAGGCGGTGTCGAAGTGCTTTTCCAGCAGTTCGGCGGTGTGCTTATTCATGTTCGCCTCCCAGTTCGCGTTCGATTTGTTCGATGCTGGGCAGGCTGGTTTGCAGTTCTTCAGGCAGGGATTCGATCAATTGGTATTCCGCCACACCGATGGGCTGGGTCTTGTCGCGCAATGCGTACTCGGCCACCACGGTGTTCTTGCTCTTGCAGAGCAACAGGCCGATGGTGGGGTTGTCCTGTTCGGCCTTGACCTGCATATCCACGGCGGTGAGGTAGAAGCTCAACTGGCCGAGGTGCTCCGGTTTGAATTTCTCGGCTTTCAGCTCGATGACCACGTAGCAGCGCAGCTTGAGGTGGTAGAACAACAGGTCGATGTAGAAGTCGTCACCGCCCACTTCCAGATGAACCTGGCGACCGACGAAGGCGAAGCCCGCACCCAGTTCCAGCAGGAACTGGGTGATGTGCTTGACCAGCGCTGACTCGATTTCCCGCTCGTTGGCTTCCTTGCCAACATCCAGGAAGTCGAACAGGTAAGGATCCTTGAGGGCTTGCCGGGCCAGGTCAGTTCCCGGCGCGGGGAGACGGTCGGCGAAGTTGGTGATCGCCTGGCCTTCCCGCTCCAGCAAGCGGGATTCGATATGGATTTCCAGTGTGGCGCGAGACCAACCGTGTTCCACGGCACGCTGGGCATAGGCCAGGCGTTGTTCGGGTTGCTTCAGCTTGGCCAGCAACACCAGGTTGTGGCCCCAGGGCAATTGTCCAACAGATTGTTGGACAATTGCCGCGTCCGGCCAGGCGTCGGCGAAGGAACGCATGTACATCAGGTTGGCGCGGGAAAAACCCTTCATCTCGGGAAAGGCTGCCCTGAGGTCGTGTGCCAGCCGCTCGATGACTTTGGCCCCCCATCCTTGCTCGGCCTGCCGTTGCAGGATGTCACGGCCGATCTGCCAGTAGAGCAGCACCAGTTCGCGGTTGACGGCCAGCGCGGCCCGCTGCTGGGCACTATGAATGCGATTCTTCAACTCGCCCAACCAGTTGGCGTAGCCTTCCGGAGCAGGGACGAGGGACACGGGCTTGTCGCTCATTCTATCTCCCCGCTGGTGGCCTTGAGCGCGGCCAGCAGTTCGGTTTTCAGCGCTTGCTGAGCGGCCTGCAACTGGCGGGTGATGGCCTGGTATTCGGCCATCAGTTCGTCCGGATCACCTAATTCGACGGCCACTTCGTGCGGGTTCTTGCTGTCCAGGTTGTAGTTGCGAGCAGCCAGATCCTTGGCAGAGACCTTCCAGGCATGCTCGGTGGTCTTGCGCCCCGTGCGTTGCGGGCCACCCCACCAGGTTTTTTCAAGATCGAATTCCTCAATGGTCAACGGCTTGGAACGCGAATAGCTCTTGTAACCTGCCGGGTAGGGATGCTCGAAGAACCATACGTCCTTTGTGGGGCCGCCCTTCTCGAAGAACAGGATGTTGGTGGCGATGCTGGTGTAAGGGGCGAACACGCCCTTGGGCAAGCGCACGACGGTGTGCAGGTTGAACTCTTCCAGCAGTTCGCGCTTGAGCGTAGTCTTCACCCCCTCGCCGAACAGGAAGCCATCCGGCAACACCACCGCAGCGCGGCCCGTGTCGTGCCTGAGCAGGTGCATGATCAGCGCCATGAACAGATCGGCGGTCTCGCGGGTCTGATGCTTGGCGAGGAAGTTCTTCTCAATACCATCCTCTTCCATGCCACCGAATGGTGGGTTGGTGATGATGATGTCCACCCGGTCGCGTGGGCCATAGTCCTTGAAGGGGCGGGAAAGCGTATTGTCATGGCGGATACGGGTAGGCACGTCGATGCCGTGCAGCATCATGTTGGTCATGGCCAGCATGTGCGGCAGGGGCTTCTTCTCGACGCCGTGGATGTTTTCTTGCAGCAGCCGGTTGTCATCTGGCGTCTTGACCTGCTTTCTGAGGTGCTCGATGGCGCAGGTCAGGAAGCCGCCCGTGCCGCAGGCCGGGTCGAGGATGCTTTCGCCGAGTTTCGGGTCGAGGATATCAACCATGAACTGCGTGACCGCACGCGGGGTGTAGTACTCGCCCGCGTTGCCAGCCGACTGCAGGTCGGCGAGGATTTTCTCGTAGATGTCGTTGAACAAGTGCCGGTCGCTGGACGAGTTGAAATCCACGTCCTCTTCAATGGTATTGATCACCTGGCGCAGCAGCGTGCCGGACTTCATGTAGTTGTAGGCATCCTCGAACACCGAGCCGATCACCCGGCCTTGCGCGGACACACCCGCCTTGGTGGCAAGCTGTTTCAAGGAAGGAAAGAGGTCGTTGTTGACGAAGTCGATCAGCTCTTCGCCGGTCATGCCTTCCGGATCCTTGGCCCAGTTGCTCCAGCGAAAACGGCTTTGCAGCGGCGAACGGTAGCTGGACTGGGTCAGTTCCCACTCCTGTTCCTTGTCGTCGAAGATCTTCAGGAACAACAGCCAGCAAATCTGGCTGATGCGCTGGGCGTCGCCATCGACGCCGACATCCTTGCGCATGATATCCTGGATGGCTTTGATGAGTGTTGCAAGTGACATGAATACTTCCTGGGTCTAATTCTGGTCAGGCACGGTAGAGCTCTCGTTCGAGCTCGCCCACGGCCTGTTGGTATTGGGTCTTGCCGCCAAAGGCTCGCACCAGTTCGATCGGTGTGCCCAGGCGGTTGAAGGGGGCGATGGCGAGGATTTGTGTTTCCTCAATGGCGGCCACGCCTTCGTCGGCATACTTGTCGAGCAGGGCTTCGAGCACCTTCTGCGCCTGCTCGCCGTACTTGGCGAAGTAATGGCGCTTTTTGACCTGCTCGGCCCGCTCCTTGCGCGTGAGTGGGGGTTGGTCCCAGGCCACGTGGCATAGCAGATCGAAGGGGTCAAAATCCTTGCCGGCTTGCTTGTCCACCTCGTCGGCCAAAGCCTCGAAGAAGATGCCTTGATGAGCCAGCTCGTCGATGATGGCCTGCTTCTTCTCGGCCTTGCTCCAATGGTGCAGGAAATCGTCGAGCGATGCGAACTCCTTGGCCAAGGTATTGCGAGTGTAGTCCTTCAGGGACTCGGTGATCAATTTGCCATTGGCGTCGAAGTACTGCACCCGTTCGGCCACCACCTTGACCTCGACATTGGCGACAACGTAACGGCGCACGTTGCTGCCTTCCTCGCCTGGCAGCGGTTCGGCTACGCCGCCAGGAGACGTGGGGTTGTCGTCCGGCGTGGGATAGGTGAATTCATCGTCAGGCGACGCCTCCCCATCCTCTTCATCTGGAGGAAGCGGTGGCTCGCCGGGGCCTGGCTCATAGATCTGCACGGGATCGCCGTCGAAAGCCGGATCGGCGAACAGCTCGGTCGCTTTCTTGAAATCGAGGATGGTGAACCAGTACTTGTCAAAGTCCTCGTTGATGCGCGTTCCGCGACCGATGATCTGCTTGAATTCAGTCATGGACTGGATGCGCTGATCCAGCACGATGAGCTTGCAGGTTTGAGCATCGACGCCTGTGGTCATCAGCTTGGAGGTGGTCGCAATGACGGGGTATTTGCTTTCCGGGAAGATAAAGTTGTCCAACTCCATCTTGCCTTCTTCATTGTCGCCGGTGATGCGCACGACATAGCGGTGGTTCTGCGCCACCAGGTCGGCGTTTTCGTTGACCAGCGCTTGGCGCATGCGTTCGGCATGGTCGATGTTGTCGCAGAAGACGATAGTCTTGTCGAAGCGGTTGCTGGCTTTCAGGTATTCGCTGATCTTGCGCGCCACTACGTGTGTGCGCTGTTCCAGTACCAGGGTCTTATCAAAATCACGCTGGTTATAGATACGGTCTTCGATCTCGTTGCCGTGCTTGTCGAGCATGCCCTTGTCGGGACGCCAACCGGTCAGGTCTTTGTCCAGGTCAATGCGCACTACCTTGTAGGGTGCGAGAAAGCCATCGTCGATGCCCTGGCGTAGCGAGTAGGTGTAAATGGGCTCGCCGAAGTAGTCGATGTTGGATACGTCCTTGGTTTCCTTGGGCGTAGCGGTCAGGCCGATCTGTGTGGCGGAATGGAAATACGTCAGGATCTCGCGCCAGGCTGAATCTTCGGCGGCGCTGCCTCGGTGGCATTCGTCGATCACGATCAGATCGAAGAATTCCGGGCTGAACTGCTTGTAGATGTTCAGTTCTTCTTCGTTACCGGTGACGGCCTGGTAAAGCGACAGGTAGATTTCATAGGACTTGTTGACCTGCCGCTTCTGGATCTTGGTCATCGCAGCGCCGAACGGCTTGAAGTCGTTGGTCATGGTCTGATCGACCAGGATGTTGCGGTCCGCCAGGAACAGGATGCGTTTCTTGGCACGCGACTTCCACAACCGCCAGATGATCTGAAAGGCGGTATAAGTCTTGCCTGTACCCGTGGCCATCACCAGCAGAATGCGCTTCTGCTCTTTGGCTATCGCCTCGATGGTCTTGTTGATGGCGAGCAATTGGTAGTAACGGGGCGTCTTGTTGCTGCCATCGCTGTAGTAGTCCTGAGCTACCAAGGCCTGTTGCTGCGTGCTCAGCCCCTGATGCTCTACCCACCATTGCCACAGCGTATCGGCACTAGGGAACTCATCCAGGCTCAGTTCGCGCTCGATCACACCGTCCTTGGTGATCTTGTTGTGGAACAGGAAGCCATCTCCATTGCTACTGAATACGAAAGGCACTTGCAGCATTTCGGCATAGCCGAGGGCCTGTTGCATGCCCGAGCCGATGGCATGCTTGTTGTCCTTAGCTTCGATGACGGCAATGGGCAGGTTGGGCTTGTGGAACAGCACATAGTCGGCGCGCTTGTGCTGACCACGTGTGTGCAGTTTGCCGCGCACGATGATGCGCCCATTGGTCAGCAGGAACTCTTCTCGCACCTGCGTTAGAACGTCCCATCCGGCCTTTTCCAGAGCCGGTGTGATGAACTTGGTGCAGATGTCGCGTTCGCTGAGCGTCTGCTTATTCATAGGATGTAACCCCTTCCATGCTGGCTTCCCCTTGCGCTTGCTTGTCGTTAGATCCTTGACCTCGCGACTCTCGCAGCGATCTCATCCCCCATGTATCCATGACACTCAATCCAGCACGATCAGAAACTCGGTCGCCAGCGCGGTTGGCTGAACATCCCGAACATTGCGTTGCAGCGAAACCAGGCCGTAATCCGACATCATCCGCAGGGTGCGCGACAGGTTTGGCACCTTGCGGCCGCTAAGTTCGGCCAGTTCGGTCAGAGACTTAGGTTGTTTGTCATGGATCAGGCGCAGCAAGCGACGATTGTCGTCCGACAGCGCCGCTGCCAGTGATGCCAGAGACGGAAACCAAATGCAGGGCGTTTCGCTTCCCTTCGGGGGCGAACCTGCTGGCTGTCGGATACCCACAATGCAGCGCTTCATGATCGCTAATCCAATGACAAGTCGACTATTATATCAGTATCTGATCATCATCGTCGATCATAAATACCTGCTATAAAGGAAAAGGTAGAGGCAAGGGAATGGCAATCACAGGTCAACGGTCCTACCCAAAAAGGGAAAAGGCCACCAGCGCCTCAGACGGACTTACACCACCAGACTGGCCGACGGTGCCAACCCGTCGATGTAATTCGACCACGCCTGCAACATATCCCGCCGCTGCTCGGCGTACTCGGCCCGGTTGTAGACACAGCGCACCCCGCCAATAGTGTGGTTCAGCGCATTGTTGGCGAAGGGCTTGGCCAGGGTGCCACGCCCCGGCAGCACCCATTCGCTACCTGCCATTGCACCCAGCAAAGTTTTTTAATCGTAACTAGGCAATACTTAAACCTGCTCTGCTTCTCCCGTTCTAAGTAAAACAAAATGTTCAACCAGTCGCAGCATGAGTTCTTTCTGTTCCGGCAAACTTTCCGCCACCAATAAGGCCAGTGCCACTAATGTAGTGTCATTAATCAACTGTTCTACCGGCTTTGCCAGAAAATGCTGATTCAGCCGTAAATACCAAAGAAACAGGAAAGAACCGGTACGTTTATTGCCATCGGCCAAGGGATGGTTTTTGATGACGAAATACAGCCTGTCCTTCATTGGAAACAAGCTGCTGATTTGCCAGGGTTCTGGATAGCAGATTCACGGCCTGTTCAAACTCAATGCCCCGTTCCTGTAAGCGACGCTGGTTAAGGGTGTAACCATCTACAAGATATTGACGTAATATGTTGGTCGCCCAAATACGAAATTGGGTTGCTCTCCTTGAACTAACCCGATAGCCTACGGAAATAATGGCAACCTGGTTGTAGTGATTGATACGTCTGCGCACCTGACGTGAATCTTCTTTACGAACTACTAAGAAACCCTTAGTAGTTGCTACCTCCGCAAACTACCCCTAAAGCCACAGCGCCGCCTCACTTCCCAATACAAAACGAAGAAAATATCTCCCCCAGCAAATCATCACTGCTGAATTGCCCGGTAATCTTGCACAACTCATCATGCGCCAGCCTGAGTTCCTCGGCAAACAGGTCCAGCACCCGGTCATCATGGCTGGCATGCTCCTGGGCCATCTGCAAATGCTCATTGGCACTGTTCAGGGCGTGCAAATGCCGTTCACGGGCCAGCCAGGGAGATTCGGCACTGGGGTTCCAGCCGGCAATCTCCAGCAGTTTATGACGCAAGGTATCCAGGCCCGTTTCCTGTTTAGCTGAAACCAGGATGGCCAGGGCTTCATGCCCGTTTTCTTCGCTTGTCTGTTCAACCTGTTCCTGCATCCGCTTCAGAGCAGCCTCATCCAACAAATCCATCTTGTTGAACACTTTCAATACCGGGGTACGGGCCGGCAGGCGACGGGTAATCTCAATATCCAGCTCATCATTGGGCGAACGGGCATCCTGCAAATGCACAATCACGTTTGCCTTTTCAATTTCAGCCCAGGTGCGAGCAATACCAATGCTTTCAACCGTATCTTCGGTTTCCCGCAGGCCCGCCGTATCAACAATATGAATGGGTACACCCTGAATATGAATCTGCTGGCTGACCTTGTCGCGTGTGGTTCCGGCAATGGGGGTCACAATAGCTACTTCATCGCCTGCCAGCGCATTCAGCAAACTGGACTTGCCCACATTGGGCTGGCCCGCCAGCACCACGTGCATGCCTTCACGCAAAATCATGCCTTGTTTGGCCTGCCTGATCAGATGCTGCAAATCATCCTGAATGCTTTGCAGTTCTTCCCTGGCCTGGTATTTTTCAAGGAATTCAATTTCCTCTTCCGGAAAATCCAGTGTGGCCTCTACCAGCATGCGCAAATGCACCACCCGGTCGGCCAAGGCATTAACCAGGTTGGAAAAAGAGCCGCTTAAAGAAGCCATCGCGCTGCGTGCAGCCGCCTCTGAAGAGGCATCAATCAAATCGGCCACGGCTTCGGCCTGGGCCAGATCAAGACGGTTATTCAAAAATGCCCGTTGGGTAAACTCACCGGGTTCGGCGTGACGCAGGTTTATGCCTATGTCACGGCCAACCTCAAGGCAACGCTGCATGATCCGTTTAAGCACGGCCGGCCCGCCATGCCCTTGCAATTCAAGCACATCTTCACCGGTATAAGAATGCGGGGCCTTGAAAAACAGGGCAATCCCTTCATCAATCGCCTGTCCGCCTGAATCCGGGAAAGGCAGGTAATGGGCGTGGCGAACCTGCAATTCCCGATTGAAAAATTGCCGTATAAACACGCTTAAATCAGGGGCTGAAACCCTGACAACACCAATACCGCCCCGGCCGGGTGCTGTTGCAATGGCAACAATGGGTACATTATTTGAAGTCATCATTTTTTTATGCCGAATAACCAGATACCTGAATTATAAGGGGTACGATACACAAGAACCTTTTAGGGCATAATATAGCGGAAGTAATCCTTCTTCATTAACACACCATTTGCCCAATGCGTATTTTATTAATCGAAGACGAACCCGATCTGGCCCAATGGTTAATGCGTAGCCTGCGCAACCAGGCCGGCTTCACCATTGAATGGTCCAATGACGGCTTGGTCGCCTACAAGCGATTGCAGGTAGAAGAGTTTGATGCCATTATCCTTGACTTGGGCATCCCTGGCATGGATGGCAATACCCTTCTATGCCGGCTGCGAGCCGAAGATGACCGTACGCCCATCCTTATACTGACCGCCCGGGATTCCCTTGCCGATCGTGTGGATACCCTGGAATCAGGCGCTGATGACTTCCTGCCAAAACCTTTCATGATTGAAGAACTGGTTGCAAGGCTTAATGCCCTTATTCGCAGAAGCCGTGGCAGGGACAAACCACGCTTGAGCTGTGGTGACCTAAGCTACGATGTGGGAAAACACCAATTCCTGGTTAAGCAGCAAATGCTGCAGGTTACCCCCCGTGAAAGTGAAGTCCTGGCCATCCTTATCCGGAAAAGTGAAGAACCCGTTAACAAGAAATTCATACTTGAACGCTTATTGGCTCATGATAATGATGAGGAAATCGGCATAGAATCAATTGAAGTCATCATTCACCGGTTACGCAAAAAACTTCAACCTTCCACGGTACAAATCACCACTTTGCGGGGTATTGGCTATTGCCTTGAACCCATTCCCGATGATGAAATTTAAAAGCCTGAAATCAACATTGCTCTGGCTATTGATACCGGCATTGGTCATCACCATGCTGATTTCGCTCTGGGCCTCAAACCTTGAATTAAGAGGACAAGTCAACACGGCATTTGACCGTTCCCTGGCGGGTGCCATCCGTTCCATTGAAGTCAACATCAAGACCGAAGATGGTGGCCTGGCCATGGAACAACCCTTTTACATGCTTGAGTTCTTTGAACTGACCACACGCAGTACCGCCTATTTCAGGGTCGCTACCGAAGACAGGTTAACAGAAATAGGCTATGTCGACCTGCCCTTGCCGACGACCCCATTGGATACCGGTAAAGCCGTTTTTTATAACCGGGATTATCTTGACCAGCCCATGCGGATTGCCGCCATTGCCATTCGCCCGAAAGATGGCCTGCTTTATAACCCGGAAAGCCGTATCATCATCCAGGTTGCCGAAAGCATGTCAAGCCGGGAAGATTTCATCAACCAGCTCATCTGGCAATCGGTTCGAAAAGACTTTGTTGTGCTTGCCATTTTCATCCTTTTGCTTTCCGGTGGCATTATTATTGCGCTTCGCCCCTTAAAAACACTTAGCAGCGAAATTAAAAACCGCTCTTTTGACAACTTGCTGCCCATTGATGAAAAAGAATTGCCCAAAGAAATCAAGCCTTTGGTCCAGGCCATCAATCTTCACCTGGCGCGTTACATCAAGCGGAATATTACCCAGCAACAGTTTCTTGATGACGCCTCCCACCAATTGCGCACACCTCTTTCCGTATTGAACATGCAGGTGGATTATGCAAAAAAACTGGCCAAAACCACCGAAATGGAAGAAGTGTTAACCGCCATACAGCAAAGACTGGGCAATACAATTCAGCTAACCAATCAATTACTGGCATTGGCGAAGGTTCGTGATGCCGCAGATAAACTGACGGCCAATGTTTCACGTGAAACAATTGATATCTGCCAGCTGGCTGCCGAAGTGGTCGGCAATTTATTACCTACGGCACGCAAGAAAAGAATGGATTATGGCCAGGAATTGCCCGAACATCCTGTCATGATCAATGGCATTGAATGGCTGCTTAAAGAAGCTTTAAGCAATATTATCAGCAATTCCATTAAGTATTGTCCTGTACGCTCCCATATTACCGTTTCTGTATTGGAAGAAAAAGACCATATTATCTTGCAGGTTGAAGATAACGGCCCCGGCATGAGTCCGGAAGATATTGCCCTGGCAGGAAAACGCTTTCGCAGAGGTGCATCGGGCAAGGAAAAATACGGATCTGGATTAGGACTGGCCATTGTTAACACGATTGCAGAAATCAACCAGGCCAGGCTTGAGATTTTTTCGAAAAAAAATGAAACAGGCCTTATTGTCCGGCTGGTGTTCAATAAAATTCCTA
This sequence comes from Advenella faeciporci, assembly GCF_014652395.1. GTDB lineage: Bacteria > Pseudomonadota > Gammaproteobacteria > Burkholderiales > Burkholderiaceae_B > Advenella > Advenella faeciporci. The sequence goes on from NZ_BMYS01000004.1 coordinate 172,095, forward strand.
TGGATTACCCTGATAAAAGCCGGTTTTCATCAAATTGAAAGCTAATCGAAAGCTTCAGTTTTGTATCGTTAGGTCCTTACCTATCAATGGAGACTATAATGATACTGTATAAAAAGACCTTATCTTTCCTTACTGCAAGCCTGCTTGGCCTTACTTGCCTGGGCACTGTCCAGGCACAAGAACAGCCCAAAAAACCGGAATGTATTGCACCGGCACAGCCTGGTGGCGGTTTTGACCTGACCTGTCGACTGGCCCTGAACGGTTTTGCCCAAACCAAAATCCTTGAAGCCCCCATGCGAACCATTTACATGCCAGGCGGCATTGGGGCTGTGGCTTATAACAATATCGTTGCCCAACGCCCTGCCGATGGCAACGCAATTGTTGCATTTTCAGGCGGTTCATTGCTCAATCTGGCTCAGGGCAAATTTGGCAAATACAACGTTAATGACGTGAAATGGCTGGCAGCGGTCGGTAGCGATTATGGTGTCGCCATTGTACGTAACGATTCCCCCTATACCGATCTCAAGTCCTTGATGGAAGCTTTCAAAGCGGATCCCAGCAAAATTGTTCTGGGCGCAGGCGGCTCTGTGGGTAGCCAGGATTGGATGAAAGCAGCCCTGACTGCCAAAGCGGCCGGTGTTGATTACAAGAAAATGCGTTTCGTTGCCTTTGAGGGCGGTGGTGAAGCCGTAACCGCCTTGCGAGGCGGACATATCCAGGCTTATATGGGGGATGCCGCAGAAGCCCGTACCATGCTTGATGGTGGTGCACCCATCCGGATTCTGGCCGTTTTCAATGATAAACGTTTGCCTGGAAAAATGTCGGATATTCCTACAGCCGCAGAACAGGGCTTTGACATTAATTGGCCCATTATCCGTGGTTTTTACGTGGGTCCCAAAGTATCTGACAACGAATACAACTGGTGGGTTGACGCTTTTAACAAATTGATGAAAACCCCTGAGTTTGCCAAGATGCAAGAGCAGCAAGGTTTGTTTCCATTTGACAAAACCGGTGCTGAACTGGATAGCTATGTGAAGGAACGCGTTCAGTTTTATACCGAACTGGCTGATTCTTTTGGTCTGATCAAAAAATAATTCAATAAAAACCGCAAGTTCCCCTGCCATGCGGGGGAACTTCAACGTATATTTCAAAGGTACTCTTATGGCACTCAATGACAGGGTATTAGGTATTGGCGCCCTTTTCTTTGCCGCATTTCTTACCTGGTTTGGCTACGATCTTGAAGCACCGTTTACCTATGAACCCGTAGGACCCAAAGCATTTCCGCTTATGCTTGCGCTAATCATCGCCATTTGCGGTGTACGGCTTGCTTACAAAGGTGGCAATACGGTTGAACCGAATCCGGAAGGTGCCAATTTCCGGATTATGACCATGGTCGCCTATGTTGCCGCCTATGCATTTTTATTCCAATGGGTCGGCTTTATTCTATCTACGGCACTCATGGCCATTTTTGTAGGCAGGCTGTTCAATGGTGCATGGATCAAATGCATTATTGGTGGCGTTGCAATGGGCCTTCTGTTCTTTTTCCTTTTTGATAAAGCCCTTGATGTTGTACTGCCCACCGGCATTCTCGGAGACCTCCTATGAGCGGATTAATGGAACATTTATCAATCGGGTTCGGGGTTGCCTTTTCAGGTATCAACCTGCTTGTGGCAGCCCTTGGCTCATTTATTGGCACCATTGTTGGCGTACTGCCCGGACTGGGCCCCATTAATGGCGTTGCCATGCTGGTTCCTATTGCCTTTGCCATGCAACTGCCACCAGAGACGGCCCTGATCCTGCTGGCCGCCGTATACGTTGGGGCCGAATATGGCGGCCGGATTACCTCTATCCTGATTAACGTGCCGGGTGAGGCCGCTGCCGTCATGACCACACTTGATGGCTATCCGCTGGCACGCCAGGGCCTGGCCAGCGTGGCATTATCACTGTCGGCCTGGTCTTCATTCATTGGTTCCACCATTGCCATTTTTGGCATCTTGCTATTGGCACCGTTGCTGGCCAAATGGGCTATTGCTTTCGGTCCTGCCGAATATTTTGTTTTGATGGTATTTGCCTTTTGTGCGCTTACCAGCCTATTGGGTGAACAACCGGTCAAAGGGATTCTGGCAGCCATGATTGGCCTGGCGATTGCCACGGTTGGGGTGGATGCCAACTCTGGCGTTTACCGTTATACCTTTGATTTGCCCAATCTGGCCGATGGTATTGATTTCGTGGTGGTGGTGATTGGTCTTTTTGCAGTTTCTGAAATGCTGCAAATGCTTGAAAACCTGCTTAGCGGTGTATCCATTGATGTTCCCAAAAGCGAACGCAAGCTATTCAATTTAAAAGAAATGGCACTTACCTGGTGGAGTACGGTTCGTGCCGGATTTTTAGGATTCTTCATTGGAATTTTGCCGGGCGCCGGTGCCAGTGTCGCCTCTGCCGTTGCCTATGCCAATGAAAAAAAACTGATTGAAAGCAAAGATCCCGATGCCAAATTCGGCAAAGGAGACATGCGTGGCCTTGCAGCCCCCGAATCCGCCAACAATAGCGCAGCAACCGGTTCATTTATTCCCATGCTGGCATTGGGTGTACCCGGTTCCGGTACAACCGCGGTCATGATGGGTGCACTGACCCTTTACAATATTACACCCGGACCGGTCCTGTTTGATACCCAACCCCAGCTGGTATGGGGGCTGATCGCCTCCCTGTTCATTGCCAACGTCATGCTGCTTTTAATGAACATTCCCATGGTACGGGTATTTGCAGCCATGTTATCCATCCCCTCCTGGTTACTGGTTCCTGGTATTTTATCCATCAGTTTTATCGGTGTATATGCCATTAATGCCACGACATTTGACCTGATGCTGGTGGTTGGAATTGGCGTGATTGGTTATTTCCTGCGGAAAATGAATGTACCTATGGCACCGCTTGTCCTGGGCGTGGTACTGGGCGATATGATGGAACAAAACCTTCGTCGTGCCCTTTCCATTACCAATGGTGAAATTTCCATCCTGTTTGAAAGCCCCATTTCCATCAGCTTATGGGTTGCCGCCATTCTGGTTGGCGTGGTTCCGCCATTATTCAGGAAATTTTCAAGAAAAAATGAAATTCATGTCCCAGCCAATTAATATGACATGTTTGTAAAATATTTAACCGGATTCCTTCTGGCACTGTCTGGCGCTTTGGTGGCGGTATGGTTAACCATACCACTGCCATGGCTGATTGGTTCACTGTTATTTACGGCCATCACCAAAACAGCCGGCGTCAACAGCACCTCTCACACGGTTTTCCGAAACATTGGTCAATGGGTTATTGGCACGTCCCTGGGTTTGTATTTCACACCAGAAGTTCTGGCTATCATCAGCGGTTACTCTCCTTTCATTTTTGCCGGGATGGTATTTGCCATTTTACTGGGTATCAATGGTTCTCTCATTTTAAGAAAATGGGGTCATGTTGATTTTAAAACCGCCTGGTTTGCCAGCGCCATTGGCGGTGCCAGTGAAATGGCCAACCTGGCTGAAAAAAACCATGCCAGAACAGATCTGGTTGCTTCGGCACACAGCCTGCGCATGATTATGGTGGTGGTTTCCATTCCCTTTGCGTTTAAATTCCTGAATATATCGGGCAATTATCCAGGAACGGAAGCCCTTTATTTTTTTAACACCAGCGGTTTTTTCAAGCTCATCATATTAACCAGCATCACCGGATTAATTTTCAAAAAGCTTTCACTTCCCAACCCTTGGGTCTTGGGTCCTTTACTGGTTACCATTTTATTAACCGGCAACGATACCATCCTTACCTATCTGCCCAATGAAATCTCAAAACTTGGCCAACTGTTTATTGGCTGGTCGCTGGGAGACAAATTTGGCCCTGATTTTTTCAAAAAGGCCCCCCGCTATTTATCAGTAGTAGCCATCAGCAATACCCTTAACCTGATACTCGCATTTGGATTCAGTTACCTGTTATTTATTATTTCAGATATTCCTTTTCCGACGCTTGTACTCGGCAATAGTCCTGGAGGCATTGCGGAAATGGCGATTACGGCAAAAGTGCTCTCACTGGGCGCGCCGGTTGTGACCGCATTCCACGTGTCACGTATGGTATTTGTATTGCTCACAACAAGCCCGCTATATCATTTTTTTGAAAAACACCTGAAGCCCAAGACCAGTATCAAGCGCCGTATTGACTGAACAAATGCGCGACAAGCCCAGCCCTTCAGGGCAGGGAGGATGTCAAATATCCTTTAAACTGAGATATTTCAAGACTCGATACCTCAACATTACCATGTCAACTGACTCCAACCATCACGCAAAACCAGACAAAACAAAACAATCCACTGCCGTTCGACTGATTCCCTTTATTGTTGGTTGCGCCCTTTTCATGCAAATGCTGGATTCCTCTGTTGTGGCAATGGCCTTACCCATGATGGCCGATACTTTCAACACCACGGCAGTACGCATGAATATTGCCATAACCGCATATCTTGTTGCGGTTGCGGTTTTTGTTCCCGTTTGTGGATGGGCCGCAGACCGCTTTGGCGCAAAAAAAACATTCCTGCTCGCCATCATGCTGTTTTGCCTTTCCTCACTGGGCTGTTCAATGGCACCAACGCTAGAGACTTTTGTACTTTTCAGGTTTATTCAAGGCCTTGCCGGTGCCATGATGGTGCCCGTAGGTCGTATTATCATGTTAAAAGCCGTTCCCCGAGAGCAGTTGCTCAAGGCAACGGCTTTTTTATCCGTTCCTGCCCTGCTAGGGCCAATGATTGGCCCGCCTCTGGGTGGCTTTATTGTTACTTTCACTTCCTGGCACTGGATTTTCCTGATCAATATTCCCATGGGCATGCTTGGTATTTTCATGGTGCTTAAATATATTCAGGAATATAAAAAAGAAAATCCTCCTCGTCTGGACTGGCCAGGATTCATCTTAAGTGGCCTTGCCATGGCTTCTTGCGTATATGGTTTTGAATCCCTGGCAAAAAACCAGGGATTTATCAATGCCTATTTTCTATTAGCCATTTCTTTTATTAGTGGAATCCTGTACTGGTTTCATGCCAAACGGGTCGCCAATCCCATTATTGACTTGTCCCTTTTAAAAATCCAAAGCTTTGCCATTTCCATTATTGCAGGCAATTTATGCCGCTTTGCAGTTGGTTCAACTCCATTTTTGCTGGCCTTATTGTTACAGATTGGCTTTAATTACACCCCTTTATCGGCGGGCCTGATTACTTTTGCCGGTGCCTTGGGTGCTCTTGCCATGAAGTTTGTTGCCATCCCCATCCTGAAAAGATTTGGTTTTCGCAGTGTACTAACGGTTAATGCGGTTATTACCGGCCTTTTTATCATGGCATGCGCCTTGTTTACCCTTGAGACCCCTATCTGGCTCATAACAATGACCCTGCTTTTTGGCGGCTTTTTCCGTTCTCTGGAGTTTACTTCGGTCAATACCCTGAGTTTTGCCAACATCAAACCTGAGAAAATGAGCCAGGCCAGCAGTTTTTCAGCCACTGCGCAGCAAGTGGGAATCAGTATGGGTATGGGGATAGCGACCTTAAGCATTGACTTCAGCATGCGCCTGAACGGTTCCCTGACCCCCTCAGTTCAGGATATCAAGTCGGGTTTTATTGTTATTGGGGCTGCATCAATCCTTTCTGCCTTGTGGTTTTACCGATTGGAAAAATCAGCAGGGGCAGGTATGTATTAATTATACAATTCGTACCCTAGCCCTCTATGCCTGTTTCAATTTACATTGTGCTACTGGGTGCATGGTAATAAATTTGAACCAATAATAAAAAAAACCAAGCCCGGTGCAATACCGGGTTCAGTTTTTAAGCAATCTAAAATCAAAGTGTATAAGTATTAATTCAAGTCATTAATAGCAGCAATAATTTTTTCAGCCAAGGCTTTTATTGCCTCCATATCCCCTTTGACATGAGCATGGGCGTGAACATTTTGTCCTTCATAGCGTGGCACCAAATGAAAATGAACATGATCAACCGTTTGTCCGGCTGCGGCGCCATTAAACTGGCTAAGAACAATTCCATCGGCATTGGTTGCTTTCATTATTGCAGGGGCAATTTTTTTTGCTGTAGAAACACAGGCCTGGGCCGCATCGTAAGACAAATCAAACAAGTTAACGGCTGGTTCTTTGGTTAATACCAATGTATGTCCAACCGTTTGCGGCATGATATCCATCATGACGTAGGTTTTGTCATCTTCATACACTTTAAATGAAGGTGCTTCCCCTCGTAAAATTTTAGCGAAGATATTATTTGTATCGTAAGCCATTCCAATTATCCATAAAAGTAGTCAATTCACTGAAACCGAAGCAATTTGATGATTACTTTAACATAAATCATCAAGGGTAATTTCAACATCCTGAACCAAATTGCATCGATAAAACGATTAAATGCAGCCAACTTTAAAACATTAAAAAACACGATTCAATCCTGTTTTTAATTTTCTGAACACCATAAAAACAGACATTTATCGTGTTTTTTCAAAAAAAACGGCTGTGGATAACTACTGTGAAAATGATTTGTGAATAACTTTTGTATGAAAAGTGAAGAACCCGGCTTCAAAATTTGGTGCCAAAACTTGTTCAACTTTATCCAACACTAAAAAGAATTGAACTCAACAAGCAAAAAACAGCATAAAACCCTGTTTTTAATGAAAAAAACAGGGTTTCAGTACTTATCCACAGAGCATCTAGTTCTTAATCAGTTATATATAAAGAAAAATAATAACTAAATAGTACTTAGCACTTGTAAAGCTTTTTCCAATGTTTCATTTTTCTTTGCAAAACAAAACCGGACCAAATTATTATTCGAACTCAATGCAGAAGAATCTTTATAAAATGCAGAAACCGGAATCAGCGTTACACCATGTTTTTTCGTCAATTCCGTGGCAAAGTTCAATTCATTAGCCGATGAGACATCGCTATAATCAGCCAACAAGAAAAAAGTACCTTCACTCTTGATTGGTTTGAAACGGGTATTTAACAAACCGTTATATAGAAAATCGTGCTTTTTTTGATAAAAACTGGATAAATTCAAATAAGTGGCCGGATCTTTCATAAATTCGGCAAATGCATATTGCATGGGTGAACTTACGGTAAAAACCACAAATTGATGAATTTTCCTGAATTCTGCGGTCAGTGCTTTAGGTGCACTGCAATACCCTACTTTCCAGCCAGTGGTATGGTAGGTTTTGCCAAAAGAAGAAATAACAAACGAACGGCTGGCTAAAAAATCCCGGGTAGATAAACTCAAGAAAGGTTTATTTCCAAACACAATATGTTCATAAACCTCATCACCAATCAAAAATATTTCGTTATCCTTGATTAAATCTTCAATAGCATCCAGATCAGATGATTTCAAAGTAAGACCAGTTGGGTTATGAGGAAAATTCAGAATGATCAACCGGGTTTTTTCAGTGATGGCATTTTTCACTTTATTCCAGTCAATTGAGTAGGCAGGATTATTTTTAGAAGGAGGAGTCAGGGAAACAAATACCGGAATTCCTCCGGCTAATTTTATGCATGGTACATAAGAGTCATAGCATGGTTCAATAACAATAACTTCATCACCATCATGAACAACGCTTAGTATTGAAGACATTAACGCTTCAGTAGCGCCATTGGTAACGGTTATTTCTGTCTCGGGGTTGTAACTTTGCGAATAAAGTTGACTTATTTTATCTGCAATGGCAATTCGTAACGATTGTACGCCTGGCATATATGGATACTGGTTATGTCCACTGAGCATGGCTTTATTCACCAATGAAACCAGTTTTTCATCAGGATTGAAGTCTGGAAATCCTTGCCCCAGATTTATCGCATTATATTCATTGGCCAACTGGCTCATGATGGTAAAAATAGTTGTTCCAACGTCGGGTAATTTTGATTTAATCATTTTATTCACAGTTTTTGTATAACAATTTCAAGCTATATAAATTTTATCAACAAGGCTATAATCCTTATTATGCCTTATTGTAGAGAATGTTATTAACATTTTATACATGGCAGTACATACCTTTTCGTCTTATTATTAACAAAGTTATCCACAGAGCTTTGCTTTGTTCCACGTGGAACAACCTCAAAACAATCTTACCTAAAGATTTTTCGTTTCCGGACATAAAAATATCCAAAATAACTGAAATTATGCAAATGTTCCACGTGGAACATTTGTTCTGGATTTATAATTAACTATTGCTATTTTTTTATTAGAAACAAAATGGATTACCCAAACGAGTTTGATGTGATAGTAGTGGGTGGTGGTCATGCTGGGACAGAGGCCGCTTTGGCTTCTGCCCGTACTGGTGCCAAAACATTATTGCTCACACACAATATTGAAACCCTAGGCCAAATGTCTTGCAATCCTTCAATAGGTGGGATTGGGAAAGGACATCTGGTAAAAGAAATTGATGCACTAGGTGGCGCCATGGCGCTGGCAGCAGATGAAGCAGGAATACAATTCAGAATACTGAACAGTTCAAAAGGCCCGGCCGTGCGCGCAACAAGGGTGCAGGCAGACAGGGTGCTGTACAGACAAGCCATACGTACCCGACTTGAAAATCAGGAAAACCTTTGGTTGTTCCAGCAGGCAGTTGATGATCTGATTGTTGAAGGTGACCGGGTGGTTGGAGCGGTAACACAGATTGGTCTTAAATTCAGGTCGCGTGCTGTGGTATTGACAACAGGTACTTTTTTGAATGGTCTAGTCCATGTTGGATTGAAGAATTATTCTGCAGGCCGTGCAGGAGATCCTCCTGCCATCAGCCTTGCCCATAGATTAAAAGAGCTGAAGCTCCCTCAGGGACGACTCAAAACCGGTACGCCTCCGCGTATTGATGCCAGAACGATTGATTTTTCCAACCTGATTGAACAGCCAGGAGATCTGGATCCTATTCCTGTTTTTTCATATATGGGGAATGCACAAATGCATCCCCGGCAGTTGCCTTGCTGGATTACCTATACCAATGAAAAAACCCATGAGATTATCAGGGGTGGGCTGGACAGGTCTCCTATGTACACAGGGGTGATTGATGGTATTGGGCCGCGGTATTGTCCTTCAATTGAAGACAAGGTGCATCGTTTTGCTGACAAGAATTCACACCAGGTGTTTCTGGAGCCTGAAGGCTTGACAACCAATGAAATTTATCCGAATGGAATTTCAACCAGTTTGCCTTATGATGTACAGCTTGAATTAGTGCATTCTTTGCCAGGTCTGGAAAATGCCCATATTCTTCGCCCGGGTTATGCCATTGAATATGATTATTTTGATCCACGTGGATTAAAAAGCAGCCTGGAGACAAAAAGCATTAATGGCCTGTTTTTTGCCGGGCAAATTAACGGAACCACCGGATATGAAGAGGCAGGTGCTCAAGGTTTGTTGGCAGGCTTGAATGCAGCCTTGCAAGTGAAAGGTGAGGCACCCTGGACCCCGCGGCGCGATGAAGCCTATTTAGGTGTTCTGATTGATGATTTGATTACCAAAGGTGTTACCGAACCTTATCGAATGTTTACCTCAAGGGCGGAATACCGTTTGAGTTTGCGTGAAGATAATGCCGATTTCAGGTTAACTGAAACAGGAAGGAAACTGGGTGTTGTACCTGATGACCGTTGGGAATTTTTTAGCCGTAAAAGAGACAATGTGAATGCGGAAATAAAACGTTTGGGCGGAACAAGGGTTCATCCTAAAACGTTTGCTGATGAGCAGGCACAAACGCTGTTGGGCAAATCTCTTGAAAGGGATTACACCTTGGTTGATTTGCTGAAAAGGCCGAATGTCAATTACAAAGACCTTGTAAATACAACAACTGTCAGTGGTGAAACTTTTCATTCGGACATTGAATTGTCAGATTCAGAAATTGAGCAGGTTGAGATTCAGGTCAAATACGCTGGTTATATAAACAGGCAACAGGAAGAAGTACGCCGTCAAAGCACCTATGAAGACCAGAAAATACCCGTTGATTTGAATTATGATGAAGTGGGAAATTTATCTTTTGAAGTCCGGCAGAAACTCAGGGAAAGTCGTCCTGAAACAATTGGCCAGGCAGGGCGAATTTCAGGTGTAACACCGGCAGCCATTGCATTATTGCTGATTCATATAAAACGAATGCAATATTCCGATTTAAAAAAGGCATAAGCGTAGCAATGAGTGATTCAAAAAAATGCCTGTTTGAAGCGGCCAGGCAACTTGGGCTTGAAATGAGCGAAGAACAGGCGCATGCATTGCTTATGTACATAGAACAGATGCAGCGTTGGAATAAAACCTATAATCTGACTGCCTTGAAAAACAAGGAACAAATGCTTGTTCAACATATTTTTGACAGCCTTTCTGTGGTATTGCCTTTAAGAAAAAAACTGTCAGGCAGGAAAACTGTAAATGTATTGGATGTGGGTTCAGGGGGTGGTTTGCCTGGGGTTGTCCTGGCTATAATGAATTCCACGTGGAACATTTGCTGTATAGATGCAGTTGAGAAAAAAACTGCTTTTGTGCGTCAGATGTCAGGCGTGTTAAAGCTTCCCAATTTGTCTGCAAAGCATATTCGAATAGAGCAAAGAACCGAACCTCAGGTAGATTTGGTTATTTCAAGAGCATTTGCGTCCTTGGCTGACTTTGCTTCCTTGGCCGGCAAGCATGTAGATGCATCCGGTTATCTGGTTGCAATGAAAGGGCATTATATTCAGGATGAAGTAAATGAATTGGTATCCAGAACCGAATGGGAAGAGGCCTCACATGAAACGCTTGAGGTTCCGGAACTGGATGCAAACCGGTGTTTAATCTGGCTGCAGCGTAAAGGGTAGGTCATGGGGAAAGTTGTAAATTCAATTAAGATTTTTTGTATCGCCAATCAAAAAGGCGGAGTAGGTAAAACAACCACGGCAATCAATCTTGCCGCCAGTCTGGCATCACATAAGAAAAGGGTCCTGCTAATAGATCTTGATCCTCAGGGTAATGCCACTATGGGAAGCGGTATAGATAAAAATAGTTTAAGTTTAAATATATATCAGGTGCTTATTGGCGAAGCCGGTATCAACGAGGCCAGGGTACGTTCAGAAAGTGGCGGTTATGATGTCTTGCCAGGAAATCGCGAGTTGTCAGGAGCCGAAATTGATCTGGTGCAAATGGATAATCGGGAGCATCAGTTAAAACAGGCAATAGATAAAGTAGCTGAAGATTATGATTATGTGCTTATTGATTGTCCGCCAACTTTGTCTTTGCTTACGTTAAATGGCCTTTCATGTGCAAATGGCGTGATTATTCCAATGCAATGTGAATACTTTGCACTTGAAGGATTGTCTGATTTGGTTAACACCATAAAACGTGTCCATAAAAATATCAATCCTGAATTGAAAATGATAGGGCTGTTGCGTGTAATGTTTGATGCACGGGTCACCTTGCAGCAACAGGTTTCAGAACAGCTGGAGTCACATTTTGGCGACAGTGTTTTCAATACAGTCGTTCCTCGTAATGTAAGGCTGGCAGAAGCACCAAGTCATGGCTTGCCAGGGATCGTTTATGATAAGTCATCACGTGGTGCAAAGGCGTACATGCAATTTGGTGCTGAAGTCATTAAGCGTGTGAAAATGATGGATAAGGAAAACGGAAATAGAAATGGCAATTAAACCGACGGCAAGTAAAACAGCAACTAAGGCAGCAGGTAAAACAGCCAGCAAGACAGCGGTAAAAAAAACCAAGGGTCTGGGACGTGGCCTTGCGGCACTGCTGGGAAATGATATTAATGTTCTTGAAGACATCAGAAATGAAGAGCAGGGGAAATCTGCCCTGCCACCTTCGGTCATTCAGATAGAAAAATTGCAGGCAGGGAAATATCAACCCCGAACCCGAATGGATGAAGGTGCTTTGACGGAACTGGCTGATTCAATCAAAACCCAGGGCATCATGCAGCCTATTCTGGTTCGGCCGTTAAAAAATGATCCTGAAGGCAAATTTGAAATTATCGCGGGTGAGCGGCGTTATCGGGCTGCAATACTTGCGGGTCTTAAAGAAGTTCCTGTTCTGGTTCGTGAAGTTGCCGATGAAAATGCGGCCATTATGGCACTTATTGAAAATATCCAGCGTGAGGACCTTAACCCGCTGGAAGAGGCCCAGGGTGTGAAGCGTCTTATTGAGGAATTCAGCTTTACACATGAACAGGCTGCGCAGGCTATCGGCCGTTCCCGTTCTTTAACCAGCAATTTATTGCGATTGCTGAATCTGGCGGAGCCTGTGCAAACCATGCTGTTGGCCGGAGACATTGATATGGGACACGCCCGTGCTTTGCTGGCGGTTGATGCGGCGACACAGATTTTATTGGCAAACCAGGTCGTGGCAAGAAGTTTGTCGGTTCGTGAAACTGAAAAACTGGTCAAGCAAACGATTGAAGGTGAAAGCAAAAAGGCGGCGGGTATTGTCAGGTCTGCGCCTGACCGGGATCTGGTACGACTTGAAGAAGCCTTGTCGGATCATTTGGGCACCAAGGTGGTTCTTAAGGTAGGTGCAAAAAACAAAGGTCAGCTCATGATAGATTTTCATAGCTGGGATCATTTGAACTCGCTACTGGAAAAGCAGGGTCTGTCATCGCTGATAGAGCACTAATGATCACGTTAAATTTAAATTCAACAAAAAAACCACTTTTATTTTGGTTTTTTGTTGAAGGTGCTTGACGTACCTGAAATGTATGTGCATAATTACACATTCTCTGGGTGGAGTGCCCGAGTGGCTAAAGGGGGCAGACTGTAAATCTGTTGGCTTGCGCCTACGTTGGTTCGAATCCAACCTCCACCACCAGAGAGCCTAATTTAAATTATTTGTTCTTTGTGATGGCTATGTGATATCCGTTAAACAATAACAAATAATGGGTCAAGCGAAAGATCCGCGGGTGTAGCACAATGGTAGTGCAACAGCCTTCCAAGCTGATGACGAGGGTTCGATTCCCTTCACCCGCTCCAGACTTGCCGGCTACCTCATCCGGTAAGCACAGAATTCGCCCAAGTGGCTCAGTGGTAGAGCACTCCCTTGGTAAGGGAGAGGTCGCGGGTCCGATTCCCGCCTTGGGCACCATGTAAACTTTGTTATTAATTCCAGCACCATCATCAGGAGTCGGTCATGGCAAAAGGTAAGTTTGAACGTACCAAACCGCACGTAAACGTAGGTACGATCGGTCACGTGGATCACGGTAAAACAACATTGACAGCAGCAATTTGTACCGTTCTGTCAAAAGAGTTCGGCGGTGAAGCGAAAGACTACTCACAAATTGACGCGGCTCCCGAAGAAAAAGCACGCGGTATTACCATCAACACTTCACACGTTGAATACGAAACCGCAGAACGTCACTACGCACACGTAGACTGCCCAGGACACGCTGACTATGTTAAAAACATGATCACCGGTGCTGCGCAGATGGACGGCGCGATCCTGGTTTGTTCAGCCGCTGACGGCCCGATGCCACAAACCCGTGAGCACATCCTGCTGTCACGTCAGGTGGGTGTTCCTTTCATCATCGTGTTCCTGAACAAAGCCGACATGGTTGATGACGAAGAGTTGCTGGAACTGGTTGAAATGGAAGTTCGCGAATTGCTGAGCAAATACGACTTCCCAGGCGATGATACACCTGTTATCAAAGGTTCAGCCAAGCTGGCCCTGGAAGGCGACGAAGGCCCATTGGGCAAACAGGCCATTCTGGAACTGGCCAAAGCCCTGGATACCTACATCCCCACCCCCGAGCGTGCGGTTGACGGTACGTTCCTGATGCCTGTTGAGGACGTGTTCTCTATTTCCGGTCGTGGTACTGTTGTAACCGGCCGTATCGAGCGCGGTATCATCAAGGTGGGTGAAGAGATTGAAATCGTGGGTATCCGCGACACCGTTAAAACCACATGTACTGGCG